>JBGUNA010000129.1:0-4403 GCA_045117135.1 Candidatus Limivicinus sp. | reverse complement strand
TTCTATACCAGGCACATTCTGTGCGAGCAGTGTCTGGGTATATACCCAGCCGCTTTTCGCTCGTTGGGGAAGCGCCCCAATCCCCTTTGACATCCCCGGATTTCTCCGGCGATGAGCTGAGCGGCAGAGGCCGCTTAATCAAGAAAATGGAGAGGCAACGGTTTAGGCGGATGCTCATAAGAAAGTTTTGAAACAAAAACTGATTCGGGCATCTGTCTGACGGGTTGGAAAACAAAAAACGGAGTGTTACATACAATTTGTGTGTAACACTCCTTCTTTAACTGCGTACCTAATTTCCCGAAAAAGATTATCAATCACTCGCTTCCCGAAGTCGATCAACAATAGTTTGTCTTGAAAGCACCTTGTAAGAGACAAGCGGGATGACGGCTCCAAGTACAGCAAAAACAGGAAGGGCAAGTATTGCAGAGATAAGTGTAACATTACCGGAGAAAAACCAGAACACCTTTTCCAGTAAACCTGAAAGAAGAGGCTCAAGAACAGCACTCAGCAGAATTGCCAAAAGGCCTGATCCCAACGCATAGAACAATCCTTCCCAAACAAGCATCGCTCTGAGTTGCTGCCCGGTCATCCCGACAGCCTGAAGCATGGCGAGTTCTCTTTTGCGTGAAACAATACCAGTTATTACGGCGTTCACGAAATTGATAATCCCTACGAGTCCTACGATAAAGCTCAGCACTGTGCCCAACAGCAAAAACATACCCCGGAAACTGTTAAACTCCTTTTCGTAGGACGCACGGCTCTCATAACTATATTCCTGGCCAGATCCCCTGGTATAATCGGCAAGAAATGCCTCCATGCCGGAGTTTGTTTCCTCGATTGTATCAAAAGCATAGTACAGCGGATCCTGATCAGCCGCGTATTTCGTAAAGGTTCCTGCATTCATCACATATGCATCGCCCATAATTGCCCGATAAGACAGTGTATAAGGAAGCGTGACTACGGCCGCAACCTCAAAATCCATATCCGTATACCTTAATGCCCGCTTGGCCCATGACTGCCCGAAGTCCTCATCTTCCCCATATACATGCCCTGTCTGCGGGTCATAATATTCAAACTCTTCCACATACCGGAGTGTTATTGTATCGCCCGCACGAACCCACGACGACCCGTCGATGACATTTCCATAGTCGTCCACTGCGCATACCGCTGCAATATAATGCCCGTCGGACTTGAAAAGAGGAGCCAGGTCACCTTCGATTACCGTCATTCGGTTGAGAAGATATTCTTCTGCGCCGTAAATCATAGTATTTATGGCTCGTGTTCCAACATCGACCGGTTCACCATTTTCAAGAAGCGACTGACCGAATTCCGGATAGTAGTGACTGAAATAGGAAGTGATATGTTCTTCCGGTACAATCTCTTCGAAGTTGTTATATTGGAAGTACATTCTTCCGCCGTCCCTGACGCCGCCCTGATCCCAAATCGCCTCGAGAGCGGCCTGCGATACGCCGTCAGCACCCTGACCCGCACGGAAATAGCTGTTGGGAGCGACAAGAAAATCGCAGGCAGTTTTGTCGCGCAGATATTTATTCATGTCAAAACTGTTGGTGAAGAATACCGTCATGGACAAAAGCACAACCGCCAGCGCGAGAGACAGCACGGTTATGATCGTCTTCGAGCGGCTGCGGCCCAGGTTTGCCCAGGCCAGGGCGCAGGGAGATACCCTGCCTGCGCGGCGGCGTGTTTTCCTGTATTCTGATCCCTCCGTGTAACGCACCGCCTCCACCGGACTGACCTTCGCGGCCAGACGCCCGGGAAGCGCACAGGAGATCAGCACAGTTACGAGTGAGAATACTGCCGCGCCGAGGAAAAGCAGCGGTTGGGCGGATACTTTAGCAACACCGCCGATACTCAGATTGTTGAGAACGACAGGTGCCAGAAGGCCGCCCGTCAGCCAGCCAAGCAGCAGTCCAAGCGGAATCCCGATCATGCTGAGCGCCAGCGCCTGCAGCCGGATCACTCGCCGGAGCTGTCGGCCTGTAGTGCCGACCGTTTTCAGCAGGCCATAGAATCGAACATCTCCTGCGACTGAAATACGAAAGACGTTGTAAATCACCAAATAACCGGTCAGAAGGATCACGGCGAGCATCAGTGCAAGAATAAAGACAGTTTCTCCGTCCATTCCCGCTGATAATTGAGCACCAGTGTAGCCCCAGTTTACGCCCGTATCGATATAATTGTTCTTTGCGGCGTCGCTGCTTTGATATCCGTGTCGTTCCAGTATTTCCACTAAGTCGGCTTCAATATGCCGGGAGCTTTTCAGCATGACATCAAGCCCCCAGGAGCCAACGCCGTTTTCAAGACCAACATAAGGTGAGGCGTACCCCAACTCCTGGAGCACTTTATCCACCCGGCTTTCAGGAATTAGAATAATGTGTGCCGAAGCAACCGCGTCACTTTCCCACCATCCGGAGAGCTCAAAAGTCTGTTCGGTAGTGACACCACCAATTTCAAGGGTAACGGTGAACGATGTACCAATTTTGGGCTCGATGCCAAGGTACTGCAATACCGCGAGGTCGGTTGCAGCCTCATTGCTGCCCTCGGTGGGAGACGTACCATTCGTAGGAACGCAATAAGACCACTTTGCAGCCGTCTGATCCCAATGGTGGATCTCCACATTCGTCTTGGCAAAGCAATCATCTACCGCACCGCCGAGGAAACGATGCAGGCCATATGCTTTGATCAGTGGATCGGATTTCAATTCATTATACTGATCCGGTGTCAGCCTCTTGAAGCTTCCGTGTGTATATCCGCCAACCATGCGGAAATTCGATTCCTGGAAGGACGCGTTGATAGACATTGTTATGGTGAACAGCGCCGTGAACAACAGCGCCGTCAGGGCGATGGCGAGGATCGCGGCTGCGTTGCGTGTTTTGTTCGCCCGCAGGCTTTTCCAGGCAAGCCGACGAACGCAGGCATTGTTTTTCACTCTTACCATGCCGCTCACCTCCGGGAGAGTACACGCCCGTCCTCGATGCGAATGATCCGGTCGGCCAACTGTGCCAGTTCCTCGTTATGGGTAATCATAACAATAGTTTGGGAAAAGCGTTCACTGGTGATCTTCAAAAGCCCCATCACATCCTGGCTTGTTCTGGAATCCAGGTTGCCGGTGGGTTCATCGGCTAAAACGATTGCGGGCTTTGTGGCAAGCGCGCGTGCAATCGCGACGCGCTGCTGCTGACCGCCTGAGAGGGTGTTCGGCAGATTGGACAGTTTGTTCTCCAAGCCTAGTGTGCGGATGATCTGATCGATATATGCCTTGTCGATCTTTCCTCCATCCAATTCAACCGGCAAGACAATATTCTCCCAGACGCTCAGTACTGGAACAAGATTGTAGCTTTGAAAAACAAAGCCTATTTTGCGGCGACGGAAGATCGTCAGTTCTTCGTCTTTCAGCGTTGACAGCTCTCGGCCATCCACTGTTACAGTTCCAGATGTCGGGCGATCTAACCCTCCAAGCATGTGAAGGAGCGTCGATTTCCCGGAACCGGACGATCCGACGATTGCAACGAACTCTCCGCTTTCTACGCACAGATCCACTCCATCCAGGGCGCGAACTTCCGCTTCACCGGAGCCGTAGGTCTTGCGCAGATCCTTTGTTTCCAAAATCGCCATAAGTATGCCTCCATGGAAAAAGTCTGTATTGCCTTCTTTGACAATACAGACTTTAGCATAGGATTCTTTCCAGGGTCTTTCTAAAATCTAACAGTTTTGAAAGAATTCATTCTCGCGGCAGAAAGATGGAGAACGTCGAACCTTTTTCTGGTTGGCTCTCAAGTTTGATATACCCGCCTTGACCGGATATGATTTCCCTCGCCAGATACAAGCCAAGCCCAACACCTTCTTCCTCTGCCACAGAGGGGGATCGATAAAAGCGCTGGAAAATCTTTGTTTGCTCCTCTTCCGGAATGCCTCTGCCATTGTCCGTAATGACTATGCGGCAAAACATATCATACTCTGAAACGTGAAGAGAGACTTCACCTCCAGCTGGCGTGTACTTTATGGCGTTGTCGATCAGATTTCCAATAGCTTCCGCTGTCCACTTGGCATCAAATACCGCAAATGCCTCGGTCGGCTCCTGCTTGAGCGAAATGTGTTTTTGCTGTGCTTTGGGAAGATACTGCCTGATCGTTTCCGCAAGCATGGGCTCAACTTTGGCACGCTTAGTCTGAAACTGATAGATACCAGTTTCCAAACGGGATGTTTTGACCAGCGCATCAATCAGCGTTTTGAGTTTTTCGGATTGCCCGATCAAAGATGTAATTAGCAGTCTAGCATCTTCGGAAGTTTCCTGCTCATCCAAAAGCTGAGCATAGAGAAGGATGTTGGCCATCGGTGTTTTTGTCTGATGAGAAATATCCGCTACCAGAGCTTCGATTTTC
>JBGUNA010000128.1:0-4903 GCA_045117135.1 Candidatus Limivicinus sp. | reverse complement strand
GTATAACATGATAAATACCGGAATTACTTTTTTGCCTTGCAGTTCTTGGCATAAGCATCACCCGTTACAAAATAACAGATTATCACTGCGATGTCAACACGGAGAACCGTCCCTTGTGTTCCCGACTGGGATGACCGCTACGATGATCGTTATGACTGGGATGATCGCTACGATGATCGTTATGACTGGGATGATCGCTACGATTTCGATGATCGTTACGATGTTGACTGGTTCGATTTCGACTGAGTCGAAAAACTGAAATACTGAAATTGACAGAGATGGTTTTAAGAATCATCTCTGTTTTTAAATAACAAAGGATGACCCTTGACAGAAACACTCCTATATAGTAGAATTCATTTACTACTATATAGGAGCGTTTTTTGTGGATACAAACGGTGGTTTCCTGGTCACAAAAGTGAAGCAACTGAGTGACCGGGTTTTCGAGAAGATTCTCAATGAAAAGAAAATCGATGCTTTCAACGGTGCGCAGGGGCGCATTCTGTATGTGCTCTGGCAAAAGGACGGTATTTCCATAAATACTCTGTCGGAGCAGTGCGGGCTGGCTATTACGTCTCTGACCTCCATGCTGGAACGCATGGAAAAGCAGGGGCTTCTCCGCCGCGAGAGCGACGAGAAAGACAAGCGGAAAACCCTGCTTTTTCTGACAGATCGGGCTTATGCTCTGCGGGAAGATTACGAGGATGTGTCAGCCCGGATGGGAACGGTCTTCTATGAAGGCTTCAGCGAGGAAGAAATCCGGCTGTTTGAGTCTTTTCTGCATCGCGTTCTGGATAATCTGGAAGGAGGACAAAGACCATGAGCGTCTGTATCAAGGATCAGATCCAAAATATGAACCTCGTGATCGGCTGCACGGTGGGTTGCGACTACTGTTATGCCCGCAATAATGTGAAGCGCTATCACATGATCGACGATTTTTCAAAGCCGGAGTTTTATCCGGGAAAGTTGCGGCTGATGGAAAAGCCCCGCCCGCAGAATTTTCTGCTCACGGGCATGAGCGACCTCTGTGTCTGGAAGCCGGAATGGCTGGAGGAAGTGTTCTCCAAAATGCGGGCTAACCCGCAGCATCAATTTCTGTTTCTTTCTAAGCGGCCCGATCTGCTGGACATCGACTGTGAACTGGACAACGCCTGGTTTGGCGTGACGGTCACAAGACACTCCGATTTATGGCGAATCGATGCGCTGCGAAAGAATGTCCGCGCGAAGCGCTATCACGTCACCTTTGAGCCGCTGTTCGACGATCCCGGCGAGGTGGAGCTCCAGGGGATCGACTGGATCGTAATCGGCACGATGACCGGCGCTCAGAGCCGGAAGGTGCACACGGAGCCTAGTTGGGCCAGGTCTTTGACCGAGCAGGCACACGCACGGAATATCCCCGTGTTCTGGAAGGAGGATCTCCTTCCGATTATGGGGGAGGAAAACATGGTTCAGGAGCTTCCGGAACCGTTCAACAAGGTGTTGGAGGAACAAAAAGCATGGCACAGATGATGATGGACGGCATTTTGATCGGAGAGGTAGAAACCAAAGATATCATGACCAAATCCAGCCTGCCGGTGGGCGGCTATTCGGTCAATCCCTATGTGGGCTGCACCCACGCCTGCAAGTATTGCTACGCATGCTTCATGAAGCGCTTCACCGGACATACGGAGGAATGGGGCAGTTTCCTGGATGTGAAGCACTGGCCGGAGATCAAAAATCCGCAGAAATACGCCGGGCAGCGGGTGGTGATCGGCTCTGTCACCGACGGCTATAATCCCCAGGAGGAGATTTTTCAGAACACCCGCAAGCTTCTGGAACAGCTCCGCGGCAGCGATGCGGATATCCTGATCTGCACCAAGTCGGACCTTGTCGTGCGGGACATTGATTTGCTCAAGGAGTTGGGGCAGGTCACCGTCTCCTGGTCGATCAATACATTGGACGAGGCGTTCAAAAACGACATGGATTCCGCCGTTTCCATCGAGCGCCGCCTGGCCGCCATGAAGAAGGTCTATGATGCCGGAATCCGCACGGTCTGCTTTGTCTCCCCGGTCTTTCCCGGCATTACGGACTTTGAGGCTATCTTCGAGCGCGTCAAGGATCAGTGTGATCTGTTCTGGCTGGAAAATCTGAACCTGCGCGGCGGCTTCAAAAAGACTATCATGGACTATATCGCGGAAAAGAGGCCGGAACTGGTCGGGCTGTACGATGCAATCTACAAGAAGAAAGACCGGAGCTACTTTGAAGGACTCGAAGCCAGAGCTGAAGCTATGGCCAAACGATACGCCTGTCCCTTTGTGGACAACGAGATGCCTTACGGCAGAGTGCCGCAGGGCCATCCGGTAATCGTGGATTATTTTTATCACGAGGAGATCCGCGGCTCGGAGAACACGGGAACACGCAGAAAATGATCGTTATGACTGGGATGACCGCTACGATTTCGATGATCACTACGATGTTGAGTGGTTCGATTTCGACTGAGTCGGAAAACTGAAATATTGAAAGTGACAGAGATGGTTTTAAGAATCATCTCTGTTTTTTCGTTTATGGGGTTATGCGATTACGCGAGGAGGGGGGGAATCGATATGGAAGACACCGGAGACGCTTACTTTGTAAACAATCTCGAAATTAAACTACAACTTTAATGACAGCATTAAAAAATAGTGGTACAATTTATTCGTAAAAAAGAGAAAGGAGATACTGCAATGCGTCAACTCGTAATATGCATGTGCAAATATTGCTATTTTTGCTTTCGCAACTTTTGTGAAGGCTTATTTGGCATGCCAACATGCAGACCTGAGGTAGATGCGGAGTAGTTCTTTTCTTTTCAAGTGATCACTCCAGTCCCCGGTTGGTGGTATGCCAGCCGGGGATTTTTCTGTTTGAAAGGAGTGATAATATTGCTTCCCGCCATTGATTTGGAAGCCACAGCAAGGCGAATTGATGAGCTTCGTATGCAGAACCATCTGACAGTTCGGGATTTGCAGGATGTTTTCGGATTTTCATCTCCCCAGGCTGTATACGGGTGGATACGGGCGAAGTCAGTCCCGTCTGTTGACAATCTTGTTGTCCTGGCGAGTATTCTGCATACAACATTGGATGACCTGATCATCACGCATTAAAAATAGCACCTGGCCAATATGGCCGGTGCATTATATCGGGGTGTCGCATAGCAGCAATTGCAGCGGACTGTAAATCCGCAGCCTCCGGGCTACGTTGGTGCAAGTCCAACCACCCCGACCATGATTCCGTAGTCAAGCGGTTAAGACAGGAGTCTGCAAAACTCTGATCGTGGGTTCGATTCCCGCCGGAATCTTTTCTTTGCCCCGTTAGCTCAGTGGTGGAGCACCGCACTATTAATGCGGGAGCCCATGGTTCGAGTCCCTGACGAGGCACCATGGATCGGTAGCTCAGACGGTAGAGCGTTGGCCTGAAGAGCCAAGCGTCGCTGGTTCGAATCCAGCCCGATCCACCACGTTGGTACACAGGCTATGATACAATAGCCTGTGTACTTTTTTGCGTTTCTACCCGGGAAAACCCTTGATACAAGGGCAAAGCGAGACAGGTGGGTGCAACCTTGCATCTGCCTGTCTCGCTTTTTCGTTTTAATCGACTTTTGGTCTCAGGTTGGGCTTTTCGAATCCGCCCCCGCCCCCTGCACTTTTTAGCGTTTCTCGAGATTCACCAAAAGGTTCAAACCGTTATAAGGCCAGCGTTTGATTATGTTTCTTTCTGCTGTACAGGGGAATGACATCACATAAGAATAAATTAGCTCTTCAGTCTATGCTAGTAAAAAAGCAAGTTGTATGTTATAGTATTTTGTCGCAAGATAAAAACGGCAGCTTTGTAAAGAGCAATGGGCAGATAATTCAGAGGAGTATATACTATGTTGTCCGAAAGCCTGATCAATCTCGTATTGCTGTTTTTCGCATACGCTTTTCTCGGCTGGTGTATTGAGGTCACGCTGAAGTTTTTCCAGTTTCATCGCTTCATCAACCGCGGCTTTCTGACCGGGCCGTGGCTCCCGATCTACGGCTCCGGCGCGGCCCTGATCACCGTCGCGGTCAAGGGCCTGAGCCCGCTGGAATCCTCCGTCGGTACGACCTTCGTCGTGTCGTTCCTCCTGTGCGGCTTTTTGGAGTATATGACGAGCTATGTGCTGGAGAAGCGCTTCCATGCCCGCTGGTGGGATTACGGCAAAAAGCCGATGAATCTTCATGGCCGCGTCTGGATCGGAAATCTGATCCTGTTCGGCCTGGGCGGCGTCTTGATCGTGGAGCTGTTCAATCCGCTGCTGCTGCGCCTGTCAAACCATATGAGCGTCACGCTGCGGGAGACGCTGGCGATCTCCCTGTCTGCCGTCTTTATCGCAGACTACTTAATGTCCCACTTCGTGTTGAAATTGGTCAAAACCGGAGTTGAGAGCAGCGAGGCTGACGACACAGAGGCAATCAACAAAGAGATTCATCTTCTGCTGCGCGACCGCTCCTTCTTCCACCGCCGCTTTGCGGAGGCTTATCCGGAGGTCGTCTACAGAACAGAACGCATCACCGCAAGAATGGAAGCGATCAGAGCGGAGACCGAGCGGCTTCGTATGGAGGCCGAACAGCGCGCTGCCGAGGTAAAGCATGAGGTTGAAGTGAATCTTGAACCAACCGCTTTGGTTAAAAACACGATCATCGAAAAGCAGGAGGCGCTGATTGATCTGCTGTACCGGGAGGACACCGCAAGCGACAAAATGAAAGCTCTTAAGCACGAAGTGGAAGAGAAACAAGCCGTGCTGCAAAAGCGCCGGGATCTTCTGCCAAAGCTATAATTGCGCGCAAAGAGTATGAGTTAACAAAATATGTAATGATTGTTCACACACTTTTAGCACTCTCCTCTTGACAGTGCTAAAAGCGGTGCTATA
>JBGUNA010000127.1:0-17139 GCA_045117135.1 Candidatus Limivicinus sp. | reverse complement strand
GATAAATCGTGTGATAGTTCAATCGTGTGTTTGTTTGCACCCAGAGAAAAACGGCGTCGGAGTGATCAGTTCCGACGCCGCCTTTTTCTGTTTTAGCCCTGCTGGTCCTCAGACTCTTCCGCGGGCTTCTCTTCGGGACCGTCCTTCATAACGATTATTCCCTGCCCTCGGCAGATTTGTTCTTTTGTTCAGACAGTCTTGTTTTTATTTTTCGAGCTTCACGCAAAAAGAAAACTATATTTCCAATCCAGAAAATAAACCCAACGATTATCTCAACAAGAACGAACACGGTTCCTATTCCAAAACCTGATCCATCCGGTATTCCGCCGGATACTACAAATGCAATCAATATCGTAACTGTGCAAATCAATAATTGTATCAGCGTCCTGAGAGGAAACGGCATACGGTCTTCCTCATAAATCATGGAAGAAAGGGCAAATCCTACGCCGATGCAGATTGCGCCGATAACGATCCTTGCATATTGGTGCGGAAGTACCGTTAGCGAACTGTCATATACGCAATCGATCAGTACGAGAGAGAGCGTAAACATCGTACTGCCATACAAAATGCCGCTCCAGATTTTTTTGAAAAAAAGGTTTTTCATGGCAGCCTCCTATATCCCCAGATAGGATTTCAGATTCGGTAAGTATGTTCTCGACACATACTCCTTCGATCCATTTTTCATGTGCAAAAGCAACATTCCGTTAAAAACAGCCTCTACACTTTCGATTTTTCTTATGCAAACAAGGATTGATTTTGATATTCGCATAAATTCCGGGCCGAGATATTGTTCAAGCTCATACAGGCGCTTTCGGCAGCTATAATCCGCTGTTTCTGTAAGAATCCTACACCATTTTTTCTCTGCATGAACGGCAACAATATCATCGGGATCTATAATGATCGTTCTCTCATATTCATCTGTGCCAGTCAAAACACTATTACTTTTCTCAATAATCTCCGCAAATCTCGAAACCTCATCCGTGATCTCTCTCACATGAAATTCCGCATATTCTTCTGAGATCGCAGGATCGACCTGTATTTTTACTTTCATAGAATCTCAGAGCCTCCCTATCGGATCTTCCTATTTGGTAACTTGATGCTTGGAATATACCAAATGCGTCAGCGCAACAAAAAGGAAACATTCCACCGCTGCCGTGCAAACAAGAATTACCGGATACCAGAACACTTTATCCCCAATCATCAAAAATCTCAAGTCCACAAGGCTCAGCAGCATATTATTACTCAATCCCACAGAGGCAGAAGGCAAAAATGCAAGCAGCCAGCTCACGCCTCCGCTTATTGAATAAATGAGCGTCGGCAGAATAACAATTATCAATGACAGCACCATTGACGTTGAGGTTTCGGTTACCCGTGCCGAAATACATAACGACATTGCAGTTACGGCCATGCAGCAAAGCCATCCCGAAAGAGCAAGAACGATTTGCAATTCAAGCAGATTCATATTGGGAAGTGAATATACGGTATATAGCGTTTGCACAGACTCTTTCAGCGTATCAAACCCGAACATCATATCCGATATGAGAAGATGCAATGCTATTCCGACGAAATACATCACTGTTACCACGGTCAGTTCTGCCAAGACGGTTGTCCTAACCAGTTTGCCTCTCCCATATAGCGTACAGCGAAGGATGCTGTCTTCGCCGGTACTGTATCTCTCCGAGAATACGGGAGCTGACAACGCTACACTAAGAATAACTAAAAAGAGAATCGCAAATTCTATGTAATCAAAGGCATCCCTTGAATAGCCATAAGACACATAAAACGGCGTGCTGACTTTTTGAAAAAGCTGTTGCGCCTTGCTGATCATACCTGGGTATCGCAGATCCTGATCTGATTGCATTACACTTATCAATTTTGCCTCAACATCTTCATAGAAAGAGTCGAGCGTATCTGCTGACATGTTTCGCAGATCAACACTTTCTTCTTGCGTGCTGTATGTCAGTGTGATCATTCGCAGAAGAGGTCTGATCGGCTGCACTTCCCTCCAAAGGACGTCAAGCGGGAATCCGCTTCCCAGTGGATCTATCCCGTATTCATCATACAGAGACTGATATGTAAGCAGCGCGTCCTGGAGGCGCTCGACCGTGGCCTCTCCGTTTCCTTCCGCGCTGTTTTCCTTGATGAACAGCAGCGCGTCCCGTCCGTGCAGGGGCACAATGTTCCCGTCTGAATCAAGGGTATTTGCGTCGTTAAACTCATTTGCGAGAAGCGCCATCAGAATTGGCAGAAGAACGGCAAGAAGAATAACTACTTTGGCCCTGGTTGATTTCAGAATCCTTCTTAATTCCTGTGCATACGATCTCATCTGTCTGCCTCCTCCATAAAAATGCTGATATACAGCTTTTCAAGATCATCGTATTCCGTTTTGCTTACTATCCTGTTCAGTTCCCCATCTTTCATGATCATGACACTATCCGCAATATCCTCAATGTCCGATACGATGTGGGTAGAGAGAATGATGATTTTATCAGCGGAACTTGCAGATAGAAAGTTCCTAAACCGAATACGCTCTCCAGGGTCAAGTCCCGTGGTAGGCTCATCCAGGATCAGCACGGACGGGTCGTTCAGCATAGCCTGTGCAATACCGACTCTCCGCTTCATTCCTCCGGACAGTTTTACGATCTTTTTATTTTTCACTCCTTCAAGCGTGAGAACGGAAAGCAAATTGTCAATGCGCTCTTTCGTTAGTGCTGGGGCAACATTCTTTAATGCGGCGACATAGTTCAAATAGTCGATCACGGTCAAGTCCTTGCTGAATTGTATCTCCTGCGGAAGAAAACCAAAAACAGAGCGGTACTCACTGTTATTTCGAATGTCTTTTCCGCAAAATGTGACTTGCCCATGAGAAGGCTCCAGTACTCCGGCCATCATGCGCATCATGGTGGTTTTCCCTGCGCCGTTGGCGCCCAACAGTCCCCATACGCCAGGCGTAAGCCTTGCACTTACGCAATTAACAGCCTTGTTTTTCCCGAAACTCTTTGACAGGTTTTTCATTTCAAGTTCCACGACACCAAGCTCCTTTCAGCTTTGATTGCTGGCTTCGATGGGAGAATAGCAGGTTTTTTCGCTCTTGTCTCATATTTTGAACCAAGTGGTATCTACAGAGGACCAAGTGGCATGGACTATTATAGAAAAATAGATTAATACGGGAATTCGTATGACGAACAAATATACGTTTAATAGGCGATAGCTTGCACCCAGAGAAAAAGACGGTGCCGGAGTGATCGGTTCCGACACCGCCTTTTCTGTTTTTAGCCGTTTTTCTGCCGGTACTCCCGGCCGATCGCCTTGGCTCTGGCGACCAGTTGATAGACGCGGGGTTCCGAGATCTGAAGTTCTTCGGCGATCTCTCTGACGGAGAAGCCGAGCAGTTCCTTCATTTCGAACGCCTTTGCAATGCGGACGTCTTCGGCATCCATCGCTGCCTTAATGCTTCTGTACTCCGATTTCGTCACAGCACTTTCCTCGGGGGACGCACCGGCAGCCGGTTCATACCCGCTTTCGGTCAGCCCGTCCCAACTGATGATAGGAGCCTGCTTGTCCCCTTTATGAGGGCAATTGGCGCAGCTGTTCGTGTCCGGGCATTTGATGTGCGCCTTCCGTTTTCCGGGGATCATGCACCTGACGCTGGCATATCCGCGAGAGTGCTCAGTGTCAAGACTGGCCCACATGTACTCGGCGAGGGACCTGCTTTCGACTTTCATGAAGTATACCGTAACCCGCTCACTACCGTGGAAACTGAGCGTCCTGCAGTCGCCCCAAGAAATGTGGTAGTTCTCGAGATCCGCTTGATCCCGGATTTGAATCGGCGCGTCATAGAGAATCGCCCCATCCTCGCCGATGCTCGTGTTATGCTTGAATTCGGCCTCAAGCCCGGCCTTTTTTGTTTTTGCCATTTAGATTTCCTCGTCTCTTTCCGAAACGGGGAGAATCCATATGGCTCGCCAGTGTTTTCCTCATGGTCACCTCTCGGGGTTGTCCCCGTCTCTTTGTCGGTGACCAGCGGTGCATGACGCTGGACGTGTTGATTTGCTGCCACCTGCATTGGCCATGCACACACATTCCGGCCGGTCAATGTGCGCCGCCGCAGGTGATGGGTTGGGTCAGTCTCTGGTGTCGGCCTCTACGGCGTAGAGGTCACTGAAGACTGCGGGATAGTCGCTGGGCCTCAGCTCCTCGATGCTGGATGCACCGTATCGCCTAAGAACGCTTTTCACTGTTCCCCAGCTGGTTTGCCTTGCCACGGCTGTGGCGGTTTCCTGGATGTTGCAGAGCCAGTTCTCTCTTTCAGATCTTGTCATATGCTTTGCTCCTCATGTTTTCTCTGGAAGAGTGCAGCGCTCCGCCGAGCTGACTCTTGGGCCGATTGCTACCATCACGCAGACTGCGGATTTCACCTCTTGGCCTTTGAGGCGAAGTCTGCTATGATTGTCGATTAGAGTGGGTTTATGTGTATTTACAAACGAATTAGTTAAAACAAGTTGTAATAGCTTAAATAGTGTGGTATAATCTTTAGCAACTACGTCCGTTTGCCTGTTCTTGATCCCACCTCCGTTCGACTGTCCTTATTATGGCAGACCAAAATGGGACAGATGGTTCAGAAACATAGGACACATAAGACAGAACATAAGACAAATGAAATGTCGTAGGACGAGGAGGTGCGAAGATGCTGTTAAAGACCTATTTTAAACGGCTTTATCCGCTCGTCTGGGATGGTATTTATTATCCGAGCAGAAGGAACTATGGCGTCATGGTCCTCAGGATTCTTTCAGCCGCTGGTAGTAAAACCTTCAAATTCAAGAAAGAAAAAAGGTACACCTCTGAAGATGTACCTTTAGAAAGAAAGCTATATGATGGCTCAAGGACCATGAGCCCTGAGCTGAAGAGTTCTTTCAGCCCGTTTAATTTAGAGGGCCTGACAGACTTCTTTTCCAAAAGCATAAAGGAAGAGCAGTTAGGCGACGTTGCCACCGCCTTTGGCATACCTCCTTCACCGGACATATCTAAGATATATCTGTGTAAAGCATTGTCACTCCAGCTGAATGCTTTTGTAGACAGCGACAACGAAGAAGCAACCGATATCGTGGCGTTGGAGTATCAGAAAATGCTATCGGCTCCCCAGCCGGAGGTTAAAAAGGAGTATCGACCGGCACCAACGCGTTATACGGACGATCAGGTGTATTTGCGGACAAAATACAAACCGACATACGATGTAAAACTGTATGAAGAATTCACGCATACATGGAGCTTTGAGAACGCGGGGACTCAGACGTGGCGCGGACGAAGATTATATTTCTCCAACCATGACACCGCCCGTCCAAGAGCGAAGATGATATACATCGACATCCCGGAAACACCTCCACATAAAGGCGTAGTGCTGTCAGTTGAAATGGATGCGCGGGGGTTTGAAGAAAGAACCGAATGCCGGTGGATAATGGTAGACAGCGAGAATAACGACTGCTTTCCAAACAGCGGATACTTCTCGTTCTTTATAAACGCAAGATATGAATACAAATAGATGGAGGCTAAACAGTGAGTGAAGTTGCAATAGAAAAATGGGTAACGCTGAAGGAAGTACAGTCGTATCTCGGCGTAGGTAGAGAGACCATACTTTCCTGGATTGCCAAGAGAAATATGCCCGCGTATAAAGTCGGCAGGCTGTGGAAGTTCAAACTATCAGAGGTTGACGCTTGGATTCGTTCCGGTGGTGCCGCTGACGACAAAAATGATGATAAGGAAGAAAAGGCAGAGTGAGTCCGTTTTATAGGACTGCACATTCTGTATGATTATAGTGGCGTTTTAGGCGCATATATTGAAAGGAAGAAACGGATTCATGGACAATCAGGTGCATAATGCAATAGTGAATTTTATCTGGGGGATTGCGGATGACTGCCTGCGCGATGTTTATGTGCGCGGAAAGTATCGTGATGTCATTCTGCCCATGACGGTTATCCGCAGGTTGGATGCCCTGCTGGAGGATACCAAGGCCGATGTTCTTGCAATGAAGAAAAGGCTGGATGTTGCGAAGATCGATAATCAGTGGCCTGCGCTGTGCAATACGGCGGGACATGCCTTTTGCAATGCGTCGCCGTTCCTGCTGCGCGACCTGACCAGTCGTGCCAAGAAGCAGACATTGAAAGCGGACTTCATTGCTTATCTGGATGGCTTTTCTCCCAATGTCCAGGTCATCCTTGACAAGTTCAAATTCCGCAATCAGATCGACACGATGGTGGAAGCTGATATCCTTGGCGCGGTGATTGAGAAGTTTGTCTCCTCCGATATCAACCTGAGCCCAAACCCTGTATATAAAGATGCGGAGAAAACAATACTGAAGCATCCCGGTCTGGACAATCACGGTATGGGTACCATTTTCGAGGAGCTTATCCGGAAGTTTAACGAAGAGAATAATGAAGAAGCTGGTGAGCACTGGACTCCGAGGGACGTCGTGGAGCTCATGGCCGACTTGGTATTCCTTCCCATCGCAGATCAGATCAAGGATGCTACATATTCGTGTTATGACGGAGCCTGCGGGACAGGTGGCATGCTCACGGTTGCACAGGAGCGACTTTTGACTCTGGCCAAGCGGCGCGGGAAGGAAGTCTCGATTCATTTGTTTGGTCAGGAAGTTCAGCCTGAAACTTTTGCTATGTGTACTGCGGATTTGCTTTTAAAGGGCGATGGGGATCAGGCCGAGCACATAGGATTTGGGTCAACGCTTTCTGCGGATCAACACCCGTCCAAACAGTTTGATTTCATGCTTTCAAATCCTCCCTACGGAAAGAGCTGGAAAGTTGATGCTGAGAAGATGGGCGGAAAGAAGGAAATCCTTGATACTCGTTTCAACACCTATCTTGAAGGTGGAGAAGAGATGGCTATGATTCCACGCACCAGTGATGGACAGCTCCTTTTCCTTCTAAACAATGTGTCCAAAATGAAGAAGGATACTCCGTTAGGA
Organism: Candidatus Limivicinus sp.; assembly: GCA_045117135.1. Taxonomy (GTDB): domain Bacteria; phylum Bacillota; class Clostridia; order Oscillospirales; family Oscillospiraceae; genus Limivicinus. Next base: position 10,163 of record JBGUNA010000127.1, on the reverse strand, counting down.
AGCCGGATAGCCGAGGTGCATAATGGCTCTTCCATTTTTACTGGTGATGCTGGGAGTGGGGAAAGCAATGCACGACGTTATCTGATCGAGAATGATTTGGTTGAGGCAATTATCGCATTGCCGGAAAACATGTTTTACAATACCGGTATTGGCACTTTCATTTGGATTCTATCCAACAAGAAAGAAGAACGCCGTAAAGGGAAAATACAGCTAATTGACGCCACCGCGATGAAATCTTCACTCAGAAGAAATATGGGTAAAAAGAACTGCGAATTTACGCCAGATATTCGTAAGGAGATTGTTCGTATCTTTCTTGATATGGAAGAAAGCGATGTTAGTATGGTCTTCAGTAACGACGAATTCGCATACTGGTCTATTACTGTAGAGCGTCCTCTTCGACTTCGAGTATTTCCTGAGCGGGATATTCCGAAGAATATCTTTAAAAAACAAGAGGAATTGCAGGCGATTAGGGATGCCATTGCAGCTATTCCTGCAGGTACTCCGCTTGATGATTGGTCAGAGTTTGCAAAAGCTACAAAACTAAAGTCTGCCGCATTAAAGAAAATACGTCCTTATATTACTCAAAAAGAGTCAACTGCTCATCCTATTGAAGGAGAGGCAGATACAGATTTACGAGATACTGAAACGGTTCCCTTTTTATATGATGGCGGTATCGACTCGTTCATGGAAAATGAGGTGCTGACGTATGCGCCTGATGCTTGGATAGATAAGAAAAAAACGATCGTCGGATATGAAATTAGTTTTTCAAAATACTTTTACAGGCCAGTTCCTATGCGCGATTTGATGTCGATAATAACTGATCTTGAGGATTTGGAAACCACCTCGGATGGGATGTTAGCGGAAATAATGGGAGGCTTGATGGATGAGCACGAATCTATTTAATCCTTCTGACAAAAGACAATACCCGTCCCGGTGGCCGATGTATCGAGGGAAACAATTATTTAGCGTTATAGATAATCGATCCACGGAAGGGACAGAAGAATTACTATCAGTTTCACATATTACTGGAATAACGCCTCGAAGCCAGAAAAACATTACTATGTTTCAGGCAGAGTCTTTGATCGGGTATAAGATTTGTAAAGTCGGAGACATTGCAGCTAATACTATGTGGACTTGGCAAGGAGCTATCGGGGTATCCCAATATGAGGGCGTGGTTAGTCCTGCATACAATGTGTATCGTCAGAACGGAGATATCTATAATTCTCGTTATCTTGATATGCTTCTGCGTGAGAGGCAATTGGTAGATGTATATCATTCACTCTCTACAGGCATCAGGCCATCAAGGTTGCGGCTATACCCAGATGTGTTTTTAACAATTCGATTTCCGGTGCCTTCAAGGGATGAGCAAGATCAAATAGTGCGATATTTGGATTGGAAAGTTTCAGGAATTAATCGACTGATTTCAACTCACAGAAACGAGATCGGCCTTCTGAATGAGATGAAATCAATTCTGATAGACAAAGCAGTAATCAAAGGTGTTCGTAATACTGAAACCAAACACAACGATGATATCCGGTGGGATATTGATTATCCGAGAGATTGGCAGATACAACGTATTCGAGAATCATTCACTTTTAGGAAAGGCTTGTCAATAACAAAAGCGAACTTGGAGGAAAGTGGTGTTCCTGTCATCAGTTATGGGCAAGTACATTCAAAGAAGAATTCGGGTGTAGGGTTAAATGCAGATCTGATAAGGTATGTGAATGAATCATATCTATCTTCAAACTCATCATCTCTTGTGGAAAAAGGAGATTTTATCTTTGCTGATACGTCAGAGGACGTTGATGGCTGTGGGAACTGTGCCTTTGTTGATTGGGATGATACTATTTTTGCTGGTTATCATTCCATCATCGCGCATCCATGCGGGTCTATGGTAAACAAGTACATTGCTTACCTCTTTCAATCACCCACATGGCGGTACCAAATTAGAAAGAAAGTGAACGGAGTAAAGGTTTATAGCATAACCCAAAAGATGCTGAAAGATGCCTTTATTCTGGTACCTCCTATTGACGATCAGGAAGAAATAGTAGCCTATCTTGACAGAATATGTCATAGAATCGATGCGTTGATAGTTAAAGAGAACAGTAAAATCCAAGGACTGCAAGACTTAAAGGCCAGAATTGTCGCCGATGTTATTACCGGGAAATATGATGTTCGCGGCATTGAGATTCCAGATTACGAGTATGTTGCCGATGTGTTTGATGATTCTTCGGAAGAGAATGATGAGGAAGAAACTGATGAACAGGAGGAATGATTATGGCTTTCACCAATACAAAAGAATCCGGACTTGAAGCCTTAATCGTGAAATGGCTCGTTGGGCAGAACGGCTATGAAGAGGGCTCCAATGCCGACTACAACAAGGAATATGTTGTGGATGAAACGCGCCTGTTCCGCTTCCTGTCTGACACCCAACCGGATGAAATGGAAAAGCTCGGTGTGTTCCATTCTGACACGAAGAAGCGTCAATTCCTGAATCGCCTGCAGGGTGAGATCGCTAAGCGCGGCGTGATCGATGTCCTCCGCAACGGCATGAAGGTATATCCCGCTGATCTCATCATGTTTTATCTGACTCCGACCGAGGGCAACGAGGAGTCCAAGAAGATGTTTGCCAAGAATATCTTCAGCGTCACGCGACAGCTGCGGTATTCTCAGGATGCCGGAAAGCTGGCGCTGGATCTCTGCATCTTCATCAACGGTCTGCCAGTCATCACGATGGAGCTGAAGAATTCCCTCACCAAGCAGACGACCGAGGATGCCGTGCAGCAGTATAAGGATGACCGCGATCCGCGTGACCTGCTGTTTTCCTTTAAACGTTGCATGGTGCATTTTGCCGTGGATGATACCACGATTCAGTTCTGCACCAAGCTGGCTGGGAAGAACAGCTGGTTCCTGCCGTTCAACAAGGGCTACAAAGATGGTGCCGGGAATCCGCCGAACCCGGACGGCTTGATGACGGACTATCTCTGGAAGAACATCCTGACTAAAGAGATGCTGACACTCATCATCGAAAACTATGCTCAGGTCGTGGTTGAGGTTGATGAAGACACCAAGAAGAAGACCGAGAAGCAGATATTCCCACGCTACCATCAGTTGGATGTGGTTATTAAGCTCCTTGCCGATGTAAAGGAAAACGGCGTCGGCAAACGCTATCTGATCCAGCATAGCGCAGGCAGCGGGAAGTCCAATTCCATCGCATGGCTTGCCCATCAGCTGATCGGGCTGGAGGAGAACGGACATCCGATGATCGACTCTGTTCTGGTGGTCACAGATCGCCGGATACTGGATAAGCAGATCCGCAATACCATCAAGCAGTTCATGCAGGTCAAGAATACCGTAGTGTGGGCAGAGCATTCTGGCGACTTGAGAAAAGCAATACAGGATGGCAAGCGCATAATCATCACCACCGTAGAGAAGTTCCCTTATATCGCAACAGAAATCGGGCAGGAACACAGAAATAACCGGTTTGCCATTATCATTGACGAGGCACACTCCGGTCAGAGCGGACGTAATTCCGCGAACATGAATCTGGCATTGTCTGGTCTTGCATCCGATGATGAGATGGACAATGAGGATAAAATCAATGCGCTGGTAGAAGGCCGGAAGCTCCTGACCACGGCCAGCTACTTTGCCTTCACTGCCACTCCCAAGAATAAAACCGAGGAGACCTTTGGTGTTCCCTACGAAGAAGACGGCGAGATCAAACATCGCCCGTTCCATGTCTACACCATGAAGCAGGCGATTCAGGAAGGCTTTATTCTGGATGTGCTGAAGAACTACACTGCTATTGACAGCTTCTATAAAATCATGAAGACCGTCGAAGACGATCCCATGTTTGATAAGAAGCGTGCACAGAAGAAGCTCCGTGCATTCGTGGAGAGTAATGAATTCACGATCTCCAAGAAGGCTGCCATGATGGTTGAGCACTTCCACGAGCAGGTCATCGCCAGGAAGAAGATCAATGGGCAGGCACGTGCAATGGTAGTTACTGCCAGCATTCCTCGCTGCATTGAATATTACTATGCTATCAATAAGTGCCTTGCAGAGCGCCATAGCCCATACAAGACGATAGTGGCATTCTCTGGAGAACATAAGTATAAAGGAATGGAACCGGCGCTGACTTCTGCGGCTATGAACGGATTTCCCGACGCAAAAATCCCGAAGGAGTTCAAGAAAGATCCTTACCGCATTCTGATCGTAGCAGATATGTTCCAGACCGGCTTTGATGAACCGCTGCTGCATACCATGTACGTGGATAAGCCGCTCTACGATATTGGTGCTGTACAGACGCTTTCCCGCCTGAATCGTGCGTATCCCGGTAAAGAGGACACTTTTGTGTTGGATTTTGCCAACAAGACATCCGTCATTCAGGAGTCTTTTTCTAAGTATTATCGTACTACGATCCTCTCAGGCGAGACAGACCCCAACAAGCTCTATGACCTGATCACCACTATGGAAAAGCATCAGGTATACGATGATACCGATGTGAAGCGGTTGGTAGATCTGTTCTTAAGCGGTGCGGAGCGGGATCGGCTCGATCCTACTCTCGACGCTTGTGCCGCCGTGTATAAGCAGTTAGAAACCGATGACCAGATTGATTTCAAGAGTGCTGCTAAGTCCTTTGTTCGCACTTATGGATTCCTTGGCGCGATTCTTCCGTATGGAAATGTTGAGTGGGAGAAGCTGTCAATCTTTCTCACCCTGTTGCTTCCCAAACTACCGTCTCCGAGACAGGACGATTTATCCGATGGCATTCAAAATACCATTGATCTTTCCAGCTATCGGAATGAGGCGCAGGCCGCGATCTCCATAAAGCTGGAGGATGCAGACGCAGAGATTGCTCCCGTTCCGGCCGGAAAGACCGGGCACATTGTGGAACCAGAAATGGATCTGCTATCACGAATCATCGCAGATTTCAATGACATGTTTGGAAACATCAATTGGAATGACGCTGATAACGTGCAACAGCAGATTCTCCGGATTCCGGAAATGGTATCAAAGGATAAAAAGTACCAGAACGCCATGAGAAATTCGGATGAGCAAAGCGCTCGCATGGAGAGTGAGCGTGCTCTGCAACAAGTTATTTTTGAAATTATGTCTGATAACATGGAGCTCTTTAAACAGTTCCAAGACAATCCGTCATTCAAAAAATGGCTATCTGATCTGGTCTTTAATCTTACCTATAATCCGGAGGGTAAGGAGTACGTGATGCCCAAAGCGGAATCCAAAGGGGCTGTGTACGAATTCCCGCCGCGGGAGACGCTGAAAGCGGCGGAGCCGTCCGTCCCCTACAGAAAGAAAGACGAGGAATAAGGAAAACACGGAGGTAGGAAATGAGCGCAGCTTTAAAGAAAACGCTTAAAGACAAGGACATAGACAGGATTTTTGCGGAGGTTCCATGCCCAGAGAAACTCGGTCTAAGCAAACCCGGTCAGCTGCGCCTTTTTCGTCTTCTGGTGCGTGACGGTAAATTCCAGCATGACGACCTCGAAACCTGGCTCTATCGGAACCTTAGCCGATATGTGTTCTCCCGGGCTATGTTGGAGCAATTCCGGAAAGACGACAACCTCGATGCTGCCATAGAACGTGCTATCCAGACCATGAAAGAAAACGGCGCGCCAGATGAGAAAGGCGCAGGAAATGAACTCGGTGAGATGCTGATCTACGCATTTCTGGAGGGCAAACTCTCTGCGCCGAAGCTGATGAGCCGGGTAGAACTGTCCACCGATCTTTCTCAATACAAGAGTGTATGTGAGAGCATCCACCTGTTTTCCGGTATCGACGATCAAGGTGCGCCTTTTAACCAGATGGTCTTTGGCTCATCCAACATTGTCGGTGAAATACGGGATGCGGTGGATAATGCATTTGATGCTATTGTCCGGATAGAGGAACATAGCAATCGCGAAATAAAAATGGTGGAAAAAACGGCGCTGGATCGTTTTTTTGAAGACGCTGAGATTGCCTTTTTAAAGGATACCATCATTCCGCAGCCAAATGCCAAATCAGAGTACAATACAGCATACGGTGTTTTTCTTGGATATACTATCGGCGTGAAAGCGGAGGATCATCCCGGCGTAGAATATGAAGCTCTTGTGGCAAAAAAGATGGCTGATGATATCAAACAGCATGCTCAGTATATCGCCGACAAGATAAAGAGTAACGGTCTTGATGGCCATTCGTTTTACATCTTCATTTTGCCTTTCATGGATGCTGAGACAAATAAGAGCGAGATTATGGATCACGTCATGAAGGGGGCCGTTGTTTTATGAATGAAACCAAGCGGACAAAACTTGGTGATGCTATTTTTAGCACTATCGATGACAATGACTTTCTCAACGTGCTCTATGATAATATGCTCTACAACTATGCCATAAAGAAGCTCCATCTGGAAGGCTTCCAGCAGGAGCGGAAGGTTGACATAGAGGCGTCACTTCGGTTTGCAGATCTGCTCTCCAAATCCACCCATCCGACAAAGTCGGACGAACATAAGATGTGGGCACAGGCAATTATCACCTTGCTACTGGAACTGTATCCGGGCAATGATGATGTTTCGTATTATGCGGGATCTGTGTTATCCAGCATAGGCAATTTCCGTGGAACGGAGATCGCCAAAACGGTCTACAAGTCAGAATATACGGAAACAAACCTGCAAGATAAAGCCTATGCCATTTTTATCAACGATTATCTTTCGATTCCTTCAGACAAGGAGAAAAAGTTCTTCATACCCCAAAAAAATATATATGACCAGATGGGCGGAGAGGCCCTGAGTTATTCTGCTCCTACCTCAATGGGAAAATCCTTCATTATGGAAGCGTTCATCAAGAGCCAGATCCAAAACGGCGTGAAGTGCAACTTTGCCCGGATCGTGCCGACAAAGGCTCTGATCAACGAGGTTCGGGAGGATACTCTAAGAGGGCTTGATGGCCTTCTGAAGGAAATGAACTATAGCGTTGTAACCGCTGCAAGCGACTACTCTCTGGAGGAAGATCACAACTTCATTTTTGTGATGACACCGGAGCGCCTGCTCTATCTTCTTATAAATAAGCCGGACGTAAAGATCGACTACATATTTATCGATGAAGCGCATAAAATGACCGGAAGAAACAGCCGAGGGCCATTCTACTATAAGACGGTTGATATGCTTGCCCAGCAAGACCCCATGCCGCATTTCATTTTCGCTTCACCAAACATTCCGAACCCCGAAGTCTACCTTAAGCTCGTGACGGAGGCCGAGAGGGGCGCGGAGAACGCTATATCGTCAACTTTTGCTCCCGTGACACAGTTTAAGTTTCTGATCAGCCAGGAGAGCAAATCCATCCGTATTTTTAACGATCACACACAGGATACGATTTTTATATGTAAATACGGGAACAATGATATGTCCGCAGTCACCTTCATGAATATCATGACGGGATTTGATCAGGATCTCCCCCTGAATGAACGCAAAAGGAATATCGCCTATTTCAGCGGAAAGGATGCTGCGATTCAGGCAGCCAGGCTTTATGCCGCAGACAAGCCTGAAATTGAAGATGATGACCTCAAACAGCTGGCTGACGACATAAAAGCTCAGGTCCATGGCGACTACTATCTTACAAAACTGATCCGCAAGGGTATAGCGTATCACATAGGTTATTTGCCGTCATCGATTCGCCTGAGGATTGAGAAACTGTTTAAGGACGGGAAAATAATCGCAATGTTCTGCACCAGCACATTGATTGAAGGTGTAAACCTCCCCGCCGATAATCTGTTCATCACAAACTATCGTAGCGGTAGGCCAAAGATGACCAGTGTTGAATTCCGCAATCTTATCGGGCGGGTCGGTCGAATCAAATTCAATCTCTATGGGAATGTGTTCTTTTTAAGCGATGGGAGGAACGTAACTGAAAAAGAGTATGTGAAGTACCTGCAGGAACCTATTCCTGATCAACAGCTTTCCGTTGTGCAGGAGCTAAAACCAAAGTTCAAAAAACATGTGATAGACACTTTACTGACCGGCAGCTCCAAAATTGAACCCTATGTGACAGAGGGCGGCATCCAGCAGCCTGAAGAAGAATATATCATGATGCGAAAGTTCGGGCTAATTCTTCTTAAGGATATCATGGATGACCGAAACAGCCTTGTACGACGAGAGTTTTCTGCATATATGCCAGAGAACGGAGAACAGACCATACGCGAGAAGTTTGCGGGACAGACGGATTTCATTGATAGTGACATCAACATTTCCTCTGATCAGTCTCGGCGGCTTGCAGCAGCTATACACAACGGCTCACACTATCCGGACAAACCAGCGGACGGTCGGTTTACGCATAAAATGGTATTGGATTTTCTGGAAGAACTGAGTCGCATATTCGATTGGGACAAGTATGAGTTCGGCACCTTGGGAAAAAGGAATCGAGCCGGAGAACATGCCAAATTAAGCTGGTATGCCGTTATTCTTTCTCAGTGGATGGAAGGCCATGGCTTGAACTATATTATGAGGAAAGCCATCGATTACATGCGGGATAATCCTCGAAAGTTCTGGCTTAATGACTACACGCCGGCTGTTTATGATGACAGCGCGGAGCACAGAAATGTAGTATTTGCTGACACGCTTGAGGTTATCGAGAATATCATTCTCTTCAGCATCTCAAATTACTTCTTACGTTTTTCCAATATGTACATCGCTATACACGGGGAACACTCGCTTGACGACAATAACTGGTATGAATTTGTTGAGTACGGAACAACAAACGAAATGACAGTATTTCTTCAGAGAAATGGGTTTTCCCGCGAACCTGCAAATTATATCAAGGATCACCCTGAATACATTTTCAGGTCAGATGATGGCTTAAAGCTACGGCGTTCTCTGCTCAAGTGCAAGAACAACGATGCACGAGAAGAAGCTGAACTGATACTGCTGAACAGGCCACAGCTTTTTGAAAACGAATAAACGCGGAGGGCAGGACTTACCGCCACGGTAGGCCCTGCCTTTTTTATTGCTTCATATAAAACCCGCACTCGTAGCCGTCGGCCCGGAGCTCGATGCCCGGGAGCCACGGCGGAGTCCGGCCCATCTGCTCACAAATCGCGTCGAGGGACACGCCGGGGCTGCATTCTATGATCAGCTCGTCATGCACGTGCCCGACAATCTGGCAGTAGCTCAGGGTCCGCATGGCATAGGCCAAGATATCCCGGCTGACGGCCTGCACAATATTCTCTACGAACTTTGGACCGTAGCTCTCGATCCGGGACCAATGCTTCGTGGCGTCGATCCCCATATAGGTGACGGACTCGCCACCGAAACGGTTCTCTCCGAGCCGCGGCTTCACGTAGGACAGTCTGCGGCCGCTCGGCAGCGTGATGAACAGCATGCCGTTTCTCATCACGAACGTAATGTTCCCGACCTGGGTCTCCGTTCGCAGCGAGATCGCCTCCTTGACGGCAGCGTCGACAGCCCACCAATACTGCGTTATATGCTGATTGCTGCTCCGCCACATATCCACCAGCGGCTGAAGCTCCTCCTCCGGGATGCCCATGTCGGTCGCGCCCATCGCCTTCAAAGCGCCGACGCTGCCACCGTAGCCCAAAGCCAATTCAGCGATTTTGCCACGCTGCCTGAGATGGCTGTTCTGGCCATGCTTTTCGACGACGCAGCCAAACATTCTGCTGGCGCTCTCGCAGTAAATGTCTCGCCCTGCCCGGAAGACCTCTGTGCGCCACTCTTCCCCGGCAAGGTGACTGAGCACGCGGGCTTCGATTGCGGAGAAGTCGCTGACGACGAACTTGTATCCCGGCCGTGGTATGAAGGAAGTGCGGACCAATTCTGCCAATACCTCGGGCACGGAGTCATACAGCATATCGAGGGTATCGTAATCGCCTGCCTTCACCAGATCCCTCGCCTGCTCCAGGTCGGGCATGGAGTTCCTATAAAGATTCTGCAATTGTATAAGCCGCCCAGCCCAGCGGCCGCTGCGGTTCGCGCCATAAAACTGAAACATGCCGTGGCAGCGACCGTCGGCGCAGACGGCGTTCTGCATTGCCTGGTATTTCCGGACGCTGCTCTTGGCAAGCTGCAGGCGGAGCTCCAGCACCTCCGCCAGATCCTCCGGCGCGGTTTTGATCATGGCGGCGACGTCCTTTTTGCCGAGACTGTCGACCTCCATGCC
>JBGUNA010000126.1:0-8435 GCA_045117135.1 Candidatus Limivicinus sp. | reverse complement strand
TGCCGTACAGTCCTTTCTCTGTTCCTTTCCCGATCTTCCTATAAGCATCATCGAGTTCTCTGGAATTGCTTGCAATGACGTAGATAGCGTTCTTTTGTTCCCATCCAATGGCATCCCAGGCTTCTTCTCGGGTAATTGGAGAAATGCTGAAATAGACATCCGCAAATCTTCCGTTTCTGAATGTAGAAATCAGTTGGACAGAAGGTGTTTTTCCTTCCGACTCTACGGTGGTTTCCTCTGGTGTTGGAGCCTTTTCAAATTCCTGATAGCCAGCCACATGATTCTCTTCAATTTTTAAGCTTTCCCGGAGCTCCTGCTGACGCCGCTGATGAATAGAGTAACCAACCGCACATGCAGTCAGGAGCGCGGCGAGGACAGCAGCAATTAACAACACATGGAGTGTTCTTTTGTTAAAGGCGTGTCGACTTGCTATCGGTTTGTCCAGAAGCTCCTCTGCTTCTTCGAGATATAAATCATCCACATTGTTCAGGGCAAATATGATCTTCTCACTCAGCATAAGCCTTCCTCCTTCAGTGCCGCCTTGAGTTTGCGCCTGGTACGCAAAAGCATGGACTTTACCTTGCTTTCACTGAAGCCGCTCTTCTCAGCTATTTCCCGGATAGATGCTGCATACCAATAACGGCCAAGAAACACTTTACGTTCAACAAACGGCAAGGCTTCGAGAAAATCATTTAAATATTCAGATAGCTCTTTCATCTCAATCTGCTCTGCAAGATCAGTTCCTTCTCCCAACTCTTTGTCAAGTTCTTCCAGGGCAATTGTTATTTCTCCACCTCCGCGTTTGAGTCGGTTCTGTGTTTTCATTTTGCTGAGGCTCAGCCAGCGGGTCAGTTTCGCAAGATATGGAGCAAGAAACGACGGCTTATTCTCCGGCATGGAATTCCATGCGCCGAGCCATGTATCGTTGACACACTCTTCCGCGTCTTCGCGATTATTCACGATACGCATAGAAATGGTGTGGCAGTAGACGCCGTATTTGTGTTCCGTTTCAGGGATGGCCTGTTCGCTGCGCTGCCAATATAAATCTACAATTGTGCTGTCTTCCAAGTCGATACCTCCTACAGTGTTATACTATAGAAAAAGACGTTTTAAAGATTTGGTTGCATCGATAGTTAGATTTTTTATATCTGCGAATTGATACTTCTCAGCTACAGTATACCATAACATGATTAGCAAAGCACCACATAACAAGGGCATGGTTCATCTCATGCAAGGGTTTATGCTTCAATTTCCATCCCGCACGTAAGCCGGAACACGATCCGGTCCTTGCTGTGCACCGTCATGCTGTCCACCAGTCCGGCCCACAGGCTCTCGTCAAACTCGGTGATGAGCTCCGGCAGGTCCTTCACGCTCTCGATGAACCGCTCAATCTTCCTGCGGCGGATCATGATCTGATCGATCTGCCCGATGACGGCATCGCGCTTGTGCTCGGTCTCTTCATACCGGCTCACCAGCGCATCGTACCGCTCGTTGTATTCCTTCTGGTCCTGCGCCACCCGGGCGTTCCGGGCAATCAGGTCGTTCACCGCCTTGGCGTCGATGCCAAGCTGCTCGTCCAGAATCCGGCGCTCCTTCTCCAACGCCGTGGTGTCGCCGAGCCGGTCCTTTATGGCGGTCAGCTCCGTGATGTAGAACTCCCGGTCCGCGTAGAGCTTGTTCACCATCCTGACGAACGCGGCCTTGATCTCATTCTCGGTCAGGTGCGGTGTCTTGCAGCGGGTCTTGTCTTTGAACTTGTGATTGCACTGCCAGATGACCCGGCGATATTTGTCGTTGCTATGCCAGACCTTCGAGCCGTACCACCCGCCGCAGCAACCGCACCGGATCTTCCCGGAGAATATGGTTGCCCCGCTGTGTTTCGGATCGCGGGCACGCTCGGCGAAAATATCCTGCACCAATGCAAACTGCTCCGTCGCGATGATGGCCGGGTGGCTGTCTTCCACATAGTACTGCGGCACTGTGCCGTCATTGGCCACAGCCTTTTTCGTCAGGAAAAAGTAGCATTGATAAAGCTCCGTCATAACACGAAATGGCGGAGCTTTTTTCGAGAACAAGGAACGTCAGAGATGATCCCCCACAATATTTGGAAGCCAGGGGGTGAGTTTTTTGAAAGTGTCACCCCAGAATTATTGGTTGCCACAGGTAGACTATTCCAGAATATCTTCTAAAATTCCCCCCAGTAAATTTCTAATAGCCGGCTGGTTTCTGAAATTGACATTTCGCAAAATCGAGGATATAATATACTCAACATGTTGGAATTAGTTCTACGGTGCAATTATAAGGCCCGTGAGCTGGTCCATTTTGAATAAAGTTCCTTTTTGTTATGAGTCAGACTGATCGATAGCGGTGAGTCTGGCTCTTTTTATATTGTTTTGGATATTCAAATCAAAAAAAGAAGGAGAAAATGTATGACAGAAAGAATTGTATTTCCAGAAGACTGTATGGGAGCTCTGCTGTCAGGGTATTCTTTGATGGAGGAAACGTGATGGGTACTTACAGTTGGAGATTCTGTGATCGTCCGCATAAGTCGCTTCGGATTGGCGAGAAGGGCTTCCTTCTGCTGCCCGACAATTCTTGCCTACGCGAAAACAATTACGGTGGTTATGGAAAGTTTGCAGGAATAGATGCCTACGAGATGGCAGCCCTGATTAACCGAGAATACATGAGCAGCCACCCGGAATATTTGGTCTGGCAGGCTCATCTTATCGAGGTGACTGATGGAAATGGAGGCACCAAGCGAAAAAGAGCCCCAGCTGTCAGAATCAGTGATTTCCCGTGGTATCCACTATATGCAGACCTGAATGTCACGCCAGAGCAGTTCAACGAGCTTGTCAAAGATATGGATTATCGTGGATTCCCAATGTGCTTCAGACATATCGGGGTGGAGATTGCATGCTACAACGAACAGAATAGCCGTCTCCCGTTCCCAATCAAAGTTGCCAGTAAGCCTACACTCTATCATGCATGGCCGGCGAGTAAAGATGATCCGTATCAGGGATACTAATCAAAAAAGGAGAGAGAAAACGGAAATGGCGAAACAGATTAAGTTCATAGACCTGGAAAACCAGAAGATTCACGGCGGCATTGAGATGGATGACGGCAATGTTATCTGCGGTTGTTGCGGTGGATTACAGGAAAAAACCGAGGAAGGGGTTACCTGGAAAAAGCTGGAGACCTATTCAAATTGGATTGATCTCACTGAGGAGATCTGCGGAGACGATTTTGAAGAATAAGGGGGGTCATATCATGCACATTAATATCGACAGAATTATCAAGCCTGTTACGCTGGGCTTCATATTCACCATTCTGACCGTGTTTCTTCTCACGGCCATTTTCTACGATTATGACGAAATGGTCTATGCGGGGGAGATTGAAACACTTCAGGACTACGTTGGCCAGCCGGCGGCAGCTGTTGTAGCAAACTATGGTTATCCGAAAAAAACGGAATCCAGGAGAATAACAGATGGGCACGGCTTCTACGAGGAACGCTGGCATTACGATGGAAAAGTCTTCACCGTTCGCTTTGTAGACTTCGTCCATATAAAGGGAGTCGTGACTGGAGCTGAGTATAATGGAGGAGAAACTTCGTGAACATTGAAAGCATCAGAAAAGAATACAAACCGGGACAAAGAATCAGGCTTCTCCACATGGAAGATCCGTATGATCCGGTTCCTGACGGGGCAGAAGGCGAAATTGTTTCCATCGATGATGCCGGCCAGCTTCACATGAAGTGGGATAACGGCCGGTCGCTGGCTTTGGTGCCCGGTGTAGATTCGTTTGTCTTAATCTGAAGATTGGAAAGAAGGAAAATGCAATGAGCTATCAAACCTGGCACGAATACGGCTTCGGGTTAAATTTTTCATTATTTGAAGCCGAGTGTGAAAAGGTCGGAGATCCGATTACCGTAGAAAACGTTGAGCGCCTGCTGGCTTGTAATCTTCCTCTCCAGCGCGACGTACACGAGTGGCTCGACGAAATCAAGGAAGGCAATCCGGATTATGTCGTAACGCTGGATGATTACCGGGATTTTGATCAGGATTTCCGGTTGGGACTGTCGAAACTGTTTGCTGATGTTATCCAGGGAACAGAAGAACTGCCGCATGTTTACGCTACCTGTGACTATAATAATGACCACTATGTCATTTTCGGACAGGGATATCCATGGAACATGACAGAGAAGGAGAAGGGAATCACCGTTGATGAGATGGAAACGATCTTCCGAGCCTATCTGACAATCCTGAAACCGGCGACGTCTGGGCAGCTTTATGTGGATATCGACAATCAGTCGATAGAGAACGGCGGGTAAACATCCATTGCAAAATGCAATGATCATCTTAAGATGACGGAGTGCGGGAAGCGGATCAATTTGATTCGCTTTTCGCGCATTCGCCTCAAAAATTGACATTAACAAAAACCGTATATATAATTTTTGGCAAAAGGCATATCACAGGAGGCTTTTACACATGTATAGAATTGTAAAACGAGACGGAAGAATCGTTGATTTCGATATCACGAAGATTTCCGGAGCGATAAAAAAGGCATTTGAGGCAACTGAGACACCAGAAGGTGACGGCGTAGTTGACTTCCTCGCGCTTCGCGTGACAGCAGACTTTGCGAGGAAAGTTCAAAACGGTCTGGTTTCTATCGAGCAGATCCAGGACAGTGTGGAGTCGGTTTTGTCTCGTGCGGGCTATGAAGATGTCGCAAAAGCGTATATCCTTTATCGCAAGCAGCATGAGCGTATCCGGAGGAGCAACGACACACTCCTGGACTATAAAAGTGTTGTGGACAGATACCTGCAGGTAGAGGATTGGAGAGTGAAGGAAAACTCGACGGTCACATACTCTATTGGAGGTCTTATTCTTTCTAACTCCGGAGCCATTACGGCCAATTACTGGCTGTCAGAGATCTACGACAAAGAAATTGCCGACGCGCATCGAAATTGTGATTTCCATATTCATGATCTCAGCATGCTGTCCGGTTATTGCGCAGGCTGGAGCCTGAAACAGCTTATTCAGGAAGGACTGGGCGGAGTGCCCGGAAAAATCACCTCAGCCCCTGCAAGCCATCTGTCTACGCTGTGCAATCAGATGGTGAATTTTCTTGGTATCATGCAGAATGAATGGGCTGGGGCTCAGGCATTCTCATCTTTTGATACCTATCTTGCTCCCTTCGTGCGTGCGGACAATCTCTCACAGAAAGAGGTGAAGCAATGCGTTCAAAGCTTTATCTTCGGGGTAAACACGCCGAGCAGATGGGGGACGCAGGCTCCGTTCACCAATATCACGCTAGACTGGACAGTTCCATGTGATCTGAAGGACCTGCCGGCAATCGTCGGTGGAAAAGAGATGCCTTTCACCTATGGCGATTGCAAAAATGAGATGGATATGGTCAATAAGGCATTTATTGAAATCATGATCGATGGGGATGCCAACGGTCGCGGCTTCCAGTACCCGATTCCGACTTACTCCATTACAAAGGATTTCGACTGGTCTCCCACAGAAAACAATCGTATGCTCTTTGAGATGACCGCCAAATATGGAACGCCGTATTTCTCAAACTACATCAACTCAGATATGGAGCCGAGTGATGTGAGAAGCATGTGCTGCCGGCTGAGACTGGATCTGAGAGAGCTTCGAAAAAAGTCGGGAGGTTTCTTCGGTTCAGGTGAGTCCACTGGTTCAATTGGTGTCGTGACAATCAATATGCCTCGTCTCGCATATCTTTCCAATGATGAAGAGGACTTTTATAATCGGCTTGATAAGCTAATGGATCTGGCGGCCAGATCACTGAAAATAAAGCGCGATGTGATTACCAGGCTGCTTGACGCCGGACTTTACCCATACACGAAGCATTATCTTGGCTCTTTCAACAATCATTTCTCAACGATCGGTCTTGTTGGAATGAATGAAGCAGGCCTCAATGCCAGTTGGATTCGGAAGGACATGACCCATAAACAGTGTCAGAACTTTGCAATGCAGGTTCTTGATCATATGCGAGAGCGTCTGAGTGACTATCAGGAGCAATACGGCGACCTCTATAATCTGGAAGCAACTCCTGCCGAATCCACGGCGTATCGTTTTGCCATGCACGACAAGGAGGATTTTCCGGATATCATCACGGCTGCGGAAAACGGAGGTGAGCCGTATTACACGAACAGCTCACATCTACCGGTTAGCTTCACGGATGATATTTTCGCTGCGCTGGATATTCAGGATGAGCTCCAGACCAAGTATACTTCCGGTACGGTATTCCATGCTTTCCTGGGAGAAAAATTGCCAACCTGGGAGTCCGCGGCAAATCTGGTTCGAAAGATTGCCGAGAACTATCGCCTCCCATATTACACGATGTCGCCGACATACTCTGTGTGCGAGAGTCATGGATACCTGACAGGGGAGCACTTCACTTGCCCAATCTGCGGGAAGACTGCCGAGGTATATAGCAGAATCACAGGGTATTACCGTCCGGTGCAAAACTGGAATGCCGGCAAAACACAAGAGTATAAGGAACGATGCGAATACATCTTTAACAATGAAACTGAAAACAGGACATTTGAAGTGAATCCGAAGGCAGAAGAGCAGGAAAGCTCCATGAATGCTGAAGCGATTGAAATCCAGGGGGACGGTGACCAGCCGATCTTGTTTGCCACTGCAACCTGTCCGAATTGCCGGATCGCGAGCAGTTATCTGGATAAGGCAGGTTTCAAATACAGAAAGATTTTGGCCGAAGAGAGTCCAGAGATAGCAGCTGCCCTTGGAATCAAACAAGCTCCGACGCTGGTGCTCAGCAACAATATAAAGATTGCTGGAGCGGGAGCCATTCGCAGGTTTGCTGAAAAAAGGGAATAGGCTGAGAAATATAGAAGAGACTGCCAACAGAGTAGTCTCTTTTTTTTGCGATTGTTTCTGGATAAACATAATAAAAGTGGTGAGATTAAAAAGAGACTTGACTTTTGCAGTAAACTGGTATAACATAAATTCGTAAATTACGAAATAGTGAGAGGAGCGAAAGCTAATGATTATTCTGGACTTAAAGCTTAAGAATATCTATGGATTTGATGATTTCCAGATTAATCTCACCTACCCCCGTAAACTGACGACGTCTCTCATTGGGGATGAAGTTTTAAAAGGACGCGAGCGTTTCCGCTATAAGAAAGCGGTTATCCTGATGGGAACAAATGCAACGGGAAAGACCAGCCTTGGTCGGGCATTGCTTAAAATTTTCAGTTCCATTAAGGAATCCAATGAAGCAATCCTGCGCGATTTGAATTCAGAAAACAAAGCTGCTGAGTTTCAGGTAGACTTCGTAAATCTGGGATTTGTTCTTCATCGTATTTGCGGATGGGTCGATGGGGACAACGTGACCATCCGGTATTATTCAGCAACAATAGCTGAAATGGATTCCTATGAGATGTCAGTTGAGAAACTGGCTGACAGAACTGAAGAAGTTGCGGGTAGCTTCAAGAAGCTGAGAAGTATGATCGGCCCCTTGGAATTTCGTTTTGCGTATCCCGAAATTGAAAATTCCATCAGAGTGGCGGATGTAAAAAAGACCGCTCTATTAAAAACTCTGCGTGCAGTACTTGGTACTCTTGACCCGACATTGACCGATGTTTCAATCGCAAAGGATTTGAAAGACTCCTATATTATTCGGCGCAGAGGAAAAGAGATCATCATTCAAGAAGGAAAGCTGTTGAACAGGGAGATACTGTCCAGTGGAACAGCAGAAGGCATTGATGTAGCTGTATTTCTTGCCTCAATGGGTTCAAAGGAGAACTGCTTCTACTATTGTGATGAGCATTTTTCATACATTCAAAGTGACATTGAGAAGCGTATCTTTGGGCTGATGGTTGAAAGGCTGGGAGATAATGAACAGCTCATTTTCACAACGCATAATACGGATATGTTGGATTTGAATCTCCCCAAGCATACATTTGCTTTCTTGAAAAAAGAGATAGCTGATGGAGAGTATAAAGTCACGGCATCCTTTGCTTCTGATTATCTGAAAAGAAATACGGATTCAGTTAAATGTGCAATGGAGAATGATGTTTTCGGTTCATTACCCGATGAGTCTCCGCTGGATGAACTGGAGGCAGTGGATGGATAACAAAAAATGTGTCTTCCTTGTGGAAGGGGAGTGCGAGGAGAAGCTGCTTGGAGCTTTGAGAGAGAAGCCGGCTCTTATATTGCCAGGAAAAGTCATAAAGTACAATGTTATCCAAAAGGAATTAAAAACATCCCAGTTAATGACCTTTTCTCCAGGCAGCAGAGTAGTTTTGGTTTTCGACACGGATGTTGAAGAGACAGCTCAATTGAAGAAAAACATAGGGAACCGCTGAATAAATCGGTCAATGCTCACACGAAAGGGCCTGTCGAGCAATTATCGAAGGAAACAGGCGTTGAGGCAGAGCATAA
>JBGUNA010000125.1:0-13832 GCA_045117135.1 Candidatus Limivicinus sp. | reverse complement strand
AAAACCGGAATGGTGGCTCACTTTATTCCGGAACGGTGGCTCACTTACCGCCGGACCGCTGGCTCAGAGAGACACAGAATATTCACTTTCCCCAAAAGACTGGATCAAGGAGAATCCTTTGATTATTATCTTATAAAAGATAAACTAATTAACGGCCTCAGACAACTTGAAGAAAAAACGTCACTTGATACACCCCTCTTCGTTCGAGTTGATGAAGTGACAACTGGTAACCAATATCACAAAACTCCGTGGACGCTGAAATCTTTTATTGGATAGAATTAGACTTGTATATTTTTTCCGATTTAAAGAAGAGAGTAAAATCTGTATTATGGTTTGGTTAGCGCGACAGTTTCCGAGGACCTGTTTCTGGAGAAAGCGATAGATATATACAAAGAATAAGGAACTGAAGGTAACGTTGAAGAATCTTAAAGTATGTCTGCGCAGTATAGTATAGCCCCATGATATATTTCTTCTAGTGCATAGAATTGTTGTGAGATTAGCTTCTAGGGTGTATAATGCGAAAAATGAGATTCTGATGACGGGGAAATGAAATGGTCTATTCTGTAGTTACAAATAGGGGTTCTGCGAATACACAAGTACTTCAGATATGCAAGGAAATACAGGGTTTAAAGCCAGCCGATAAAGAATTGGTGTTTGATCTCACAAATTACAGCGAAACCACACCATTCAGCAATCTTGTATTGATTAATGCTCTGCGCCGATATAAAAAAGAACATTCTGATTATCGCCTGAGTTGCAGACCCAAGTGGGATGATACATATCTCCAGCATATTGGCTTTTACAAGGCAATAGGGATACCGATTGGCAAAGAAGTTGGAGAAGCAATTCCAAGTAACACATATGTACCTGTTAGTGTATTAGGACTTTGGGGAACTTCAAATGGGCATAAGCTCATTGGGAAATACGCTGATGAACTCGCGCAGACAATACAATTTGATCGCGAACTGAAAGAGATGCTTAGTTACCTCTTCTATGAAACGATCAGAAATGTTTTTGAGCATGCAGATGTTGGCTTTGCAAATGTAGCAGCACAGTACTGGCCGAGCATTAACACAGTTGAGATAGCCATAGCAGATGCTGGATGCGGGGTTCAGAAAAGCTTAGGGAAACTCTTTGTCCTTGATGATTTGGAACTTCTCAAACATGCTTGCAAGCCTGGTGTTACTGCACAATCCAACTATTCCTATCTGGATGAATATGACCCTAACCGTAATTCTGGATATGGATTATATAACATGAAGGAATTAGCATTAGCATATGGTGGTATTTTCCTGATCTGCAGTGGAAAGTATGGCGTTCTTTATTCACGGCATACAACTGATGACAATTGGCATGAAAACGAACAAGTACTTGACACTGATTATGATGGAACTGCACTATGTCTTAGATTCAGGACAGATATTGATGTAGATTTTCAAAATGTTTTAGATGGAACAACGAAAAAAGGTGAAATGCTGTCTGAGCATATAAAAGGCGCCATAAGAAGCGCATCAAAGTCTGCAAGTGGAAGATATAAAATTGAACGGTTTGTGAAACATTGAATGCAATGTCTTCAATCAATTAGTGAATAGTCCAATATTATTAGGCGATACTTCGATAGAAGTGCATCCAAATGGCTTGCGAAGTCAACATTGTGCTCCAATTTTGGTGCTCCGTCGCGAGCAAAGATATAGGGTACAGAAAAAAAGAGAAAACAGCGTCCGGGAGGGCGCTGTTTTTGGAAGTGAAAGGTTTACGTAATATAGTTACTGTTTTAAATAGTTCAGGAAGAGACAATACGGTCAACAATCATTTTCCTGAACTCCGGAGAGAGCGCTGAGAAATATGCCGTGAATCCGGTTACCCTGACGACGAGGTCAGGATATTTTTGCGGGTCAGCATAAGCTTCACGGATCTTCTTACCGTCAACAATATTAATATTGATTAAGGTACCGCCTTTTTCAAAGTGTGAATCAATGACGGCGGCTATATTTGTTACAGCCTCTTCGTTATCGATAAAGGAGGGATCCAGCTCAAGCTGCCAGGGTGCGGTGTTGCCGTAACCCGGTTGGATAGAAGCAATTGCATTTCCCATGGCAGAAAGCGCTCCGTCTTTTCTGAAACCCGGCTGCGGATTTGCTCCCTGGTTAATGGGAGCACCAGCCTTCCGGCCGTCCGGTGTAGCACCGACAGTTTTTCCAAAAGCGATTGTATTTGCCCAGGAAAACAGGCCGGGAATTGTTTTATTCCCGTCGGGGGTCGTTTCGCTGATAACGATGTCTGAAAACAGAGAAGATATTCTGCAAGCCCAGGCATCACTCAAAGTACCGCCGTGTCCATATTTTCCTGCTCCGGATAAAACCGCCTGGATATATCTGCCTTCTTTACCTTCAAAGTTTGCTTTAACGGCATGAATACACTCTTCCCATGACAGAAGGTGCTCCTGTTCGATTCTTTGCTGCAGGGCTCCGAGGGAGTCAGCGACAACGGCAATCCCGGCTGCATCGATTGCAATGTTATAGTAGGTCATCCCACCATGGGAAGCATCCAGACCCTTTTCTATCGGACCATAGGAACATAAATTCAAAACTAACTCGGGGGCATTTCTGTACTGGTTTTTCAAATGGAAATCGATGCCCTGCCTGAGGCAATTAACGGCGCGAATCAGATGCCTTTGAAATGCGGAATAGACAGAATCGACAGAATACTGCCGGTTTTCCGCACATTCGCAAAAAGCAACCTCGAACACTTTTGCCAGATTGACCTTTATAAGATCATTCAATGTATATTCCAGGCCGGGAAGAGACATCCAGTTACAGCCGACGGCAATACGCTGACGTGCCAGTTCTTTTGAGTAGCCGCACCTGACAAAGCCTTCTACAAGGGCTTTGTCGCCGGAAAATCGCGGGCATGCCTGCCTGTCCTCAAGCAGTATCTCTATGCCGCGTAAAAACAGTTTGCGATTTAGTTTATCAAAACATCTGATGGTGAGATTGACCGGAGTTTTTACCATATGTGCAGCTTCCAGGATAAGAAAGGAAAGTTCATTGGTTACATCCTCACCTGTGCTTGGATCCGGTCCGCCGATCTGATAATATGTCGGGTCATTGATAAACAGACAGGCTATGATGAAGGCTGCTTCTTCTTTAGTCAAGATACCGGTTTGAAGATCTCTTTCGTAATAGGGGTAAAGGACTGTATCGAGCTGGCAGCCTGCACCTGCTCTGTCATAAGTCCTGTTGAGCATATTATACCAGCTGATCCACTGGCAAGCTTCCAGGAATGTCTTTGGCGGCTTGTGAGCGACGTTTTCATTGCAGATACGCATTCGCGTGAGATTGGCAAGTGCCGGCCCATCAGGAAGCACTTCTTCCAGTTCTTTCAGAGTCTCAATGGAATGGGAAAACCAGGTTTCTATACCCTCCAGCACGGTCAGTTCCGCCCGGTAAAGACTTTGACTTTCTTCTGACAGGTTTACGGCCTGATAATGAAGAACCTTTTCTTTTATTCCGTCCCACCCGAGGGAAAGACCGATCCGGTAGTCCGGAGCAAAATGATGCATTTTTCCGATGCCTGGGAGAAGGTCGTACAACTGCTGATCGGGTTTGAGCCATTCATAATCAAACACCGGAGCCATTTCCATGTTTTTATTCGAGATAGCATTTTCAAACGGACGAAATCTCTGAAGGATGAACATCCAGCGGCCACAGAGGGCATCGTTCAGGTCAACATATACAGGGTGAATTTTCAGCAGGGAACTGAAATTACGGCTCCAAAGATCCGAACCATAGAATGTTTGATTTACGGGATCATTGCACTCCGGAGAAAAGACAAATCCTTCGGGAGGAGGAACATATCCATAATCATCCTCGTCCATATTGCCTACGTTCCGGATTTTCCACTGCGTTTGTTCCTTTTTCCGGGCTCTCAGTTCATCCAATCTGTTCTGAAAGGTGTAGTCATTGACAGGATCTATTATAGTAGAAAAGTAATTCTTTTTCATTTACTGCATCTCTTTTCCATCTAATCTTACCTGAATTGTACCGGCAGCGCTCAGAGCCAGTTCTTCCATTTTACTGCGGGCAGGTACAGGGTATTTCGTTTGCGGTTCAGAACCGACAACTGTACCCTTGCTCATCCCGAGAGGATTATAGGTCAGCAATTCGTAATACTGGAGGTTTTTACAGCCGCAGAGCAGATTTGCTATCCCGTTTACAGCTTCCTTATCGTCATTGAATCCCGGAATAATCGGTGTTCTTATCGAAAAAGGAAGAGAAGCCTCCATAAGCTGTTTTATATTGGATAAAACCTGAGAATTCTCTACACCGGTCCATTCTTTGTGTTTTGCGGAATCAATGTGCTTGATGTCAGCAAAGATATAGTCAAGATGAGGAAGAACGAATTCATACCGTTCCCACGGCAAAGTAAAATTTGTTTCCATGCACGTGGAGAACCCCTCTTCTTTGCATCTTTTTAAAAGTGCACAGGCAAAGTCTGCCTGGAGCATCACTTCTCCGCCGGATAAGGTAACTCCACCGCCTGTTTTACGGTAAAGATCTGCATCCTGCTGTAATTCCGCCAGGATTTCTTCGACGGTCATATATTTTCCAGCTACCGTGATTGCTCCCGAAAAACACTTTTCAGCACATTTCAGGCAGTTTGTACACCGTTCGGGAAGAAAAGCATGCATTCCATCTTGAAAAAGATGAGCATCCTGTGGGCATATTTCCGCACATTTTTCACAGGCAATACATTTTACAGGGTTATACAGGAGCTGAGGGACAGGAAGAATCCCTTCCGGATTATGGCACCATCTGCAATTCAGGTTACAACCTTTGAAGAAGACGACAGTTCTTATACCCGGCCCGTCTTTGGTTGAAAAACGTTCAATATCAAAAATCAACGCTTTGTTCATGGCAAATCAACCGACAATTATAGCTTATCCATAGATCAGATTTGGGATAATGAGAACAAGCTGGGGAATAAACGTGATAAGGAAGAGCACCATCACAAGAATTCCGATAAACGGCAAACTGGCTTTAATCAGCTTCGGCAGGTCTATCTGTAACAGGCCTGCGACTTGATAGAGAACAACGCCGAACGGCGGAGTCATATTTCCAATACCGGTATTGAAGACAAACACAAGGCCGAAATGAATCGGATCGATGCCGAGAGATTTTGCAATCGGCATGAGCAGGGGCCCAAGAATAACAATCGGTGCGCTTCCGTCCATGAGCATCCCTATGATCAGAAGAAGAATATTCACCATCAACAGGAAGGAATATCGGTTCAGGTTCATGGACATGATTGTTGAAGCCAGCTTCTGTGGGATCTGCTCATAGGTCAGCCAATAGGAAAGAGAATTAGCACTGCAGATAAGAATCATGACGACAGCTGTGCCGTAAACAGATTCTTTCAGAATGGGCCAGATATGCTTCCATTTGATTTCCTTATAGGCTATGATACCGACGAAAAGGGAATAGAATGCACAGATTGCACCAGCCTCTGTTGCTGAAAAAACACCAAATCGGAGGGCCATTATAATACCGAAAGGCATAACCAGTGCCCAGATCGCATCGAGAGCAAGCTTCCCGAGCTCCTTGCCTGTTGCTATTTTTGTGCGGTTTCCTTTGTATCCACGTTTTTTGGATACAAAATGCACATAAACCATCATAAAAGCCATGCCGAGCAGACCGGGAATATAACCAGCTGCGAGCATACGGCCGACGGATATCTCTGTGACAAAAGCAAACATGATCAAGCCGATTCCCGGAGGAATGATCGGAGTCAGCATAGAGGATGCAAGCGTTACAGCAGCACTGAAGTCTTTATCATATCCGTGCTTTGTCATTTCCGGGACGAGTATTTTGCTCTCCATTGCAGCGTCTGCCGCAGAGGAACCGGATACTCCGCCCATAAGGACGGAAAGCAGCACATTCACATGCGCGAGCCCACCGGAAAGATGCCCAACGAGTCCGTCAGCCAGGTCAAGAAGGCGTTTGGACATGCCGGAGTAATTCATGATACTCCCGGCTAAAACGAAGAAAGGAATTGCCAGATAGGAAGCGCTTTCCCCGGGAGCAAGAATTCTCTGTACAATTATTTTTGCCGGAAGCCCTGCCTCAAGAAGCAGAAAGTATGGCAGTACTCCGCCGATCAACGTGATCCAGATCGGCACATCCAGCATTGCAAGAATAAGAATGCAGATGATCGGTACAACAATATTAATGTTCATTTTGTGCCCTTCTTTCCTATGCCTCAGTTTTTTCCGAAGGGTTCTGAATCTCTTTTATGAGCTGGTAAACGGAATAAATGGCCATAAAAATAAAAGACAATACAGCAGGAAGATCATACCAGAAGTACGAAATATAGGTTGCCGGCATCTTTTTTGTGCCTACTTGCTTGAGCAGTAAGAATGACAGATATGCCATAATTCCGAGGACTACAACAATGAAAAGTCTTGAAAGCACTTTTGCAACTCTACGTACAGATGGAGGCAGTTTCATGATTACGAGATCAATACCGTAATGCATTCCCTTTTTGTATGCAGCTGCGGCACCCGGAAAAATTGTCCACACAAAAGCAATCGACACAATTTCGCTTGAGCCCGAATAAGTGAAACCAAGCACATATCTGGTAAACGCATTGACAACCGTGACTGTGACGGCAACTGTCAGAGCTATAGCGGCAATCAGCTCAGGAAGATTGACCAGGATCCATTTCGCTTTTTTGTTCATTGTATCACTCTTTCTTTTACGATCCTTTTTCTGGAGAAGACCAATATAAATTACACTAAGAGACCATGTCGGTCTCTTAGTGTAGAAGAAATCGGCGATTATTGAGTTTACTTTGCGGCTTCGATTACTTCGCGGAGAGCATTATAGTCGTCAACGCTGTAGCCCATATACTCGATCAGTGCAGGTACATATGCTGCAAAGGTGCTCTTGTCGGTTTCAAGGACTGTGATGCCGGTCTCCTCGTATTTGGACACAAAGTTGTTTTCGTTCTCGACACAGGCATCATAGAGCTCATAGGTTGCAGCATCGAGATTCGAAAGGATAATTTCCTGATTCTCCGGAGAAATCTGATCCCAGATGTCCATGTTCATGGTGCACATGAACGGGCTTGCAAGATGGCCGGAGAGCGTCAGATAGTCGCATACTTCATAGAGGCTTGAGTTGTACATCAGTTCGAGGGATGCTTCGCAGGCATCAATAACCCCAGTCTGAAGGAGAGAATAGTTGTCAGCCCAGGTACTGGTGGTTGGTGTGCCCCCCATAACAGTGATGAAATTCTGAGAAGTTGCGCTTGGCCCCATTCTGACAATCATACCTTTTATGCTGGATGCATCGTAGATGGGTTTTGTGGAGATGAAATGACGGTATCCCTGTGTGCCATAGCAGAGTGCTTTGATGTTAGACTGTGCAATTTCATCTTCAATTCCCTTGATCCAATCGGTATGGGCAAGTACAAGGATCTCGCTCATATCCTGGAAAACATAGGGGAGAGCCGTTACCAGGAATGTTTTGGACGCAATATCGGCTATTTCCGAGAAACCGCTTGAAACAATCAGCGGTGCGCCACTCTGCATCTGCTCAAGGGTATCGGCAATTGTGCCGAGGGTATTGCTTGCAAATACTTCAAACTTTACTGCCCCATTGGTTTCCTCGGTGATCTTGTCAAATGCTTTCTGCATAATGATGACATAGGAAGTATCTGCAGATTCGGAACAGCAGAATTTTAAGGTAATAGATTTCTCCGCTGATGCCGAAACAGACAGAACACCTAGAATCATGACCATGCACAATAGGATGCTGAGAAGTTTCTTCATTGCTTTGACCTCCATAAATTTATTTTTGGTGGCATATATTATCTGCCATCTTGTAATAAATTATAGAGAATCCTGAAAAATGCTTCAACCCGTATATTAGCAAGTTTTGTTGCTATATTGTGATATTTATATAACAAAAAGCTATTTTGTGCGGATGATGTACTGTAGTTTTTTAGAAGAAAGAGGAGAAATTGTCATGCATCCTTTCTTTTGCGTCAAGTCATTGTTGCACTCCGCAAAATCCTGTAGCCCGTAACGGGGTTCTATACAGACGTAAGTGATCGGTTCGGTTGAAGGGGCCCAAAGTGCAAGGACAGGATAATCTTCAAATTCCAGTTCAACAAAATGCGGATTATTTTCACACCAGAGACGGACTGTTTTGGTGTTCAAATCTGTGAGACCGATGACACCGTCAGAAAAGAGATCCTCTGAAACAGGGACGGAATCCTTTGTCCAGCCGTTTTGTTCGATAGAAAAGATTAGTCCGTTTTCCATGATAATCCTGGAAGCAGAAAAGGGCGTTTTGAAGGATATCCGGTAATCGGAAGCTTTTTTGTTAGCCAGGGGACATCTGAAACCCGGATGAAAGCCAAGACTACAAATTAAGGTTTCCTGCCCTTTGTTAGTGATCTCTGACATGACACAAACAGATGCATCACAGATGGTATATGTGATTTTTAAGGAAAACTCGAAAGGGAAAGATTCAGCTGTAGATGGAGTGTTGCACAGGACCAGGGAGACGCTGTTATCTGTTTTTTCAAGAATGCTGAATTCAGAATTTTTTGCAAAGCCATGCGTATTGCAGAAGTATTTTTTCCCCTGATAAAGGTAATAACCTTCTTTTAAATTTCCAACGATCGGAAACAATATTGGGGCTTGTTCCTGCCATACAGGCTTTTCTTTTTCACACAGGTATTCGAGACCGGAAGTTTTGTTATAAAGGCGTGTCATCTCTGCACCATGCGTATTTACAGTAAGCTCCAGCTGGTCGTAAGATAGTACTACCGTCATTTCTATACCTCCGTTTCAGCGTCAGTATTTTTGCTTAATTCCTGATTATAGATCAGTGAGTACTCGAGAGGAGTAATCCCAAACTTCTTTTTAAACTGCTGGACAAAATAGGAGATATTTCCAAAACCGCAGGAGTGGCAGCATTCGGTAACCGACTTTCCTGATTTCAAAAGAAGACATGCATACATGTTTCTGACATTGTTAAGATGCGTGAAGTACGTTATTCCTGTCAAAGCTTTAAACCAGTTGCAAAAATAATGCTTTGAGTATCCTGAGATGGAAGCTATTTCATCAATCGTTATTTTTTGCCCATAGTTTTCCAGCGTATAATCAAGTACATTTCTGAGCATGTCATTGTTTACATTCCTGAGATTGTCTGAGAAAGGAGAAGAACGACTATCTGGATAGATACCAGTTTTCAAAATGACAGATAATAATTCCGAAAGGATTCCGACACAGAGAATAAAGTCATCATCATTTTGAATCAGTTGCTCAAACAGTTCCGAAACCCGTGTAACATCTGAACAGGAATAGGGGAGTGTCGTCAGATTTTTTCCGCAATAATCCAAAAGAGCAGGGATGTTCAGGTAGGTGCCGAGATCACTGACGGATATCTGGAGAACATACTGTGTTCCGGCACATCTGAAAATCGATGTTGCATGAATCACATTGGGAGGAATTATAAAGACCTGCTTTCCCGACAGCATAAAGGATTTGTTGTCGATTGTCAGTGTTCCGCTTACATTGTCACAATACAGGATTTCAATTGTTTTGGCACAATGGAACGGTGCAATATCATCGGAATGAAAGGTGTTTTTGACTCTCAGAATATAGGGAGACAGAGGAGAAAATTTGTTGTTTTCCTCAAAAAAATTACCGAGTTCAGAGGACGCACGAAGCCCGTAAAACACTTTTTTCATAACGGAAATCCTTTCTACGATACAAAGAAGTGGACAAGAACGTTCAAGTGCAGAAATTCAGCTGCTGCTTCTCAGATTTTTCAGCAAGCTCGCTGAAAAAAACCTCCCGCCCTTCTTTGCATGATCTGTAGAAAAGGTCAAGAACTGCAGTGGTGTTCAATGTTTCTCGAGGCTGAACCAGAACCTCCTCTGCACCGTCAAGATATGCCAGCGCATTTTTTATCAAGTGGTAATGCCCCGGGAAAGGAAGGTCGCAGGAAAAATCATATCGGCCGGTATCGATTTTGCGGTCATTTTCTGATTTTCCACCTTCTTCAAACAGCATCAGCTCAGGGAGCTGAATGCCGCGCCTATCTCCAAGAATTGTCATTCTGCGCTGTGGAATGATATTGGAATTCCAGGCGATGCAGAAATTGATTCCGACATTATTCTCAAGCCGTATCATACCTGAAGCAAAGTCCTCTACATCGCATTCATCAGCGGAGGAAATTGACCGTGCATCATAAAACCCGTAAGAGCCGCTTTCAACTGCATTATAGCTGTAATCGGATTCATGATGGATGATTGCAGAAGAGAGCGTGCCGGATACTGACTTTACATGCGAGGCATTCATCATCCATAAAATGGCATCTATAAAATGCACACCGATATCTGCAAAAGCCCCTCCTCCGTTTTTAGCCGCAGAAAGAAATGAGCCTCTTATGGGGGCGCCACGTCTTCTGGTGCAAAAACAATCTCCAAAAATCATGTTTCCCAAATATCCGGACTGCACGAGGTCTTTGACTGCAAAATAGGACGGATTGAAACGGATAGTTTGGCATGCTTCTAACAAAAGCCCTTTTGCCTGGGCGAGTTGATAAAGGCGTGAAGCCTCTGAATAAGACAAAGAAACCGGTTTTTCACAAAGGATATTAACCCCTGCATCCAATGCCTTTTCCACATACTCTGCATGAGACAGGTTAGGGGTGCAAATGCTGACTAAGTCCAGCCTGCAGTCTGCAAGCATGTCGTCAAAGGAGGAATAAGAGCCAGGGATATTGTACATCTCGGCAACTTTTGTACATTTCATTTTATCCGGCCCGCATATTCCGCATAGATCAACTTTATCATTAAATCTTCTGTATGCAGGAATATGACCGTCACACGCGATCATTCCGTATCCCATGATTCCAACTCTGTATTTTTTCACGGAGTGCCCTCCTGATTCAACATGTTTTAGAAAGAAGATTTATTCTGCGGTGAGGACGCGGACGCCTTTGGATTCGAGGAAGGTGCGGAAGGAGTCGTCGATCTGATCGGTTATAAAGCAGTCGATATCGTCCCAGGAGGCGGTGATGCCGAAAAGGGCCTGGCCTTTTTTGGAGGAATCCGCCACGAAGCAGACGGTATCGGCTGCTTTCATCATGGCCTGTTTTACTTCTGCCTCCTGGAGGTTGGAACAGTAGATGTTAGTTTCGGAGTATCCGCCGCCTCCAAGGAAGTAGATGTCGGCATGGATCTGGGAGAGGTCGAGCTTGGTGAGCGGGCCTGTGCAGCCCATGATATTCCGGCGGAAGGAGCCGCCGAGCATGATCAGCTCGATATCTTTTTCGTTGCGAAGTACGTCACAGATGAGAAGAGAGTTTGACACGACCGTGAGGGATCTGCCGAGGATGAACTCCGCAATGCGGAAAGTGGTAGATCCGGAATCGAGAATAATGACCGAATCATCGGGGATGAGGGCTGCAGCTTTCTTCCCGATGGATTTTTTTTCGCTCTCGTGCTCCGTCAGAGAATTGGTGACGATGCGCGGAGCGACTTCAGCGATCATAGCTCCGCCGTGCGTCCGGGTGACGGCTCCTTTTTCTTCCAGGGCTGTGAGGTCGGAGCGAATGGTGACTTTGGATACGGCGAGGCGGGAAGAGAGGTCTTCCACGGAGAGGTATTTATTCTCTTTCAGGATGCGCAGAATTTCATTCTGTCGTTGGGAGAGAGTCATAGGGCTACTTCCTTTCAGTGGCCTGTCGCTCCAGATGTATTCCCGGTTGCGCGGCAGGGAAAGATTAAGCAAGGACTTAGTGCATACCCGGTTGCGAGGCGGTTAAGGCTGTACCGCGATAAAGGTGCTCAGCGCCGCGCTAATGTTTGGCAAATGTTTCTATGAACCGGATATGATAAATACTACATATATAAGGGGAGACAGGACACGATGATTCAGCAATGGGCAGTATGGGGAGGAGAGTAAATGGTTTCGAAACTTTCGAAAACGAAAGTAAAAATTGCTATTGCAAAAGGAATGACACTGTGCTATACTGCGAAACGAAAGAATAAATAAGAAATTTCTTTCGATAATACCATTTTAACGTAAGTGATGGTTGAAAGCAAGTTTTTTCTGAAAGAAAGCGCAGAGAACCGGCTGAGAAGGGGGAGTGACTGGTGTTCAAGCTGTATGATATCCGGACGAAACGGCAGAATCTGACGGATGAAGATGTTGACTGCCTTCTCGGAGCTGTTGCGAAGTATTACAAAGAATCGGTACAGGTTGATTCGGTTTTCCTCGGGCGGGATGCACGGATCTACTGCGCGGAAATGATGGACAGGGCGCTGGAGATCTTCCCTCAGTACGGGCTGGATGTTTATTTTAATCCGGTGCCGATGGGAACCTGCCAGTTCTACTTCTCGTGCATGAGAAAC
This sequence comes from Candidatus Limivicinus sp., assembly GCA_045117135.1. Classification (GTDB taxonomy): domain Bacteria; phylum Bacillota; class Clostridia; order Oscillospirales; family Oscillospiraceae; genus Limivicinus. The sequence continues at coordinate 1,397 of JBGUNA010000125.1, read as the reverse complement.
AGGAATTCCGGTGGCGTGATGCTGACGGCCAGCCACAACCCGAAGGACTATATCGGGCTGAAGCTGGTGGGGAGAGATGTCTATCCCATTGCGATGGGCTGCGGGCCGGACGGCGGCCTGGAACAGGTGAAGCGGAATTACAGGGAGAGGACAGGACCGTCTGCTGCCTACAGGCGGGGAGCGATCCACATTGCGCAGTACCAGAGAGAATTTGTAGAGTATTCCATGAAGCTGGCGGGCGTAAAGCCGGGTGACCTGGCAGGCCTGCGGATCTTCGGAGAGTTTCTGTCCGGAACCGGCGGGATGGATTTTGCCGTGGCGATGGACCGGGCGGGAGCTGACCTCACACTCAGCCATAGTATTCCGAACGGGCTCTTTCTGCAGGGGGACCCAAACCCGATTGAAGAGGAAACCATGTCTCCGGTGCGGGAGCATATGAAAAAAGGAGACTATGACATCGGCTTCTGCTTTGACGGGGACGGGGACAGGATGGACCTGATGTTCCCGGACGGGTCACAGATTATACCGGGGCTGAATATGTCGCTTCTTGTACCGTATATCAAAGAGATTTTTACACCGTACTTCGGGGCGGGCACAGCGCTGAAGGCTTATGTGGATGTGAAGGCTATTCCGCTGGCTCTGGTGGAAATCTCCAGGGCGGGGCTTGAGCAGCACATTATCCGCAACGGCCACTCGTTTATCAAGGAAAAGCTGCAGGAGCATTTTGAAGAGGGGTTTGTAGTTTCGGAAGAGGAATCGGCCCATTATTATATGAACTTCCCCTATGACCCGGATGATTTCAGCAAAGGGTTTGCACCGGTGGAAAACACCCTGTTTTTCTCCCTGCTTACCGCAAAGGCCCTGAAAGCAAACCGGGCAGGATACAAAAGAGTATATGAACTGCAGAAAGGAATTTTCCGTTATCGGGAATGGCCGATCACCTTCAGCCCCGGGCATGAAGCCGAAATGGACCGGATTATGAGGGAAGTCGAAAACCTGATGCGCGCCTGCGGGGCAACGGTGATCCGGGATATGGATGACGGGTCAGACCTGGATGCCACTTTGATGCGCTTCCATCTGCCGGAGCATATCACGGCGGAGACGGAATTCCCGGAGGTGTGGTGCCAGGTGGCGCAGCGGATTTCACGCTCGGAGGACGGGATGTGCCGATGGGAGGTTGTGGCCTCGGGGCAGAAGCTGTGCAAGGATATCAATGATTTGGTGCTTTCCGTCACGGATGAGTATGTGAAGAAGGGGATTGCCAGGTATTAAAATGATGAATGATGAATTATGAATGAGTGCCTGCGGGCTGTGTAATCATCACATCGGTAAGTCTTTAATGTCACCACATCGGTAAGCCAGTAGAAAGCGCAAAGGTAGGAAGCCTTGGAAATACT
>JBGUNA010000124.1:0-3924 GCA_045117135.1 Candidatus Limivicinus sp. | reverse complement strand
TTTGTAGTCTGAGGATCTTTCTTTATCCTTGATGGCAGCAAGCAGGGCATTCCGCTGACGGATTTCATCACCGGAAATTTTCACATAGTCCTTCGTGCCGATGTCAAAGAACTGCAAATCTTTTGTAGACTGCTTCATCGGCTGGAGGATTCCGTTTTCTGATATACCCAGCATGCCGGCACGATAAGTGATGTCGGAGATCAGCTTCCTCCGTGCCCATATCGCAAAATTCTTGATTGCTGTCTTGTTCATGATTATACCTGCCAAAGATTAATAGTAATACGGGTTATCTATATTTGAAGTAACATGATATCTTTTTTCGGTTTCAAGCAATAATATGTTTAAAATCTCTGCCATGTGCTTCCTGCGTCCTTCTTGAGGACATGCATCGAAAGCTTCTTTCCAAGAACGATCAAAATATTCAGAAGCTTCTTCCGCTCTTTCACCATGAAAAGTACCATGCAGAAAAGATGCGACGCCTTTCATGATCATTCTGTTTCCAAATTTTTGTGCTGCATCATATGCAAGCCAGTTCATATCTCCACTGTATCCATGTGAGAGAACAATATCATAGTATTCGGCCGATTTTTCTGCTTTCTGCCCTCTAAATATGTATATTCCTCTTGTTACGGTATCCATCATTTATTCCTTTGCCATGATGTTTTTGGAATCAGCCAGGATTTCACAGAATCTGCCGTCAGCTCCAGTTTGTACTTTGCGGTAATTCTTTTTTACTCCGTCGTCCAGGTCAATATCAATCCGGCTCAGAGCAATATGGGCAACCTTTGCATCATAGTCTTTGCATTCTTTAAGCTGCTTCACCAGCTTTTCCTTTCTTTTCGTTGCAGCAGCAATTTCGCGGCTGTTCATGCTGTTGTCGATTGTCTCCTGGCAGTTATCAATCTCTTTTTCATAGACGGCCTGCATCTTATGGAGATATTCCACACGCATATTACCAACGGTGTCTGCATTCCACCGATGCATATATACAAGAGCTTTGAATCCATTCTGTTTGCCGGAATCGAACAGCCAGTAAATCGGGCGCTTGCCGGAACCTGTTACGGAATATGTCTGGCAATGATCTTTAAAGAAGTCATTCAGGAAATACTGGCGGATGGTATCTCTTGGTGTTTTTCCTTTATCTCCAAGGGCTTTTGAGATAAAAGCAAGATTTTCTTCCAGCGTATCTTGTCCATATACTATGCGGATAAAGTCAACAAACTGCCCGACAATATCATCGCGGAAGTATTCTTCATCGGTGATGAGAATACAGTTATCATCATCAGGATAGAACATCTCATTCATGATAACACCTTCATTCCTATAAGCCCGCTCTACTTCTTCTGCGCTCACTGTACCTGGTTGGTCGTTCAACTTATCCACAAAAGCCTGAAGGGAATATGGCTCTCCTGCAAACATTAAGCCGTCTTTATATAGAGAGAAGCGGCCAAACATGCAACCTACGGCATATGAGAATAGTGAAAGTATTTCATCTTTTAAATTATACTGGCGGCACACGGCAATTATCTCTTCATTACTAACAGAAACTTCTGTTTGACCTTTTGCATGGAATAAATCTATGTAATGATTATTAAGCCATTCTTCATATGTTTTGAGCTCCTCAAATCGGGATTTAAGTATGTTCTCAGTTTTCAACGCAGCATTTTCAATTTTGGTATCATTTACCTGCAAAATAAGAGGACGATTAAAATTCCAGCTACGTTCATTGTCATCCCATGATTTTTTTGCAATCTCAACACATTTTTTAGCAATTTCTTCTACTTGTATCATTTCTTTATCTGGTAAAAGAGGCAATGATTTAACATCACCTACTTGACAATTTATAGTTGGATTCTTGATCTTAAGTAAATATTTTACTAATGAAGAGTTTAAATATGCAAGATAATACAGTAAATGATCATCTGTAAAAAAAGCAGGACTTCCAGAATCAAAGACTCCCCCAGAAGGAATTAGTCTAAAACTTGTACCGATGCTTGCGATTTTTGACCAACACACTACTTCCTTGTAGTACATATCTTTACCTTGAAAACCAGAGTTATTAGCCGCTCTTAGTTCGTAGGCATCATCTGCCCAATTTATTACCCAATCGAGATTTCCATACCATTTTCTAAAATCTCCTCCTTTGTGGTGCGATATCCATTTATAAGAGTTTGGAGAGAAATGTTTAAAGCGGCTAGAATCTATTTCATGCCACATTCTAAGAAATTTATCATTGTCACCTGTTTTGACACCCTCTGATGCTCTTCCAATTTCGCCTAGAAGCTTTTTCTTTGCATAGGCATCTATAACTTCTTGGCTGAAGGTGAAAGCCGATAATGGTGCACTTGGTATATATATGAAATTACTTTGTGGGATACAATAATATATCCTCGTTCCTTTATTGTTAGTGTTGGAGGTAATCCCGTGCTCGTAATTTGAAAAATCAAACGTATATTCCGGAATTACTTTTCCGTTCAGAAATAATTGAGAAATATCTTCAGGATCTATATATTGGAAAGTGCGTTCATGGAGTCTAAAATATGCGCCTGTATAATTAATACATTTTGCATTACTTATACAGAAAGCTGTTGATCCAAAATCAATTCCAAAAATCCCACGTCCCATATGCAAAAGTGAATAAATAGTTTGCTTGCTAATAACATATTCTCTTAAATTTTCAAAAGCGCCAAGGGAAAGAAATGAAGGTTGCACGATCATAGAATAATATGCATTTTGCCGAGTATAGTTTCTGCATTTTTCGATGAATACAGCGAATAAGTCAGATTTGCTGTCAGGATAATACTTCTTTACGAATTCGCTGAGTTTTGGAGACATACCAGAAGAACCCATGTAAGGCGGATTGGTTACAACCACATCATATTTCCGGCTCATGATGCGGGCTTGGCGGAGAAGGGGAGTGATGACTTGAATGCACTGCTGGATCTCAGCCTGAACCAGCAGGTTGCTGGTTTCAGCTTTGGACTGGAGTTCCGAAAGTTTTGCGTCAAGAGCATCAAACTCTTCCGCTTTATAACTGACATTGAGAATGCTGCCGTATTCTTCCGCATCGGTGAAGTCTGCAATCAGGCGTTTCCCAAGCTTTTCCAAGTCTCCCAATTGCTTTAGGCAGGAAGGTGAGCATGGAGCGGGATTCTTTACGGCCATCAGGTTGGGCATAATGCCTTCATTGAAAATACGCCGGTTATACTGCCTCGCTTTCATCATAACTGCAAAGTAAGACAGCTGGTATGCACGGGTATCAATGTCTATTCCGTAAATGTTATTCTGGAGGATACTCTTTGCAGCTTCACGCTGCGTATAGCCGTAGGAAGTATAAATTTGCATGAAAACATCGAAGGCATATACGAGGATATGGCCGGAGCCCATGCAGGGGTCGATGAATTTGACATCTTCCGGATTGAGCTTTTCATATTCCTTCCGTATTTCAGCAAGCTGTACCTGCACTTCGGGTTCCTGCTCAGCTTCTTCCAGATAGTACTTCCAAGTGGCCTTCAGATCATCATTCGGATGGCCTTCTACCCACAGTCGCCCAAGGCTGTTCTCTACCATGTAACGGACAATCCAGTCAGGTGTAAAGAGCTGCGTGGCTGCAGGGATATCTTCTTTCCGGATTTTGATGTTTTTTTTCAGGTTGGCAAATACCTGGTCTTTCGGCTCGGTATTGTAATACTGATACAGCCAACCGATGATTTCAACCTGGCCTTCTTTTTCCACGTTGAAGTCATCTTCACTGATGTCATGGGTAAGGTGGTAGACAACACCATCTTTGTCTGTGAAGGAGATGGTGAGCAGCAGCTCCGTATAATCGGAAATCTTTTCAAACAGGCTGGGCAGGATTTCGCTGAGTTTGTTGCACTGTTTGATAAAGAGCATACGGAAAAGATCATCCAGCTTGTTTTCTTC
>JBGUNA010000123.1:0-21824 GCA_045117135.1 Candidatus Limivicinus sp. | reverse complement strand
TTTGGTCTCCTTCGCTTTTCCTTTCAATATCTACGAAGCAAACCCGCTCTTGGCTTAACCAAAAGCGGGTTTGTCGACAATCTGAAGGCAGATAATTAATTCATAATTATCTGCCTTTTGATATTATAGGAAATATTTTGAAAGCATCAGTGCTGTTATTATAATCTGAACATTGCAAGTATTGTTTGTACCATAGAGTCAGTTCTGGCTTTTATAATTTCTACAGTCCATTTTTCTTTGTTAACAACATCATCATTAAGGTTAAGCCCGTTACGATAGCCGATATATTTACCGCTGCTGTCTTTTCTGTCTCGTTTTTCTTCAAAACTCCTGTTGCTCAATGTACTGTTGTAGCCGGTGATAGTCAGATTTCCTAATGTATGTACATATAGTGCCTGATACTCCTGAGCTTTTGCGAGGTCTCCATCGGCAATCATGTCTATCCAAGTCTGCGGAATATTTGCTCCCTGGGGGAATATATGTTCTATACTCCATACAAACTGTTTACTGTCACGCTGACGCCACAAATCTACATAAGTTTCCTGGGTCATGCCAGATTTCGCAATCATACAGAGAATGAACCGGCAGGCACTGCTGTTTTCATCATAGACAGGCCCATGAAGTTTTTCCGCAAAGAATTCATCAGAAGCTGAAACACTGATTAATTTATTGCGCAGATTTTCATAAATTGCCGTTCTGTCATAATTATTCTGCTCAATTTCTTCTATGAAAGCCATGAACAGTCTGGTCAGGTCTCGTGTCGGTGGAGTATCTGTCATATTACGACGAATAAAGAAATTGATAAGCAGATGAGTCATCTTGATGACATAGTCATCATTTATGTTTAGGCTGGATTTGTTTTTATAAAGATACATTAAAAACAGATAGGATGGGGTGCCTTGAACACGCTGTAAATCTAAAAAGCATTCTTTTAGTTCAGATGAAAGAGATTCTGAATTTTTCAGTATTATAGAGGAGTAAATAGTGGAATTTTCAATGATTTCTTCCAGAAATTCTTTCGGATCCCGGGTTACCAGTTTCTCGTAAATGTCCAGCAGAGTAGAACGTGTTGCAATAATCCCTAAAGGATACATGCGCTCATCCTTACGGAATGGTGCATTTAAAGCACTGCGGAAAGCATTATAGTTCTGCCGGAAAAAGCGTTCCTGCACAGAATAGTCATCGCCCAGGTTGCCCAGAACTTCTCTCCAGCGTGTAAAGTAGTAATCAAGATTATCACCATCTGTAATATCCAGACGAGCCAACAGCAGGTTTTTGATAAGGTCAACCGATGTCAAAGGAGTGCCTCTGTTGTTTAGAGATTCGAATAAAGTATACGCATCCGCATGATTGGATACTTCTATCATTACAAGAATGGCGGTATTTACCTTTTCAAAAATCTGGAATAATGTGCGGACAGTCTCTTCCGCCCCTTCGGCATCAGCCTCAATACGCTTTTTGAAATAGTTGTAACCTTTCACAATTCTCCGCAACCCTGCGAAATTGGGCATGGCACGTTTAGGAATAACTCCTATTTTTGCCATTAATCCCAGATAGTCCTCCAGGTTATTGCCTTGAACCTGAGGAATAACACGAAGATCCTGGGTAGTTTTTTTCAAAACCAGTTTACGTTTTAATTGCAGTAAATCAGCCAACTGTTCATCATCAAGCTCTTCCTTATAGGTTGACAAAATGTCATAAAGAGCGGCAAGAAATAAGCTGATGGTAGTAAGTCGTTGTTGTCCATCAACTACTTCGAATTTTGGACTGAGGGAGTTTGTTGTTGAATTGATGCAAATGATGGAACCTAAAAAATAACCTTCTGCGTTCTCAACAAGATCATCATAGAGTGCTGCCCACTCTCTAATTCCCCATACGTATTCGCGCTGATATTTTGGCACTTCAAACACAGTCTTTGAGTCTGGATCAAAGATCTGGGAAATCGGATATTTGTTTACATTGATATTGTTAATATTCATGTTTTTTGCCCTTTATAATTCTAAACTACGAGTTTATTGATTTCACAGTTCTTATGTGCTAAAGTAAACACCAGAGGCGAGGGCTTCATTCATGCTGGAAATACTTGCTAGCGGTTAACTCCAGACTTTGTTCGTCTGAAGCTCTCGGAGATGCATTCTCTACCTTTTTTAGGAGCGGGTTGACGTGTTATATATCCACGTTTGGGATGTAGAAACACTGCCCGCTTTTTTTATTTTCAGATATCTCAGAATTCTGGCTTGATTGAGCAAACAGAAAATTCCATTTGGCGACAAATGATTCTGTTGCAAGCTTATCTTCTTCCGTGTTTGTCCACCAGCAATGGGCGCTTTCCCAATCTCCCATTATATTAACTATCGCTGGCTTATATGTTTTACTACACCTGACATTTTCAATTAAATGTAGCGGCACGTCTTCAACATAATATTGCTTTCCTCTGCTCAGCCCAAGTGCCTGTATCGTTTCTTTGTTGAATTCATAGTTGTATTCAAACCAAATCTTCCCACAGAGATATACTTTTGTTCCACCTCTAAATGCAGGTGTACCATAGCGGAGAATACCGTTATTGTCATAATGGGTTTTGACGATATTGCCGACAACGCAATATCGCCATATTTTTTTCTCTTTGTTTGTCTGTTCCATTGTTTTAGTTCATTTATTGACTGCGTTTATCATATTTCTTATCTGTCTCCAGTGTGAAAATGATTTCTATTATTGGGAAATACATAAGTATCATATATCAATTACTTCATATTTGCCGTTTTTGCTGTTTATCTTTTCCCATGATATTTTGATTTTTCTACCCATTTTAGGTCCATTTTGTACGGAAAGATAACAATAATTGTTGTCAGTTTTTTCGATAAGACCTGTTATACTCGTTCCTATCATTTTTACGTGCTTCCCTATGAGAGTAGATTTTCTATAAGGCAACGTTGCAGGCTGTGACGAGGAACCGCTACTTGAATGAGTTACGTCAGGGGACGAATTTGAAGCTGTTGTATTAGGCGAAATTATAGGATACATCGGTTCTTCAATATAATGTTCCCAAATAGATCCATCCTGACCGGGCGCACCCAGCGGTTTTATATCTTTTACAGGTATTGATTGAGTCGCTGTCGACACCTGATCCGTTTCAGACTGTAAAGTTTCTTGCTCCGCGGGAGGAGTATATGTAATGTGTTTATATCCGTTGGTAGTGACATTCCACAGATTATAAGTATCTCTGCTGAGCTCAGAAAGGAACATACTGGGTTCACCAGTAAATGATACGAACAGCTTTTCTTTAGGACGAGTGAATCCCACATAAACCAGTTTGCGCTCTGTATTGATTTTTGCTTCTATTTCACTTTTATCAGTTCCTTCCAGAGCAGTTTTAGCAGGGAATACTGATTTTTCAAATAGAGGAATAATCACGATGTCAAATTCAAGTCCTTTTGCAGAATGCAAGGTACATACCCTGACCTTTTTATAGAAGACACCTTTTCCTCTTTTGCCTGCTATCAATTGATAATCGATATCTCCTTCTTGCAGCCATTGTTCGATAATACTTTTTTCGTCTTGACTTCTATAAAGAATTCCGATGGTTATCCCATTTTCTGCCTGGTACTTCTTTATTACATTGACAATGTGCTTTTTTTCCTGATCAGACGATTCACAATTGTAAAATCTGGGTTTTTCACCGCTTCTGGTTGTTGCAGCAGGATCAGTGAATTCAACATCTGGATCAGATGCGTCTTTTTCTTTAATAATTCTATACAAGCTGCCGGCGAGCATTGAAATCTCTTTTGTGTTCCTGAAAGTGCTGCTCAAGCTTTTTGATGCTCTGCCTCGAATTTCAATGCCAAGATTACGAAGTGAGAAAGACCCGGAATAAATCTTTTGAGCAGAATCACAGGCTATTGTAATAGATTGTTTTGCCATTAACTTGGCAAATTTAATGATAATGGGTTGTAGATCCTGTGCCTCATCAATAAGAACATAGTCTGATTTACTGAAAGGATTTATTCTATTTGCATTTTGTACAAGAGCGGAGAAAACATCCAGCCTTTCCATCTCCCCGTTCTGTCGCAACAGGTTGTTATAGGCAGAGTATAATTGGAATGACACATTATAATCTGCATCACTGAATCGTAGGGAAGTCCCTCGGCCTGATCTTCCGCTCCTTTTGTATTCTTCGAGAGTTCGAATGTCGCTTCCTTTGATCCACTGCAACTCATCAGCCAGGGTTTCTTCAGGCAGATTAAGAATTCTGCTGTTAGGATACAGATTCTGAATCGCTTGCTTGGCTTTCCTGATATATTCCTGCCTCTTTTCAAGTGCATTTTTGGAAAAATCAAGAATAGGAGGATTTGGTCCCCAAATGCTGGAATAAACACTTAATGCAGCACTATCTAATGTAGAGACTTTAATAAACTCATTCTTTTCTAATGCAGCACCTACTGTTTGGCTCAAGTTCGTGACAAGCGCATTCGTATAAGTAAGGATTAATACTTTCCCTAGGATATGTTCCTTAATAGCCTGTTTTCTAAGCCTTAATGCCCGCTGCATGAGGACGATGCTTTTTCCTGACCCTGCGGTCCCTTTGATCAGGAGGTCGCTTCCCGGCAAGAAGTTGACACATTCCTTTTGTTCATCGGTTAAGGTCTTATCGCCTTCGTCCAGATAACTCAGCAATTCTTCCAGCTCAGATTTCGTCATTTCCCCGTTGCAGATAGGTTCACCCAATAGAGCATTTACACTTTCCGGGGTAAGAGAAATATCAGGAGATTGGTATTCTTCAGCCTCAGTACTTTTTCTGCTGTCAGATGCAACAGGTGCATCAGATTCTGCAATTGGTGAAGCGGTAATATTTTCTTCAGCAGATTCTGGATATAGGAATAGCTTCTTATCGAATTTTCTCTGAATATAATTGTCAAAATAACAATACCCAGTTGAATCCATGATAATGTACATGTATTCAATGCAGAAATCAGCTTGTGCTGCTGTGACGGAGTTGGATTCATGATTTGCTTTATTTCCAAGTTTTCTGACAGTGTCCATGCACTGCAGTACATTATTTTGGAATATTGAGCGGAATGTTTCATCAGCAAGCAAACTGCACAGAGAAGTATCAAACGGAAGCGTCAGTTCCTTATCATTTCTGTATATCCATTGAACAAGAATCTCAAGTGCTTTCCGACAGTTGATTACAGCGGAGTCAATATCGTCATGGCGATACTTTTCCGCTCTCTTCATACGGACAACAATGTCATGAAATTCTTGGATATCATCAAAGTGATCAAAATTGGATTTGATCATTATTCTGCCTCCAACTCTATGGGTAGAAAATGAATTTATTTATAAAGACTATACAATAGTACAAAAAACTTATTGACGTCAAGTAAACGTATATTCCCCAATCGGCAGACTTTCACCCGTAATAGTGATTACTCCAAGGATTTTACCGAGTTCAGTCTCTTCTCCAGAATTGGTTTTCTTGACTGTGATTTCCCGTACAATAATGTCTTTATCGGCATAACGCTTTTTGCCGCGCATATATTGCACATAGGAATCAGCAGTTTTATCATCAGCAAAATCAGCTATGAACTGATATCCTTTTGTTTCCCTGAATTTCCCAGCATCACAGATGTATATCCTTCTGCGTTTTTGAACATCACCATGATGTTCGGCAAGCCACACGCCAAAATCGTCATCTCGTTCTTCCGGAATGTTTTTTGCGGATGCAGTTTCATTCAGTTCCTGAAGTATTGTTTTTCCAACGTTGAGTGTATGGTCATCCCTGTTCACAAATACGATCTGCAGGGGATAGGCAGGGTTCGCTTCCAGGTAATCTTTGCATGCTGTCAGGGCAATTCTCCAGGCTTTTTCCATCGGATATCCGAATATACCGGAAGAAATGAGAGGGAAGCCGATAGAACGGCATCTTTTTTCTTTTGCAAGCTCAAGAGATTCCTGATAGCAGCTATACAGTTGTTCAGGTTCATTGCTGTGCCCGTCAAAGTAACGCGGCCCTACGGCATGAATGATGAATTTGTTGTTCTTCATGTTAAAGGCGGGCGTAATGACAGCGGAGCCTGTCCGGCAGTGGCCGATTTTATCGCAGGCATCCTGAAGTTGTTCATAGCCTGCTGCTCTGAAGATTGCTCCACAAACACCGCCTCCTGCCTGCAGCCCGCTGTTGGCAGCGTTGACAACTGCGTCAGTGTTCAGCTTCGTGATATCGTTTTTGTGAATTTCTATTGTTCCAATTTGTGAGATCATATTAGTTATTATCCTTATTGGGGTCATAATTAGTGCTTGCAGAATAGGAAATAGCAGGCTTTGTCGGGAAATCTTTTAATAACTGTTGAGCATACGAATCTGGTGTATAATTTGGTGGTAGCGGTCGAATCTGTATATCTAGTTTTTTATATTGCATCTCAAATTCAGTTGTTTCCATTTTCTTTTACCTAGTCTTTATGCGTTTGTGAGTGCTGCATTAACAATCATTGCACTTCCAGTGTGGTTTTCTACTATTTTGATTGCGTTAGAGTTTGAAAATGTATGCATATAGGTATGGTGAATTGTGAGTACACAATCTTGCAGATCTTTACAACCTTGAATCTCAGTGCTATCAAGTGTTTCTAATGGTGTAATTTTTAAACCCAAGTTAATACATTCGTCCATATGGATATGCTTTTCATGTGTAAAAGTAACTTTATGACTCCCAAGTTTATCAACAATTTTATGAGCGTCATCTCGAGGATGGTTATGATCACTTAACATGTTTGTGGCAAGCCAATCTTCAACCATAGAATTTGACCAAGTAATAGCTTTTTGGCAATCTCCCAAAAATGTTGGATGGTATTTAGAAATAATCATTTGCCAAAGAGGTGCAGATGCAGGATCCAATTTTATTTTATTTATTGCTGTATCAAATTCTTCAATTACCCCTGCGCATGACATCCCTCCAAACTGGGGGTCAATTGGACCAATATTTGATTGTTTTCCCATTACTATCTCTTTACATGATAAAGCTATCATGGTGCCAGCTGACATAGCAATTTGTGGAATAAAAGCCCTGATATCATTCCCAAAGATGGAACGTAGATATGCTACTATTGATTCTGTTGCAGCAGTGTTTCCCCCTGGAGTATGTAATAACAGATCAAGTCCTTTCGTTTTATCTAACCCGTATACAGCTTGCATTAGAGCATTTTTGTCGGTGTCATCAATTGCACAGTTAGGATTATTTTTCTGCAAGAAGCCAGAATAATAAGCAATAATATTTCTTCCAGTATATTCATGCATAATCCTAAGATATTTTCTTCGTATAGTATCTAGTGGGTTGTCAATTCTTGCTCCTTGAATTTCCGTTAAAACCTCACCCCAGTTAGGCATCGTTTTCCCTCCTATATTTTTCGGAATCCATTTTTAATAATATATATTACGATGGTATTATTCTTTACGCAGTGTTAAATGTATATATTATCTATTCTATAAAACTCCAAATCATTTTTTGCTCATTAGGTACCAGCCGGGAGCTCCTTTTGTCACCCTGCCGCCTTTTTCTGAGAAATAAAACTTGTATCCATGTTCCAGGCATTCCATCATGACTTTGTCAAGTGCATGATCGCCGACAATCCACAGAGCCCCGCCTTTCGGGCGCTTGTCACTGTATTGCAGGTTGTTCTTTTTTAAGATATCAAACAGAACTGAATCATCCTGTGATGATGCCGGCTCATTATTTATCTCTGGCATCATGGCCTGTCCAAAGCCGGCTTTGTGTTTTTGTTCCAGCTGAGAGAAATCGATTTCTTCTCCCTCTTTAAAACATTCCTTCAGGAGAGCCGACAGTACAAGGGCTTCATCGTTATTAAAAGATATTCCGTCCCCAGTAGAAGTATGATCCAGAGACCATTCTCTCAGGTCATACTGGAAAGGCCCATCATCTATAGAAACAATATTCAATTCTTTCTGCCAATTGCCTGTCCCGGATGAAATGGTACCAACAGGCATAATGATCCTGATATCTTTCATCGCGTTTTCTCCTTCAAAATTTGTGTTACTCTACGCCCAGAGCTTTAAACACTGCATCTTCAGCACTTTGATAGGGGATAATCTGGAATGCAGCCATCAGATCTGCAGGGACTGTTACGAAGTCTACCATGGACACAGCAGGTATCAGCACTTTCTTTGCTCCGTTGTCGAGACATACCTGAAGTGCATTGGCAAGCTCTGCAACTTTCTGGATGGAGCCGCTGATGCTGATTTCTCCAAGGATAGCCATTGAGCTTTGTACAGGCTTCCCGAGTGCAATCGAACTTAGTGCTACCAGAGTAGGGAGTGCAAGTTTACTTGTCATTCCAAGCCCCTGCAAATCCTGGTAATTGACGAAATAGTCTTTTCCGTTCATATCAATTGCACCGCTGATATGATGCCCGTTTGCTTTCAGGAAGTTATAGGCAATGTTGCAGGCCTCCTTGCATTCCCGATCACCGCCTATACCGGTGTGAGTAAACTTCCCGTTACCGGAAAGCATTTGTAATTCAAGCCTAAACACACCGATCATGCCGGACTTCCCGTTGGAAACGGTATATACCTGCCCAGGATTGCAAATTCCTTCGGGTATGAGTTTTCCGCCTCCCTGTTCTGGAACAGAGACGTAATGCTCTTCAAAAGTTTCATTATCGATGTATGAGAAGTTTACATCGTAGAATTCCATTCCACCCAGTTTTTTCAGCTGCTCTTTGACTCTGCGGCGCATTTCGAGTGCTATCTGGAGGATCTCTTCCACTTCGTCTTTTCCAAAATTACCGTCAGGGTAGACCAGCTTCAAAAGCCCGTCCATCGTTCTCCTGACTGCAATGGTATCACGCTGGTTGAGGTTTTTGCCAAGACGATAATACTGATCCAATGCATCGCCATATTGTTCTTTTCTCAATTCCCGTACAAATTCGGCAAAATAGTCCGTGATAAATCCAAAGTCATTGGTAAAATGCTCCGGTCGGAACTTCGGGATTTCCCAGCCTGGGAGATAACAGTGAATACGGTCAAGGAAAGCCGTGTCCAATCCCATTTCAGGAGGGAAGGGATCAAATAGGCTTGATGTTTTCAGCAGCACATCCACACTCTGGTTGATATTGCCGACGAATACCATGGAAGCCGACGCGGCTTTTTCTTCTTTCCCTCGGGCAAAGGAACCGGAAGCCATGTAGTCTTTCATGATCTGTACGCCGTCTTTGTCCTTGAAGCGGATACCGGCTACCTCATCAAATGCAACGCAATCCCATAGGCCGACAAGCCCGACCGTCTTTCTGCCCATGTTGTAGAACAGGTTGGCAACCGTGGTTTGTCCACCGGAAATAAGGATGCTGTTGGGGGAGATCTCTTTATAAAGGTGGGATTTGCCAGTGCTTCGCGGTCCCAGTTCACAAAGGTTGTAGTTGTTTTCAATCAGAGGCACACAACGCAGAAGAAGCAGCCATTTTTCACGATAGGAGAGCTCATCCGGTTCCATTCCGATAGAACGCAGGATAATATCAATCCATTCTTCCTTCGTAAAAGCCTTACGGCCTTCTTTCAACTCTCCGATATCGATATGCGGCATCTGGATAGGATTCAGGTTGACGATGGAGATAGGGAAGTCACTTCCGAAGTCATCGTCTGCTCCGCCTTCATATTCCAGGCGTACGATGCACCAGATTCCTCCGCAAAGCAGACGGTCATATTTTTCCGGATATTCCTCCTCAATTGGTACACCCGCGAGTCCGAGGTTGGAGAAATCAGCAAGATACCGGTCGTGCTTGAGATCCAACCGTACTGTTACCATATCAATTATCGTATGGCTGCCGTTTCTTCTGAGCACGGAGAGAATCTTCTGTGCCTCATCCGGCCGGACAAAGTTATCCGCCAGAATCCTTTTTACGGTCTGGATACCGGATTGGATGACTTCATCATCATCAGAGCTGCAGTATTGCCCTAAAAGGAATTCTAGGACGTAAACAGGTACGTTCGCCCCTTCCTTGATCTTTTTGGTTAGATCTTTTCTGACGATTTTTCCGTCAAAATGCTCTCGAAGCTTCTCTTTGATTTCTTCTCTTGAGCTCTTTTCAAACGAATTTTCTTCAAACATGTTCTTCACCCTTATCAGATACTGAATCCGAAATCTCCGGCAAATGCCAGATCCATAATTACTTCACGCCGAATTGCTTCTGCGCCGGTCTTTTCTTCTGTGGCAACGAGATAGTATTTTTTGTTTTTACTATAAGCCTGGTTCTTGAAAGTGAATTTCAGGCTAAATGTTCGTTTCGCAGCTTCCGGTTCTTTGCTGGCTGCCTCATACAGGTTTTCACTCGAGATGGGTTTCCCCTCGGAATCGACAAAGCAGATCCTGTATGTTGCCGGCTTTACCGTGTCACTGACAGCTTCCCGCTGGAGGAAGTCAAGCTTGATATTGGAGTTGGTGATTTTGCTTGTCAGGCTGATCAGATCAATTGCAGCATTCGTTGTTGCAACCCTGCTTCTCTCCGCCCTTACTTCAATCACGGGGATGATCATCTCCTGCGGGGAGCATCCGCCATGCACATAATTCAATCCGCTTCCGGGAGTCTTAAATACATCGCTCCCCATCGGTGTGCAGACATATCTTGTTTCATCCGCATTTTTCATATAAGCACTCATCGGGATGGAGACCACGCCGGGGAGGTTCAATGGGTTGTCAGTAATAACATAGCGCTTGCCTGCATTCCCCACACCGCTGATTTTATCGGATTCATTCAGCTTGTCCCGCTTATAGATAAATCCGTGATCTGCCGTAACAATAAAGTGATGTGTGTTTCCGCGTGCATTGATGTCTCGGATCAGCTTGATAATTTCAGTGATCGCCTCTTCTGCAGCAACAAACACTTCATTCTCGGATGCAGGTTTGTCTCCACGTGCATCAATCTGGTTGTGATAGACGTACACAACATCTCTTCCGGTAAGGATTTCCCGCATGTTTGCCTGGCTGCTGTTTTTGAGCTCATCAAACTGGACGCAGCAGCTTTCCGGTTTTGCTGTTTTCAGAATGGCTGCCCGCTGCTTCAGGTCTGCACAGGGCATTCCGTCACACTGTACGTTATAATTATTATCTACACTTATAGTTTTGTGGGGGAGGAGAGCAGCCATACCCATGCTTGTGATGGATGGCAGCACACTTTGCATGGAAGAGAGTTTCGCTTCACAGCGTTCGTCTTCCTGCAGTCGTTCATACAATTCTACACCGATCTCATAGCGCATTGCATCGGAGAGAATTACGACTACTTTTTCTTTCTTGTGCTGTAAATAGTTGGTGAAGAAGTCCAGTTGGTTATCCAGTTGTGTTTCACCGTTCTCCTCTGCAAAACTGACACTCCAGTTGGTGGTGATATTGTTCAGGAAGACATTGGTATAGATGTTCTCAACCAGTTCTCTTAGGTTTTCGAAAGGAGTGCGATCCTCTAGCTGGTCATAGCTGGTATAGAAATGCCGGTATTTGCGATCTACCAGATAGTCTTTTGTAATATAGGTTTTTGCAATTCCGACGACATTACTTGACGGAGTAAATAGGCCTGGAGAAACGAGAGTAAATGCATTTTTCAGGACGCAGTATTCGTTAGTGAACTTCCTACCGAAATGCATCTTTTCTCTCAAGGAGCATATCTGAGGGATAGTATTGCCGTTTAATCTGGCTTCGATATCTTCTGCCTCCAGCCGCTCTATCATCCAATGAATGAGCAATTTATCAACGCCGGCAAATGCGCAACAGTCAAGCAGATCCTCCGGATTCATGGCATGGAGTACCGTTTCTGCATCCAGTGTGGCATACATCTGTTCCGAGAGCCTGTCAAAAAGCTCACCGTACAGCACGCTGTTCATCATGTTATCCATAAAAGCAAGGATATTGCCCGGCTTATAGGATACAAATTTCTGCCAGCGGTGCGGAATATCTGTGCGAATCGTCCTTTGGGTATAGGTGACAAAGAGTGTCATAGCCAGCTTTTCCAGAGTCGGTTCAGAGTCTGTATAGCCGAAAACACTGTCACAATGCTGCCAGAAGGCTTTATCCAGTCCGTATTTTGCAAATTCTGTAAGGTATTTGTTTTCTTCAGGGTTGTCATCAGACAACACATAGCGGACAACATCTTCGAAATATGGTGTTTTGCTTCTGCAAAGCACACTCATCATAGCATCCTCAACGATACTGTCAGTGAATGTATCCAGTTCAAAAGCAGTAAACGCCTGCGTACGATCTTTATTGTTGAAGAAGGTGATGTATTTCTGAATTGCCGGTTTGAACTTGATAGGTATGCCAAGCTCCAGGCAGAGCAGGGAAGCCCTGTCGGCATAGAATTCCCTGGAGTACCGGATGGTATCAGCCAGGTGGTTTTCCCGGATGTCCGGTTTTGGGAAAGGGGCATAGATCAGGTAGTTTGTTGTAGTATCCTGCCGCTCCAGAAAATACTTGATATAAAACTGATTGTCTTTCTCCAGATGAAGAACCTTCGCATTAACCAGCTCAAGCGTATCGATATCTTCCTGAAATTCAGCATTCGCATCGTACCAGAAGATGAGTTTGCGCAATTCTCCGGTAAATTCTTCATTCAGTTTATCTGTGATTTGTTTAAAATTCAGCTCTGCCATAATCCTTAATCTCCCGGTTAAGAGTGTTGTATATAGCCATATAAAGCTTATGCTTTATTCATATTCTCCTTTGATATTACCTTTACAGCGGCTAAGTGCTTCTTCATAAGAAATTTCTACGATTCCAAATGCAGGAGGGTAACTGCGTCCACACCAGACACCTTCTCCTGTCCAGCAATGATCCATATAGTAAAAAGCTTTGGTTTCATCATCAAACTTATACAAATGGCCCAGGTCATCTTTTGATCGTGAATAATAATGTATCATTATCTTTGCCTCTCGTTAGATGAGTATCTTCATATTCTCTAACCTGCTCATAATAGCTTTATTCCATTATTACAATGTAATTGTATTCCTTTGAAAATTCGTTGAAGGTGTGCTCTGCAGATAATAAAATCTCATTAAGCTCTTCATTAATAATACCTGTAACATAACGGTCCTGCAGTTCCGGTTTTTGAATAAGTGTCCATTTAAGCTGGGAAAATGAATATTTGGCAAATGCCATCCATTGTGGATAGTTAATTGCCATTGGATTCTGAGTGAAATAAACTTTTCCGGCATTTACTGCTGTCGCTGCAGCATGGCCAATAAAGAGCATAGTTGCAAGTTTCGGATGCTTTTCTCTATTAAGCGAAACCGGAATAGAATCCTTGACGGGATGTCCTTCTTTTATTCGTTTTATTGCATATCCAAAACGTACCACTGCCTCAACAAGCATTGCCGGGACAGACGTTGAGCAGAAATGAATAAAATCATATCCTTCGTAGTACATACCTTGGACAATTTCTGCAATAGTCTGATCTTCTTCTCCGAGACTTCCAAATTGAAGCAGATTAAACAGACTCATTAAGGGAACCGGTAAGCCCATAGACGTTGTGATGTCAGATTTGAAATGAATAATCTGCTTCAATAGAGCTTTGAATATATCACTTTCTTTTCGATCCGAATAGATTTCCATTACCTGGGAAACGATGCGACCCTTTTTATCGATGGTCGTCATTCGGCCGGTCAGGATATCTATTACACCGAAAACAAATCCTAGGAGGGGATCATGCCCAAGAGATAAAAGGCGATGATAATATGCGGATAATCCTTCCACATACTCGATAGTGTTACGATTATCCTGTGCATCAAATGGGACTTTGCTCACCTTTGAGTTAGCAAGTTTCTCCATTTCAGCTTCCGGGAATCGTTTATCAAATTCTGAGCGTATGAAATTCGATAATGTTCCTGCTGAAAGACCTGCTGGAGTCTTCTGCGGAATACCGACCATCAAAATATCAACTGCTGCTCCAAGCAATCCTGCAACAGCACTGATAGCTAAATCATACTGATCTAACCGGTGGAGAACTTTATAGTCCTGATTCATCTGTCGAATAGCAGCACTGTTCTGCTGTAATTCTTCAGCGGAAAAAAGATTTTCCAACTCTATGTTATTGCCTACAGCTTGCTCTGCTTCATTGCATAACCGTTCCCAGGAAGGTACAACCATAATAGGCTTTGTATTCTGGTAGTTTATAACTTTTGTCGGCAATTCATAGCCAAGTTTTTTCAGAATCTCTTCAGTTTCAGATATGCGAATGTTTGTTCTTTGAATATCAGGAAAGTGTATTTCTTCCAATTCCCGGCTCTGATAGAGAAGCACGCTATTCAGTTGTTTCTCTATTTCTGTATACTGATATTTACTCATGCTATTCCAAGATCCTTTTGCAAATCTTTGATAGCTTGGGTAAGCAGGATATTTAAACTTTCAAGATAATCTACTCTCTCTTTGCTTGCTTCTGCTTCATTCTTGAGGGCTTGTATTATCGCTTCATGCTTCCGGAGCGCCTCTTTATAAAGGCGTTCTTTCTCCTGCCTTAGTTGTTTCGCCTTAAGGTGAGAAGCAACCCCAACTCCCCCTGCAGCGAAAAGAGCTACCGGAGCTGCCAGAACGAATATTCCTGCTACCATCCCTCCACCAACAATCGCTCCAGCTGCTGCAAGTCCGGATGTAATGCCTGCCGCAGAAAGCCCAACCGTACCTAGCCCATATAGAGCTGCAAAGGAACCGACACCGCCTATTCCTGCGCCGAGTGCTCCGGCAAGTACTTCGGGGATGGCGCTTTCCCGGATAGTTCGATGGCTGTCGTTTAAAGCATATGCTGCCTCATTTACAACATTTACGACCTGCTGTAAAGATTCCACACTTTGGAAAACCATCTCTTTTTTTCTTTTCTTGTAGGAGGTCTGAGACGCCTTCTTTGATTTTCCTGCTTTATGGTTTTTCTTGTCAGAATCTTTACCCATATCATGTCACCTCGCTATTTTTACAGACAGAGTTGAACTGTGAAATGCATATGATAAGTTTATCTTGGATGTTTTATCGTATTTTTTAATCGCATTCAACATATTTTAACAATGAATCACAGATTTCAACCGGCACAGTGTTGGGGGAAGTCCTGTAAATTTTACCTGTAAGAGAATCTTGCCATATTGAAATGCCATCGATATCAAGTCGCTCAATAACATACCAATTTTGAGGTACATTCTCAACAAAACTCCTCTCCGATTCGGTTACTTGAACAACATCGATCGCAGGAGCATTCGAAATACCAGTTAACTCATGCCCATAATATGTGGCAGCTCCGAGTGAAGATAAATATTCCCTATATTCTGGATAAAACTTGAGTCCTAACTGTTTTTCAGCAGCTTTAATTGAGAAATCATCAGCACCGCTTAAAGAAATAAAACTATCTTTCTGCTTGAGGGTAGAAATAAGATCCATAGTTTCACACTCCTTTAGACATTTTTAATATCGCCTGCCACAAAGCTTGCTTCTGTGCTTTCCATGCCTCTTCGGCTATATCTTTACCTGTTTCTGCATAATGGAGAATGCTGTAATTCGTTTTCGCATGGTGCTCTGCATTGGTGAGAATAGCCAGTGGGGAATCGGCTCTTTGCCCGATATGATGCAATTCATATGGCATGCCAGTTGGGTCTATCGGAGCAAGCCCGTTTGCTACCCTCTGGACATTCGACCGCCCATAGCTATCCACAAGCGTCCAGTCTATTTTTCTTAAAAATGCCCATGTTCCATCTGTTAATTGTGTTGGGATAAGGTTTGCATTTTTGTAAATCGCATATTCATCATATG
This sequence comes from Candidatus Limivicinus sp., assembly GCA_045117135.1. GTDB lineage: Bacteria > Bacillota > Clostridia > Oscillospirales > Oscillospiraceae > Limivicinus. Next base: position 6,049 of record JBGUNA010000123.1, on the reverse strand, counting down.
AATGGAGTGCTTTTATAGCATCTAACGGCCATTTTGATTCTCTTTGTATTATAGCAGCTTCTTTCATTGATAGGCCGTTAAGAGTAGCGCCCTTTAAGGCTAGTCCTTCATTTATCCCACCGGATACTGCACCGATGATAGCGCCCCATTTAAATCCTTCGCTTGCAGCAAGACTTCCTGCCTTTATTGCTTCATTAAAATCATGTGTCTGATAGCCTCTTGCAAGGCTAGCCGCTATGAAACTGATGGCACCGGATTCAAGAGCAAATACTGTTCCGGTGGAAGCTGACGCAGCAAAAATCATGCTTACAGCAGGTGCTATGCCACCTGTGGCAGCAGATACAGTCACGCAGACAAGAATAACCCCACCACCGATGGCAACATTTTTAAGAACCTGGTCATATGTGTCATCGTAGACTTCTTCTAACTCAACAACGTCAGTCTGTCCATCCTTTCCCAGGGTGAAGACATATCGCTTACCCTGAAACTCCTCTTCGAGTTCTTCCAGAGTGTAACCGAAAAACAGATTAGACTGGGTGTTATATGCAAGCTCATTCAGGTATTCCTGAGAAAGATAAACAGCCTCGACTTTTTCAACAAAGTATTGGTCGCTATCCAGATTGATGATCAGTTCATTGTAAACAGTATTCTCAACGTATGAGATCAATTCAGCATCGTCTAGTCCTTTAAATGATATTTGGTCAGATTTCTTTTCTTCTGCATGAGCGGAAGGAGATGTAAAACCCGAAATCAAAAGCACAAAGCTCAGAATGAATGCAAGCACTCTTTTCATTTCGTATCACATCCTTCCGTTTTTCTTTTTCGTTGAGACAAAGAAAACAACTGCAACAGCAATAATAACTCCTATAGTCAAATAGACTGTATATTGCCTCTTATCCGGTTGTTTTTCTCCGGCTTTATTATTTATAGATATGTCATTTTTATCCGTGGTAAAGACTTCAGAATTAATTGAGTTTGCAACTCCATCAGACTCCTGCGTGGTAGATGATTCATTAACAGTAATATCGGGGTTATTCGGTGCCATGGTGACTACAGGTTCAGATGTGATAATCGCTTCTGCCGTAGCAACCGGAACAGGCTCAATGATTGTTCCGTCTTCATTTATTGTTGCCCCCATAGCTATTTTATCTCTAATCTCACTGATGGGGAGACCGGTTGCTAAATAAGCCTTGAGAATATTGTTTTCACCGACATATATTTTTTTTGTGGTAAATTTTCCGGTGTATTGATTTGTTACGGTTATAGTATAGATACCTTCATCTTTAAAGGCATCACCGTCTTTAGCCAGTGCGTTTACTCTGACGTCTTCACTTAGACCTGTTGCACCGTCTTTTAATATTTCTCTTGTATAATAAAGCTGCAGGTATTTTGAATTTGCCAGATCTAAATAAAAACCGTTAGGTGTATTCGCGTTATTATACAGTTCAGATGTTGTGGAGATATCCCGAGGATAAAACATGCTGTTTGCATTTCTGACTTTAAATTTGAAGTAAATTCGATAATGTGCTTGCTCCGGCAAAACAGTTTTCCCTAAGACTTTTGTCTTGTCATAGTTAATGCCATAGTCAAGGGCAATTTCATAATCGCCTTCTTCAAAAAGATTGACCTTGGTGTTAGCCCCAACTGTAGCAGAGGCTTCCAGATAGTTTGTATAAATGATCGGTTTTTCCTGAATATTCTCGTAGTTCGTTTTACGAACGATCAACGCACCGTGGCCAAAATCGATTGTTGGCGTTTCGAAAAATTGATCATAATCTTTGGTGCTGTCTATTATCGTTTTCTCTGGCTCTCCATTTAATGCATTGATATCTTGCAACAGATTAAACCAGAGCGTTACCTGATCACCAACATTTTTCAGAAAGATTATTTCATTATCAGCATCTTTACGAGTATCAGTGTATCCGCTGATGAAAAACTGCCCGAGTTCCCACCCGTAATGCGGATCTTTATTGGTTATTGAAGAGACGGAACCAAAGTATCCCTCATATTTTTCAGTTCTGTTTTTTGAGCCGAGGTTATATTTCTGTGTTTGATCATTATTTGTTGAAATTTGGGCAGTTTCATCGTAGACATAGAATTCATATACTTCTGCTATTTTTTTAGTTTCATTCTGCTCTACATCTACAAAAACAACTTTTTTTGAGTCAATTTTCCTCTGAACTTCGTATGAAACAATAATTCTGTAATAACAACCGTTTGCCATTTGGATATCGGTTGTAGTATAGAAGGGATCAGACCTGTTGGGAACGGAAGCGAAAGCATTTGTCTCTGTATAGTCAGTTACCCATATTTTCCCATCCTTTGAAGTCTGCAGAATTATCGCACCTTTCAAAATCTTTTCATCAAGTGCCAATAGATCTACAGTTTTACCCTTATCATCTATAAGATGCCATTTTTCTTCAGAAGCATTCAAAAGACTATCATTATAGGCATAAGTAATTGAAAGCCCTTTTTCTTTACCGTCATATTTTCTTTTTACAGAGATAGAAGGAGTCTTATTATTTTCGGATTCTTTATAAATATCTCCGCTGATCGTAAGCGTACCAAATGCCTTTTCCTTTGAATTCTCTGAGGCAGTTGAGAAAGGATATAATTCTTTTTGATCAAACGAGTATACTGTTCCTTCAATCTGGAGTACTTTCTCCTTCGCATAGGCAGAGATAGGGGTAATATTTTCAATGACTAAGATAAAAGAAAGAAACAGTATTATAGCAAGTATCAACGATATACTTTGGTTTCGCAGAGCAAATCTATTCTCGTGTTTCATTTGTATGCAATCCTTTCCCTCGGGAACCATTTGAAAAATCTGTTTAAGCATCCAGAGCTTATTGTTCCTTTATTCCTTTGCCATGATGTTTTTGGAATCTGCCAGGATTTCACAGAATCTGCCGTCTGTTCCGGTTTGTACCTTGCGGTAATTCTTCTTTACACCGTCATCCAGGTCGATATCAATCCGGCTTAAAGCAATATGAGCAACCTTTGCATCATAGTCTTTGCATTCTTTCAATTGCTTTACCAGCTTTTCCTTCCGCTTTGTTGCAGCTGCAATCTCACGGTTGTTCATGCTGTTGTCGATCGTCTCCTGGCAGTTATCAATCTCTTTTTCATAGACTGTCTGCATCTTGTGGAGATATTCCACACGCATATTACCAACGGTATCTGCATTCCACCGATGCATATATACAAGAGCTTTGAATCCGTTCTGTTTTCCGGAATCGAACAGCCAGTAGATCGGCCGTTTTCCGGAACCTGTTACGGAATATGTCTGGCAATGATCTTTGAAAAAGTCATTCAGAAAATACTGGCGGATGGTATCCCGAGGTGTTTTGCTTTTATCTCCGAGTGCTTTTGCAATAAAAGTCAGATTCTCTTCCAGCGTATCCTGCCCATATACTGTACGGATAAAGTTAACAAATTGCCCGACAATATCGTCGCGGAAATACTCTTCATCAGTGATGAGAATGCAGTTATCTTCATCAGGAATGAAAGTGTTATATTTACTCGCATCCCAATCTCCACCGGCATAAACAAGCCCAGATATATCCAAGGAATACCGGCCAAACATGCAGCCAACAGCATAAGAAATCAGAGATTTAATGTCACGTTGGAGATCTGCTTTACGAACAGTTACATCTTTTTCTTCCACCTCAGGCGTCAACTCAGCCTGCAAGTCATAAAGATCAATAAAAATGCGATTCAGTTCTTCTTCGTTTGCTTTGAGTTGATTAAAACGATCCTCACATTTACTTGCCCAAGCCCTATGGAAGTCTTCTATTCGATATGCGTAATTATGATCAATGGAATAGATGGGCAGCATAGGATGTCGCTGGAAATTCCAGGAGTTTTCAAACGAATCCCAATCAGCTTTTGATAATCCCAGGCAATTATCGACTATCTTTCCTATTCTTATGTCGTTCGTTTCTATTAATGGTAATGATGCAATATGACCTGATTCATAGTTTAGTGTAGGGCTTAAAGCAGATAAATACATTAAGGCAACTACAGAATTTAAGAATGCAAGAATAAAACTTTCACGCTTGCTTTCAACAATTGCCTTAGCACCACTACCGAAAATGGCATTATCTGCTATCCGCATTGATGGTTTTCCACTTGAAATCCCAGACCAAGTAATAATTCTCTTAAAATAGCACTCTGTGTTAAATAGTCTTCTTGACCAACTTGTAGTATTAGGATCCTTAGGATTGTGTGTTACCCACCACTTTATTTCTTCCCCATCATTTTTCCAGTTAACAACGTATTCTAAGTTGCCATACCACTTTCTGTACTCACCCCCCTTTGCCAAGGGAAACCATGTGCAATATGATTCTTTTACCTTATCCATGGATGCTACATTAGTGGCTATTGAATTTCTGGCAACCTCAAACCACACTCTTAGAAATCTATTATTATCACCTGTTGTAAGTCCACCGCGAACGATCTCATCTCTACCGAGTCCTGGACAACTCTCAAAGTAATTTATTGCATCATCACATATCCAATACGATACGGGTTTCCCTGGAATCTTTTCAAAGTTGCCGGTTGTCTGCTCATAGTAAAAACCACATAGATGGTTGTTTATTGCTTCAAGAGCCTTTTGGCGTTGAATCTCCATTCCACCTTTGAAATCTGTCAGGCGTAAGTATGTGCCTCGTTTTCCATAAATAGGGCTATTTTTGAAAGCAAATGTACATACGGGAACGGTAGCTTCTTCAAATGCGGAATATTCGAATTGAATAAGTGTCTCGATTGTACATTCATCAAACAGATATTGGCGAAGATTTTCATAGCTCTGTATGAACATCCAAACATAAGGAGTAAAATAGCTACAGTAACCAGTTCGTTTTGCCATTTCAGAACCACGAACAATAAAGGCCGAAAAGAAATCGCTTTTATAATCCTCGTACCGTTCTTTTATAAATTGTACGAGCTTAGGATTCATATTGCTTGCACCCATATATGGAGGATTGGTCACAACTACATCATATTTCTGTCCCATGATACGGGCTTGGCGGAGAAGGGGAGTGATGACTTGAATGCACTGCTGGATCTCAGCCTGAACCAGTAGGTTGCTGATTTCAGCTTTAGATTGGAGTTCAGCAAGTTTTGCTTCCAGAGCATCAAGCTCTTCAGATTTGTAGCTGACATTGAGGATACTGCCGTATTCTTCCGCATCGGTGAAGTCTGTGATAAGGCGTTTGCCGAGCTTTTCCAGCTCTCCAAGCTGCTTCAAGCAGGAAGATGAACACGGAGCGGGATTCTTTACGGCAATCAGGTTAGGCATAATGCCTTCATTAAAAATGCGGCGATTGTATTGCCTCGCCTTCATCATCACGGCGAAGTAGGACAGCTGGTATGCACGGGTGTCAATGTCCATCCCGTAAATGTTATTCTGTAGTATGTATTTTGCAGCTTCCCGCTGCGTATAGCCGTAGGCCAGATAAATCTGCATGAATACGTCAAAGGCATACACAAGGATATGCCCGGAGCCCATGCAGGGGTCGATGAACTTGATATCTTCCGGACTGAGTTTTTCGTACTCTGTTCGGATTTCGGCGAGCTGTACCTTCACTTCAGGTTCCTGCTCAGCTTCTTCCAGATAGTACTTCCAACTGGCTTTCAGTTCATCATTCGGATGGCCTTCTACCCAAAGCCGGCCAAGGCTGTTCTCCACCATGTATCGGACTATCCAATCCGGAGTAAAAAGTTGGGTTGCAGCAGGAATGTCTTCTTTGCAAATTTTGATATTTTTCTTCTGCTTTGCAGCCACTTGTTCTTTTAAATCCGAGTTGTAATACTGATACAGCCAGCCAATAATTTCGACTTGACCTTCCTTTTCCACGTTGAAGTCATCTTCACTGATGTCATGGGTAAGGTGATAGACAACACCGTCTTTGTCAGTGAAGGAGATGGTGAGCAGCAGCTCCGTATAGTCGGAAATCTGTTCAAACAGGCTGGGCAGGATTTCGCTGAGTTTGTTGCACTGTTTGATAAAGAGCATACGGAAAAGATCATCCAGCTTGTTTTCTTC
>JBGUNA010000122.1:0-4474 GCA_045117135.1 Candidatus Limivicinus sp. | reverse complement strand
TTTTACTACCATTTGACTACCATTGACGGCATTGACTTGCCGCATTTTGCCGTATTTTGCTTTTTCCGTGACAGAGTCACAGATTATTAACAACTATTTCTGCCCGGCAAATCGCGGTAAAACGGGGCAGAATACGGCTTTTCAGGAGGCTGATCGCATTTGACAAAGATACTTTTTGTGTGCCACGGAAGGACTCCCCTGCTCTCGGCAGATTGAAATAGATTGCGATAAACCGCGGCAAACTGCGGCAACGACATAAGCGGACTACTACCGTTTTACTACCGTCCAGCAAACTGAAAAGGAATTATGTTAACTATTTCGGCTTTGGGGCACTTGCTCCAAAGCCGTTTTTTGCTTTTATAAAGATTTGGTTAAAAAACAACGTGAAGAAAAATTGCAGTTGACAGTTGTAAACCGTTGTGCTATATTGTAGACGCTCGAGTTACAATTGTAAACTGTCCGCGGAGGTTATTATAATGTCAAACGATCTTGCCTGTAAAATCACCGGTTCCGAACTGGAGGTCATGAAACTCCTGTGGCGTGCTGAGGACGCTCTGCCCGTTACAGAGATTCGTGAAAAACTGCAGAAATCGAAAGGATGGGAGCCTGCGACAATTAAAACGCTGGTAGGCAGACTTGTCAGCAAAGGAGCTGTACGCCAAGAAAAGCGAAATGTATTCTACTATTCGCCTATGATCACAGAGAAGGAATACAGCGCGTGGGCTACGGAAGATCTTATAACCCGTCTTTATAACGGCAGCGCACGGGATCTGGTCGCCGCTCTCGTCAATTCGGACGGTCTTACACAGGAAGATCTGGATGAATTGCGGCAGATGTTCAAGGTGGAGGAATAAGTAATGAAGACTCTGTTGGTGCTGACCCTCAGTGGCAGTGTACTTGCGCTGCTTCTTCTGGGCCTGCGTTATTTCGCATTGCGCCGGATGCCGAGCACGGTCTATTACTATGCGTGGCTCCTGGTGCTGTTGCGTTTCGCTCTGCCCCTTCCGGGTCTGGTCCCGACCACATTCGAAACGAAAGCTACCGAAACACCTGTTTACAGTGAAACTTACATTCAAGATTATAATGAGCAAATACCTGTTCTTCCGGAGAGTGCTGTTCCAGGTGGCGTGTCTGCTGTCTCATCAGAACCGCAGATTTCGGTTCCAGCGGAAGAAACACCTGAAACACAGACCACAACCTTTACCCACAAGACTACACGCTCAATGGATTGGCGCTCGCCGAAGCTCTGGCTTATTATTTGGGCGTTTGGCGCAGCACTGAGTCTGGGATTGACGGTGCTTGCTTATCTGCGATTCACCATTCGTCTGAGACATGCGCTTCACAGGCCGGACCGCTTCACCCGTGAAGTCTATGCCTCTATCCCCGGGCGCAAGCCAGCTCTCTTCCGCTCCAATGCGGTACGTACACCCTTAATGTTCGGCGTATTCATACCAAAGATTGTACTGCCGGAGCGTGAATACGATGAGGAACTTCTGCTTAATATCCTCCGCCACGAGCTTATGCATTATCATCGCTTCGATACTCTCTACAAATGGGTCGCTAATGTGATCCTCTCGGTACATTGGTTCAATCCCCTCAGTTGGTTTATTCGGAAGGAATTGAATCGTGCCTGCGAGTTAAGCTGTGACGAGATGCTGCTGCGTTCTATGACACGGGGAGAGAAGCAGTCCTATGGCAATACTCTGTTGTCAATGGCGGCAACATCGGCTCTGCCCGCAGGGGTTGTTGCTACGACGTTTGCCACTGAGAAGCGGAATTTGAAAGAAAGACTGGTTCAAATCATGGATTATAAGAAGAGCGGAGCGCGGATGCTGGCCGCAGTGCTGGCGCTTGTGCTTCTGGCAGGTTGCGGCATTGCTGCCGGGCCTGCCGCTTCAGCGGGCGAGGTATCCACATCCCCCGCAGATGATAACGCCATCCGTGTCACGAATGTGGACGAGCTGCTGGCTGCCATCGCCCCGAACACCGTTATCGAGCTCGCCGCGGGTGAATACAATCTCTCCGCCGCCTCAAACTACGGCGCGGATACTCACAGCTCGTATTACTCCTGGAACGGTGTCTACAGCAACAACGAAGAGGCTGCGGAGTTGGTCATTCAAAACGTTGACGGCCTCACCCTTCGAGGTGCGGGACTTGAAGAAACTACAATTGCTGCCGTGCCTCGCTACGCCAACGTCATCAAATTCGTCGGCTGCCACAATCTAACGGTCACAAATCTTACCGCTGGTCATACTACGGAACCCGGTTTTTGCTCGGGTGGTGTTTTGCGACTTGAATCCTGCACCGATACTATTATCAGCGGATGCGGTTTGTACGGATGCGGAACGATCGGCGTGGACGCCAACGACACGAACGGTCTCAGAATCTCCGGATGCAATATTTACGAATGCAGTTATGGGGCTGTCAATCTCCATACGTGCTGTGATGTTCAAATTGAAAACTGCAATGTTTACCATCACGGTACCCGTGAGGGACAGGGCGCTGCCGTATCTGTTTTCAGCGCATATTATTCTGACGGAGTCGTGATCAATAGCAACAGCATCTTTGAAAACGCGACGCAGTATTTACTTCAACTCACTTATACAAAAAACGCGGCCTTCCTTTCAAACGGCGTGCATGACAACCGTTTTGAATCCGCCGTGTTCCAGTTTGCGCAGTACGGTGCCACTGTAGACGGGTGTTCCTTCACGGATAACGGGACGATCCGCAATTGGGTATACAGCAGCGGCGTCTATGCAAACGACATCACAGGAAAGCTGCTGGATGCATCGGACTTTGAAGCTATGAAACTGCGGGAGATCGACCCGAATCTTGCCTTCGTCCCTGCGTCGGTTCCATCTGCGGCAGAGGTTCGCCCGGGCGGCTCGGTCGTCGTAACGACGATTGACGAGTTGCTTGCCGCCATAGGTCCCGATCGTACCATTGTCCTGGACGGGGAAATCTTTGATCTTTCCACAGCTTCTAACTACGGTTCCGTTGGTGGGGAGTATTACTTCTGGAATCAGAGTTATGACGGCCCTGAGCTCGTAATAAAGAATGTTAGCGGCCTGAGTATCCGGGCTAATTCCGATGATCCGAAGGCCACCGCTCTCGCCGCCATTCCGCGCTACGCAAATGTCTTGAACTTCGAAAACTGTGACGATATTGTACTCATTGGATTTACAGCAGGTCACACGAAGGAGCCGGGCTCCTGTTCGGGCGGAGTGTTGAACTTCCGTAACTGCAACAATGTCCGTACTGACGGAATGCGGCTTTATGGATGCGGAATACTTGGCATTCAGGCTTCAAATTGCACGACCATATCTGTCATGCGTACCGAGATATATGAGTGCAGCCAGGGAGCGGCTCAGTTCTTCCAGACTGACGGGATCAACTTTGTGGACTGTGACGTACACGACGTACCCTCTCCCGCCTTCCGTTTCACCGAATGCGGCGACAAGACCTGGAACGGCGAGCCTCTTTCCGGTCTTACCGGAATGTACGATGTGAGCTCCGACGGAACTCTTTCCGAACCCTTGTATGAGGATGGCGGGTATGCGGTAGCAGTAGTGGAAGACACTGATTTTCACGGCGCAGTAGAGGATCTGGATAATCCCTTTGCTGCGGAACCCACGCGCTACTATCAGGCAGGAACGACGCAGTCGCTCTTCACCGCTGCCGTACAGCAGGCCATCGCCAGCGACGACTGGGAGGCACTGGCTGACAGGATCGCATTCCCGCTTCAGTTTTTTACAGACCATTACAGCTTTGTAATTCATGATCGCGAAGAGTATCTGGGAATGGTGTGGGACGGCTACTTTACGAACGAGCTCTTCACCGATACTTTCCGATTCAAGGACCGGATCGCTGACGCGGATCCTGGTGTATTCGGCTCCTGCCTCTATGGCGACACCTGCCTCAACCACATGATTGCTTTTGCCTGCTTCGGAGATCAAGTCACAGAAGAGAATTTGAAGATCACTGCCATTTCTGTGCTAACACCGTTCTGGCCGGGTAATGATGTTCAGGTCGTTCCTCCTACTCCACAGCCGTAATATATGACTTTGAGCGTCTCCTGTGAAGGAGGCGCTCTCTTTATACCCCAAAAGTCTTGATTTTTCTATACTATCACACGATGAACCCAGGCATCCGTTGCCTGGGTTCATTTTGGGTTCAACGTGTGTTTGTATCAATTTTGCTCGGAAGGGGGAAATCTTGTGGGCCGATTTGATACAATCACATGAAAGCGCATATAGGCTGAAAAGCCCTTGAAATCAGGCACTTTTCCGAAGTGGCCTGATTTTTTGATGCCTTCCGGCAGGGCAGTTTTGCTCTTCTCCGGCCGGTGATGATCGTGCGCTCGGAGGCTGGGTGCATACAAGCACACGATAAATCGTGTGATAGTTCAATCGTGTGTTTGTTTGCACCCAGAGAAAAACGGCGTCGGAGTGATCAGTTCCGACGCCGCCTTTTT
>JBGUNA010000121.1:0-101061 GCA_045117135.1 Candidatus Limivicinus sp. | reverse complement strand
CGTCCTGAACCGTTACGGTGAAGTAGTGTACAACCAGCGTGGCTCCGTAACCCCGGAGATTCTGGAGACCCTGTACGAGCAGGCGTCCGCACTTCCCTCTTCGTGACAAAGAGTGACACTTGTGTGATTTGTGGTGTGATATATTCAAACCCACTGATTCATAAATCATTTGATCGCTAATTGCATCAGTAATCTGACACAAAAAAACATATAATTATCTGCAGAAAACGGTTTGCGCCGGGATCCGATGTATGGATCCCGGCGATTTTTTGAAAAAAATATTATTCGTATTGAAGGTCTCAGGTTTTGGGACCTTCGCTGCGTATACTTGGCTCAACGGAAGCAAGCAGGAAGCAGGCAGGCAGCCCGGGACGTCTTTCCGCAATCCGGATGCTTCCGAAGAAAAATGAAGAGGAAGAAAAACATGAAAAGAAAAAACAGAATTTTTCAGAATCACTGCACCGTGAGAGGCCGAATTGTCGGCTTGGAACCAATCAAAGGAATCCGCAGTCCGGAGGATCTCTTTCTTCTGGTGGAAACCGAACTGCCGGACGATGACCTCACAGAAATCCCCTGTGCGGCGGCAGGAGAAATGATGAAGCATCTGGAGGTTCCTCTGGCGGAGGGAGACTGGGTAACCGTCTCCGGGAGGCTGATAATCGACAAAAAGGAAAAGCTGTGCTGGATTGAAGCCCGTATGGTTGACCTCGTAGAGGAGGAAGATGATCAGGTCTATGTCAACTCCGCGGTATTTCAAGGCGAAATTCGGGAAGGCAGTTTCCTGTTTCAACACGGCATAGCAGTTCTGGCGGATTTTACACTCGGTGTGGATGGCAGTTCACGAAAAGAATCACTGGAGCTTAACTGCCTGACGGATATATCTGCCTTTCAGGACTTATGTGATTGCCTCATCTGCGGAAAAATCCAGGTGTACGGCAAGCTGGATTTCACAATAAACGACGATGGGACTATCCGCTGTTTTGCTGATATAAGCAGTGTTTCACCGATGCATTGTCCCTGCAAGGAAGAACAGAAAACTAAGAGAGGATGCGAAAATGACAGCTGAAGAGTTTCTGTCGGCACCGTCAAAACTGAGGGCGGCAATAGCAGCCGATATGGATCATCTGGCTGCACTTCGCACCGTTGCGGAGCGATGCACCTCCCAGATCAATCTCGTGTCGGGTAGCCATGCATCCGGCAGCCGCGGAACGCTGGAAGACACCATGCTCGCCATCACAGAGGAAGAAAACAGGATCAAAACCAGGATTGCCGATCTCACAGAAATGGAGAAGAAAGTCCTGGATGTGATCCATCAGATGCCGAATGCCTTACAGCGCGGTGCTCTGCTTATGTGGTATATTCAGGGGCTTCACTGGATGGAGATCGCGCGCAGGTTGTATGTAAGCAAAACTACCGTATATGTGCTGCGCCGGGAAGGGTTGAAAGTAGTAGAAGGTATTCTCAACAGCAAGGAGGAAGGAGGCGATATAAATGGATCAGCTGCAGGTCTTCAGCCATGATGAATTCGGCAGTGTCCGCACACTGCTCATCGGGAACGAGCCGTATTTCGTCGGCAAGGATGTGACGGATATCCTCGGCTACAGCAACAGCCGAGATGCTCTCTCCCGCCATGTGGCGGAGGAGGATCGGGATGCCGTCGGGATTCACGACGCCATCGGCAGAGAACAGCTGACGGTATTCATCAACGAATCCGGGCTCTACAGCCTGATTCTCTCAAGCAAGCTGCCTGCCGCAAAACGTTTTAAGCACTGGATCACTTCGGAAGTGCTGCCGGCCATCCGGAAGCACGGTGTATATGCCGTGGATGAAGTTCTGAACAACCCGGATCTGCTGCTCTCCGCCCTCGAGGCGCTGAAGCAGGAACGGGAAGCCGCCAGATCCCTTCAGGAGACCGTGGACGCTCAGCAGGAACTGCTCACGGTCATGGAGCCGAAGGCGGCGTATTACGACAAAGTGCTCGCCTGCCCGGAAGCGCTGCCCATCACCATCATTGCCAAGGACTACGGCTGGAGCGCGCGAAAGATGAACCTTTTTCTGCAGGAGGCCGGTGTCCAGTTCAGGCTCGGAAAAACATGGGTTCTGTATGCTGCCTTTGCCGGGAAGGGCTACACGAAAAGCGAAACGATCCTCTATACCGACCAGTGCGGCGACACCCATCCCTATCTGTTCACCAAATGGACGCAGAAAGGCCGCCTGATGATTTACGAGCTGATGAAAGCCGCGGGATATGAACCGAAAGAGGATCAGGTAGAGGAAGAAGCTGATGGCGGCGAGGGATAAAGAACGCTATTTCTGGCTGAAGCTGCACCGGAATTTCTTCAAGCGGCATGATATCCGGATCCTGGAGAACATGCCGAACGGGAAAGAGCTTGTCCTGCTTTATCTGAAGCTCCTGGCGGAATCTGTTGACCATGAAGGTGCCCTCCGCTTTTCGGATACACTTCCGTATTCTGAAGAGATGCTCGCCAGCGTAACGGGCACGGCAGCGGAGATCGTGCATGCCGCCATGCAGGTCTTTCAGAATCTCAACCTTCTCGAGTTGCAGGAGGACGGCACGATCTTTCTGCCGGCTGCGGCTAAGCTGCTGGACAGTGAGACGTACCAGACAAAACGAAAACGGGAAGCTGCAGACGCGGCTTCCCTGCTGCCCGGGGCAAAATACACCCCGGACAAGGTAAAACCTACCCGAGAGAAAGAGACAGAGTCAGAGAAAGAAACAAATACAGACAAAGAGACAGAATCAGAGGATCTGACAGTACCCGGCGGTACTGTCTGTCGGGCAAAGGATGCCCGACGCATTCTGGAAGCATGGAACTCGCTTGGGCTGCAGCAGATTTCCCGGCTCACAGCAGGATCGAAGCGGAGCACAATGCTTCATGCAAGAATCGCGGAATACGGCGCGGACGCTGTGCTGGAGGCAATTGAAAAGATCCGGGGCAGTGACTTCCTGAAAGGGCAGAATGCCAAAGGCTGGCTCATCACCTTCGAGTGGTTCGTGAAGCCCAATAACTTCCCGAAGGTCCTGGAGGGAAACTATGATCGGTTTCAGGGCACAAGCGGTGCCCCGACCACGAAAAACGGATTTCTGGAACTGATGATGGAGGAACAGGATGGACACGCGTGAAACACAGGGCATCCTTGCCATGATCAAAGCCGCCTGGCCGAACTTCTACCGGGATCTTCCGAAGGCAGACCTGATGGCTGCAGTCAACCTGTGGCAGGTGCAGTTTGCGGAATATGACGTCAGACTGGTAAAAGCGGCAGTTCACGCGCTGATTGCCACACAGACGGAAGGGTTCCCGCCAACCATCGGCGCCGTGAAAGAGCAGATCGGTAAGCTGACCGCCCCGCATCAGCTCAGTGAGGCAGAGGCCTGGGCACTGGTGAGCAGGGCGGCAAGGAACGGCACCTACGGATATCGTCGGGAATTTGAAAAGCTGCCTCCGGAAATCCGGAGAGTGGTCGGTCGCGCGGAACAGCTCAGAGCCTGGGCTATGATGGAGGCGGATGAGGTGGAGAGCGTAGTGGCTTCCAACTTCATGCGAGCCTATCGCGCTGCCGTGAAGCAGGAGAAGGAGCAGCACGCTCTGCCGGAGGTCGTGAGAGCAGCTCTGCCGGAAATCAGAACGGTTGAGGGAGGGTCAGACACAGATGGCAGCCGTCTTCTCAAACAATAGAGATACCTGGGGCGCACTGTTTTTTACCAGCGTCGTGAATCCTCCGGAGCCGGCGGAGATTCCTATTCAGAGACAGTATAAGCGGAAGGAAGGGAAAGAACCGGCAACCATAATCCGGGAAGATTTCAACTGGGACGGTGAGGACGATGTCTGGCGGCGGCTTGCCAATGCCGTGATCATTCAGGCAAAGATAGACCGGCAGGAAGCCCTGCAGCGCCTGCAGGAGAACCCGGAAGATGCGGAGGCAAAAGCCCTGCTGGAGGATGCGGAAGCATTCTTTCTCTCCGAGGACTATCTGATGTTCACGCACTACGACGGGAAGACGCTGCTGAACCGGCTGAGGCGGGAGCAGGTTTAAAAAAGGATGGCGTCGGGAAACACGACGTCATCCGTATGGATCAGGTTGAAAAGTATTCTCGAATCACGGATGCCGGGGCGGTGCAGGAACCCATGATCATTTCCGGCCTGCCTCCGCCGCGCCCGGACAGTGCCGCATTGATCTCCCTGGCTTTTGCACGGAGATCCGTGTGTGCACTGCCGATGACATAGCGGTAGCCGGTTTCGTCGCTGCCGGCAAACACAGCCGCCATGCCGCTGCACTTCGGCACGAGGAGATTGACCAGTTCCCGCTGGGCGACATCGTTTTTCAGAATATCCGTACTCGTATCTGCCGTTTTCTGCGCCTCGGGACTGCCGTTCAGCGAAACAGCAGAATAATTGAGAAAGAGCAGATTTCCATCCGTCTCCTGCACGGTATCGGCAAGGGCTGCAGTCAGTCTTCTCTCTGCTGCCGTGAGAGCAAACTTCAGTTCATCGCGTTCCGCGAGCAGATGCTCCACCGCATCCGATACTTCCCCGCGTTTGGCGCTGAGCAGATTTGAAATCTCCGTCACACTCTGCTGGCGGGCATTGAAGTTTTCCAGCGCGTCCATACCGCAGACCACTTCAATCCGTACGCCGCCCCTGTGCCGCTCGCAGGAGAGAGCTTTGATCATGCCGATCTCGCCGGTAAAGCTGACATGCGGTGCACAGCAGGCGCAGCGGTCAACTCCTTCAATCTCAACAATGCGCACATTCTCCGTGAGCTCCAGCTTGGAGCGGTATTCCAGAGAAGCCAGCTCTTCCGGAGCAGGAAAAAATGTCCGGATCGGGCGATTTTCCCGGACGATCTCGTTGGCACGGTGTTCAATGGCCAGGACCTGTTCCCAGGTCAGCTCACCGGAAAAGTCGATCGTCATGCAGCTCTCCCCCATATGGAAGCCGACGTTGTCGTACCCATAGGTGCTGTGGACAAGCCCGGAAAAAACATGTTCCCCGGAATGGTTCTGCATCCGGTGCAGCCTCTGCTCCCTGTCAAGCACACAGGGTACTTCCGCCTGTTCCGGGAGAGCGGAGGTCACAAAATGGAGGATCTCCCCATTTTTTTCATGCACATCCAGAACACGGGCTTCGCCGATTGTGCCCGTGTCGGCCAGCTGTCCACCCCCCTCGGGAAAGAAAGCCGTCCTGTCCAGCACAACGGCAAAGCGGCCGTCCTCCAGGCTGTCACAGCGGAGAACGCAAGCAGAAAATACCGTCAGATGGCTGTCGGTGTAATACAGTTTTTCCGTTTTCATCATTAGTCGGTATAAATCACACGGACGCGCAGAATGTCCGGCATGGTGCGGATGGCGTCAGCTGTCTTCGGGCCGATCTTTTTGCCGAGGTCTATGATGGTATAGGCATATTCTCCGCGCGGTTTGTTGATCATATGCTCAACGTTGATGTTCCGGTCAGAGATAAAATCGAGGATTTTTGTCAGCATACGAGGCACATTGCGGTGGAACACGCAGAGCCTGCACACACCCATCCGGGAGAGGGAGGCATCCGGGAGGTTGACCGAGTTGCGTACGTTGCCGTTTTCCAGATAATCGAGAAGCTCGGAGGCAGCCATTTCCGCACACCGTTCCTCGCTCTCCGGTGTCGCAGCCCCGATATGCGGCAGGGCAATCACATTCGGCGCTTTCAGAATGGTCTCGTTCGGGAAGTCCGTCACATATTTCGCCACCTTGCCGGTATCCAGCGCATCGGTCATGGCAAGGTCGTCCACCACTTCCGCCCGGCTCTCGTTCACGATGCGGACGCCGATTTTCATCTTTGCAAAGGCTTCCGCGTTGAGCATGTGGTGGGTTGACTCGGTGTATGGCACATTGATGCTGATATAATCGCTGTGGAGGAAGATCTCATCCAGATTTTCTGCATGTTTGACTTCCCGGCTGAGCTTCCATGCCGCATCAACCGACATAAAGGGGTCGTATCCGTAAACCGTCATGCCGAATTCCAGTGCAATGTTTGCAACCAGTGCGCCGATTGCCCCGAGGCCGATGACCCCGAGGGTTTTGCCGAGCAGTTCCGGCCCTGTGAAGGCGCTCTTACCCTTTTCCACCAGAAGAGGGATCTCTTCCCCCTTGTCTGCTATGGAGCGTACATAATCAATGGCGCCGAGCACATCGCGGCTGGCCATAATGAGTTCCATCATTTCCTGTTCCTTGACGGCCTCCGCATTGGCACCGGGGCTGTTGAACACGACGATCCCCGCCTGTGCGCACTGCTCGATCGGAATATTGTTGTAACCCGCCCCCGCTCTCGCAATGGCAAGCAGCTCCGGATTAAACTCCATATCATGCAGGCTCGCACTGCGGATCAACATGGCATCCGGCCGATCAACTTCCGGGCCGACTTCGCAGCCCTTCCGGACAAGTGTTTCGATTCCCCGCTCGGAGATGGAATTCATGGTTTTGATTTTAAACATGTGCGGTCTCAAACTCCTTCATAAAATCTGTGAGTGCGTCTACGCCTTCCAGTGGCATCGCATTATACAGCGAAGCCCTCATTCCGCCGGCAACCTTGTGCCCTTTCAGGTTTACAAGCCCGCGCGATGCAGCCTCTTTTACAAAAGCTGCGTCCAGCTCCGGGCTGTGCGTCCGGAACGTCACATTCATGTCGCTGCGGGACCCCGGTTCGGCATGGGCCAGATAGAAACTGCTGTTGTCCAGCACGTCATAAACCCGTTTTGCGCGCTCACGCTTCAGCTGCTCCATCCAGGTGACTCCGCCCCGGGCAAGCAGCCAGTCAAGCGTAAGCCCCAGCATGTAAATGCACCAGCAGGGCGGAGTGTTGAGCATGGAATCCGCCTCAATCATGGTCCGGTAACTCATAACCTGCGGGGTAAAGGGCAGTTCCTTTCCGGCAAGGGATTTATCCACAATGACAACCGTAAGGCCTGCCGGTGCCATGTTTTTCTGTGCTCCGGCATAGATCAGCCCGTATTTGGAGACGTCTACCGGCCGCGACAGGATATCCGACGACATGTCGCACACCAGAGGAGCATTCGTCTGCGGGACATACTGCCATTCCGTACCGTAGATGGTGTTGTTGGCACAGTAGTAGAAATACGCTGCATCCGTAGAGAGGCTCAGCTCCTCCTGACTCGGAATTCTCCTATGCTCCGGAGCCGTGGAGGCTGCGAGATGGACCGTACAATACTTTTCCGCTTCCTTCGCGGCTTTGTTGGAGAAATTGCCTGTCACAGCGTAATCCGCCGTCTTTCCGCAGGACAGATTCATCGGGATAGCGGCAAACTGCAGTGTTGCACCGCCTTGAAGAAAGAGAATCTCATGCGTATCCGGCACGGAGAGCGCTTTGCGTAGCTTCTCCCGGGTATCGGCAAAGATTTCCGCAAACACCGCCGAGCGGTGGCTCATCTCCATGACCGACATTCCGCTTCCTTTATAATTGAGAAGATCCTTCTGTGCTTCCAGCAGTGCCTCTTCCGGCATTACGGAAGGGCCTGCGCTGAAGTTATAAACCCTGTCTGCCATCATATCTGAATTTCTCCTTTCAGTTCTTCTCCGTCCGTTCCAGTGATCAAAACCTGCAGAACCTGATTTCTCAGTTTCGTGCCCGGTGCACGCACCAGCACATAGGTATCGCTGTGGCCGGTGCAGAAGCCATTTTCTTCCGTTTCAAAGAGTACCGGGAGCGTCTGCCCGATGCAGCTTTGCAGATATTCCCGGTGCATCTCGGTACAGACCTGCTGCGCCTGCGCGGCCCGGCGTGCTTTTATCGCCCGGGTGCACTGGCCCGGCATCCTGTCCGCCGGTGTTCCGGGCCGGCGGGAGTAGGGAAAGATATGCATATCGGAAAAGGCACATTCCCGGATAAAGGAAAGCGTATCGGCAAAGTCCTCTTCCGTCTCCCCCGGGAAGCCCACAATCAGGTCACAGGTAATGCCGCAGCCCGGAAAGGCGCTTCGAAGCAGACGGACCTTTTCCAGAAACTGTGCCGTGTCATATTTGCGGTTCATCGCTTTCAGGGTCCTGTCACAGCCTGACTGCAGACTCAGGTGGAAGTGCCTGCAGATTTTTCCCTCTTCCGCCAGGCGGGTACAGAACTCCTTTGTAATCACCGTCGGCTCCAGAGACCCCAGCCGGATGCGCATCCCTCCGCTCTGCCGTGCAATAGCACAGATCACGTCCGCAAGATTCGGCTTTCCGGGTAAGTCCACCCCGTAGGATGCGATTTCAATTCCCGTAAGCACGAGCTCCCGATATCCTTCGGACGCCAGACGAGCCGTTTCTTCCTCAGCTGCCCGGATCGGCAGGCTGCGCAGCCTGCCTCTCGTATAGGGAATAATGCAGTAGGTGCAGAAGTTTACACACCCATCCTGAATTTTCAGCAGAGCTCTTGTCCTGCCGGAGACCGCTCCGGCCGGGAGCTGTTCATAATCAAGCCTCCGGAAGGGATCGTCCAGTTCCGTCTCTGCCGATCCGTCACCGGAGAGGACTGCCTGCTCCAGTGCCGATACAAATCCTTTATGGTCGCCCGTACCGAAAATGATCTGCCCGCCGCTCTGTTCTGCCTCCTCAGGGCTCAGCTGCGAATAGCAGCCGCACACCCCGATCACCGCTCCCGGGTTTTCCTCCCTGAGCCGCCGGATCATCTGGCGCGACTTGCGCCCGCTCTCCGCTGTGACCGCACAGGTGTTGACAATTACCGCATCCGCTGCTTCTCCGGCAGCGGCAGCCCGGTGTCCCCTCTCCTGAAGGAGCAGTTCCATCGCCTGCGTTTCATACTGATTTACTTTACATCCGAGAGTTGAAATTACATACTTCATACTTTATAATATCCATACCAATCCGAAAAAGAGGTTTTTATGGAACACTATCTGGATAATGCCGCAACCACAAGAGTCTGCCCCGAGGCAGCCGAAGCCGCCCTGCACGCCATGACCGAGATTTACGGGAACCCGAGCTCCACCCACACAAAAGGGCGGGAAGCCAAAAAACTGCTTGACGCAAGCCGCAAAAAAGTTGCCGATGCTCTCGGCTGTGCTCCTGCGGAGCTGGTATTCACTTCCTGCGGATCCGAAAGCGATAACTGGGCGCTTTTGAAGGGCGCCGAAGCGATGAAGCGCTCCGGAAACCACATCATCTCCTCCAGGGTCGAGCATGATGCCATACGGAAAAGCCTGGATTTGCTGGAGGCCGCCGGCTGGGAAGTGACGCGACTTTCTCCCGATTCCCGAGGAGCAATTCCGGTTTCCGCCGTACAGGAAGCGCTCAGGGATGACACTGTTCTGGTCTCCCTCATGGCGGTTAATAATGAGACCGGCGCCGTGACGGACATCCATGCCATTTCCCAGATGCTGAAAAAGGCAGGCTCCAAAGCGCTGCTGCATACCGATGCCGTACAGGCTTTTCTCAAAATACCCTTCCGTGCCAAAACACTCGGGGCTGACATGATCAGCATCAGCGGCCATAAGATACACGCCCCCAAGGGGATCGGCGCCCTCTATCTCCGCAGTGGCCTGCGGTTGAAGCCTTTCCTTTCCGGCGGCAGCCAGGAAGATGGCCGGCGCGCCGGCACAGAGGCCATGCCCCAGATTGCAGCCTTCGCTGAAGCCTGCGCCGTTGCCGCCCCTTCTCTGGAAAAGAATATTGCCTGCATGAAAGCGCTGAAGCAAAGCGCACTCGAGCAGCTTCGTGCCGAAATTCCGGAGCTCACCGCTCTGGAAACCGATGCTCCGCATATTCTCAGCATCTCCATGCCCGGCTGGCGCAGTGAAGTGCTGATGAACTTTCTGGAAGCCCGGGAAGTTTACGTATCAAAAAGCTCCGCCTGCAAAAAGGGCGGGCGAAGCCATGTGCTGGAAGCCATCGGCATGAAAAACGAGGAGATCGATGGCGCTCTGCGCATCGGGTTCTCCCGCTTTACCACGGAAGATGATATTCAGGCGCTCGTCTCCGGGCTCAGTGATGCCCGGCGAAGCCTTGCCCACCGCTGAGTTCTCTTACTGTCCCGTTTTTTTCAGATGAACCTCGCGAGTGGCGGGGTCGATGTAATCCAGCTGGGAATAGGTCTCATAGTCCTGGGGGAGATCTTCTCGCTTCAGCTTCTTGTCAATCAGCGTCGTCATCGCGCTGTAAATCACAACGAACACCGGCACGCCGAGGATCATCCCCGGGAAGCCGAACAGGCCGCCGCCCAGAATGATGGCAAACATGACCCAGAATCCGTTGATGCCGACGCTGCTGCCCAGAATTTTCGGCCCGAGGATATTGCCGTCAATCTGCTGCAGAATAACAATGAAGATCACAAAGATCAGGCATTTAAAGGGATCCACCAGCAAAATGATAAACGCCGAAGGGATCAGCCCGATCAGCGGGCCGAAGAACGGAATAATATTGGTAAGCCCGATCATCACACTCACCAGCAGTGCATACGGCATCTTCAGGATGACACAAACGATGTAGCAGACCAGCCCGATAATCGCAGAGTCCAGCAGCTTGCCGGTAAGGAATCCCATAAACGTTCTGTCCGTAAAGAGAATGCCGCTCCGGATTTTTTCACATGTCTCGACAGAGAAAAGGCTGTAAAGCACTTTGCGGAATCCCGCCTTGGCCATTTCCCGGTTGCCCAGGATATAGATGGATACGATAATCCCGATGATCAGGTTGTAAATCCCCCTGAAGGCTGCATAAACACCCGTCGTCACGCTGGTAATCACGTTGCCCATGGACGGCAGAAGCCGGTTCTTCACAATGTCGATCACCTGGTTGCTCAAGCTCTCCAAAGCCTGGGCGACGTATTTTTCTACCTCTGGATGGTCCTCCAGCTTGAGCTCAACCCACTCTGACATTTTGTTATAATATTCCGGGCTGTTGACCACGATTGTCTCAACGCTGGAATACAACTGAGGCAGAATCAGCAGGACAAACGCTGTCAGAAGAACAAGCAGAACGATCTCACTGATGACAATGGCCATCGTCCGGGCAAACTTGCCCTTTACATGGGCCAGTTTCATCCGCTTGGAAGAGAATAGTTTTTCCAGCTGTCGCGTCAGGGGCAGAAGAAGGTATGCGAGAATCAGGCCCCAGACAAATGGCGCCAGAATCGTCATCATCTTGTTCCAGGCTTTCTGGAGGTCCGGCAGGTGCTGCAGCAGCATGTAAAACAGAACGGCCGCCGCAATCACTAGAAATGCCGTGATTCCCCAATACAGATATTTTTTATCCCATCTGAAACGCCTTCTCATAAGAAAGCCCTCCGAACGTTCCGGTGTTTTCTTTATTATACTAATCCGGAAAAGAAGCGTCAAGTCTTCAATTTGACAAATTCATATTTTGGTTTACATCAAATTATGGAGTGGTTACATAAATTTTGTAAAAAATTACGATTTGATTGCAATTCTCTCCCCCTGCTGTCAATGGGTTTTTGAACATTTTCCACAGACTTTTCAACAGTCTTCCACACGGAAAAAAGAATTATTAAGCCGTTGGTGTTAACATAATTTGGTCAAGGCGTTTTTCCCTGTCTTCTTCATTGATTTTTATCGTAAGATATTGACCTGCACAATAAATGAAATGCTCCCTCTATGAACGACAGTGAATGAACGAGTAAGCACTGTCAGGCATAAAGGGAGCATTGTCATGCCGCAAAAGCAGAAACCCGCAGATGTCTTTGCTTTTGGTCTGTTGTCTGGGGAATCAGATGGCCAGCAGATCGCTGTATGCTTTCAGCGCGCCATCCGTCTCATGGGCCAGCACGCGCTTGGCCAACACCTTGCCGAGCTGTACGCCCTCCTGGTCGAAGCTGTTCAGATTCCAGCAGAACCCCTGGAACATAACCTTATTCTCAAAGTGAGCCAGCAACGCACCAAGAGATTCAGGGGTAAGCTGTTCGCCGATGATGATGCTGGAGGGACGGCCGCCTTCAAAACTCTTGTTGGGGTTTTCATCCTGCTTGCCGCAGGCAAAGGCCATAATTTGGGCTGCAACATTGGCACACAGCTTCTGCTGGCTGGTGCTGCCCTGGATATCCACATCCATGCCCGCCTGGTTCCGGCGGAAGCCCACAAACTGCAGCGGCACAATATCTGTGCCCTGGTGCAGGAGCTGATAGAAGGAATGCTGCCCGTTGGTGCCGGGTTCACCGAAGATAACGGGGCCGGTAGGATAGTCGATCGGCTCGCCGAAGCGGTTGACATGCTTGCCGTTGGATTCCATGTCGAGCTGCTGCAGATGCGCCGGGAAGCGGCTGAGTGCCTGGGAATAAGGCAGCACCGCAGTGGACGGGTAGCCCAGAACGTTGCGTTCGTACACGCCGATGAGCGCATCGAGCATGGCGGGATTTTTCAGGAGCTCGGGTTCCTTCGCCGTCAGATCCGCCTGATGCGCGCCGTCAAGAAACCGGGCAAACACCGCAGGTCCAAAGGCCAGAGACAGCACCACACCGCCTACACAGGAAGTGGAGGAATAGCGTCCACCGATATAATCGTCCATGAAGAAAGCCGCGAGATAATCACTGGACTTTGCGAGAGGGGATGTCTCACTCGTGACAGCAACCATATGCTTTGCGGGGTCCAGCCCGGCGTTTCTGAGCGCATCCTTTACGAAGGATTCGTTGGTCAGGGTCTCCAGCGTAGTGCCGGATTTAGACACCAGCACAAATATGGAGTGCCCCACGTCAATGGTCTTGAGCACGCTCGCCGCGTCATCGGGGTCAACATTGCTGATGAAGCGGGCTTCCATCTTGAGCGTCCCGTTCTGTCTCGCCCAGTTCTCCAGCGCCAGATACATGGCACGGGGGCCGAGGTCACTGCCGCCGATGCCAATCTGCACAACCGTAGTGAACTTCTCACCTGCAGCATTGGTGATCTTGCCGGAGTGAACTTTTTCGGCAAAATCGGCCGCTTTCTTCTGCTCACCAACATAAAAGTCACGCTTGTCCGTGCCGTCCACAACAACATTGTCTCCGAGCTGCCCGCGGGTAAGCTGGTGCAGCACCAGGCGCTTTTCTCCGGTATTGATGATCTCGCCGTTATAGAGCGCTGCAAACTTCTCCGTCAGCTGCGCCTCCGCCGCCAGTTCTCCGAGGGCCTCAAGCACCTTATCATCTACGGCTTTGGCGGCAAAGTTATATGTCAGCCCGCCCGCCATAGGAACACTGTACTTTGCTACGCGCTCTCCTCCGTTTTCTCCACTCATCGCTTCAGGCAGGTTTACACTGTTTTTCAGTGTCGCCAGCTTGTCATAGGCAGCCAGCTTGTTCAGGTTTTTCCAGGTGATCATAGGGCATGTCCTTTCTTTTTTCGGTATTCTTTACAAAACAGAGCATGTTTTGCAGCAAGGATGGCTGATACAATCAGATTATTAACTAATTTATTATACACCAGGCTGAGGAATTTTGCCACTACAAAATACCCTGTACTTGTCAGGAAAAGCAGGCAAAAAATGTTCGCTCGCCGGGTGTTTCAGTGTGCTGACGGCTGTCTCCTCCGTTTACGGCAGCTGAATGGTTTTGAAAAAGCCTGTTACAATTTCCAGATAGTCCATCGGTGCTGTCAGGACGGACTCGGCATGTCCCGCACCGGGGATCAGATGGAGCTCGCTGTAGCCCCCGGTCGCCTTCTGCATAACCTCGCTGTGCCAGGGCGCAATAAAAGTATCCTGCTCTCCGTGGATGAACAGAATCGGAATGGTATTCTCCGCCAGGCTGTCGATCGGCCTCATCTCATCCAGGGAGATTCCGTACAGAAGCTTTGCAAACACGGAAGCGTAGTCCACCGGCCACACCGGCAGATTCCCGCTCTTCAGCCCATTCTTCAGCACGGCTTTGATTTCGCTGAAGCCGCAGTCTGCCACCACAAAATCGATCGCCGGGTGTTCCTTCAGACAGGCGATGGAAGTTCCCGCCCCGAGTGACTCCCCATGGATTCCGAGTACACGCATATCCGGGTATCTTGCGCGGGTATCTTCCAGCAGTGCCAAGAGATCCCGGCTCTCCCGTACAGAATAGGTACAGAAGGTCGGTTTGTTTTCCCCGTGTCCGCGCAGGTCATAAACGATGACGTTATAACCGAGATGAAAGTAGACCATCGCATACTTGAGGGATCCGAGCCGGTTATCGGAATACCCGTGGGAGATTACCACATACCGGTCTGTCGCCGCTTCCGGATTGGGGAGGTATTGCACATGGAGCTCATAGCCGTCGTAGCTTTTTACGGTATAGTCCGTCTTTTCCATGCTGTCATACCAGGAGATATCATAGTGCGCTGCCTGCCAGGCCATTGCCTGTTCCAGCGTCTGCCTTCTGATATGGCAGGAGAAAACAGCCAGCCCCACCCCGAGAGCCGCAGAGAGCACGAGCAGCAGGATGAACAGTCTCAGAATCATTTTCATATGCACAAACAGTTTTCTTTTAATTCATTTATACGTCCAATGCGCAGAGGTCTTCCAGTGTCTCCCGACGGACGGCAACATAGTGTTTTCCGCCCTGCAGCATCACCACAGGCGGCCGGCCGAGGCGGTTATAGTTGGAGGCCATGGAATAGTTGTAGGCACCTGTTGTGCAGACGGCAAGCAGGTCTCCGTGCTCGATCCCTGCCGGGAGCTTCACACCCGGTTGTATGATATCGCCGCTCTCACAGCATCTCCCTACAAGGTCAAACGTATCTTCCTCTCCCTGTGGATTCGACACGGAAAGTGCCGTATAGGGAGCTTGATAAAGGCAGTAACGCGGATTGTCTGCCATGCCCCCGTCCACAATCACATAGTTTTTCAGTCCGGCCAGATGCTTGACCGTGCTGACGGTATAAACCGTCATGCCTGCATCTGCCACAATGCTTCTACCCGGCTCCATGAGGATCCGAGGCATGGGAAGACCCGCCTCCGCAACCCGCTGCCGGATGTGCTTTGCCAGTGCACGGATTCTGCCCGGTATATCGATGGTCTTATCCGTCTCCAGATAGCGCACGCCATATCCCCCACCCAGATTCAGTTCCTCTGCGGTAAAGCCCAGCGCAGCGTGCAGCGCTTTCACAAAGCTCACCATGTGGTCAACCGTATCTTCAAAAACCATTTCATCAAACACCATGGATCCCACATGGCAGTGGAGTCCCGAAACCGTTACTGCATCCATCGAAAGCGCCTTTTCCACGAAGCGAAGTGCCAGCCCGTCAGCAATTGGGACGCCGAACTTCACATCTACCTTCCCCGTGTTGACTGCTTCGTAGGTATGCGGGTCAATCCCGGGTGTAATACGGAGAAGCACCTTCTGCCGGATCCCCTGTGCCTTAGCCTCTCTCTGCAGGCACTCCAGTTCGGTTTCATTGTCCACGACAAAGTACCCGATACGGGCATTCAGGGCATAGCGGATATCTTCTTCCGTTTTTCCGTCCCCGTGGAAATAGATTTTCTCCGCCGGGAAGCCTGCACTGAGGGCCGTATGGATTTCACCTCTCGAAACCGTGTCAATGCCCAGGCCCTCTTCTGACACGATCCGACAGATCTGTTTGAAGGAAGCTGCCTTGCTCGCATAGAGAGGGAGAGACCCCTCGTCGAAGCTCTCCTGAAATGCTTCACGGTACATCCGGCAGTTAAAACGGATTCTGTCCTCGTCCATCAGATAGAGCGGCGTGCCGTATTCCTCCGCCAGGCTGCGGACAGACTGCCCCGCAAAGCACAGTTCGCCGGATTCATTTCTTTGAATATTCCCAGTAAGCATCTTGCAGTTCTCCTTCCTGATTCAGGCTGCAGTATTTTAGCACAGTAGTTCGCTAAAATCAAGATTTTTAAGCGCCCGTTTTCTCCGGGAAACTCCCCAAAAAGTTCGGACTTTTCCGGTAAATAAACGGTGAATTTTGTGCAGGTGTACATTGACAAAAGCCTGGCCGAATTGTATTATTTCGGAAAAGAATCCTTTCGCATGAGGAGGAATCCTATGATAAAAAAACTGGCAAAAAGCGTCCGGGAATTCAGGACGCCGGCCATGCTTACCCCTGTGTTTGTGGTCGGCGAGGTCCTGATGGAGGCTTTGATTCCCTACCTGATTGCGCTTCTGGTCAACGATATCCGTTCCGGAGCCGGCACTGCCGTTATTCTCAACTATGCCTGGAAGTTGATCGCCCTGAGCCTGATCAGCCTGTTCTGCGGTTATATGGCAGGCATCAACTGTGCCAGAGCAAGCACCGGCTTTGCAAGGAATCTGAGAGCTGATGTTTTCCGCAATATTCAGGGGTTCTCTTTTTCCAACATCGACAAGTTCTCCAGTGCAT
Organism: Candidatus Limivicinus sp.; assembly: GCA_045117135.1. Classification (GTDB taxonomy): domain Bacteria; phylum Bacillota; class Clostridia; order Oscillospirales; family Oscillospiraceae; genus Limivicinus. Next base: position 84,768 of record JBGUNA010000121.1, on the reverse strand, counting down.
CCCTTGTCACCCGTCTGACAACGGATATTCAGAATATTCAGATGGCTTTTATGATGATTATCCGTATGGCCATCCGCGCACCGCTCAACCTTCTGTTTTCCTTCTTTATGGCTTTTTATATGGGCGGGAAGATGGCTCTCATCTTCGTGGTGATCATCCCCTTCCTCGCCTTTGGCCTGCTTGCTATCGCAAAATCTGCCATGCCGATCTTCCGCAAGGCTTTCCCGATGTACGACAAACTCAATAACAGCGTGGAAGAGAACGTCAAAGGCATCCGCGTGGTCAAAGCGTTTGTCCGGGAAGATTATGAAATTGAAAAGTTCCGGAAAGACTCGGAAAACATCCGCACCATTTTCACCAAGGCAGAACGTCTGCTTGCCCTCAACGGGCCTCTGATGCAGACTTGTATGTATAGCGTGATGCTTTTCGTGCTGTACGTCGGTTCCCGCCAGATCATCGCAACAAACGGTGTTGCTCTGGATATCGGGCAGTTTTCCACGCTGCTCACTTATTCTGTCCAGATCCTGACAAGCCTGATGATGATCTCTTTCCTCTTTGTGATGATGACGTTTTCCGCAGAGTCCGCCCAGCGTGTGTGCGAGGCTCTCGATGAGAAGAGCACCATCACCTCTCCCGAGAATCCGGTAAAAGAAGTGGCCGACGGCTCTATTGACTTTGATAATGTTACCTTCCGGTATTCCGAGGATGCAGTCCGTCCGGTTCTTTCCGATATTGACCTGCATATCCGTTCCGGTGAGACCATCGGTATCATCGGCGGAACGGGTTCGGCAAAATCCTCTCTTGTGCAGCTGATACCCAGACTCTATGACGTGGAAAACGGCTGTGTGAAAGTCGGCGGGAAGGACGTCAGATCCTATGATTTGACAGCATTGCGTGACAGCGTTGCCATGGTGCTGCAGAAGAATATGCTGTTCTCCGGCACAATTGCCGACAATATCCGCTGGGGCGACAAGAATGCGACGCTGGATGAAATTAAAGAAGTCTGCCATCTCGCCTGCGCCGACGAGTTTATCGATCAGATGCCGGACGGTTATGACACATGGATTGAGCAGGGTGGTACCAATGTCTCCGGCGGACAGAAGCAGCGTCTGTGCATTGCCCGTGCTCTTCTGAAACGGCCGAAAATCCTGATTCTGGATGACAGCACCTCCGCCGTGGATACCCGGACAGATGCCCTGATCCGCAAAGCCATGCGCACCTACATCCCCGAGACCACTAAAATCATCATCGCTCAGCGCACCAGCTCCGTAGAGGATGCGGACCGCATCGTCGTGATGGACAACGGCAGGATTGACGCCATCGGAACAAGTGCGCAGCTGCTTGAGACCAATAAAATCTATCGGGAAGTCTATCTGTCCCAGAACAGGCAGGGGCATGAATCCATTGAAGACGGAGCAAACGGAGAGGGGGCGACGGCATGAACAGAGATGGTACCATGAAGAAGTCCGGAACCTTCCCCAGGCTCATAAAAATGCTGTTCCGGTTTAACCCGACGCTTCTTCCGATTATCATTGCGCTGATCCTGATCAGTGCAGTAATCAGTGCGCTACCCTCTATCTTCCAGCAGAAAGTCGTTGCTGTGCTGGAACAGGCCTGGTCTAACGGTTGGGACTGGGCTGCGACCCGTCCTCAGATTCTCCATTATGTGCTGGTTCTGGGTGCGCTGTACCTCTGCGGTCTCAGCATCACCACACTCAGCAATCAGCTCGGTGCTATCTATACCCAAAGAGTGCTTGACCAGTTCCGCAAAGAGATCTTCACTCACATGGAATCGCTTCCTATCCGGTATTTTGACACGCATCAGCGTGGTGACATTATGTCCCACTACACCAACGATGTGGATGCCATGCGGCAGATGGTCTCTCAGAGCTTTCCGCAGCTGCTGGTTTCTCTGATCACTGTGCTGACTATTCTCTGCATCATGATGTATTATTCCGTCTGGCTCGGTCTGGTCATTATCGGAGGCGCTGTCCTAACCATTTTCCTGACGCGCACCATCGGCGGTAAATCTGCACATTTCTTCATGGCACAGCAGAAGTTTGTCGGCCGGACCGAAGGCGTCATCGAAGAGATGATCAACGGCCAGAAGGTCATTAAGGTGTTCAATCACGAGCAGGAAGCTCAGGCTGAATTTGATGAGGCCAACAACGCCCTGTGTGAAGCGGCCTTTCAGGCAAACCGTTATTCCAACACCCTGATGCCGATCCTGAACAACGTGAACTATCTGGTCTACGTGCTGGTTGCTGTTGCAGGTGGTCTCTTCCTGGAGCTTGGCGTGCCCAATCTGTCCGTCTCCGGGCTCCCCTTCTCTATCGCAGTGATCGTCCCCTTCCTCGGCATGTGCCGCCAGTTCTCCGGCGCCATCCAGCAGATTTCGCCTCAGATCAACTCCGTTGTGATGGGCATCGCCGGTGCAAAGCGCATCTTTGCCCTGCTGGATGAAGAACCGGAGCAGGACGAAGGCTATGTCGATCTCGTCTATGCCGAAGAGGTCGACGGGGAGCTGCGGGAAGCCTCTGAAAAAACCGGGCTCTGGGCCTGGAAGCATTTCCACAAAGAAAACGGCACTACAACCTATGTTCCTCTTAAAGGTGATGTCCGCTTCTTTGATGTCGACTTTGCTTATAATCCGGACAAAGTTATCCTTCACAATATCACCCTGTATGGCAAACCTGGGCAGAAAATCGCTTTCGTGGGGGCCACGGGCGCGGGAAAAACGACAATTACCAACCTGATCAACCGCTTCTATGACATTGCCGACGGGAAAATCCGGTATGACGGGATCAACATCAACAAGATCCGGAAGCCCAGCCTCCGGCGGTCTCTCGGCATGGTGCTGCAGGACACTGTCCTCTTCACCGGGACGGTTATGGATAACATCCGTTACGGCCGGCTGGATGCCACCGACGAAGAATGTATCCAGGCAGCTAAACTGTCAGGTGCCGACAGCTTTATTACGCTTCTTCCGCAGGGCTATCAGACGATGCTGGCCGGAGACGGCAGCAACCTTTCCCAGGGGCAGTGCCAGCTCCTCGCCATAGCGCGTGCAGCTGTTGCAGATCCGCCCGTCATGATTCTCGACGAGGCTACCTCTTCCATCGATACTCGTACCGAACAGATTGTCTCTGCGGGTATGGATGCTTTGATGCAGGGCCGCACGGTGTTCGTTATTGCGCACCGGTTGAGCACCGTTAAGAACGCCAATGTGATCCTTGTGCTGGATCACGGGCGGGTGATTGAACGCGGCACACATGATGAGCTTATCGCTGCAAAAGGGCAGTATTACCAGTTATACACCGGCGCTTTCGAGCTGGAATAAAAATGCATTGATTACCGGGCAGGGAAATCCCCTGCCCGGTGTTTTTCCGGAGGACACAATGGAACAGCAGAAACTAGTTCATCCGATTCCGCCTACCTGGGATCAAACCTCCCGAATCCTGATTCTCGGGAGCTTCCCTTCTGTAAAATCCCGTGAGATGGCCTATTTCTACGGGCATCCTCAGAACCGCTTCTGGCGCGTCCTGTCTCTGTTGTTTGATGAGCCTTTTCCGGAGACTGTAGAAGAGCGCCGCAGCTTTCTCCTTCGTCATAGGATCGCAGCCTGGGATGTCATCTCATCCTGTACCATCACCGGCTCTGCCGACAGCAGTATTCGTGATGTCGTCGTGAATGATCTGTCTCCGATTCTAACCGGTGCTCCGATCCGGCAGATCTATGTGAACGGGAAAAAGGCAAATGCACTGTATCGGAAGTATCTTCTGCCGCAGGTCGGCCGCGAAGCCGTCTGCCTGCCTTCCACCAGCCCGGCAAATGCAGCCTGGTCGCTGGACAAACTCCTTTCTGTCTGGCAGCAGATTCTGACCTGTCTGTAGTGTTGCTTTCTCACTTTTCTGAGTCTGCTTTCCGATAAACAGGAAGAATACAGAAAATATTTCTTGACAAATACCCCTGGGAGGTATATTATTCTCTCGAGAAACAGATACCCCCCTGAGGTATTATCTTTTTTGAGACAGAAGGGAGCTCCTCATGGAAGAGAAACGTTGTTGTCCCGTTTCGGATTCTGAAGCGGACACGGAATGCTGCTGTGGTGAGCGCAAAAAGCACCGCAGTGACCAGGAATACAAAGAGCTCATGAATCGTCTGAAGCGGATCGAGGGTCAGGTACGCGGCCTGCAGAACATGCTGGAAAACAATGCTTATTGTCCGGATATTCTTGTTCAGGTGTCTGCGGTAAACTGCGCGTTAAACAGCTTCAGCAAAACGCTGCTGGCTTCCCATATCAGGACCTGTGTTGTAGATGATATCCGGGCTGGCCGTGAAGAAACGATAGATGAGCTTGTCACTACCCTGCAAAAAGTGATGAAGTAACGCGAAAGAAGGATTTTATGGATCAATACACAATAACCGGGATGAGCTGCGCAGCCTGCAGCGCCAGGGTGGAAAAGGCTGTCTCCAAAGTCCCCGGGGTAACAGGGTGCTCTGTTAGCCTTCTTACCAATTCCATGGGTGTGGAAGGCACTGCTTCACCCTCTGACATTATCCGAGCCGTTACAGAAGCAGGATACGGTGTCTCACCGAAAAATGCTGCCCGGACCGCCGGTGCTGTCGGGGCTGCACCTTCCTGGGCGGACGATGAAGCTCTGAAAGACAAAGAGACTCCGAAGCTGAAAAAACGTCTGCTCTTCTCCGGGATCATTCTCCTCGTGCTGATGTACTTCTCCATGGGCCATATGATGTGGGGCTGGCCGGCACCGGAAGCATTTGAAAACCATGTCTTTCTCGGCGTGTTTGAGATGCTGCTTGCCATCGCCGTCATGATCATCAACGGGAAGTTTTTCACTTCCGGCTTTCGTTCCCTGTTTCACGGTGCTCCGAACATGGATACGCTTGTGGCACTCGGTTCAACGGCTTCTTTCGTCTATTCGCTGGCAGAACTCTTCCTGATGATTCTTGCACAGGGCAACGGTGACCATTCCACTGTTATGAAGTACGGCATGAATCTCTATTTTGAGTCTGCCGCTATGATCCCGACTCTCATTACTGTCGGTAAAATGCTCGAAGCCATGTCCAAAGGCCGTACAACAGACGCTTTGAAAGGCCTGATGCAGCTCGCTCCGAAAACAGCTGTCCTGCTGGTAGACGGTCAGGAGACAGAGGTCGGAATTGAATCAGTTCAGTCAGGGGATATCTTCGTCGTCCGGCCCGGCGACAGCATTCCGGTCGACGGTGTGATCATCGAGGGCAACACATCCATCAACGAATCGGCACTCACCGGCGAGAGCATCCCGGTAGACAAAGAACCGGGTGATACGGTTTCTGCCGCTACCATAAACCAACAGGGTTACATCCGTTGCCGGGCTACAAGGGTCGGAGAAGACACAACCCTCGCCCAGATCATCCGCACTGTCTCGGATGCTGCTGCCACCAAAGCTCCTCTGGCAAGAATTGCCGATAAAGTCTCCGGGATCTTCGTTCCGGCTGTCATCGGTATTTCTCTGCTGACGCTGATCGGCTGGCTGATCGCCGGCCGCCCGTTCAGCTATGCCATTGCAAGGGCGATTTCTGTGCTGGTTATCAGCTGTCCCTGTGCGCTGGGGCTTGCCACTCCGGTTGCCATTATGGTTGGCAGCGGGATGGGCGCGAAAAACGGTATCCTCTATAAAACCGCTGCCTCGCTGGAAGGTGCCGGGCGCACACAGATCGTTGCGCTGGATAAGACAGGCACCATCACCGAAGGCCAGCCGAAAGTTACGGATCTGATTCCCTTTGAGATGGATGAGACGCAGCTTCTTACACTTGCTGCCGCACTGGAACGAAAAAGCGAGCATCCGCTTGCCCGGGCAGTTACAGCCCGTGCTGAAGGCATGCAGCTCCCCGAGGTTTCTGACTTTACCGCCCTTCCGGGGAATGGTCTCACGGCAAAGCTCGGGAATACTGTCCTTGCCGGAGGAAACTATAAATTCATTTCCTCCAACGCGGACATTCCCACTGTCTTTGCACAGAAAGCAGACTCTCTTTCCGCCGAGGGGAAGACACCGCTCTTCTTTACCGCTGACGGTAAGCTCGCAGGCATCATTGCAGTAGCTGACACAATAAAGGACGATTCCGCCCGGGCTATCTCAGAGCTGCGCGGGATGGGCATCAGAGTCGTCATGCTTACGGGAGATAATGCCCGTACCGCCAATGCAATCGGATCACAGGCAGGTGTCGACGATGTGGTTGCCGGTGTTCTTCCTGAAGGGAAAGCGGAATCGATCCGCCGCTTGAAGGAAGCGGGCAAAGTCACCATGGTTGGGGATGGCATCAATGACGCTCCGGCCCTTACCGTGGCCGACATCGGTATCGCCATCGGGGCTGGGACTGACGTTGCCATCGATGCTGCAGATATCGTAGTCATGAAAAGCCGCCTCACTGACGTTACAGCAGCTATCCGTATGAGCCGTGCTACAATCCGTAACATCCATCAGAATCTTTTCTGGGCATTCTTTTACAATGCAATCTGTATTCCTCTTGCCATGGGCCTGTATGGAATAGCCATGAAGCCGATGTACGGTGCGGCAGCGATGGCGCTCTCAAGCTTTTTTGTGTGCATGAATGCACTTAGGCTGAATCTTGTGAAAATTCATGACTCGAGTCACGACCGAAAAATCAAACAAAAATCCGCAGGTACGGCTTCCGTCGCCCCTGCAGAAATAAAAACGGAGGAAAAACCTATGACAAAAACACTTAAAGTAGAAGGCATGATGTGCCCGCACTGCGAAGCACGCGTAAAGAAGGCTCTGGAAGCCGTTGAAGGCGTCAAATCTGCCGTTGCAGATCATACCGCCGGTACTGCCGTTGTCACACTGAAGGCTGCTGTAGCCGACGATATCCTGGTACAGGCCGTCGAAGCCCAGGACTATAAAGTACTCGGCGTAGAGTAATTCATCTCTTTTACGCCGAAAGCCGCCCGAGCCACAAGGCCCGGACGGCTTTCTTTCTTTTTTTTCTGAATACAGTCTGTCTCTCTTCGTTATTTCCAGCCGAAGGTAGCCAGGCCGTAGATGTAAAGAGCAAGGACACAGATCGGGACGAAATACATGAAAATAGGCTTCATCCAGTTCTGAACTTTCAGTCCTTTGCCGGCGTTGGCTTCTGCAATGAAGTTGTCCCAGCCCCAGCCGAACTTAAAGCAGCAGAATACACTGAAGATCAAAGCGCCGAGCGGCAGGCAGTTCGTGCTGACGATGAAATCCCAGAAATCGAGCCATGCGCTGCCCGGAGCAAATGGCTGGAAGGTGAATACACTGTAGCCGAGAGCCGTGGTCAGGCCCAGCAGGAAGATGCCGATACCGCAGACTACGCAGCCTTTCGGGCGGTTCCAACCCGTGAGCTCACGCACACAGGCAAGGATATTCTCGAACACGGCAAGTTCCGTGGAGAAAGCCGCAAATACCATGAAGAGGAAGAACAGTGTGCCCCAGAAACGGCCGCCGGCCATGTTGTTGAAGACGGTAGCCATCGTATCAAACAGCAGAGACGGGCCGGCATTTACTTCAATGCCGTAGGTGAAGCAGGCCGGGAACATAATGAAACCTGCCATGATAGCCACAAACGTGTCCAGCAGAATGATATTGATGGATTCACCCATCAGGCTACGTTCCTTGCCGATGTAGCTGCCGAAGATAGCCATGGACCCAATGCCGAGGCTCAAGGTAAAGAACGCCTGGTTCATCGCACCGACGATCACCGAACCATTAATCTTCGAAAAGTCAGGCACGAGGTAGAAGCTAAGGCCTTCTTTTGCGCCGGAGAGCATACCGCTGTGCACTGCCAGCACAACCATTAGAACGAAGAGTGCAACCATCAGGTACTTTGTAACGCGTTCCAGGCCGCCCTGCAGGTCAAAGCTCAGCACAATAAAGCCGAGTACAACTGCTATCGCAAGATAAACCACGTTGACTGTCGGGTTCGTAATCATTCCGACAAAGCCGAGGTCCGTGCTCTTTCCTGTCAGGAACATCACGAAATAGTACATCATCCACCCTGTGACGACGGTATAGAACGCCATCAGTGCAATGTTGCCGAGGAGTGCAACATATCCGTGGATATGCCACTTCTGGCCCTTCTTCTCCAACTTCTGGTACATTTTTACCGGGCTGGCCTGGGAAGCTCTGCCCATGGCAAATTCCATGACCATAGCAGGCAGGCCCAGCAGGATCAGGCAAAGCACATAAACAAGCACAAATCCGCCACCGCCGTACTGGCCGGTCATCCAAGGGAACTTCCATACGTTGCCGCAGCCGATAGCACATCCTGCGCTCAGCAGGATAAATCCCAGACGGCTGCCGAGTTTTTCACGTCCGTTATTCATAAACATCCTCCTATCTTTTCGGATATGCGGATATTATAACCATATTAATGCCAAAAATCAAACAAAACATACAATTTTGTTCATAAAAAAATACAGCTCTCCAACTGTTTATTGAAACTACACAAATATCGGCACGTCTTTTCTTTTTTTGTTGTAAAAACTTCCATGATATGATATTATTGTTAAGATGACTTAACTGCCATCTATCTATTATTATAACTATTGTCTAAGAAAGGAATTGCACTATGGCAAATCGTATCGTTCTCAACCCTGTGTCCTATCACGGCGTCGGTGCTGTTAAAGAAATCGTAACGGAGCTCACAAACCGCGGATTTAAGCGTGCTTTTATCGCATGCGGCCGTCATGTCGTAAAATCCGGTGAGATCAACAAAATCACCGACCTGCTGGATGCGGCAGGCATTGCCTACACATTCTATACAGACATTAAACCCAACCCCACCATTGAAAACGTTCAGAATGGTGTCAAAGCTTTCAAGGAATTCAATGCTGACAGCATTATCGCCGTCGGCGGCGGCTCTGTAATGGATACTTCCAAGGCAATCGGCATCATCGTCAATAACCCTGAATTTGCTGACGTGCGTTCCCTCGAAGGTGTTGCTCCCACCAAAAAGCATGCCGTCTTTACAATTGCTGTTCCCACTACTGCCGGTACAGCTGCTGAAGTGACGATCAACTATGTCATCACCGATGTTGAAAAGAAGCGGAAGTTCGTCTGTGTTGACGTGAATGACATTCCGGAAGTCGCTGTTGTAGATCCCGAGATGATGTACTCCATGCCCAAGCCTCTGACTGCCGCCACCGGAATGGATGCTCTTACCCACGCCATTGAGGGCTATATCACAAAAGGCCACTGCGCAATTTCCGATATGTTCCATCTTGAAGCCATCCGCCTGATTGCCAAAAATCTCCGGGCTGCTGTAGAAAACGATACAGAAGGCCGTGAAGGTATGGCTCTTGGTCAGTACATCGCAGGTATGGGCTTCTCCAATGTCGGCCTGGGCATCGTTCACTCCATGGCACACGGCCTGAGCGCTCTGTATGACACCCCGCACGGTGTTGCCTGCGCAATTCTGCTTCCTCTTGGCCTTGAGTACAACAAGCCTGTCGCAGGGGACCGTTATCGCGCCATCGGCAAGGTCATGGAAGTGCCCTACATCGACAGCATGACGGATGAGGAAGCTGCAAATGCTACGATCGCCGCCGTAAAGAAGCTTGGTGCTGATGTCGGGATCCCGGCTGACCTGAAGGAAATTGTAAAGGATGAAGATGTTCAGTTCCTGTCCGAGAGCGCTTTCGCCGATGCCTGCTGCCCCGGCAACCCCCGTGATACCAGTGTCGAAGAAATTGCTGCTCTCTACCGCAGCCTGATGTAACCCTTCAAGTTTTTATTGTCAAACGTCTGCTTGTGTGATATTATAATTTCATCTCATTTAGTAATATTTCTTTCAGGAGGTATCCCTATGGGTAAATTTGTTATCAAACAGGCAAAGACCGGTCCGATGTTCAATCTGAAAGCACGGAACGGCGAAATTATCGGTACCAGCGAAATCTATAATAATCTCGATGCATGCAAGAACGGTATTGCCAGTGTGCAGAAAAATGCCCCCATTGCAAATCTTGAAGACCAGACCAAGGAAGGTTTTGAAAAAGCTTCCAACCCCAAGTTTGAGCTTTATAACGACAAGAAGGGCGAGTTCCGTTTCCGTCTCAAAGCCGGCAACGGTGAGATTATTCTTGCCAGCGAGGGCTACGTCTCCAAGGATGGCTGCAAGAACGGCATTGCCAGTGTTCGCAAGAATGCAGCGGATTCCACTATCGTAGAAGATCTCTAAACCATACGCACCCGACCCGGCAGGGTTTATTCCTGCCGGGTTTTTTCTTAATGAAAAGTTTTTCTTGACATTTGTTGTTCTTTGTGGTAGTATTTTTAAGCTAAATAAATATCGCGGGGTAGAGCAGCTGGTAGCTCGTCGGGCTCATAACCCGGAGGTCGTTGGTTCAAATCCTTCCCCCGCAACTTAGAAAACCGTTTGATTCTGATAGAATCGGGCGGTTTTTTTATTTTTCCTTTTTGACTGGTACGGTCCTGTTTTTTTCGTTGTTTTAAAGTTGGATTTAGTTTGATCTCCTATAATGGTCACAGCATCAAGGAAGGAGGCATCACAAATGGATATGACTTGTATTTTTAAAAGGATTGAAAAGAAATATCTGCTTTCCGAGTCTCAGTACGAATCGCTTTTCTGGGGAATCGGCGCCCATCTGAAGCCGGACGAATATGGCCGCAGCACAGTGCTGAGCCTTTACCTCGACACACCGGATCATCGCATTATTCGTACTTCCCTGGAGGCAGTAGATTATAAGGAAAAGCTGCGTTTGCGCAGCTACGGAACTGCCACGTCGGATTCAACCGTATTTCTGGAGCTGAAGAAGAAGTTCGAGGGTATCGTATATAAGCGGCGGGTAGCCATGACACTCGCAGAAGCAGAGCAGTATCTTCAAACAGGGGTCAAGCCCTTTCAAAATCAGATCATGTCAGAGATCGACTGGTCTATGACACTGTACGGAAGGCCCAAGGGCGCAATGATAATCGCTTGTGAGCGTGAGGCATGGTTTGACGAGGAGCATCCTGATCTTCGCCTCACCTTCGACCGTAACATCAGATACCGCGAAAAAGAACTGCATCTTAACCGGGGCTCTGTGGGAATAAATCTACTGCCGGAGAGGACAGTGCTCCTTGAGATCAAAACAGCAGGAGCCATGCCCTTGTGGCTGGCAAAAGCATTGGATACAGAAGGCATTCTCCCGGGCAACTTCTCCAAATACGGAGCCGCCTATCAACAGGCATTTACAGATAAGAAGCCCCTTGTAAATACGATAGAAAGAGGAATGAAACATGTCGTCAATTTTTAACTCAATTCTGACTGGAGGCTTTTCGGTCAGTGTTTATCTGCTCTGCCTTCTCTTTGCAGGTCTATGCGGCACTTTCGCAGCGCTGGCCTTGTCCCGTGAGGGCACGGCAAGCCGCAGCTTTCTGATCTCTCTGGTCGTGCTGCCAATCATCGTGACTACCGTGATCCTCATGGTCAACGACAATGTAGGGACCGGCATCGCCGTAGCGGGTGCCTTCTCACTGGTACGATTTCGCAGCGCACCCGGAAAAGCGCGGGATATTTCTGCGATCTTCCTGGTTATGACAGCTGGATTGGCTTGTGCAGCCGGATACATCGCTATCGCACTCCTGTTCACACTCATCGCTTCCGGTGTGATCCTGCTGCTCTCCCGCATTCCGATGAGCTGCGATCGTTTTGTGGCGTTGCACGTCACCGTACCGGAATCCATCCACTTTGCCGATGCCTTTGACGATCTGTTCGATCAATACACAAAGAGTCGGAGGCTTCTGAAGGCGAAGACCAGTAATATGGGAAGCCTGTATAAGCTGGATTATAAAATTGAAATGAAAGATCCATCCACAGTACAGGAATTTCTGGATGCCATGCGCTGCAGAAACGGGAACCTTGAAATTGCAATCTTGAACGATACAGAAGGAGAAGATGAATTATGAAAAAACAGACTTTTAAAACAGCCTTTGCATTAACCCTTTCACTCTTTATGCTCGTCGGCTGCGGGTTTTTTTGCGCGGCAGCGACAGCAGATCTCTCGAAAAATCCTGATGGGTCTGAGCCTGCACGCCTTTCCGGCACAGTTGGAGCATCGAATATGAATGCTTCTGCAGAAGCAGCCACTTTATCAACCCCAGACACCTCTGTTTCCAAGCGAGACTCTTCTGGTGAATATGATGCTTCTGTAGCAACAACGCTCTACCCCGCAGATAATCTGACCATTTCTGAGGCAGGTATCTATATTCTCTCCGGAAAGTATGAAGATATGATCTTAATTGAAGCCGGCGAAGACGAGAAGGTTCAGCTGGTGCTCAAGAATGCCACCTTGACCAACGAGGATGGTCCCGCAATTTATATTCGCAGTGCAGACAAGGTATTCATTACCGCAGTGGAAGGCACTGTAAATACAATCTCCGACGGCTCGGCATATTCACTTATCGATGATGATACCGCCCTGGACGCAGCGGTATTCAGCAGAGATGATCTCACAATCAACGGTACAGGCGAACTGATCATCAACGGTAATTATAAGCACGCGGTTGTCTCCAAAGACGATCTTATTGTCACTACAAAGGATCTGACCGTAAACGCTGCAAATGTCGGTCTGAATGGAAAGGACTCCGTCAAGCTCTCGGACGCTACTGTCAGCATCACCGCCGGCAGTGACGGCATCAGGTCGGAGAGCGGAACAGACGCGGACACGGGGTTTGTTTCTGTCATAGATTCTGCCATCACGATTGTCTCTGGGAAGGATGGTATTCAGGCCGAGACATCCTTTATCGCAGAGAATACCGCAATCAATATCACGACCGGCAGCGGCAGCAATACGAGAAGCACTGATACGACAGAATCCTTCAAGGGCATTAAAGCCGGTATTTCTATAATAATCGACGGCGGTTCCTATCAGATCAATGCTCTTGATGATGCAATCCACACAAATGGTTCCCTCAGAATCAGTGCTGGTGAGTTTACGCTCCAAAGCCGGGATGACGGGATTCACGCAAATGGGATGATTGAAATCTCCGACGGAACGATGGATATTTCTGCCTTTGAAGGGATCGAAGCGACCTATATCCTTATCAGCGGCGGTGATATTACGATTCAAGCTTCGGATGATGGAATCAACGGAGCGCACAAGTCCTCCCAATACACACCAACTGTAGAAATTACGGGTGGCGCAGTCACAGTCACGATGAGCGCAGGCGATACCGATGGCATCGATTCCAACGGCAATGTCATCATCACCGGAGGTACTGTTTCCGTAAACGGCAATTCTGCTTTCGACTATGATGGCAGTGTAACCTTCACCGGCGGCACAGTGTACGTAAACGGTCAACAGGTTTCCACGCTTCCTAACCAGATGATGGGCGGAAGAATGGGCGGCTTTGGCGGAGGTCGAGGTGAACAGGGCAGCTTTGGTGGTCATGGTTGGTTTGGCGATCAGAATGGGTTCGGCGGCTTCCGTGGCGGCAACCACCCTTGATGCGATAAATCATATACAACGAAATCCTCAAAAACAGGACCCGGACATGATCCGGGTCCTAATTGTTTAGGGTTTCTTTCAGGCAATTGGCAGTTCCACTGTGACCGTCAGAGAAGCACCGTCCTCAGACTCTGCACGGATCGTTCCCCTGTGTGCTTCTGTCACGGCTTTCGCAATTGCGAGCCCTAAACCGAAACCACCTGATTCAGAATTACGGGATCGATCTTCTCTGGTAAATCGCTCAAACAGACGGTCTGCGTTTCCTTTTTCCATCGCTGATGTGCTGTTTTTCACAAGGAGCCGGGCGGTCCTGCCAACCCGATTCAGTGTCAGGTCCACAGTTCCGCCTTCCGTGGAGTACTTCATAGCATTATCCAGCAGAATGGAAACCAGCTTGGCAAGAGCCTTTTCATCACCGTTAACCTTCAGGTCAGGTGTAACAGTTGCGCTGAATGACTTACCTTTTGAACGCGCAAGTGCCTGAAATGATCGTGCCGTTTCGTCGACAAGCTCAGAGAGGGAGAGATTCTGCATTTCCAGCACTTCATCTGCTTCTTTCATTTTGGACAGATAAATCAGGTCGGCTGTGAGTTCCGCAAGCCTGTCTGTCTGCTTTTGAATATCCGCGATCCATACATTTTCCTCTTCCATCTCCGACTGCAGGACGTCAGCATCAGCCCGGATGATGGTAATCGGTGTTTTCAGTTCATGTCCGGCATCCGTAATGAATTGCTTCTGTTTCTCATAGCTCTCTGCGATTGGTCGGACTATTCGGCCGGAAAACACCACTAAGAGGAGAAAAACCGCAAATATTCCGCCCATAGAGATACTGATGCTGGCATACAGGAAGGAATGAAAAGTGGCCAGCTCCCGCTGGCAGTTTAGAAATACCAGCATAGTCTCGTCATTGCAGGCTGTGCGGCAATAGCGGTATTCGCCTGCAAAACCCTTTTCTTTTCCCGCAGTGTACACACTTTCAGCCAGAGCTACAGATTCTTCTTCTGTCAGGGAAGCAAGATTATCAAGATTAAGCCGGGAGAAAGTCCCGTCAACGGAAAACCACGCAGTAAAGTAACGGGACTGATAGGCCATCTCCTTGTAGCCGCCGCGCTTTCCATTAAAGAAGTCATTAGCATCAACTTCCGGTGGCATGGGCTGCATATCTGACGGCCGATTCTGTTCCCGAAACATTTGTCGTGGGAAAAAACCGTTATTAACTGCGAGGATTTGCAGCGTACTGTCAGCATCAGAGATGAGGTTGCGGTAATTGAGCAAGTTAATTGATCCGATCAGAAGAGACAGAACAAGAAAGACTGAAATAATCGCAGCAACAATAAACTTTTTCCGGATTTTTCTGATCATGCCTGAACCTCCAGATAATATCCGGCACCACGCTGCGCTTTGATTTCAATATCCGCGTTGATTCCCTTCAGCTTCTTTCTCAGTGTAGATATATATACCCACACAATGTTCAGCTCAGCCTCACTTTCATAACCCCAGATACGATCCATAAAAGTCTCCGTGGATATCAGTTTTCTGGGATTACGCATTAACATCTCCATCATTTGAAATTCCTTGCTTGCGAGCTTATAGCTCCCACCCGGACCGGTGAGGTCATAGCTGGCACAGTCAAGTGTGACTTTCCCAAAGCTGATGGTCTTGTCTGGTTGGACGGCCAGTATACGTGTCATCGCACGGATACGTGCCAGAAGCTCCTTCATATCAAAGGGCTTGGTCAGATAATCATTGGCCCCACTGTCGAGGCCTGTGACACGGTCATCGATCTCTGCTTTCGCTGTGAGCAACAGAACCGGTGTTCGGTCGCCACGGGCACGCATACGTTTAAGCACCTCGAAGCCGCTCAGCTTCGGCATCATCACGTCCAGAATGGCACCATCATAGTTTTCTGTCGCGAGATAATCCAATGCGCTTTCGCCGTCATAAACAACATCAACGGAATAATTATTCTTGATCAGGATTGTCGAAACCGCTCGTGCAAGAGATTTTTCATCTTCAGCATATAAAAGTCTCATGGGCTTCACCTCTTGTTAAGGATACCACAACCGAGAGTAAAAATCATCATTTTTTGTTTCACGCATACTTTCAAAATAGAGAGATCGGAAAGATCTGCATTCCATAATACACTTGTATATGCTATAATAGTAACAGAATCTGCTATAATAGTATCGAAGGAGGAACTCTCATGTTTGTATTCTGGGGTAACGGATCACAGACATCCATGGATCTCGTTGACAGCATACGGGTCAGAAGCACGGAAAATTTCAACTGGACATTTATCTTCATCCTTTCTGTTGTCTTCTATGTCTATTGGTCGGAAATCAGCAGGAAAAATACGGAAGCCGTCTGTGCCGGGCTCGCCCTCTACGGCGTTCACTGGCTGTATGAGATCTGTAATGCCGTGATAGGGCATATTTTCGGCTATCCACTCTGGTCCGTTTCAAATGAATCAACCACTTTCATTTTACTGATCGGTGTATGCTGGGAACTCTCCATGATGTTTTCTCTGGCAGGCATCATTTCCTTTAAAATGCTTCCTCAGGACAGGAACAAACGTTATTTTGCCGGAAACGGCAGGCGCGGAATCAGCTGCAAACTGGTCGGTGCAATAGAGATGGCACTTCTGTTTGCCCTGTTTGAATCGTTTCTCGCGGGGACAAGCAACCACTCTTTTATCTGGGTATACAAATGGTGGGGCGTTCTGCCGGTGTTTATCACCACGTACATTCCGTTTTTCCTTGCCAGCAACTACGTGCCGGATATGGAACCGAAAAATAGAGCCGCATTTCTGATCTCTGTCTGGAGTCTGGTTGCTTTCCTCTTGATTATCCTGATCCCTGCGGGTATTATCTGAATGGGAATTATTCCCACCCAAAGAAAAAACAGCCTGTTTCCGGGCTGTTTTTTCTTTTTATTGCGCAAACCATTCCTGCATCATATGGATCTCCCTGATATACCCCGCATCATCGTTCGGTGTTTCAAGAATGAACGGCAGGCCGGACAGAAGCGGATGTTTTGCAATGCTTTTTAATGCTTCCTCGCCGAGGTACCCCTGCCCGATTTTCTCATGCCGATCCTTATGCGACCCGCATGGATTCTTGCTGTCGTTGAAGTGTACAGCGCAGAGGCGGTCGAGCCCGATCACTTTGTCAAAATGCTTCAGGACTCCGTCAAAATCATGCACCAGATCATATCCTGCATCCCAGGTATGGCAGGTGTCAAAGCAAATACCGATCCTGTCCTGGAGTGCAACGCGCTGGATAATCTCTTCCAGTTCCTCAAATGTACCTCCGACCTCTGATCCTTTTCCCGCCATTGTCTCCAGCAGGATTGTTGTGTGCTGATCCGATGTCAGAATTTTGTTGAGAGCATCCGCGATCTGGTCCACTCCTGCCTCGCTTCCCTGCCCGGTATGGGCACCGGGATGAAAGTTGTAATAATTTCCCGGGATCAGCTCCATTTTCCGAAGGTCCTGACTCAGCATGTCAAAACCGTTGTTCCTGGTTTCCGGATTTGCGGAACAGAGATTCATAGTATAGCTTCCATGGGCAACCAGAGGGCCGAATTTTTCCCGTTTCAGGAGTTCGTTCAGGGCATTGGCATCATCGGATGGGATTTCCTTTGTTTTTCCTCCCCGCGGATTCCTGGTAAAGAAGGCAAAAGTATTGCCTCCGAATTCCACCATCGTTTTTCCCATTTGTTCAAATCCATCCGCTACAGACAGATGGCAGCCGACATAAATCATTTCAGCACCTCAATAGTTTTCTCTCCGTTTACGGGTAATGTTTCAATCTGTACATCCATTCCGGCCGTTGCCTTTCGCGCACTGTCCAGTGCCAGCTCAGGCCGATTATTCTCCTGGCTGAGATGCGCCAGAAAGAAAACTCTTGTCCCTTTGTCTGCAAATCTGGAAACTGCCTCTGAACAGGCTTCATTGGAGAGATGGCCCTGCTCAGAGAGAATCCGTTTTTTCAGATAATACGGGTATCTGCCGCAGCGGAGCATCTCTTTATCGTGATTCGATTCTATGATAATGCAATCGGAACCGAACAGCAGCTCCATAGTGCTCTCCGGAATTACCCCCAGATCCGTAAGGTATCCGAAACTGGTTCCCGTTGTCTCGATCCTGAACCCGACACTGCCGGGACAATCATGGGAAGTCCGGATCGCTGTAACCCACAGCCCGGGCAATATCTCTGTTTTTTCTGCGTAAGATAATGCCGTTGCCCGCTCAAGCATGAGCTTATCTCTGGATGTATGGCTCAGAAAGACCGGAGCGGAAATCCGCTTCAGGCAGACCTCCAGGCCTTTTACATGGTCGGAATGCGTATGTGTAATCAGTACGGCATCGATATCCGCACAGGTATAATTATTGTCTGCAAGTGTTTTCAGCAAAGTCTTTGCCGTAACACCGAGATCGATCAGAATCCGAATTCCGTCGATATCCACCAGCATGGAGTTCCCGGTGGATCCGCTGGCTATGGGGAGAACTTTGAGCATTGCTTCCTCCTTACCGTAAAAAACGAAGCAATTGTATCACGTTTTCAGGTAATAATCCACACTCGCTGCAGATTTACCGCCAAAACAAATGCAAAATAGAGGTTGACGTTACTGCTTTCGTGCCTTATGCTATATTCAGACAGCAAAAGTGAGGAACTGCAAAATGACAAAAGACGAACTGATCCTGTATGTTGGTGAACGATATTCAACGGAACCGGAATATCCGTGGGCTGACGAAAACTTTATTTTTCGTCATCAGGGAAACCGGAAATGGTTCGCTGTTGCAATGCGTATCCCCTATCAAAGGCTCGGGATATCTCGTCAGGGGACTGTGGATATTGTAGATGTAAAATGCGGCCCCTTACTGATGGATGTTTATCGTAAGCAACCCGGTATTCTTCCGGGTTACCACATGAACAAAGACAACTGGCTTACAATCCTGTTGGATGGTTCCGCAGAGGATGAGCTGATAAAGGAACTGCTTGAACTCAGCTTTGACCTGACAAAGCAAATTTGGAAAGGCAGGAAAGAATGATCTTTTTTCAGAGGTTTTTTCTGGATCGTGAAAAGGATATAGTGGTGGATCTCTATGTGGAAGGGGACCGTCTTTTTCATGTGATCCGTACACCCAACCATCACACGGGCAATCTGATCTCTAACCTGGCAAAACTTTGTGCTTTGGAAACGTCGGAAGACGAAAATGGTCTGAAAGTTATCCGCAATGAAATCCCCTGCTATTATGACGGCGATAACCGCCGGATGTATATTCTCAGGCTGGGCAATACCAAAATTGCAAATATCTATCCGGACGGAACCGTTGAGCTGAAAGCTTCTATTCCTGCCATTTCAAAAACGCTGATGAGTCAGACGAAGGATTATCGCCTCGGGATAGAGAAAACCATTGTCAAAACGTATATCCGCAGCGACTGCAAGTTCCATACCGATCTGCATACCCATATGAACGGGAATCTTCCTCCCGATGTCCTGATCGCGCTGGGTATTGTCCACCAGATCCGTTATCCCTATTATTATATCAAAAAGCTTCAGTTGAAATGCACTTCCGATCAGCTGCAGCGTCTGGAAGCAAATCGGGCTGAGGTGGAAAAAACGCTCGGAGAGATCCCTTTGACCGGCCATCACAGGGAGCGCCGCATTGATGACTATACCTTTATCAATTTTGCGGATCTGATACTGGGCAACCTTCCGGATGCTTCCTATAATATCGGTCGTATCCGCAACTCCCTCACCATTCCGAAAGACGGTCAGGCTGTTTTTGCTAATCTGGAAAAAGTATATCTGTATCGGTACGTTTTCACGAAGGGAGTTCCCTCTGATGACCCGTTCAGCGGCATTAATCTTGAAGGGATTCCCGACCGCGAAGTATCTGCTTATGCTGAAAAAATGCGTCAGGATCACAGGGATGACCGCTATCGCGCAAATACACTCTATCAGGATCTTCTTCTCTGGATCGCGCGGGAATATGAAAAGCAGGGTATTGAATATGTAGAAATCACTGATACTTCTTTTCTGAACAAAGCGGAGCTTCCTTTGAAGCTCCGACAGATTCATGAGATCATGCCTACTGTTACTCGCGAAACCGGTGTTCTCATACGCTTTCTCGCAGGTATCCGCCGTATCCCGCTCACGATTGTGCGGGACCGGATTACACCGAATGATTATCTGGCAGAAAATCTGCGCTGCCTTCGTGTTATTGCCGGAGATCCCTATATCGCCGGGAGTGATATTATCGGCGAAGAAATCAATGATATTCTCGAACTTCACAGTGTTATCCGGGAACTTGTTGCCATTGCCGGCGAAAATCCCGGTTTTGTGCTTCAGATTCATGCCGGCGAAAATGACAGCCTGCGCGATAATGTTGCCAACAGTATCCGTTGCGTTGTCGATTCTCTGCAGGAAGGGCAGCCCATGCCTCCTCTGCGGATCGGCCACGGTCTCTATACCTGTGACCTTCGCAGCGCCAAAGGGAAAAAGCTGCTGGAGGATATGAGAAACTATGATGTCACACTGGAGTTCCAGATCAGCTCCAATGTCCGTTTGAACAATCTCAGCCATCTGGAGCGGCATCCTCTTCAGCAGTATCTGAAAGCCGGTGTTCGCTGCATTCAGGGTACGGATGGCGGTGCCCTGTATGGGACCAACTCCATTGATGAGGAACTGAGCCTGGAGAAACTTCTTGGTCTGACACACGAAGAGCTGTGCCGCATGCGAAATGTGGAAGATGATATCCTTCTGTCCAGCCGTGAAGTTTTTGAAAAAAAGACAGCCGCCTTCCGGGACATCTGCCCCGGCGGCGACACAGAACTCTTCTACCGCAGAAAACTCGAATGCACCGGGCAGCTCAAACAGGACCTCTGGCAGGATTCCGGCAAAATCGATGCAGAAGAGGCTCTGAAGCATCGGATCTCCCCGCTCCCGAACTGCTGCTTCCCCATTGTGCTGGCAGGCGGCAGCTTCAACAACAGCCAGCACCGCACCTCAGTAAGGGTGGAAGACAAAGCCTTTCTGGATTCCCTGCTGGAGCACGCCGATCCCGAAAAAGTGGTTTTTGTTGTGGGGCACACACTGTCCGGTCATGAAGGATATCTTGTCCGTCACTCTTCCGGCAGATTTCGTATTTTTGCTATTGTACCCAATCGGATCTCCCATACAGAAGAAAAACGTCTGCTGGATTCAGGCATCGGCATTCTCGTTTCGATTGAAAGTTCCGGGATGGGCTTGTATAAAAGCTTTGCTTATGAAATTTTCAAACGGATGCCTTCCGCTTTATTCGCTTTTGACGGCAATTCCGCAGCACTCAATCTGATTCAGGAGGCACGAAACGGTCGGGAAAAATGCCGGATTTTCATAAATCCCCGCTCACGTGGTCTTTCTGCCAAAGCAAAGATGCTGGAAGGTTATATTCGTCCTCTGAAGAACGCCCAAAGTATTCTGCAGGAATTGGATCTTCTTTAATAACATTTTTTTAAGATCTTATGATAAACGCCGCAGGCAATCATGCTCTGCGGCGTTTTGGTTCAGGCTTTTTTAGTCTTTTGCTTTTGTTTCGAGAAGGTATTTCTCTGCTTCGGCGCTCCACAAACCATGGTTGGCTTTGCACAGCTCGTCCAGTCTGGCAAAGAAAGGATCTTCCTTTCCAAGCTTTTCAAAGTCTGCAATTGCTGTAAGCGGAAGCTGAATCCCTGTATAGATCAGTTTTTTGCTTCCCGGAATTTCCGGCAGATGCTTTGTTGCTTCCGCAACGGCATCCAGGCCTCCGATATGAGATACCAGGATGGACGGATTAATCTTTCCTTCGTTCATCATGGCAACTGCTTCTTTCATATCCTCTGTGTTGCCGCCCGATGTCCCGACGATATGGGTAGATGCATAGTGGACATTGTAGAAGTTCAGCTGCGCTTTGAAATTCCTGTCGCTTGGGCCGGAGAAGAAGTTCAGGCATCCGTCATTCGCCAGAAGCTCATCTCCAAGTTCCACCATGGAAGAGACCGGTGTAAACACAAGCACATCATCATATCCCGTGCCGTCGGTAAGATCAAGAAGTTCTGCCTTGGCATCCTCACACGCCGCAGTGTTGAAGTAGTGCAGTGTAACCCCGTGTGCAGCAGCATCCTCGACCGTCAGGAGCTGGGCGAGCCTGTCAAGCTGTTCCTGCCGTCTTCCTGTTACAACCAGCAAGGACGGGCGAATGTCGCAGTGGAGGATATAGTCAATTGCGGCTTGTCCCATGGGCCCGTTTCCGGCGAGCATGATCATCTTTCCGCCTTCCCGGATTCCCATGTGGTGCACATAGCTGCCATATCTGGTGTGGTACATCGCATGGAAGGTTCCGATCACGCAGCTGTAAGGTTCCGTCATGGATCCGGCGAAAAAGCTTTCTCCCTCATACGGGATCAGGCACTTCATCTCCATCACTTCATTGGGGATCACAATATAGGTGGCATCTCCCCCGATATAATGATAAGAATAGCCGGGTGCGTCCAGGCTCCCTTTGTAGTTCAATGCCGGCTGAATAATGAATCGGTCCCCTGCCTTGAATTCTTCTGCCCACTTGGAGCCGACTTTCACAATTTCCCCGCAGAACTCATGACCTACTATGACGGGATTTTCCGCCACATCAGCCGGGACGCGTTTATGTGCACTTCCCTGTTTTGCTGCTTTATAGGTGGAAGCGCAGAGGCTGTCAGAAACTACCCTTGCAAGAATCTCGTCTTCTTTCATCTCCGGCAGTTCAAACTCTTCCATCCGGAGATCCATCTCTCCGTATAGGCGGACTGCTCTTGTTTTCATTCCTTAGCCCTCTCTTTCTCTTTCTACAAGTTCCCATGCCGCATCAACGAGATGCGCAAATTTGGGATCGGCAAGCTGTTTGCAGATAAAACTCTGCGAAGGAGAATTGATATCTTCTCCCGAGATCTGTTTGAGGTGGTGCTTTTCACAAAGGTTCATTAACCGGTCGAGCTGTACTGTCGTATTTCGCGACGGCATATAGGTCACAGCCGGGATGCCGACTGTCGGGAGATATGCGATCAGCTCGTCCAGATATTCGTCTTCGAATTTGGCAGCCTTTTTGTCTCCTGTCGGAGAGTTTGTCACATCGCCGAGATACGAATAGCAAAGAATTGCATCGACGTCCTTCGCAAAGGCAATTGCTTCTGTAAGAGGCAGCAGTTCATCTGTCGGTTCAATATAAACATCATGAATCAGTCCTGCCTTGTACTGGCCCAAAAGCTTATACTGCTCTTTTTCCGATCCGTCAGGGATCACTTTTTTTGCCAGCGCAAACAGCAGATGCCGTTCTGTTACGCTGCCTCCGTTGCGATATTCCGAGAGAGGAAGAACATCCTTTTCAAAATCCAGTGCAATCCCCGTCTTCTCTTTGATGTTTGCCAGCATCCGGATGTTTCTGATATTTCTGCGCTCCCGATACGGTTTCAGAAAGTCCGCCGTCTGCTCGAAGTATCTCTCCCGGATGCTGTGAAACGTCATATAGGCAACGCCGCATTGATCCGGATTGTTGATACGCCGCTGCGCAAAGGGAGTATCTTTCCAGCTGATTCTCATCTCCACACCGCAGGTGGATCCGACACCGGCGAGTGCAGCCGCCTTGCGGAATTCAGAAGCTCCGCTGATACTGTCGTGATCCATAATTCCCGCTGTAGACAATCCTGCTCTTCTTGCTGCCCAGACAGCCGCTGTCGGGGAATAAGGGGAAAAGGAAAACGTCGTATGGATATGGTTGTTGGAATACTGCGGAAGAACGGTTGGTTTTTCCTTTTCTTCAGCTAAAAGGATCTTTAGGTTTTCCAGCCGCTGCTCTGCCGTTGCTGCGTTCAGAAAAGTGATTTCTCTGTCCATGGCAGTTTCAATTCAGCATGGTCTGGCCGCCGGTTACCGGAATAGCCTGGCCTGTCTCATAGGTCTGTTCCACACAGTAAAAAATCGCTTTTGCGACGTCCTCCGGGGTACATCCGCGCCGAATGGGAGATTTGGAGAGGTAATATTCCTTCACATCCTCCACAGTCTTTGCCCCGGGTACCTTCCCGGCATTCAGATACTGGACAAAAAGTCCCTTTTCCGGGTCGGACCACAGCGGTCCGTCATAGTAGTTGCCCGGGCAGACGGAATTTACCTTGATCTGCCAGGGGACAAGTTCCAATGCAAAACTCTGTGTGAGGCCAATGCCTCCGAATTTGCCTCCTGCATAGGCGAAATTCGCCTTCGAGCCGACCAGTCCGGATTTGGAATTGATCTGCACAATGTCATACCACTTTGTCGGATCCGCCTCATATTCTGCTTTCATGATTTCACTTACATATTTAGCACACAGAAAATACCCGTTATAGTTGATCTTTGTGACCTGCTCAAAGTTTTCCGGGGTCATGTCATGCAGGTTGCCTGCCTTCAAAACGCCCGCATTGGACACAAACAGATCAATTCCGCCGAAATGTTCTACCGCTTTGATCATCAGGTTCTCAACGGAAGCGGGGTCAGACACATCACACTGTGCAAAAAAACTATGCTCTCCGAGCTCCTGCACCGCGGCGAGTCCCTGTTTTTCTCCTCTGTTGGCTATAACAACCTCTGCTCCTTCACGGATCAGCGCTTTTGCAATTCCGAACCCAAATCCCTGCGCACCGCCGGTTACAACTGCGATCTTCCCGGATAGTCTTCCCGGATAGGACGGTCTCTCGTTAACATGCGACGCCGCATATGCTTTTGCCTCTTCAAAAGTCATTATGTGTTCCTTCTTTCTGTATTATTTCAGGCTTTCTTCTTCCGATAGGATTCTGCTTCCCAGTTCAGGATAAAATCAACCAGTTCTTTATTCAGTGGGAGCGGCCCACCGAATGCTTTTGCATACCAGTTGATCTTCTGTGCATCCCGGTAAAGCAGGCGTGCGTTTGCCGTTTCCGGAAGCGTCGGTCCGACACCGCAGTACACAATATGATCAGGCGTGAACGGTTTGGAGAGATCCACATCCTCCAGTACGTCCGGAAGCTCTCCCGGAAGCTGCGCCTTCAGTACGGTCAGCATACCTCTCAGTAATTGTTCCAGTCCCTCCGGTGTCTGGGATGCATAAAACACGCCGTGGTTTTGCAGTAAAACCGTGTCTGTTTCCGGGCTGATTTTATCGGAAAGAAGCTTCGCAAGCGTATAACCCGGTTTGCACGCATTCACCCAGATTGCATCCGGAAAGAGTTCTTTTGCCTTCTTCTCACCGTCAATTCCGCAGGTCAGCCCATTGACAAGTGCCGGATGGAGGTGGAGCACATAACGCTGCGGAAAAAGAGCATGCAGCAATGCTTCTACACTCGGTCTTTTTTCTTCTTCACCCGGAAGCTTTGCCGCACTGACATCGGCAAGAAACATCGCTTCCCGCTCCCGGTCTGAAGCAGGATATTCTTTATTCAGGATCTCCAGCAGTTTTTCAAGATCCATCGCTACAAAATTGTTTTCTTCAATGGTGCTGAGGCTGCAGCCGGAGCCCTTAACATAGAGAACTCCGTTTTCCTTCATGGAGGTGTTGCCGCCGCCCGCCAGGACCAGTTCCGGATCGGATCCGTATTTTCTGGAAAACTCAACCAAATTCTTCATTTTTACCTCTCCGTATGATCAGTACATCTGATCTTCAATTGCTTTTTCTATGATCAGGTTATCCGCTTTCCCCGTCCGGAAAGACAGATAGGAATACAGCGTATCAATAATGGTCAGTTCTGCAATCCGCGAAGATATTGCTACGATCCGGTACCGTGTTTCGTTGGCTGCGGTATACAGAGAAATGTCTGCGAGCTCTGTGAGAGGAGACTTCCCCATCGAACTCAGGCTGATGACAGTTGCCCCGTTGTTTTTTGCAAGCCGCGTGTTGTCCACCACGACCTTGGAAGATCCTGAGTGGCTGATGGCAAACACCGCATCCCCCTCTCCGGCAAAAGCTGCTGTAATCGTCTGCAGGTTGACATCTGAAAGGGCATGTGCATCCATTCCCAGTCGGAGGAACTTGTGCTGCACATCGGAAGCAACTGCAGCACTTCCTCCCACACCGAAGATAAAAATCCTCTTTGCCTTCAAAAGTGTCTCTGCAGCTTTCTCCATTGTTGTCGTGTCAAGGCTCGTTTTGGTGAGAGAAATAGCATCCGATGCCGCTCCGAATACCTTTTGGATGGCCGTTGCCATGTTGTCCCCCGCTGTTACTTCTTCCCCTGCAAAGGAAACCGCAGTGCTGATGCTCTGGATCAGCGCAATCTTCAGGGCCTGATATCCGGAAAATCCCAGATTCCTGCAGGCCCTGACCACAGTCGGCTCAGAGACTCCGCAGCAATCCGCCAGTGCACTGACAGAAAGGTTGATGACTTCCTCCGGGCAATCTGCAATATACTCTGCAACCAGAGCCTCTGACTTGCTGAGCTCCGGTATCATGCTGCGGATTTTGAAGCCGAGTGCGGAATCCTCCCTTTGCATCATACGCCCTTCTTCTCGCGTCTGATCTGTTCAACAGGAGTGAAGTTGTGGGCCGGTTTGGAGATGCCGAGCGGCATAATCTTCTGATCGATCGCATCAAGAATCCACTGCGCCTGTGGGAAGAATTCTTTCTCAAGCTCAGCGCACGGGGTGATCCAGTTCTGTGCCCCGATCAGCACGGGAGGCGCGTCGAGATAATTGAAGCAGAGCTCCGTAATATTGCGGGCTACATCGTTCAGATGGCTTCCTCTTGCACAGGCATCTGAAGCAAGCACGATTTTACCCGTCTTCTTTACAGATTCAACAACCTTCTCATAATTGAACGGTACCAGGCTGCGCGCATCAATGATTTCTGCAGAAATACCGTATTTCTCTTCCAGGTCTTTTGCTGCCTTCATGGCAGAATAGAGTGTAGCGCCGACTGTCAGGATGGTAATGTCTGACCCCGCACGTTTAATATCCGGTTCACCGATCTCGATTTCATAGCTCTCTGCCGGAACCGTCTTGAATTCATCACCCTTCCCGTAAAGGCGCTGGCTCTCAAAGAACAGCACCGGGTCTGTTCCGTTGAGGGCTGCCGTCATCATACCTTTCGCATCATACGGTGTAGCCGGGAACACAACCTTCAGCCCTGGCACATGAGCGGCAAGGCTTGTCCAGTCCTGAGAGTGCTGTGCACCGTAGAGTGCGCCGACAGATATTCTCAGTACAACAGGCATTTTGATCTGCCCGGCTGTCATGCTCTGCCACTTGGCCAGCTGGTTAAAAATCTCATCTCCCGCTCTTCCCATAAAGTCCGCATACATCAGCTCGATCACGCAGCGGCCTCCGAGCATGGCATATCCCACACCGGAAGATACAATCGTAGCCTCAGAAATTGGGCTGTTGAACAGGCGATGGAAGGGTATGGATTCATACATGCCTGTGTAAACACCGAAAGCGCCGCCCCATTCACGCACATCTTCTCCGTAGGAGATGAGGGTGGGGTCTTCATAGAACTTGTCAAAAATCGGTTCAAAAATAGCGTCTCTGTAGCTGTATACCGTGCTGGCAGGAACCGGAGTCCCGTCCTCTTTAAAAGCATAATGTGCTTTTTTCTGGATTTTCTTCCAGCGGGAATTTTCTTCCTTCGGTCCGAATACATCAGGCTCTCTGTCCGCCATTTTTGCGATTTTCTGATTGGAGAACATGTATTTCTCTATGGCATCCGGTTCCTTCTCGAAGTCCATTCTGGGAGAGATCGTCTCATTTACCGCAAGCAGGAATGCATCGGAAATGTTCCCCGTAACCTCTGCTTCCAGTGCAGCAAAATCATCTTCCGTTGCAATGCCGGCTTCCAGCAGTTCCGCCTTGAAAGTCTGGATGCTGTCAATCTTCTGCCAGGCTTCGATTTCCTCTCTGGAACGATATGCATTCTGGTCAGAGGGTGAATGCCCGCTGTAGCGGTATGTCACAACATCAAGGAGAACCGGGCCGTCTCCGCTCTTCACAAGCGGCAGCTTTCTGTCATAGGCATCCACAACCGCAAGCGGGTTCATCCCATTGATACGCTCCGCGTGCATCTGGTTGACGGCAACTCCCGCACCGAGACGGGCAACGTTGTGATAAGCCATCGTCTCTCCGTTGGTACGGCCTCCCATAGCATACCCGTTGTCCATAATATTGAAGATGATCGGCAGGTTGCCCTTAAATCCCTCTTCCCAAAGCGTATTGTACTGGTCCATTGCGGAGAAGTTCATCGACTCATATACCGGGCCGCAGCCGATTGATCCGTCGCCGATGTTGCAGACAACGATGCCGTCTTCCTTGTTGACTTTCTTGTAAAGGGCGCCGCCGGCCGAAATCGGGCCGGATCCGCCGACAATCGCGTTATTGGGGTAGATCCCGAACGGAACGAAAAACAGATGCATCGAGTTACCCAAGCCCTTGGAAAGGCCGGTTTCTCTGCCGAAGAGTTCTGCGATCAGCCCGTACAGGAAAAACCGGACAGCAAGTTTCCTGGTGTCTGTCTCGTTACAGTGCTTCTTCACAACATCGAGAATTTTCCCGTCAAATACACTTTCAATCCTTTTCTTCAGTTCCTCTTCCGGCAGTTTCTCGATGGACGAAAGACCCTTTGCAAGTACTTCACCGTGGCTGCGGTGGCTGCCGAAAACAAAGTCTTCCGGGCGAAGGCTGAACGCTTCCCCGACTGCTGCCGCTTCTTCTCCGATGTAGAGGTGTGCAGGTCCTGTGTACATGTACTCCACACCGTTGAAATTCTTCTTGGTACGTACAGAGAGCAACATATTCTCGAATTCGCGGATATACCGCATATCACGCCAGATTGTCAGCAGATCTTCCTTTGTGAATCTTCCGCTTTCAAACTGCTCTTTTGCGGTTTTTTTATACGCAAAAACAGGGATATCTTCGAAATGGATATCGGTTTCACTAAAAATCTGCTGCGGATCATAAAACTGTTCCTTAGACATTTCTTATTCTCTCCTTATAATTTTGCTGCAAAAATGGCTTCCCGAATCGCTTCTGCACAGGTTGGGTGCGGGAAGACGTAAGATTTCATTCTCTCTACCGGCAGTTCATTGTCAATCATGATGCCGCAGATGGTGATCAGTTCCGATGCCGGCCCGCCGACAATGGTGGCCCCGATCATGGTCTTTTTCTTTTTATCAAATACTGCTTTGATAATTCCCTGGCCATTCTCATTTTCCGCAAGATACAGGCCGGAATAGTTCATGCTGAGTTTCACACCCACTGCATCAATCCCGTTGGCCTTTGCCTCTTCCACGCTCTGGCCGACGAAAGCAGCTTCCGGCTCTGTATGTACAAGGCTCGGCACACAAGCCCACCGCATTGGGTCGTCTTTTCCGATAATATGATTCACTGCAACTTCCGCCTGGCGATAGGCTACATGGGCAAGCATTCCCGTCCCGTTGCAGTCTCCGACTGCATAGACTCCGGGAATTCCCGTCATGCAGTGTTCGTCCACCGTGATGGCCCTGTTTGCTGTCGGTACATGGATGGTCTCCAGTCCGTATCCTTCGAGATTGGCAGCTCTGCCGATGCAGAGAAGCGCCTTTTCACAGGCAATCTCTTCTCTCTTTCCGTCCGTTTCCACTGTGACTTTTCCGTCAGCAAAGGAAACAGCTCTTGTATTCAGGCGGAAGTTCATCCCCATTTTCTCGCAGGCTTTCTGGATCACAGCTGTCGCATCCGAATCAAGATTACCGGCAACCTTTCCCATTGCCTCTACAATCTCAATCTTTGTTCCGGCCATAGCAAAATAGGTAGCCATCTCCAGGCCGATGACACCGCCGCCGATCACACAAAGGCTTGCCGGGACTTCCGGTATCTCCAGGAGCTCTGTGCTGGTGAGCACAAACCCGCTTTTCAGACAGTCTGCAAGCCCTTCGATCCCAGGCACAATCGGGTGTGAGCCCACAGCAAGAATCAGATTCTTCCCGTGGTGTACCTCTCCGCCTGCTTCCACGGCAAATCCGGCTTCATCTCTTCCCTTAATGAGTGCTGCATCCTCAACCGTTTTTACCTTTGCAGCTTTCAGGCCGGCTTTCACGCCCGCCACTAGGTTCGCCGTTACAGCCCGTTTCCGTGCTACAACCGCCTGATGATCCAGCGTTGCACCTTCCACTGTTACACAGTAGGGTTTGCCGTTCCTCGAAGCGTCATAAAGCTTTGCGCTGTGAAGGAGTGTCTTTGTCGGAATGCATCCTTCGTTCAGACATGTGCCTCCGATATGCTGCTTTTCAATCAGCAAGGCTTTCAGCCCTGCCTGTCCGGCACGTTCCGCTGCAAGATACCCTCCCGGGCCTGCTCCGATTACAATTACATCAAAATCAGCCATTACTCCGCTCTCCTTTCTCATTCTGCAAGCAGCAGGGAGAAGTTCTCCAGTCTCTGGCAGAAGTCATGCAGGAAGGCGGCTGCTGGAGCGCCGTCTACTGCACGGTGATCAAAGGTCAGGGAAATGCCCATTGCACGGTACATCTCAATTTCTCCGTCTTTGCCCGGGCGCACTCTGTATTCAGGGCTGCATACGCCGATAATCGCTGTCTGGGGCGGGTTGATTACCGGAGTGAAGCTGGAAATGTCATTATTACCGAGGTTCGTCACCGTGATAGTGCCTCCGGTAAGCTGATCCGGCTTGATGGTATTCTCTCTGCATGCTGCAGAAAGTGCTTTTGCCTCTCTTGAAATCATGTTCAGGCTCTTCAGATCTGCATTAAACAGGGTCGGTACCATGAGTCCCCTCTCGGTGTTGGTCGCCACGCCAAGGTGCACTCTGTGGAAGATCTTCGTCTCTTTGTCAGAGAAGTGCGCATTGAAAAGCGGATGATCGAGAACCGTGCGGGAAACCGCAAACAGAATCATATCGTTGATCGAGATATTCGGATAACCCAGCTTCTCGCCCATAGCCTTCACTTTCGCACGGAAAGCAAACAGCTCGGTAGCATCAAAGTATGCCGTCATCGAGAGCTGTGCCATTCCGGCGAGTGAATCGTGCATATTCTGTGCAATCACCTTCCGGATGCCGCTGTTCTTGACGATTTCAAATTCTTCCTCTTCTGCGGCTGCTGCTTCTTTTGCCGCAATCGTTGCCTTGCCGCGGTTTGCTGCGAGAGCTGCGATATCCCGTTCAATTACCCGGCCTTCTGCTCCGGTAGGCGTAGCATCATGCCAGTCAACTCCGGCACGCTCCGCTGCTGCTTTTGCTCTGGGAGAGGCAAAACCGCTCTCTCCGTTCCCGCTCTTCTCGGCAGCAGGCACTGTCGCTGGGGCCGGTGCGGAAACAGCTGGCTTTTCCTCTGCTGTCGTCGCAGCTGCTGCAGGTGCAGAAGCGCTCGCAGGGCGTTCAAAAGCTTCACCCGGTTCTCCGATTACGCAGACGGGTGCTTTAATCGGTACATCGTCGCCTTCCGAGGCAAAAATACCGAGTACAGTTCCGGCTGCTTCTGATTCCACATCAAAAGTCGCTTTTCCGGTCTCAATGGCAAAAAGAGGTGTCCCGACACTGACGGTATCTCCCTCTTTCACATACCATTCCGCAATAACAGAAGATTCCTCTGTCAAACCCTGCTGGGGCATCGTAATAACAGTGCTCATATTGATCTCCTTACTAACTTTTTTCTGGATGATAACAGTGTATCACTATTGTAATAAAATTACAATATATTATCTTTAAAAAAGTAGTGAAATTACAGAAAATCAGGGAGCTGGTTTTCCGATCTCCCCTCGAAAAAATCAGCTCCCTGATAAAAGACTGAGCATCTGTTCTTTTGTCAATCCGGCAAAATACTTTTCAACATCAATTCCCTCCAGCGCCTGTGAAAAGCCGTCGGCATCCGGTTTCTTTCCGATGAAGTTTGGTACCAGCTCTTCCGGATCTCTTGTGCTGAAAAAATCACCTCGAAAACTAACATCCGTAATCATGCTGTGGTCTGTTTCCAGATAAACTTCTATTATTCCGCATCCTTCCACCCGGGCACTCTTCCGGATGGAACACTCCGGTGATTTTCCGTAGTTCCATTCCCATGTGTCATACCGCTCTTGTTTAATCCTCTCAATCTCCCGGAGATCCTTCTCGGAAAAAGCATATTCCTCGCTTTCTGTTCCTCTTCGGATAAAGGCCAGCAGCATCTCCCGAAAAGCAAACAGCGGTACATCCTCCTTCAGATATCGCCTGATATTGGTCACTCTGCTTCGAACCGACTCCATGCCTTTTGCCCTGATTTTTTCCGGATCCACCTGCAGAGCCTTGCTCACTGCCGAGAGATCGGAATTGTACAGGAGCGTTCCGTGATGCATCACCCTCCCATGCCGGATATACTGCGCATTGCCGGAAAACTTTTTCCCGTGTATCGTCATGTCGTTTCTTCCGTTGATCTCTGCAGTCACCCCAAACTCTGAAAGCGCTTTTACGATCGGTTTGCAGAATACCCGCATATTCAGTGTTTCCAGTTCCCCAGCGTCTGTAATATAGGTATAGTTCAGGTTTCCCAGATCATGGAAGACCGCACCTCCTCCGGAGAGCCGTCTCACGACCTTGATCTTATGCGCTTCCACATACGGCTGGTTGATTTCCGCAAGGGTGTTCTGGTACTTCCCGATAATTACGGCATTGTCATTCTGCCAGAGCATAAAATAGTTTCTGTCTTTTGGCAGATTCTCAAAAACATATTGCTCCGCCGCCAGGTTAAACGCCGGGTCAGTAGTTGTCAAATCAATAATCGTCAGCATACTCTTTTCCTCTTAGCAAACGTTACATTACGAAGAATCTGCATAAAACTTACCATATTCTTTTTGTAAATTCAACGTTTGCCCCAAAAAAAGAGGCGCGTTTCCGCGCCTCCTTCAGTATACTCTTGGTGAAATTACAGAATTCCGATCCAGCTGTCAACAGTCTCATCGGTGAATGCGTTGAGCTTGTTGAGGAAGAGGATGAGTCCGCCGTCATCAGAAGCGGTGACTTTGAGGCCTTCGAAGCCCGGAACTTCAATGGTGGCACCTTCTGCAGCTTCAAACTCGCCGTTGACCATTGCAACGCCGACATAAGCAGAAACATAGCCGAGCTCAATCGGGTTCCAGAGGAATGTTGCATCGGCAATGCCTTCATGGATGTACTCTGCCATATCCGTTGCGAGGGTGAGGCCGGTAACTTTGACCTTGCCTGCAAGGCCTTCGTCCTTAATGCACTTGGAAACAGCCGGGCCGCCGACAGTCGTCGGAACGATCAGACCCTTGAGATCCGGGTTTGCATCAAGCAGTGCCTTTGTTACGTCGTAGGACTTGGTGTAGTCGTCATCGCCGTAGACAGGATCCAGAAGTGTCATGTTAGCATACTTCTCGTTTGCAGCAAACTCTTCCTGGATGAAGCCGATCCAGAGGTTCTGGTTCGGAGCAGTTGCGCCGG
The DNA here is from genome assembly GCA_045117135.1 of Candidatus Limivicinus sp. Classification (GTDB taxonomy): domain Bacteria; phylum Bacillota; class Clostridia; order Oscillospirales; family Oscillospiraceae; genus Limivicinus. The sequence continues at coordinate 51,847 of JBGUNA010000121.1, read as the reverse complement.
CGGAAACAATGCCGATTTTGCCTTCATAGCCGCAGGATTCAGCAAGGCTCTCAAGCTGAGTGATGCCGATCACCTTTGAGGAAGCCGGCTCGATGTCGAGGTCACGGCCTTCCGGATCAACCTTTGCGTCCCAGGAGAGAACAACGATGCCCTTCTCCTTGGCTTCCTTGCAGACATCTACAAGGCCTGCTGCATCGTTTGCAGAGATTGCCAGTACATCAACGCCCTGGTCCATGTAGTTGCGGATGATACGCTCCTGGCCATCGTTGGAGCTGTCTTCCGGGCCGTCATGCATGAACTCGAAACCGAGCTCATCTGCAGCCTTCTGGAAGCCTTCAACACCAGCCTGGAAGTAGGCATTGCCGCTCTGCTTGTACACGACGCCGATTGTGATGCCTTCGCCCGGCTTTGCATCATCAGCAAAGGCGAAAGCGCTGATTGCCATGACCATGGCAAATGCGAGGATGATTGCGAGGAATTTCTTCATTTGGATATGCCTCCTTTTTATTTATTTTAAACAGACTTTTCATCTGTCTAAAATTTCAAATATTATTCGGTCGCTTTAATAGACACATGCTGTCTCTTCACACGGATTTTGTTGGAAATATCTTCCATTACATTTGGCAGCAGCGAAGCAACGATCAACACAAGCCCGACCGCAAGGTTTACCGTGCTGTCTGCAAAGCCATACAAAGTTCCGAGCCCTTTCTTCATGACACCGAAGATAATTACGGAAAGGATCACCCCGATGATGTTGCCTTTGCCGCCTGCAGTCGAAAATCCGCCCAGAACCACAACTGCAATGGCGTACATTTCATAACCCGTCATAGCGTCTGCACGTACAGTGGCTGAGGCACTTCCCACATAGAATAGGGCCGAAACTGCCGCCATCATTCCGCAGATGACAAACATCAGAAGCTCAAACCGGTCAACCCGGATCCCGCTGTACAGGGCTGCCGTTCTGTTTTCACCGATGGCAAAGAGCTTACGACCTCCGGTGGTCAGATGGAGGAAGATGAAGAATATCAGCGCAAATCCGAGGAACCAGAAAATGATTGTGGGTACTTTATAGCCTCCGATCGTCACAGCTCCGTTATACAGAGTTTTCAGCTGTCCCCAGGTTGCATCTCCGTCAAATTTCAGAGTTTCACCGCCAAGGAACAGATAACAGAAGCCACGGAAGAACAGTTGTGTGCCGAGTGTAATGATCATCGGGAACAGTTCCCGGAATCGAGTTACCAGCAAGCCGTTCATCAACCCGCAGGCGCATCCCGTAAGCAGGCATGCTGCTACAGCAATAGCAAATGCTGTTCCGTTTGCGGTTCCTCCGTTAATTAAAGCGCGGTAGCTGATACCCATTACAGAGGCGGATAGTGTTGCAGAAGCACCAACAGAAATATCGATATCTCCCATGCCGAGGATCAGTGCCATGCCCAGTGCCATAAAGCTGTACAGCATATAGACACCCATACCGTTGAGCATTTTGGAGAAGTTGAAAACGTCTTTTGCCTTGCGTCCTTTTGCAATCAGTGCCGCATCCAGCCCGTTATCTCTCGCTTCAAACACGACCCACAGCACAATGAGCAGCACAACAAGCATTGTCTCCCATCGGAGAAGTTTGGAAAGTTTCTTCTTCATCAGATGTTCCTCCCCTTCAGGTTGCGCTTTTCTGCCGTACGCTGCAGGATAACATTGAGAAGGATTGCCGCAAGAATCAGAATTCCCTTGAAGAATTCCTTCATCATCGTTGCTCCCATAAAAAGCTGCGGGATCGCGCTGTCGATTGTTGCAATCAGCAATGCCCCGATCACAACACCGGTCATTTTCCCGTATCCGCCCATAACCGAAACACCGCCAAGAACACAGGCTGCAATCACATACATCTCACCGCCTGTGGCTGCGCCTTTTTCTATTGCGTTATACTCGGCGAGACGCATAATGCCGGACATACCCGCTGTTGCCCCGCAGATGACATGTGCCAGCACCTTAATACCTTTGACATGCACGCCGCGCATTTGGGCAGCTTCCGCATTGGAACCTACTGCGTAGATTGACCGGCCGGTTTTTGTATACTTGAGAAATAGTCCTATAACCAGAACTACACCGGCAGTAATGAAGACGATCAGAGGAACACCCATGTATTTTTCGAGGATAAAATCTTTAAAGTGGTCTGTGAGATTGATACGGGCAATTTTATTCATACCCAGGATAAAATCCATCGGAATCAGGGCACGTGCCATATAGGTCATTCCGAGTGTCACAATGATCGGGAGCACTCGTCCGTAGCTCATCAGCACGCCGTTGATCATGCCGACTGCCGCTCCGATCCCTACGCCAACTACAAACATCATGAATGTGGAAGAAATATAACCATCCCGCATCAATACGCCGGCAATAGCCGCTGACAACTCTAACACTGCTGCAACCGAAATGTCGATCGATCCGATCAGCAGAACGCACAGCATTCCGGCTGCCATAACCAGATTCAGCGTGCAGTTCTTCAAAATATTCATATAGTTGGAGCCTATATATCCCGGGATCTTCAGATTGACGCCGATAATCAGAAGAATCAGCACAGCAATCAGCGGGATCTCGCGGTGCTCCATAAGGAAGGATCCGAGAGAAAACTTTTTCTTATTATCCATACTTCAGTCCTCTCTTTCTACCGGCATAGCAGCTGTCAGAATCTCTTCCTGTGTCAGGCCTTCTGCTTTGAATTCCTTTGTAATATGGCCTTCACTCATTACATAAATACGGTCAGACATGTTCATGACTTCCGGCATTTCAGAAGAAATCATCAGAATTCCCATTCCCTGGGAAGCCAGGTCGCTCATCAATTGATAAATCTGTGCCTTGGAACCGACGTCAACGCCCTTCGTCGGTTCATCCAGCACGATAATCTTTGTGTTGGCAGCAAGTTGCTTTCCCACAACAACCTTCTGCTGGTTTCCTCCGGACAAAGCACCGGAATGGGTGTCAACCGTCGGTGCCTTGATAGCCAGCAGTTCCTTCATTTTATTGGAAATCTCATATTCTTTCTTTCCGGAAAGGAAGATGCCATTGGTGCATTCATCAATAATGGGCAGAGAAGTATTGTGATTAATGGACCACCGCAAATGCAGCCCCTGTTTCTGCCGATCTTCCGGCAAAAGCCCGAAGTTCATATCCATCATCATACGTGGAGACCGGTTGTTCGGCACCAGTTTCCCGTTGATATATACTTCTCCGGAATCTGCTTTCGTTACTCCGAAGATTGCTTCAACAACTTCCGTCCGTCCTGCGCCGACAAGGCCTGTCAGTCCGACAATTTCTCCTGCGTGGAGGTTAAAGCTGACATCACGGAAATATCCGGTCCTTGAAAGCTTCTCAACCCGCAGAAGTTCCTCTCCGATTTCCGTCTTTTTCTTGGGGAAAAAGTCTCCGATTTCATGCCCGACCATGTGCTTTACGAGCATTTTTTCATCACATTCCTCAATATTCCACGTTCCGATATAGTGCGCATCCCGGAATACCGTTGCCCTGTCCGCAAGGCCAAAGATATCTTCAAAACGATGAGAAATCAGGATGATAGCGACGCCTTCATCCCGAAGCTTTCGTGCAATGCTGTACAGCTCCTCGCTTTCTCGCTTGGAAAGAGCTGCTGTCGGTTCATCCATAATCAGGATCCTGGCTTTTTGGGAAAGAGCTTTGGCAATTTCCACCAGTTGCTGCTGTGCAACGGAAAGAGATCCCACCGAAGCCGTAGCCGGGAAGTTTGCACCCACACTGTCTAAAAGCTTTTGTGCTTCTCTGTTTGCCTTCGTCCAGCTGATAAACGGACCTACCATAAATTCATGCCCGATAAAAATATTCTCAGCAGCAGAAAGATCGGGATAAGATGCCGCATGCTGGTAGATTGCAGCAATACCGTGTTTCTGGGCAACAAGGGGATCCGACATGACAATCTTTTCCCCGTCGAGGATAATTTCCCCGCCATCCGGTTGATGCACACCGGTTAAGGTCTTGATGAAAGTTGATTTTCCCGCTCCGTTTTCTCCGACGATAGCATGAATTTCACCTTTCTTCAGGTTAAAGCTCACATCGTCCAGTGCTTTTACGCCCGGAAAGATCTTGGTAATATGATTCATTTCCAGCAGATATTCTGCCATTTGCATCCCTCCCGCGACTGTATTTGTTCACAAAAGCCGAAATGATATCTGTTATTCCCGACAAATATATAATCTTGCATTTTATTGCTGTTGTTTTAACACATTCTGCTTGTACACTCTACACAACACTTGACGTTTTTCTGCATAGGTATTATAATTTTTATAGTAGTATTATATAGTTATTACCCACCATTGTCTATCAATATGCTGGCATTTTATTGCAAAATCTTGGCTTTCTATTTATCCTTTTGAGGTGATTCTGTGGAACAGACAAATCTAATCTACAATCTCGATATCACTCCAAAGTCGACCTGGCTAACGGTCACTGCTGCCCCTTCTATACGGAATTCTTTCGTATATGTGCAGGAATTAGGCGATTTTTATTGCCAAAAAGACTATTTTACACGCCGCAGGAACCTTCCGTCTTACCTGATTAAGCTAACACTCAGCGGACAGGGTACGTTAGAATACAACAACAGCTCATATTCCGTGAAGCCGGGAACCCTGTTTTGGATCGACTGTACAAAACCGCAGCATTATTACACCTCGAGTCTTGCAGATCATTGGCATATTCTGTGGGTACATTTTTACGGTCCGACGGCGCATTCCTATTATGAGTCTTTTATGGAGCAGAATGCCGGTTCCCCTCTTATTCTCTCCAGTAATCCGACAAAATATTCCGATATTCTGGAGAAGCTGATTCGATTATACGGGACTCACAGCAACTCTCTGCAGGATGATATTTATGCTTCCGGTCTCTTAACGCAGCTGATGGTAAACTGCATCAGAACTGCATTGGATCGCAAAGTCTCTATCCGGCAGCAGGAAGATTATTATTTGTCCATTCAGAATTATATTGATGAAAACTATCATGAAAACCTGAATTTGGATCTGCTCGCGCAGCAGTTTTCCATAAACAAGTTTTATTTACAGAAGCAGTTTAAAAAGAAACTGGGCCTTTCTCCCAACGAATATCTCACCCGTATCCGGCTTGAAAAAGCTAAGACGTTGTTAAGGACAACAAATGATACCGTAACGCAAATTGCTCAGGAAGTCGGTTATACGGCGTCCTATTTTGACAATGTTTTTAAAAAGTATGAGAGTGTAACGCCTCACATCTATCGCCAGCGATGGTATGACTCCGAAAGTGAATCATAAAACGAAAGATCAGCGGCAGGGTATTGTTTAAACATCCCTGCCGCTTTCTGTATCAGTTTCTGTTTCTGTTTTTCTATCCCGGAACACTTCCACCTGCCTGCCGAGATAAGGCAGCCCGATCAGTAGGAGGGAATAATAGCAAATCAGCCTCCATAACAGCATTGCCCAGAAGATACCCTCCGACCCGATCTCTGAGAAAACCAGATAAAACGCTCCCTCCGAAACACCGGAATTCCCCGGTGTCGGAATCAGCGTTATTGCCGCATAGATATAGACGGTCATACAGAGGAGCCGAAGATAGGAAGCCGGGCACCCAAGCGCACGCAGCACAAAAAATGGGATGCTGCACAGCGCAAATCTGCATAGCACAGAGAGGGCTACCAGTCCCGCTGACAGGCTTTTCTTCTGAGCTATCAGTATAAAACCGTCCTGATACTGTGTCAGGGTATCGATCACTTTTTTCAGTATTCCGTCATAGTCTTTGACCAGCCGTAATTTCGCCGCAAGTTTCAAAATCCATGCCAGCAATGTTTTGATTGCCTTGGGATGCAGAGAAAATGCAATCTCTGTACACGGCGGGATCGCGCAGAAAAAAAGCCCGGCATACGCCGTAAAGCGGATGGTATCCGGTACTATCTTTGGCCAAAACACAAATACAATCAATGCCAGCACAACTGCGGAAAGCTGTCTCGTGATAAAGCTCACAGCCGGAATAACGGCAGCCTCTCTGGCCGAATACCCGTTCAAATGCAGCCAGTACATCTGCAACGGCTGTCCTCCGCCGCCGGTTGGCGTGATGGAATCGTAATACTTCCCGAGTGCGACGGTTTCAAATGCCGCACGAAAAGTCATTTTCTTATTCAGAAATCTCGCCGTGAATAATAGTTTCAGGGTCTCCGTAAGGAAAATGACTCCCTGGCAGCCAAGAGCTGCGAGCAGGTAGAATACGCCATACTCTCCGAGAGAAAAGCTTGCTGGCCGGGATTTAACATGAAATTCCCTGTATGCCGTCCATGCGATAACCGCAATATTGAGCGCCACAAACAGCAGCATCCACAAAATATGCTTTTTTCCCGTTTTGCCGCTGTTATTAATGCCCATTCACCTGCTCTCGATTCATCCTGATATTGTCCGTGTCTTTTCTATGGACTGGCTCGGGCTATGAATGCCCGAGCCAGTTTGCTTCACAAAGTTACACCGTCTTTAAAAATAGCTATTTCGCGTGCATTATGTTGTTCGTTTTTTGTCTGTTCACCGCTCGCAACTTTCAATACATAATCAAGCAGGCGGTCTCCCGCATCATCAAGGGGTTCTCCTTCCGCCACGGTTCCTGCGTTAAAGTCAATCCAGTTTGCCTTCTTTTTATACAAAGCTGTATTGGTTGCAATCTTCACGGTCGGAACCGGGGCTCCGAACGGTGTTCCCCGCCCCGTCGTAAAGAGGATGATATGGGCTCCCGCTGCTGCGAGATCTGTTGCCGAAACAAGGTCGTTCCCGGGGCCGGAGAGAAGATTAAGCCCGCGCTTAACTACCGGTTCTGCATATTCCAGCACATCAACAATCTGTGCGCTTCCGCCTTTTTGTACACATCCGCACGACTTGTCTTCCAGAGTCGTGATCCCTCCCGCCTTATTCCCGGGGCTCGGGTTTTCATAGACGACCTGCCCATGGCTCACAAAATAATCTTTAAACCGGTTCACCATGGCAACCGCTTTGTCAAACACAGCTTTGTCTTCGCAGCGTGAAAAAAGAATATTTTCTGCCCCGAACATTTCCGGCACTTCCGTCAGAACCGTCGACCCGCCCATAGCCGTAAGCCTGTCCGAGAATCGCCCGACCGTAGGATTTGCCGTAATGCCGGAGAGCCCGTCTGACCCTCCGCATTTCATTCCGATCACAAGATCGGAGGCAGGTAACTCCTCCCTGTGGAACGTCCCTGCATAATCCGCAAGTTCTCGTAACAGTTTACTGCCCGCTTCCATCTCATCTTCCACCTGTTGGCAGACAAGAAACTTTACTCTTCTGTCATCCCATTTTCCAAGCTCGGCTTTAAACTGCTCCTGTGTCAGGTTTTCACACCCAAGGCTCAACACCAGAACACCGCCTGCATTCGGATGGCGTACCAGAGCTGCCAGAAGCTTCCGTGTCTGGGCATGATCATCTCCCATCTGGCTGCAGCCATAAGGATGCGCAAACGTATACAGTCCGTCGATGCCGCCTTTCACAAGTTCCTGGTTTTCCCGTACAAGCGCTGCAGCGATATTGTTAACACAGCCAACCGTCGGTATAATCCACAATTCATTGCGTACAGCTGCACGTCCGTCCTCACGCCGATATCCCATAAAGGTGCGTTCACCGATTACAGGGAGGTTGTACGTCTTATGGCAGTAGGAATAATCTGCCGTTTCACTCAAACCGGTGCGTACATTGTGCACATGCACCCATGCTCCTGGCAGGATCTCTTCCTTTGCTATCCCGATGGGGTTGCCGTATTTGACAACCGGATCTCCGATAGCTATTCTCCTGAGAGCCATTTTGTGCCCTCGGGCAATATTTTCTTTAGCCGTCAGCTCCTGATCATAAACTGAAACCGCTTCTCCTCCGGTGATATCCTCCAATGCCACCGCGACATTGTCATCAGCATGGATCTGTATCAGCCTCATGCAAGGCACTCCCGCATTGCTTCATACATGCCGGTTTCTTCAATTCTCTTGAGATCTTTTGCAACAGCTGCTTCAAATCCGTCAAGCTTTGCCAACTCTCCGTCCCACATTTTCTCGTTGTTTACTACTGCGTGAGCAAGTGCATCACAGCTATCGTCTTTGTGTGCATCAAAGAATTCCAGAACCCAAGCGTCATCTCTTACCGGATAAGGTTCTCCGTTACGTTCTCCCTTATGGTAGAAGGCAATGAAGGCTGCGAAAGAGAAGGTAAGGCAACGTGGCAGTTCGCCTGTTCTCTTTGCATATTCTGTCACACTGGGCATTACTCGGGCTTTCCACTTCGAAGCGGAGTTTAGAGAAATATCCAGCAGCTGGTGGTCAATATACGGGTTATCAAAGCGGTCTATCACGGAAGCTGCAAACGTGCTGAGTTCTTCTTTCGGCAGATCCAGTGTCGGGATGATTTCTTCAAACATCGCCTTGTTGAGATAAGCTCGGATATTCTCATCCTGCATGCAGTCACGCACAATGTTTTTCCCTGCGAGAAATGCACCAAGTATCATCGATGTATGTGCGCCATTGAGAATGCGCACCTTGCGCTGCTTGTACGGTGTCACATCGTCCACAACCTGAATCGGAAGTCCGGCTTTTTCAAACGGCAGCTCCGCTTTTATTGTTTGCGGTCCTTCAATTACCCATGCAGCAAAGAGCTCACCCGTGTCTATAAGCTGATCCTCATAGCCGAGCTTTTCACAGATTGCCGGTGCATCACCTTTCGGTGAGCCGGTCACAATGCGATCTACCAGTGTTGAGCAGAAGATATTCTCTTCCTTCACCCAGCGCCGGAACTCTTCTTCCATTCCCCACAACCGGACATATTCATTCACACAACGCTTCAGCTCGTCCCCGTTATGGTCGATGAGTTCACAGGAAAGAATAATAAAGCCCTTTCCTCCAAGCTTCCAGCGCTCATGCAGCAAAAGTGTCAGTTTTGCCGGGAAACTGGACGGCGGTGTATCGGTTGCTTTACAGGCTGCATCAAAAACAATTCCAGCCTCTGTCGTATTGGAGACAAGAAAGCGCAGATCTTTGTTTTCCATACAGGCCAGCATCTTTTCCCAATCGCGTTTCGGATCCAGGCAGCGGGATACACAGGAAATTACTCTGGTCAGTTCCTTCGGTTCCCCGTTCTCTCTGCCGCGAAGGATCAGTGTATAAAGCCCGTCTTGTTCTGCGAAGCGGTCTGCTGCCTCCGGGTGTCCGCCTCGCGGCTGCACCAGTACAACTTTTGCATTAAAACCGGCATCTTCGTTCATCCGATCAATAAAATTTTCCACGAAAGCCCGCAGAAAATTACCTTCTCCGAACTGAAGCACCCGTTCCGGAGCTTCCTTTAAAAGATATCCTTCAAAACCTCTTGCTTCCAGCGTTGCAAACCGAAGTCTTTCCATATACCTGCTCCTTATTTTCTTTTTTCTTACGGCTGCTTGCCGATGTAAGCAAGGATTCCGCCGTCAACATAAAGAATATGTCCGTTGACGAAGTTGGATGCATCCGAAGCAAGGAATACAGCCGGTCCCATCAGGTCTTCCGGTGTACCCCAACGGGCTGCAGGTGTCTTTGCTACGATAAACTGATCAAAGGGATGTCTGCTGCCGTCAGCCTGGCGTTCACGCAGAGGTGCTGTCTGTGGGGTTGCAATATATCCCGGTCCGATCCCGTTGCACTGGATATTGGCTTCGCCGTATTCCGAACAGATATTGCGGGTCAGCATCTTCAGTCCGCCTTTTGCCGCTGCATAGGCAGATACGGTCTCTCGACCCAGCTCGCTCATCATTGAGCAGATGTTGATGATTTTACCGTGTCCCTTTTCAATCATCCCCGGGATGACAGCCTTAGAGACAATAAACGGTGCATTAAGATCAATATCAATGACCTGCCGGAAGTCCTCAGCACTCATTTCTATCATTGGAATACGTTTAATGATGCCTGCATTGTTGACAAGAATATCGATAACGCCCACTTCTTCACGAATCTTTGCTACCATTTCCTTGACTTCTTCTTCATTCGTCACATCACAGTAATATCCGTGCGCCTCGATACCCTTGTCCGCATAAGCCTTTATAGCAGCTTCCATATGCTTCTCACCGCGGCAGTTGAAGCAGATTTTCGCTCCGGCAGCCGCAAATGCTTCCGCAATTGCAAACCCGATGCCGTATGCTGCCCCTGTAACAAGAGCTACCTTCCCTTCAAGGGAAAAACTGTTCATAATATCCATTTTATTCTCCTCCTTATTTCAGTTCCGTAATGGGAATTACATCCATATCATCAAACTCCTGATTTTCTCCGCCCATTGCCCAGATAAAAGTATAATTGCTGGTTCCGGCTCCCGCGTGGATCGACCAGGAAGGTGAGATCACTGCCTGTTCATTTTTCATGACAATATGCCTGGTTTCCTGTCCCTGTCCCATCATATGAAAGACGACCTGATCCTCCGGCACTTCAAAATACATGTAAACTTCCATCCGTCTTTCATGGGTATGGGCAGGCATCGTGTTCCAGACGCTGCCGCTCTCCAGCACCGTCATTCCCATCGAAAGCTGGCAGGTTTTCAAAACAGCGGGATGAATGAACTGGTTGATCACTCGCTTGTTCGAAGTTGCGGCATCTCCGCAGGGTTTCTTGTTTGCATCAGCCAGTTTCAGGAGACGTGTCTCGTAACTGCGGTGTGCAGGTGCAGATACCATGTAAAACTTGGCAGGTTTTTCTGCACACTTGCTGGCGAACAGCACTTCCTTTGCTCCCATGGTGATATACAGGCAATCCTTGTATCCAAGCTCGTATACGGTTCCATCAACTGCAATTGTTCCCTCTCCGCCGATATTGAAGATACCGATTTCCCGGCGCTCCAGGAAAAACTTCGTTCCGAAGTTTGCCCACACATCGATTCCCTTATCGATGGAAACGGTTTCTGTTACCGGCATGCAGCCTAACGTAACCATGCGGTCAACATGGCTGTATACAGCTGTAACACTGTCCGGCTGGTACAGGTTTTCAATCAGGAATTCATTTCTCAGTTCTTCAGTCGTATAGCGCTTTACGTCTCTTGGATTTGCAGCATAGCGGATATCCATTAATGTATTTCCTCCTTTAAAGAAATCGTTTTCAGTTTATAAGTCAGCTCGGGAAAAGTCAAGGGGAAAAGCGAAATTTGCAATAGTTCTTCGTTTTAGGTTGAACTGCTTTCTTCCTCAGATATGAGATTCATGTATTCGTCATAGGTGCAGCGGCGGTCTATCATACCGTCATCCGTAATCTCGATGATTCTGTTCGCCACCGTCTGTGTCAGTTGATGGTCATGGCACGTGAAAATAACATTATGTTTAAAAGCAGAAAGCCCATTATTAAGCGCTGCAATGCTCTCGAGATCCAGATGGTTGGTAGGCTGATCAAGTACAAGAAAGTTTCCGCCGGAAAGCATCATTTTGCTGATCATGCATCGTACACGCTCTCCGCCTGACAGCACTTTAACCGGTTTATAGACGTCATCCCCGGAGAACAGCATCCTGCCTAAGAAAGTCCTCAGGTAGCTTTCCCGCTTATCTGTAGAAAACTGTCGCATCCAGTCAATCAGATCCTCTTCCCGTCCTTCAAAATAGCTGCTGTTGTCTTTCGGGAAATAGGAATTTTCAATGGATGCCCCCCATTTAACGGATCCTGAATCGGGCTCTTCTTCCCCCATAAGAATTCTGAACAGCATCGTTACAGCCAGCTCGTTTTTCCCGATAATCGCTATTTTATCTTCTTTCCCGACGATAAAACTGATGTGGTCAAGTAGTTTCGTCCCATCGACCGTTTTAGAAACATCCGTTACAAACAGCCTGTCTTTCCCCGGCTCCCGATCTGCTTTGAACCCGACCCAGGGATATCGTCTGCTGGAAGCCGGCAGTTCTTCTACTGTAATTTTATCCAGCAGTTTTCTCCTGGATGTTGCCTGCCTTGATTTAGAGCGGTTTGCAGAAAACCGTGCAATAAACGTCTGTAATTCGGCTATCTTCTGCTCTGCTTTCTTGTTCTGGTCTTTTACCAGTTTCTGGATCAGCTGGCTGGATTCATACCAGAAATCGTAATTCCCCACGTACAGTTTAATTTTCCCGTAGTCTATATCAACAATATGCGTACAGATATTATTAAGAAAATATCTGTCATGGCTTACTACCAGGACTGTTCCCGAGTAGTCCATCAGGAAGTTTTCCAGCCACACAACGCTTTTCAGGTCGAGATTATTCGTCGGTTCATCCAGCAGGATAATATCCGGATGTCCGAACAAAGCCTGTGCCAGCAGAACTTTCACCTTTAAGCGCGGATCAATTTCTGCCATAAGCATTTCATGCAGATCCGCTTCGATTCCCAGTCCTTTCAGGATTCTCCCGGCGTCACCTTCTGCTTCCCATCCACCGAGTTCCGCATATTCTTCTTCAAGTTCTGCTGCCCGTACCCCGTCTTCATCACTGAAATCCGGTTTTTCATAAATTGCATCCTTTTCCAGCCCGCATTGCCAGAGTCTTTCATTTCCCATAATGACGGTATCAATCACTCTGCAGTCATCATAGAGATTCTGGTTCTGTTTCAGCACCGACATCCTGCATTTCGGGTCAATTGAGACACTCCCGGAAGTTGGCTCCAGTTCTCCGGAAAGGATTTTGACAAAGGTAGATTTTCCCGCTCCGTTGGCTCCGATGATACCGTAACAGTTTCCTGCCGTAAACTGCAGATCCACCTTTGAAAACAATACAGAAGCTCCGAATTGCATAGACAGGTCATTGACGTTCAGCATGGCTATCCTCCTGTGCGAAGTAACATATCTTCGTTTGTTTTGAAAAACAGCCCGGGCGTTATGCGTCCGGGCTGTTTTATCTTATATTAAGATTATACCAGTTCGATTACTGCTGTTTCTGCGGCATCTCCGCGGCGTGTACCTACGCGCGTAATACGCGTATAGCCGCCGTTGCGCTCTGCATATTTCGGAGCGAGTTCGTCAAAGACTTTCTTTGCCACATCTTCACGGGTAATGAACTCGAGTGCCTGACGATAGGAAGCCAGGCCTTTTTCTTTGCCAAGGGTTATCATTTTCTCGGCTAAAGGTGCGATCTCTTTCGCACGTGTTACGGTTGTTTCCATCCTGCCTTTATCCAGGAAGTCCGTTACCTGCTGACGGAGCATGGCAGTCCGCTGTGCAGTTGTCTTGCCGAGTTTTCTTGTTCCGGGCATAATTGCATTTCCTCCTGTTACTGATTTTCCTCATTGGCCAGAGACAAGTTCATCGCCTGAAGCTTCAGTTTAACTTCTTCGAGTGACTTGCGGCCGAGGTTACGGACCTTGATCATCTCATCCTCTGTCTTTGAGACAAGGTCTGCTACGGTATTGATATTTGCGCGCTTGAGGCAGTTGAAGCTTCGCACGGAAAGATCCAGCTCTTCAATGGTCATGTTGAGCATCGTGTCCGGTTCTTCTTCCTGTTTCTTCACAACTGTGGAGATTTCGGTTTCAGCTGTCTCAGAGAGATCTGTAAAGATCTTGAAATGATCACGAAGAATCCTTGCGGCATAGGACAGGGCTTCTTTCGCTGAGATTGTCTTGTCCGTCCACACTTCCAATGTCAGTTTATCATAGTCTGTCTGATTTCCGACACGAGTATTTTCAACCGTGTAGTTAACCTTCAGAACAGGAGTGTAGATAGAATCTACCGGAATCGTACCGAGCGGCATTGTCGCCGTTTTGTTCTTATCAGCGGAAACATATCCTCTTCCCTGATCAAATACGAGCTCCATGCTGAGAGCCCCGTCAGGTCCGAGTGTTGCAATCGGCTGCTCCGGATTGATGATTTCAACTTCTGCATCTGCTTTGATATCGCCTGCTGTTACCAGGCCTTCGCCGGAAGCTTCAAGGTAGAGCGTCTTCGGGCCTTCACAATAAAGCTTTGCGATGATGCTCTTTACGTTCAGAACGATTTCTGTTACGTCTTCCTTAACACCGGGAATCGTTGAAAATTCATGCTGGATTCCTGCTATTTTAATGCTTGTAGCAGCATAGCCAGGCAGTGAGGAGAGAAGTACTCTGCGCAGAGAATTGCCGAGAGTCGTTCCGTATCCGCGTTCCAGCGGTTCAATAACAAACTTCCCGTACGAATTGTCAGCAAGCGGATCAAAGCATTCGACATGCGGCATATCGAAACTGATTTTGTTGGTTTCGACCATTACTGTATTTTACCCTCCTTATTAAATTGCGCACCGTGTGTGCGTGCTGTGGATCAATGTTTCCGGGTTGAGGGTGAATATTACTTGGAGTACAACTCGACGATGAGATGCTCTTCGATCGGCAGATCGATATCATCTCTCTGCGGAGCGGCGATTACCTTTGCAATGTTGTTTGTCTTGTCATATTCAAGCCACTTCGGTGCTGTACGGAAAGAATTTGCCTCGATGTTTGCTTTGATTTTCTCAATGCCGCGGCTGCTTTCCTTGAGAGCAATAACCATACCCGGCTTTACCTGATAGCTGGGGATGTTGACCTTGTGGCCGTTAACAGTAATGTGACCATGGTTGACCAGCTGGCGTGCTTCACGGCGTGTTGCTGCGTAGCCGAGACGATAGACAACATTGTCCAGACGGCTCTCGCAGAGGATCAACAGATTCTCGCCAGTCTTACCGGCCATCTTCGAGGCTTTCTCATAGTAACCACGGAACTGCTTCTCGAGAATGCCGTAAACGAATTTAACCTTCTGCTTTTCATTCAGCTGAGTAGCATACTCAGATTTCTTTTTTCTGGTTTGTGCACCGGGATTCCTTGTGGTCTCCTTGGTAAAATATCCCATTGTTGCCGGGGAAATACCCAGAGCTTTGCATCTCTTGGCAACCGGCTGTGTATTTTTAGCCATAATTCATGATCCTCCTTGTCAAAATCAGACGCGACGTCTTTTCGGAGGACGGCAGCCATTGTGAGCAATGGGTGTGCAATCCTTGATCATCGTCACTTCGAGGCCTGCTGTCTGAAGAGCACGGATTGCAGCCTCACGGCCGGAGCCCGGTCCCTTTACAAACACTTCGACCGTTTTCAGGCCATGCTCCATCGCTGCACGTGCAGCGGTTTCTGCGGCTTCGGATGCAGCAAAAGGAGTAGACTTTTTGCTTCCGCGGAATCCCAGACCGCCTGCAGAGGCCCAGGAAATAGCATTGCCCTGAGTGTCAGTGACAGTAACCATTGTGTTGTTGAAAGAAGAGCTGATATGAACCTGGCCCTTTTCAATGTTTTTACGTTCTCTTCTGCGAGTTCTGACTTTTTTCTTAGCATTATTTGCTGCCATAATTCATATCCCCCCTTTACTTTTTCTTGTTTGCGATCGTACGTTTCGGTCCCTTGCGGGTACGTGCGTTCGTCTTGCTTCTCTGTCCGCGGACAGGAAGGCCGCGGCGATGCCGCATACCGCGATAGCATCCGATTTCGGTCAGGCGCTTGATATCAAGTGCTGTCTGACGACGCAGATCGCCTTCCACGATGTAACCGTGATCAATGCATTCACGCAGTTTGTTTTCTTCTTCTTCGGTCAGATCTTTTACTCTGGTATCGGGATTGATCCCTGTCTTTTCGAGGATCTTGGTTGCGCTGGTTCTGCCAATACCGTAGACATAGGTGAGACCGATCTCAATTCTCTTGTCCTTGGGCAGGTCAACGCCGGCTATACGTGCCATATTTTCTTATCTTCCTTTCGATAATCTTTCCCGCATTATGGTCTCCGGAGCTTAATCCCGCCGGAGGGAGCCCTACGGATCCATGCGGGTTTTTTATAATTGTGGGACTTGAGGCTTTATCAGCCCTGACGCTGTTTGTGCTTCGGATTCTCGCAAATAACCATCACTTTGCCTTTACGCTTGATGATTTTGCATTTCTCGCACATGGGTTTTACTGAAGGTCTTACTTTCATTTTTGGTACCTCCTCTTTTACTTACTCCTCCAGACGATTCGGCCGCGCGTGATGTCGTATGGGGACATCTGTACTGTAACCTTATCGCCGGGGAGGATTCGAATGAAATTCATCCGGAGTTTTCCGGAAATATGCGCCAGAATAATGTGACCGTTGCCGATATCCACCTGGAACATGGTGTTGGGCAGTGATTCAACCACTGTACCTTCCAACTCGATTACATCGTCTTTAGACAAAGTATGATTCCTCCATAAATATTAGAAGCTTAGATGTCATCTGCCATTGTCAGTATTTCCGGTTCGCCGTCTGTGATGGCGATGGAGTTTTCGTAGTGACAGGTCAATGCGCCGTCTGCCGAAACAACCGTCCAGTCATTGTCAAGAACTTCAATCTCCCAGTTCCTGCTGGCAATCACCATCGGTTCCACTGCTATCGTCATGCCCTTTACAAGCCTTGGATTCCCTCGATGATCTGCTTTCCTGTCAAACTTGTAGTTTGGTATTTCCGGGGCTTCATGCAGCTCACGGCCAACACCGTGCCCCACATAATCCCGTACTACGGCAAACCCGTGGCTTTCCACATATTCCTGTATTGCCGCTCCAATATCAGAAACCCGATATCCTTCTTTTGCAAATTTGATTCCCTCAAAGAAACTCTGCCGTGTAACTTCAATGAGTTTCTTTGCTGTCTCACTGATTTCCCCGCATGGATAAGTCCCTGCGCAGTCTCCTGTGAAACCGTGGATCATTGCTCCGACGTCAATAGATACTATATCGCCGTTTCTGATTACTCTTTTTCCGGGTATACCGTGTATGACTTCTTCGTTTACCGAAACACATGCGCTGCCGGGAAATCCCCCGTACCCGAGGAACGTCGGCTTTGCACCGCATTTCACGATATAATCATGCACATATTTGTCTATCTGCTTCGTTGTCACTCCGTCACGAATCGCCTGTCTCGCAATGCTGCGGGCACCTGCGGTAATTCTGCCGGCCTGACGCATCAGTTCTATTTCTCTGGGGGATTTGACATAGATCGTATCTGACATGTTCAAATCCCCAGAACTTTTTTAATCTCCGCCGTAGTAGCTTCAATAGTCGGCTGATTGTCAACCTTTACGAGTTTTCCCCTCTGTTCATAAAAAGCTTTCAGAGGTTCCGTATCCTTGTGATAGGTTTCCAGTCTTGCACGTACTGTCTCAGCTGAATCATCTTTACGGATTCCAAGCTCACCGCCGCAGTAATCGCATTTGCCTTCCACTTTCGGGGGATTGCTGACAATATGAAATGTTCTGCTGCAGTTTTTGCAGGTCCTGCGCCCGGACATCCGCTCAACGATCGTTTCGTCTTCAATTTCAATGGAAAGAGCTTTGTCAATTACGATTCCCATCGCTTCCATCGCTTCAGCCTGCGGAATTGTGCGCGGAACACCGTCAAGGATATATCCGTTCGCACAGTCATCCTTTGCCAGGCGTTCCCGGATGATGTCGATAATAACATCATCCGGAACAAGCTTGCCGGATTCCACGAATTCTTTCGCTTTCAGTCCGGTCGGCGTTCCCTCGCTCATTGCAGCGCGAAGAATATTGCCTGTTGAAATCGTAGGGATATTGAGAGTTGCACTCAGGATATCTGCCTGGGTGCCTTTTCCCGCACCCGGAGCACCTAATAGAATCAACCTCATAGCACTAACCTTTTCAGTCAAGGAATCCCTTGTAGTTGCGCATGAGCAGCTGTGCTTCAATAGCACGGATGGTTTCAAGTGCAACACCGACAACGATGATAATGGATGTACCGCCCAGCGACAGACCGGTCAAATTTGCAGTCTTGCTGAAAACAGAAATCAGAATCGGAACCGTTGCCAGGATACCCAGATAAATGGCACCAAACAGCGTGATTTTATTCAGAACCCTCTGAATGAATTCACTTGTCGGTTTACCGGGACGGAAACCGGGGATATAACCACCGTTTTTCTTCAGGTTGTTTGCAACTTCAATCGGGTTAAACTGAATCGTTGAATAGAAGTAAGCAAAGAAGATGATCAGTGCAAAATACAGCACAGCGTACCAGATCGTATTGGTTCTTGCCCATGCGCTGTTGCTGTGGCCTGTGAGAGCTGCAATCGTAGCCGGCAGAGAAGCAATCGACTGTGCAAAGATGATCGGCATAACGCCGGACATGTTGACCTTCATCGGTAGATGTGTGCTCTGCCCGCCATACATCTTGCGTCCGACAACCCTCTTGGCATACTGTACGGGAATTCTGCGCTCTGCATCGTTGACAAAAACAATCAGCACAATAATTGCCAGTGCACCGATATACATCAGTACTGCAACCCACCACTTTAGGCTTCCGGAAATAACATTGCTGATCGTGCTTGCAATGCTTACCGGGAAGCGGGAAATAATACCGGCAAAAAGGATCATGGAGATGCCGTTTCCGATGCCGTATTCCGTAATCTGCTCGCCGAGCCACATGATCAGCGCTGAACCGGAGGTAAAGGTGAGTACAATTACGATAGCCGCCCAGAAGCTGTCTCTGGCTTCTGCAACGATCAGTCCGTTATTCTTGATAAGCATGTAGTAGGCAAAGCCCTGGAGAAGAGCGATCGCTACTGTGGAATAACGGGTGATGGAGGCAATCTTTTTCTTTCCTTCTTCTCCTTCTTCTTTGCTCATGCGTTCCAGAGCCGGAATTGCAATGCAGAGAAGCTGGATAATAATGGATGCGTTAATGTACGGCTGAATGCTCAGTGCAAAAATTGTCGCCTGAGAAAATGCACCGCCGGACATAACGTTCAGAAGGCCAAGTACCGTGTTCTGCAGGGATGTAAAATAGCTCTGCAGAGCTGCCGTGTTAACATACGGCACCGGAATTGCGTTACCGATACGGAAGATCAGAAGGATGATCAGGGTGAAAAGAAGTTTCTTCCGGATCTCTTCTACTCGCCAGGCATTCTTTAAAGTCTGAATCACTTAGACCACCTCTGCCTTTCCGCCAGCCGCTTCAATTTTCTGTTTCGCGGTCTCGGAGAAAGCAGCAGCCTTAACTGTCAGTTTCTTGGTGATTTCACCGTTGCCAAGAATCTTTACGCCATATTCGCACTTAGAAAGAACACCAGCGATGAGCAGAGCCTGAGCGTCGACTACTGCGCCGTCTTCGAATTTTTCAAGTGCAGAGACATTTACTGCTTCCAGGGGCTTTGCAAAAATATTGTTGAACCCTCTTTTCGGGATACGGCGTGCCAAAGGCATCTGGCCGCCTTCAAATCCGATGCGGGTACCGCCGCCGCTGCGGGCTTTCTGGCCCTTATGTCCGCGGCCTGCTGTCTTGCCGTTTCCTGTTGCATGGCCTCTGCCCTTACGCTTATCAACATGGGTAGAGCCGGGTACGGGAGAAAGATCGTTAATATACATTCTCTTTTCCCTCCTTATTCTTCTGTAACCTTCAGCAGGTAACCGATCTTGGCTATCTTGCCTCTGGTCTGGGGATTGTCAGGCTGCACGGTCTCATTGCCGATCTTGTGCAGGCCCAGAGATTTTGCTGTTGCAATATGGCTGTCAAGTCTGCCGTTAAGGCTCTTGACAAGCTTGATTTTCAGAGTAGCCATGTTCTGCCCTCCTTAGCCCTGAACTTCTTCAGGGGTCTTGCCTCTTGCTGCTGCAACCTGTGCTGCATCACGCAGAGACTTGAGGCCTTCCATCGTAGCTGCGACAACGTTTGCCGGATTGTTGGTACGCAGGCACTTGGTACGAATATCGCGGATACCTGCAGCTTCAACCACGGCACGCACTGCACCGCCGGCAATAACGCCTGTTCCTTCGGGAGCCGGCTTCAGTAATACACGGCCTGCACCGAATTCACCGGTCACTTCATGAGGAATGCTCGTTCCCTTGAGTGTAACATTGCAAATGTTCTTTTTCGCATCCTCAAGACCCTTGCGGATTGCTTCGGATACTTCATTTGCTTTGCCCATGCCAAAACCTACACGGCCATTGCCGTCGCCGACAACGCACAGTGCAGAGAACTTCGCAACACGGCCGCCCTTGACGGTCTTGCTGACACGGTTGAGGGAAACTACTTTTTCAATAAACTCGGAAGGAGCTTCTTCCTTGTTTCTGCGGTCTCTTCTTTCATTGCTGTATGCCATTTCGTTTTCCCCCTTCCTTAGAATTTCAGGCCGCCCTCACGGGCGCCTTCTGCCAAAGCCTGGACACGGCCATGATAAATATAGCCGCCACGGTCAAACACAACTTCTTCAATGCCCTTTTTGAGAGCACGCTCAGCAACCGTTGCGCCAACTTTCTTGGCTGCCTCGCAGTTACTTCCGAGTCCTTCAAAACCTTTTTCGACCGAGGATGCGGAAACCAGGGTGTTCCCTGCAACGTCATCGATTACCTGGGCATAGATATGATTCTCGCTGCGGAATACGCAGAGACGAGGTCTCTCAGGTGTACCGGAAATCTTTCCGCGTACCCTGTTGTGGCGCTTTACGCGCTGTCCTTTTGTATCAGGTCTTTTAATCATTCAGGCGATCCTCCGTTTACTTGGCACCGGTCTTGCCTTCTTTGCGGCGAATGGTCTCGTAGTCATATTTGACACCCTTCCCCTTGTAGGGTTCCGGAGGTCTCTTACCACGAACTTCTGCTGCAAACTGGCCAACCTTCTGTTTGTCGATTCCCTTGATCACAATGTGGTTAGCATCGGGGACATCAATCTGGATATCTTCTGTCTCTGGGATAACAATCGGATGGGAGTAACCCAGATTCATAACCAGCTTTTTGTCTTCCTTGGATGCACGGTAACCAACACCGTTGATCTCCAGTTTCTTCTCAAAGCCATGTGTTACACCGACTACCATGTTGTCGATCAGTGTCCTTGTAAGGCCGTGATAAGACTTGTTTTCTTTCGAATCATTCGGGCGGGAAACGTGGATTACGCCATTGTCGATCTCAACCTTCATCTGGGGGATAAGGGTACGCTCAAGTGTTCCCTTCGGTCCCTTGACAACGATGTGGTTGTTTTCATTGACACTGACTTCGACCCCTGCAGGGATCGTAATAGCCTTCAGACCAATTCTTGACATATCTCTTCCTCCTTACCAAACGAATGCAAGAACTTCTCCGCCAACGTTCAGTTTGCGGGCTTTCTTGTCAGTCATAACGCCCTTGGAGGTAGAGACGATAGCGATTCCGAGTCCCTTCAAAACACGGGGAAGCTCATCGGCACCTGCGTAAACGCGGAGACCGGGTTTGCTTACACGGCGAAGGCCCTGAATAGCTTTCTCTTTTCCGGGGAGATACTTAAGGGTGATGCGGATGATGCCCTGTGTGCCGTCATCAATAATCTGGTAATTTTTGATGTATCCTTCCTCGAGGAGGATCTCAGCTATCGCCTTCTTCATTTTCGATGCGGGGACATCAACGGATTCGTGCTTTGCGCTGCCGGCATTGCGGATACGTGTAAGCATGTCGGCAATAGGATCTGTGATTTGCATTCTTTCTTCTCCTTATTTAGAGTTACTGCCCATTTAGGCAGTTTCAGTGACGAGGTTCCGCGTCAATACTTGATTGCCCGCGGCCTTTCGCCAGCGGATTATGAATAAAGAACTCCGAACATATCATGATGAATGCCGGTTAAATCCGGCCATTCATCA
The DNA here is from genome assembly GCA_045117135.1 of Candidatus Limivicinus sp. Classification (GTDB taxonomy): domain Bacteria; phylum Bacillota; class Clostridia; order Oscillospirales; family Oscillospiraceae; genus Limivicinus. The sequence continues at coordinate 30,242 of JBGUNA010000121.1, read as the reverse complement.
CTCAACATTCGTTGTTCGTCATTCCTTAGAAGCTTGCCTTGCGTACGCCGGGGATCTGTCCCTTATAGGCAAGTTCGCGGAAGCAGATACGGCAGATGCCGTAATTGCGGAGATACGCATGAGGACGACCGCAGATCTTGCAGCGGTTGTATCTGCGAGTGGAGAATTTAGCAGGAGCCTGCTGTTTAAGGATCATTGATTTTTTTGCCATGTTAATCTCCTTCCTCAGCTCATAAACGGAGCGCCGAGAAGCTTAAGCAGTTCACGGGCTTCTTCATCTGTCTTCGCCGTTGTGGTAATCGCAATGTTCATACCACGCAGCTTTTCGATCTTGTCATACTCGATTTCCGGGAAAATGATCTGCTCTTTGAGTCCGAGGCTGTAGTTGCCGCGTCCGTCAAAAGCGTCAGCAGAAATACCGCGGAAGTCGCGTACACGGGGAAGTGCAATGTTGAACAGACGATCCAGAAATTCCCACATGCGATCTGCTCTCAGGGTAACCTTTACGCCAACCTTCATACCTTCACGAAGTTTGAAGTTTGCAACGGATTTTCTTGCAACTGTTGCTACAGCGTGCTGGCCGGTAATTGCGGAAATGTCTTTGATAACCGCTTCAAGAGCCTTCGCATTGTCCTTGCAGTCGCCGCAACCGACAGATACTACGATCTTATCAATGCGGGGAATCTGCATAACGGACTTGTACTGGAATTTCTTCATGAGAGCCGGAGCAACTTCCTCAACGTACTTTTTCTTCATTGTAGTCATTGGTTGTTATCTCCTTTCTCAGACTTCTGCACCGCATTTTTTGCAGATGCGGATCTTTTTGCCGTCCATGATCTTATGGCCAACGCGTGTGGCCTTACCGCACTTCGGGCATACAAGCTGAACCTTGCTTGCGTAGATAGGGGTCTCGACTTTAATGATACCGCCGTCTTCTCCCTGCTTGGTAGGCTTCTTGTGCTTGGTCGCCACATTGACGCCTTCTACAATAACCTTGCCGGCTTTCGGCTCAGCGACCAGAACCTTGCCCTGTTTACCCTTGTCCTTACCGGACAGAACTACGACTTTATCGTCTTTTCTAATATTCATTCCGGTACCTCCTCAGATCACTTCCGGAGCCAGGGACAGGATCTTCATGTATTCCTTATCACGGAGCTCACGGGCAACAGGCCCAAAGATACGGGTTCCGCGGGGGTTCTTATCACCGGTGTTGATGAGAACTGCCGCATTTTCATCAAAGCGGACATAAGTGCCGTCTGCACGCCGGACCGGCTTCACGGTACGAACGATAACAGCGCGGACAACATCGCCCTTCTTTACCTGACCGCCGGGAGCAGCCTTGCGTACGGAGCAGATGACCACATCGCCGATGCTGCCGTATTTGCGGCCGGAACCGCCGAGAACACGGATGGTCTTTAATTCTTTCGCGCCGGTATTATCTGCAACTTTCAGATAGGTTTCTTCCTGTATCATTTACGGCGCCTCCTTACTTTGCTTTCTCTACGATTTCAACCACACGCCATCTCTTGTCTCTGGAAAGCGGTCTGGTCTCCATCACACGAACAATATCACCAACGCGGCATTCATTGTTTTCGTCATGTGCCTTCAGGCGGTATGTCCTACCGATGATCTTCTTGTAAGTCTTATGTGCAACATGGTCTTCTACGATCACAACGACCGTCTTGTCCATCTTGTCGCTTACGACTTTACCCGTGCGAACCTTACGGAAAGTATTTCTTTTTTCTTCCATTGTACCTTACCTCCTCAGTTCTGTTTCTCGCGGAGAACAGTCTTCACACGAGCAATATCACGACGGGTAGCGGATATTTTGGTCGGGTTATCAAGATGGTTGGTAGCATGCTGCATACGAAGCATGAACAGGTCCTTCTTGAGGTCAACGAGCTTGCTTTCAAGCTCTGCAACGGACATGTTGCGGATTTCGTTTGCCTTCATCTTATTCACCCTCTCCTTCTGCAGCTTCCTTTGCTACAACCTTGGTCTTAATCGGAAGCTTGTGGCTGGCGAGACGAAGAGCTTCGCGGGCAGTCTCTTCAGGCACACCTGCGATCTCAAACATAACTCTGCCGGGTTTTACAACAGATACCCAGTACTCCGGAGAACCTTTACCGGAACCCATACGGGTTTCTGCAGGCTTCGCGGTAACCGGCTTGTCAGGGAAGATCTTGATCCAGACCTGACCGCCACGCTTGGTGTAACGGGTCATTGCAATACGTGCCGCTTCGATCTGGTTGGAGGTAATCCAGCCGGGCTCTGCAGCCTGGAGACCGAATTCACCATAGGTCACAACGTTACCGCGGGTTGCTTTGCCCTTCATGCGGCCGCGCTGAACTCTGCGGTACTTTACTCTTTTAGGCATTAACATTAGTCTTTGCCTCCTTCCTGTGCGGGAGCTGCTGCACGGGGTGCACGGCGTTCACCGTTCTGGAAAGCAGGTCTGTTTCCGTAGCCACCCTGTCCGCCCTGGCCGCGGTTCTCGCGGTTGTACCCGCCCTGGCGGTTGTTGTCACGATTGTATCCACCCTGACGGCGATCGCCCTGGCGGCGGTCGTCTCTGCGGCGGCGCTCACCCTGCGGCTTGCTCAGATCCATGGTTCTCGGGGTGGTGCGAAGAGTCTGGGAAAGGACTTCGCCTTTATAGATCCATACTTTAACACCGATACGGCCGTAAGTGGTATCTGCCTCAGCAAAACCGTAGTCGATATCAGCGCGAATGGTCTGCAGAGGAATTGTTCCCTCGTGATAGGTCTCACTGCGTGCAATTTCAGCACCGCCGAGACGTCCGCCACATTTAATCTTAATGCCGCGTGCGCCCATTCTCATTGCGCGCCCCATTGCATTTTTCATTGCACGGCGGAAACCGATACGCTTTTCAAGCTGCTGAGCGATGTTCTCTGCAACAAGCTGTGCATTTGTGTCGGGAGTGCGAACCTCAACGATGGAAATTTTCACATCTTTGCCGATCATCTTGCTGACTGATGCTTCGAGCTTTGTAATCTCTTCACCGCCCTTGCCGATTACGACACCGGGTCTGGAGCAGTGGATATAAATGCGGATCTTGGTGGAATCACGCTCTATCTCGATGGTAGGAACACCGGCGGAATAGAGAGCCTTCTTCAAATAAGTGCGGATCTTATGATCTTCAACGACCAGATCGCCGACCTTATCTTCTCTTGCGTACCATCTGGAATCCCAGTCTTTAATAACGCCAACACGTAACCCATGCGGGTTTACCTTCTGACCCATAATTCTGCCTCCTTTCCTTATTCTCTCTCAGCCACGGCGATGTAGATGTGGCTGGTACGTTTGTTGATGCGGTACATGCGGCCCTGAGCTCTGGGTCTGCCTCTCTTGAGGATGGGGCCTGCACCGGCATAAGTGGTGCAAACATAGAGCTTTTCAGGATCCATCTCGAAGTTGTTTTCTGCGTTAGCCATGGCGCTCTTCAGAACCTTTACCATCAGCTCGCAGCCGGCCTTCGGAGTGTTCTCCATGAGGGCAAGTGCAACGTCTGCGTTCTTTCCGCGGATCATGTTGCAGATAATCTCGACCTTGCGGGGAGAGATACGAGCATATTTATGCTCTGCATAAGCGATTTTCTTTTCGTCCATCTGAATCCTCCTCACTTACCGGTCTTGCTGCCGGAGTGGCCGCGGAATGTACGTGTCGGAGCAAACTCACCGAGCTTGTGACCGACCATATCTTCCGTAACATATACGGGGACATGACGGCGGCCATCGTGAACTGCGATCGTGTGCCCAACAAAGGACGGGAAAATGGTAGATGCGCGAGACCATGTTTTCACGACCTGCTTATTGCCGGTCTTATTCATTTCATCGACTCTCTTCAGAAGCTCAGGAGCTGCGAAGGGGCCTTTTTTAATACTTCTGCTCATTTACTATCCCTCCTTACTTCGCGTTGCGGCGCTTGACGATGAATTTATCGGTGCGGTTCTTCGTCTTGCGGGTCTTGTAACCAAGTGCAGGCTTACCCCAAGGAGTTACAGGGCCGGGACGGCCAACCGGGGACTTGCCTTCACCACCGCCGTGGGGGTGGTCAACCGGGTTCATAACCGAGCCACGGACTGTCGGGCGGATGCCCATGTGGCGTTTACGACCAGCCTTGCCGAGATGAATGTTTGCATAATCGATATTGCCGACCTGGCCGATTGTTGCCATGCAGTCAATACGGACTTTGCGCATTTCACCGGACGGGAGACGAACGGTAGCCATGCCGTTTTCTTTCGCCATCAGCTGTGCTGCAACACCGGCGGAACGGACAAGCTGAGCACCCTTGCCGGGATAAAGCTCAATGTTGTGAATGATCGTACCGACAGGGATGTTGTTCAGCGGAAGTGCATTACCGGCTTTGATATCAGCAGATGCACCGGACACAACAGTGTCACCGGCAGCAAGGCCAACAGGAGCCAGAATGTATCGAAGTTCGCCGTCTTCATACTCGCAGAGAGCAATGAATGCGCTGCGGTTCGGGTCATACTCAAGGCGAAGAACCTTTGCGGGCATATCAAGCTTATTGCGCTTGAAATCAATCACACGGTATTTCCGGCGATTGCCGCCACCCTGATGACGAACCGTAATACGGCCATAGCTGTTACGACCGGAATGCTTCTTGAGAACCTCCAGAAGGCTCTTCTCAGGTTTTACATGCTTTTCAATACCGTCAAACCCGGAGACTGTCATTCCACGTCTGGCAGGAGTAGTCGGTCTGTAAGTTTTAATAGACATTCTTCAATCCTCCTTATGCCATGCCTTCGAACAGTTCAATGTTCTTGGAATCAGCGCTGAGCTTCACAACTGCCTTTTTCCAAGAAGCCGTTTTGCCGGAAGGATATGCACCCTGACGCTTCTCCTTGCCTCTGACGTGTTCGGTGGTAACTTTGATCACTTTCACATCAAAAATCTCTTCGACAGCCTTTTTGATTTCAATCTTGTTGGCATCTTTTACGACTTCGAATGCATACTTTTTGATGTCCAGATCTTCCATTGACTGCTCGGTAATGATCGGGCGAATAACTACGTCATATGCTGTCCTCATCAGGCGAACACCTCCTCGATTTTGGCAAGCGCAGCCTTGTCAACAACCATGACACCGTTTGTGAGAATCATGTACGGGCTGAGGATCGTTGCAATCGTCGTTGCTACACCGGCAATGTTGCGGGCGGATTTCACGACTTTTTCATCAACCGTTTCGGTTACAACAAGAGCTTTGCCGCTGATACCTATCTTTGACAGGAACTCTTTGAACGCCTTGGTCTTGATCTCATCGACCTTCAGACCGTCAACAACAATGATCTCATTTTCTGCTGCTTTTGCAGACAGAGCGGACTTCATTGCCAGGCGTCTCACCTTTTTATTGAGCGTGTAGCTATAATCACGCGGCTTGGGTGCAAATGCTACGCCACCATGCGTCCACTCCGGAGCTCCAGCATAACCGGCACGTGCACGGCCTGTACCCTTCTGACGCCAGGGCTTTTTGGTGGTGAAGTCAACTTCGCCCTTAGTAAGAGCACTCTGTGTACCCTGACGGCAATTTGCCAGGTGGTTCTTAACGGAATCGTGCAGAACGCTCTTGTTCGGCTCAATGCCGAAGATGGCTTCGGAGAGCTCGATCTCGCCGATCTCTTTTCCTGCCATGTTGAAAACTTTTGCTTTAGGCATTTATGCTGCTCTCCTTTCCTTATTTTGTACGTGCGGAAGCCTTCTGCGGGTTGACACGTGCGGAAGCCTTCTGCGGGTTGAGGGAGATACCTGCCGCCTCGCCTTTCTTGACCGGCTGAGCTTTGACAGTATTCTTAATGTAAACGATGCTTCCCTTGGGGCCGGGAACGGCGCCGCGGATCGCAATGAGGTTGAGCTCTGCATCGACCTTAACGATATCCAGATTCTGAACCGTAACCTGGTCAACGCCCATATGGCCTGCCTGTTTCTTTCCCGGGAAAATACGGGAAGGATCCGTGCTGGAGCCCATGGAACCTGCATGGCGGTGAACCGGGCCACCACCGTGAGTGGTAGGCGTACGGCCCTGGCCAAAGCGCTTAATGACGCCTGCATAACCATGACCTTTGCTCGTACCGGTTACATCAACCTTTTCACCCTCAGCAAAAATGTCTGCCTTAACAACATCACCGACTTCAAACTTGTCGGTTTCTTCAAAGCGGAATTCCTTGAGGTGCTTGAGCATGCCTGTGCCGGCCTTCTTCAGATGGCCCTGTTCAGGCTTAGAGAGTTTCTTTTCGGCTACTTCTTCATAGCCGAGCTGGACTGCTGCGTAGCCTTCCTTTTCTTCCGTCATCTTTGCAGTAACCACGCATGGGCCTGCTTCAATGACAGTCACAGGAATGACCTTGCCGGCTTCGTCAAAAATCTGAGTCATGCCGACTTTTTTGCCAATGATGGCTTTCTTCATTCTATTTCCTCCTATTGGTTATTGGTTACCTAGCATGGCTCGTCATTGGGGAACGGCCGGAGGCTGGCAACTTAACCCTTCCGCATACGCAAGCTGCGGAAAAAGGGTCAAAACAAATAAAATAATGCAGAAATCTCAGATCAGAGCTTGATCTCGATTTCAACGCCGGCGGGAACTTCGAGATTCATCAGAGCTTCAACCGTTTTCTGAGTGGGGCTCATGATGTCAATCAGGCGCTTGTGGGTGCGGCGCTCAAACTGCTCACGGCTGTCTTTGTACTTATGAACAGCGCGGAGGATTGTAACGATCTCCGTCTTCGTCGGGAGAGGGATGGGGCCGGATACTTTTGCGTCAGTGCGTTTTGCTGCCTCAACGATTGTCTCTGCGGCCTTGTCAATGAGCTGATGATCATAGGCCTTGAGGCGAATGCGGATCATGTTTTTACCTGTGGTGTTTGCCATGTTCTTTGTTACTCCTTTTTACTTCGTACGTTTTTTGTTCTGCGTACGGATGGGGTAAATTTCATACACACATCCGTGCGTATCAGACCAGGTCTAAAAAATGAACCGGCTCTTATGGCCGGCCATCCTCTGCCCTGCGATATACGCATGCAATCATGAAAGACCCCAGCCGCCCGATTGTGTGCCCTGACTGGCAGGACACCGGACATACTCCACGAAAGTTACCTCGTATTACACGAGCAATCTCCCGCTTCATCGCATAGCTCGCGCTGTCCGCGCAAGCTTGTATATATTACCAGACAGGAACCCGGAAGTCAAGCAGTTTTTTACAAAAAATAGTGATTTTGAAAAGTTTTTTCCGAATGGCAGAAGACACGGTCAATACCTGTCTTTTCTGTAGAAAAAACCCCAGAAATATGATATGATTGTTTTCAATACAGTAATGAATTCTTTCTCGTTCTACATTATAATATTATATGTTTTTTTACTGAAACAGGATGGAGATCTGACATGGAAACAGTCACCATGGAACAGCTGCTGAAAGCAGAAGAAGAAAAAATACGCGGGGAAATTCGTGCAGATACTACGATTGACCAGGACAGGACGCAAAGTGTTTCAAGACTGAAAGAAACTCTCGCACAGGTTTTTCTGCGCTATAATGCAGCAAATTCCGGAAACCAAACGCGCCAGGCTATTGCAGACTCCATGACAGCAGCAATACAGGATGCGTGCGGCTTTCTCCTTGCCGGTACAGCTGAGAAAGAGATTTCCAAACGTCCCCTTCGGGCAGGGGCTATCATTTCTCTGCTCTGTTCCATCATTTGCTGCCTTTCTTCCCTGCTTCTGTTCGGGCAAAAAATGTCTTTTCTGATCGGATGCATCCTGATGGTGCTTGCCATATTCCTTGCTTTTCTCTCCGGAAGGCTTTGGTACGGTGAACGCGAAGTAAAGGTCCGCACAGGGCTGGATGACGATACTGTCTGGAAAACGCTGAGAAAAACATCCGCAACGATGGACAGAAAGATTGACCGCCTCTGCGAGCTGGAAGACGCCCGAATCCAGGAGGCACGAAACAGTGCCGGGGAAACAAGACAAAAAATCAGTGCCGAGGAGTTGAATCTTCTCGGAGACCTTTTGGAAGGGCTCTACTCTGAAAACGGAGAATTCTCCCTTCGCCAGCTTCGAAAAATCAAACCTTATCTTCAGCGTCAGGGGATTGAGCTGGAAGATTATGCCGTAAACAATGCAGAGTTTTTTGAGATCCTGCCGTCGAAAAAAGGAGCAGCCACTTTACGCCCGGCATTGCTGGAAGGAGGAACACTCCTCCTTGCAGGAAAAGCAACTGAACTTGAACGATAAACCGGGAAATGGAGAAACATAATGAATTACTGGGGATTTGATCTCGGTGACGGAGAAAGTGCTATTGCACGCACCGGCCCAAGCGAAAACGCATATCCGGAAATTATCAGCGTAGACGGGAAAAAAGTTACCATCACCGTATGGGCTGTTATGAAAAACGGTGAGGTTCGAATCGGAGAATCTGCTGCCCGGTCTGCCTCCGCTGCCGTGCGCAGCGCCGCCCGCTTTAAACGCCGGTTTCTGGATGCCCAATCCGACAGTGCAGCTCTTGTACGTGATTTTTCTGCACGAGTCTTTGAATCGCTTCGCGGCAGCGGCGCTCTCACCGGCGGAGAAAAAAGCAATGTCGTTTATATCGGCTGCCCTGCAGGATGGGATCAGGATACAAGAAGCCGCTATCAGCACATTTTTGAAACAATCGGTTTTCCTTCACCTCAGGTCGTCTCAGAATCACGTGCCGTTATGGTAGGTGCAATCCAATCCAATTCCGTTCGGGATTATGTGGATCTGCGCTCTCATTCCGTCCTGGTGATCGATATCGGTTCCTCTACAACTGATTTTGCCTATATTGACAAGGGCAAAGAAACCGAAGTACACACCGGAGGAGAAGTTGCCCTCGGCGGCGGGATCATGGACGAAGTTTTGCTGGAGGCAAGCATCAAAGCCTCTCCGAAGAGCGCAGCACTGCAGACCGTTCTGCTGGAGAGTGAAAGCTGGCGCGTTGACTGCGAGCTGCATGCTCGCCGCCTGAAGGAAAAATATTACTCCCTCTCCCCGAAAGAGCGTACTCCAGAGGAGTGCAGCGAATCTCTCCTCATCACTTACGATGATCCGCTGATCCTGGATCTCATTATGGATGAAACCATGTCACAACGGCTGACCGAAGAGCCCTGTACACAGCTCGGAGGCAAATCTTTCCGTGAGGTTTTCTGCGCCGGCCTCCGGCAGGTACGCGAAAGCATTGGTGAAACCGTGCCGGAACTCCTGTTTCTGACAGGCGGCGTATCCCGCATGGACTGTATCCGAACCTGGTGCAGGGAAATCTTCCCTGAGGCAGTCATCTATGTGGATCAGGAGCCTGAATTCAGCGTAGCAAGAGGACTGTCATGGTGCGGGAAAATTGATGACGAACTGATGCATTTCCGTGCGGAAGTGGATGCTCTGATTGCTTCCAATATTGTTGAGGAGATCGTCTCACGACATTTAACAGCTCTCTACAAAATGTCTCTTGATGCTTTAATTGACCCGCTGCTGGAACATGCCGTCAAACCCGTTCTTCTGGAATGGCAGAGCGGAAAGATAAAACGATTAAGCGATCTGGAAACCCTTCTGCAGGATAAAATCCGCGTCTATCTGTATTCAGAAAACGCAAAGGCGTGCCTGTATCAACCCGTCTCAGACTGGCTTTTGCAGATTTCCGATGAACTGGAGCAGTATACTTCGGAGATCTGCCGGCGCTATCATGTACCTGACCGATCTCTGGGAATTTCTTCCGGACTGACAGCAAGTGATTTTCATATTCTGGAAAAAATAAACGCAAGAGATATTCTTTCCGGGGATTCCCTCACCTGGACGGCAGTTTTCGTTGAGTCTGTCATCTCCATTCTGATTGCGATGCTCTGTGGAGGAAGCGGAGTGGTACTGATCAGCGAGGGTCCTGTCGGAATGCTGATCGGATTTATTATCTCTTTCCTGGTACTGGTCGTCAGCCACATCATGGGAAAAAAGGCAATTGACGAAAAACTGATGAACGCAAATCTGCCGATCCTCGTCAGAAAACTTGCTCTTTCCAACATCATGCCAAAGATAGAGCTGCCCCGCGCGGATCTCACCGGAATGCTGAAGCAAAGCAGGATCGGGCAGGCAATTTCCGGAGAGGAGAATCCGGATGGGAAAAAGAATTCTTCCTTCCACTTACTGCCAAAGATCCGGCCGGCCAACACCGGGGAAATCTCTGACCGACGTATGCAGGCAATCCGCAACAGGGTCATGGCAAATTACGAAAAGCTGATCGGAAGCACAGAAAGCACCGAACTTCTCGCGCTGAATGCACGCATGAGCAAGGATATCTCCGAGCAGATCGAAAAGCGCCTGAAAGAACTCGCCGAACAGGTCGAAATCCCACTGACATAATCTTGATATGCTACCCCCAAGTAGGACACCGAAATATAAAACCTACTTGGGGGTAGCTTATCAGTATCAGCGACACGGTGAAAGCCCCTTCTTGTTATGTTCTACATTAAAACTCATCCAGCTGTTTTATAAAGATGAACCGTTTTTCATTTTCCAAGATTGAACGGATCTCCATAAAGGCAAAAGGAAAAGATAAAATGCAGCAGTGATTGCAGCAACCGGTGCGCCTATCGTTGAAAGAGGAGCACCCCCTGCGATAGACCACGGGATCAGTGGGGAAATCACGACGGCTGAATCTTCCAGATCCAGCGCCAGCTGTTCCTTATCCTGATACGCATCCCCGCAAAGTTGATTTGCCAAAAGAATCGTTAATGTTTGATTGCAGGCAATCATGCAAGCCAGGAAAGATGTCCCCAGCGTGGCAATAAATGCAGTTGTCTTTTTTTCTGCACAGAATACACCCGTTTTGGCCCGATCCAGCAGACCGGTCTTTTGAAAGATCCCGGAATAACTTGAGGAGAGGCAAACGATTCCCGCGACCCTGAACATGGAAAAAACACCTCCACCGCTGATCATTACGGCAACATCAGCATCTGTCGGGCAGAAACCAAACACAGCCGTTCTCAGGAGTTCAACCGCTGACATCTTCTGCAGGAACAGGCACAAAGGAACAGCAGACATGATGCTTGCAGCCATAGCGATCCTGACGTTCACCCGACATATAGAGAACAACAGGATTACCGCTGCAGGAAGCAAGGCTACCCAATGCAATACAAAGGCTTTTGAAAAGATTCCTTCCAGATCTATCCTTACATCTGTATGGGAAAAGCGGAAACCGATCATCAGGTAAATGAAACATGTCAGGATAAAAGGTACCAATGCAGAGCGCACCATATGACGGATATTCCGATAGATATCCGTATCCGTCACCGCTGCGACCAGCAATGCACTTGTGGAAACAGGTGAACACCGGTCCCCTACGAACACCCCTGATAAAACCGCTCCGCCGATCAAAACCGGGCTGACATTCATCGCGTTGCCCATTGTGGTGCAGATGACCCCCATTGTTGCTGCTGTGCCAAAGGATGTACCGGTTAAAACAGAGATCATACTGTTTAATAAAAAAGTCATCAGGAGAAAGACTGACGGCCTGATCAGTCCGGATGCATAACATACAATAGCAGCAATCGTTCCAGAAGCTCTCCAAAAGGCGGTCATCATCCCAATCAGCAAAAAAGTGATAAGAATATTGCTGACCGTTTTTATTCCGTCAAAGGCCATGCCGGCCAACTCGCGCCATGAAAAGCCCTTTTGTCTGCCATAGAGCAGAAACAGAAGCAAGCCAAAGGAAAGTGCAACTAAAATCGGTATACCCAGAATGATGCATATCAGCAGAGATGTGCTGAACACCCCAAGAATCAGCCATTCCATTGTATTGTTCCTATTCCTTTCTGAGGTGTTTTTATATTGAAATCCTCCGGATTCTTCTGTAGAATACTTTCACTATCTGAGGAGCTGAACAATGAATGACACTACAAAAAAACATAATCGGGCAGGGAAAATATGATGATTCTGCATGAAAGCACCTATGAGGAGTTCAAAAAAGCATACGCAGCTGAATACTGCTACTGTGTTTACATTCTCATTTCTCCGGATGAAAAGATTTACATAGGATTCTGCAGCGGAAACCCGATCAAGCGGTGGCAAAACGGTAAAGGCTATCGAAAAAACAGGGATCTGTCTGCTGCCATTCAGGGTTTTGGCTGGGAAAACTTCCAAAAGAAGATTTATCGGAAAGAACTCAACATTGATGAAGCACGAGAACTGGAACGCATTCTTATCCTCACTTATGAAAGCTGGAAACCGGAGTACGGCTATAACCGTGTCAAGCCAAAGGCGCACGAGGATCTTATGCACTACTCCGTCTATCAGCTGATCTTTCCGGATGACCACAAAATGTATGTCGGTTCTACCGGTGAGCCTCTCGAAAAACGATGGGCGAACGGATACGGATATCGGGATAACCCGGAACTGTATGAAGCCATTCTACGTGTCGGCTGGGAAAACGTGATCAAAATCCGTTGTGTTGAGAACATTCTGGAAACATCGGCAAAAGCATTCGAAGCCTTTCTAATCAAGGAAAACAATACAACCAACCCTGCAAAGGGCTACAACAAATCCAAAAGCGGAGAGCGGGAGCATGGCTGGAAGCGATCAGAAGAATCCATGGCGAATACACGCGCTGCCAACAAAGGAATCCATCGGACAAAAGGGCAAAAAGAACGCTATAAGAAATGCAAGGAAGATATTTCCCATCCGGTCTGGTGTGAAGAGACACAGATCCTCTATCCTTCCCTGCGAGAGGCTGCCCGGCAGCTCGGGATTCCAAAAACAACTCTCACCCGCCGCCTGAATGCCAGACAGGAAGAATGCAAAGGATACCATCTGCGACTGATCCAATAAATAAAACAGAAGCGTAACTGCCCTTTTCAAACCATTATGGTGCATATCTCAGTGCGATGGAATAAAGATTGCTAAACTCAGTATTCACAGCATTGTATACTGAACTGCCGACATAGCTCAGCTCATCATTATATCCCCGGAAGTCCCGACAAGCTACAATCTCATCACCCCAATAATGAAGCGTCACCTGAGTTTTGGAATTCTTTGTTATATTAGCGAAAAACAAGACCCCATCAGCATAATACAGTTCGACCCTGTAATTGGGATAAATATCATCACGATGTGTACTATAATACCAGGATTTCCGATTGCCTGCGCTGTCTTTTCTACCGTAAAAAGTATCTGAAACGATGCTAACCTTTTTGGCATCAGAATAGTAAACTCCATTGATCAGATTTTCCCGTAGACATTTACCATAAAGAGATGACGGATTTTGTGGTATCATCGCATGAGACTGTTGAACAGAAGACCCTGTACTAAAGTTAACTCGATGGCCACAATACATACAAAATTTACTATTGGAATCAATCATTCTTCCACATTCAGAGCAATAAATCGAGTAGCTGGCACTGGCTTCAAAGTTCCCTACTATTGTTAATACACATGCAATCAACAATAGAAATATAATACATATCTTAGTCTTTTTCATGTTTTGACTCCTTTTTGAATACTTTAGTATTACGTATTATCATTATAATGCACTGCATCTCGATGTGCAAGCCAGTAAGGCCGATTACACATCCAAATCACATTCGAATGTCCGAAATGCGTATCTGCTGTAAAAAAGCATGGCTCTCTTTCCCCTTTAGGTGTTAAACCCTATACTAACGCCTTGTATTAATAACAGAACTTACATAAGACATATACGATATAGCACTTGTGTATTCCTGTAAGTAGCTTATATTGCGACAATTTACAATTTTAATTGACAAGCAGCAGTGCCCCCGAATTCAAATACACTTTTGCAGGGGAATAGCCCCTTTCCGCAGCTTCCTGCATCAAAGCATCTATATCTCCACTCGCATCACCCGCCAAAATCATAACTGCACAGTAAAAGTACCCTCCAGCCTCACCGCCGTTCATAGCCTGGACAAACCAGTTGAACATTTCTTCTGTCGAGCCTTCAATTTCACCGTTAAAAATCATTTTCCCGGCTCTCAATGCAGCTGCCGGATTTCCAAGTCTTGCAGATTTTGCAAACCAGTCCCTTGCCTTTGCCAGATCTTTCTGATAGGGACTATCCCCATAATAATAACATCTTGCTATAGTCCTTGCCACTTCTGCATCTTCCGTGTCTTTTTCTTTATAAAGCATAGTTGCAGCCTGCGTGAACAATCTGTTCGCCTGTTCCATATCTTTTTCAACACCTGTTCCCTGTTCATAAAAGACCCCAAGTTCATAGATTGCAGGAGCATACTGCTGAGCAGCAGACAATTCCAGAAAAACCTTTGCTTCTTCTGCAGTGTAATAATCAGCATAATATGCACCAAGCATAAATTGAGCTCGAGCATCTCCTCGTTTTGCACTAACTTCAAAGAGGAGCCTTGCTTCTTCGCGATTGTCAGAGCAGAATTGCTCGAACGCATAAACATAGACAGCATCAGATTTCTCAGAATAACTGTCTCCAACTGACAATGACGGGACAAATAAATCTGACTGCTGATCTAGCATTTCTTTGCTACTGTTGTTCTCCAAAACAGGATATGTTACATCGATACTCTTTATTTCCTGTCCGCGCACATTAACCCGAATCTTCTGAATACCTGAAATGTCACTTACTTCTTTTGTTAATTCCGGAGTCAGCGTCCAGCGAAGGGAATTCCCTTCGCGAGTCATTTTTATTTTTCCCTGTTCTGTGAAAGTTTTCCCTTCAATATCACTTCTGAATAGTTTTCCCTCAAGGCCATCGAGCGAAACCGCTCCATCTATATAGTCTTCAATTTGCGTACCGAGCCAGTATTGATAAACACCATCGGAAAAAACTATTTCCCATACATATGCAAATCCGAAATTGTCTTTTGTGCCAACCTTCTTAACCTGATAGGAATCTTTCAAATCAAGATTCTTTAAAACGACTGTCATAGCAGCATCTTTCACGAAAACAGTGACTTGAAAATTATCTACAAGAGTTCTATCTTCCGGATAGAACGATGCATCCGGATTTATAATTTTGGAGTTGCCAGAGGAAGGGGACGGCTTTAGTGTCGACATTGGTGCCGACTCGTTATACTCATTATATGTAATTACCCACTCATACCAAAGTGAACCAGAAAGACATGAACGATATTCTGAAAGCCTGCTCCCTTCATATGAAAATTCTTCCCTCTCTCTTGGGAAAAACTGTGCTGCACTCGTCCGTCCATCTAAGCCATATTCAACATAGCTCTTACGCTGCCCGCTGATTTGATAGCCAGTATTTGCAAAAGCAAATTGTTCCTCAAGTCTCTCATATTCATAGCCATCTTCAATAGTTCTTATCTTGCTGAAATGACCGCTATCATCGTACTCGAACACTTTTTTAGTCGTTACATTCGCATCCCTGTATGAAACAAACCATGTGTATGTAAGTTCTGCAAGCATTCCGTTCATATCATAACTTGCAGATATTTCCCCCTCATAGGTTTCTATCTGATAGCGTATACCAAATGCATCATAGGCATAGTAATACCTATCAATTAGTTTTCCGCTCTCATCTTTGATTAAAACCTGGATAAGCTGATTATTCCGGTTATAGGTAAAATATGCCGTTTGCCCTCGTTCAACAGTAATGGACAGGTCTGTTCCTGGTCTTCTATAAAAAAGCTTATCGATTACCCCTGAATTTTCTCTGAATTCTTCCAGAAGAAGTTCTCCGTTCTCAAAATACAAGAAAGACTGGCTGTTCCCTTCACCACCAGGAAATCTTAACTCAACAAGATATCCGTTACTATTATACTCCTTTATGCATAGAACATTATTTCCACAAAAGACCTTTTCACGAGTTACCGAACCTGTGTCGGAATAAGTAATTTCTTTTGACGTATGACCATCCAAAGAATTCACTCTCGGTCCAACCACTGCACCAAATAGTTTTTCCTCTTTATATTGATATTCATAACGAATTGTGCTTTTTGTTCCGGGCGTGGATAATTCAATTTCCTTAATCAAGGCATCATTTTTCGTATTTGCGACATATTTCTCCGTATTGTCATATAGAATAGAACTCTGCATTGAGTTTTCTTCTGCAGAAACAGGCGGTGTATAAATACCTGAACTTTTTGGCATTGGTGGTATTGATGATTTTTCTGAAATCAAAGATAAAGTTCCGGATACTTTAGTCGCTCTGAAGTCGTTATAGACAAATCCCAGACATTTTCCGGCTTCTTCAACCTGTGTGAGAGTATTAATTGTAGAGACAATCACATTATCATCGCTTTCTTCCTGATACGGAGAAGTAAGGGCAATGCTAATATTTGTCTCTCCGGAGAGAGAAGCCTGATAATCTCCATTATCCTGAAAGATCTTTTTTGTCGTATCTGCATAAAATTCGCCAAAGCACTGCTGATAGGAAAAAGTAAATGAAAGATAAGACGTTCCCGGGGCTAAACGCTCTCGATAAGCGTCCTTCAAAACAAGTCTGTATACCATTTCAATTGTAGGTGGCATTATCATACTATCCAGACCACTGAATATTTTTGTCAGCGCATCTGAATCATTACTGAATTCATCAAGAAGGGTTGTTTTATAATGATCGTAACGTTCTACAGAAAAATATTCTGTCCAATTCGAAGGTGTAATCGAAATAATGCTGAAATTGTTTCCTTCAGCATAGGCTTCTGAAAGGTCCGAGAGGACACTAATGACAACGAACAGATATACGAGAACCAAACAAACAGCTTTTTTCATTATAAGCTTTCTCCTCTTTCAGCCTGAAATAAATACTCTTTCTCTTCAATAACAAAATTTTCAGTTTGAATAAACTTCGAAAATGCCATCGGTTTGCTCATAATCATACAAAGTAAATAAAGGATTATTCCATAATAATACTTCTTTCTTGCCCTTTCCACATCATTCGATTTGAGCAGGTACACTCCTCTGACTTACATGGTGTATCTGCTCTCATCTCTTATCCGTAAACGGGACTATCAATGAACCAAACATATTTGTCATCGCCGAAAGAATATGCCGTGTCCGTACCCTTCTGGTAGCCTGCATAATCTCCATTAATCAGCATTCCAGGCTCATAGGTTTTTGCGTAATACAGCATATAAGCATCTACATATCTGGTAAAATGTTTTTCTCCGTAACTTTCTCTTGCACCGTATTTGCTGTACGCTTTATTGATGCTGTAATTCCGGAACATGCGATAGTGTGGAGAAGCAGCCATCTGTGTACCGTAATGTACCATATTATATCCAATAATTCTTTTACCTGTAGAATAGGAAGGATATGTGTTGACACGATGCCCACAATACATACAGAACTTACTACCGGAATCGATCATTTTCCCACATTCAGAACAATAGATCGAATAACCAGCGCTCGCTTCAAAACCATCTGCAATTGTTAAAATACATGCCAGCAGAATTAAGATTCCCACAACAATTTTGGTCTTCTTCATTTTCTTTGTCTCCTTTATCAAATGATATTTTGTTTTTCATCTTTATTATAACGTTCCCCGTGTCTAAATGTATAATCATCTGTTATTTTAACGAGACAAATCTTCATGCCAGCTACTGTCCTCTCAAATTCCAGACATAGGCATGCCTTTCAGAATAGAATTCGTCATTCTGAAAAATATCTTCCCATACATTGCTATATTGCTGCATACCCTCTCCATTCATAATAACCTTTATAGCATATGGTTTTTCGATTTTCCAGATCCCTGCCTCTAATTTGTCGATCGTCAACCGATACCGTTCATCGGCCTCTTCTTCTCCAAGAAAAAACAAAAATGTATCTACTCCACTTTCTTCAAAATCACATGAAATATACATGTCTTTTACAAGTTTCGCAGAATCTCTACAAAACTCAGGAGCAAACTCCTGATGAGCCATCACATAAACCATGTTGCTGTCGTCAGAATCCAAATACCCAGCTTTTACAGGATTAAAGTCCTGATTAATTTTTTTAATTAAGGCAACTGTACCAGTTATAGACTTTTGAATGCCAAACTGATCCTCCGGATTGGAAAATACAATTGTATCCTCATCCAGTTTATAATAAGCAGAAGCATCCGCCAGCGTTCTATTCCGGATAATTTCGTTGAGCAATTTAAGTAGAAAAACATTTTCCTCGCCAATTCTCTCGTTATTCAGGAACGGAAGATGCTCAAAGATTAACACACCATCTTCTACAGCATTGTCAATCTCTGCTGAGGCAAGCACAATGCGTGAACCGCATGTCAGCTCTATAACATGGTCATCTTCTGCCAGCATTCGCTTCAGTTCTGTTTTCAGCTTCTCTGTGCTGAAAGAAAAAGTATCTTTTGGTGTCAGCTGCAAGGCAAATGTTCCATCTCCTTTTCGGATAATATCCGGAGAGAAGTCGGTTGCAGACCCTATGTGGATAGGGTCATCGTGTCGCTTGGCAGCAGAAAGGTTAACAGCAGATGAACAGAGAGCGCGTAGCACTTCATATCCAAGTTTTTTTGTTGGCATACAGACGGTAATCGTTCGGTTTTCCATGTAATCTATCCCTATCGCGTAGGGGGAACCAACCTTATCCAATCTTCGTTTAAAAGTCGCTTTTACTTCTTCCAATGTATAGTCAGAGATTGAATTTGGGGATGATGCCCGGAAAGAGAAGGTAACAGTATCTCCCGTCAAATCTCCTATCGAACACTGCATTTCCCCTACAGCATCCCTGCTCAGTCGACTGGGTTCTTCCCATGCTGCAGCTGGATCGAGGTACCATTGTGCCTGATAGGATACTGTCAGAGGTGTATGTGTAAGCGTAAATGCAAGTACTCGATACGGTTGTTTTGCCAACCAACTGCCATTCAGCAAACAATAGGAATTCTCTATTTCTCCGGGAACAGCCAGGAACACTACATTATCATCTGAAAAATGATCATAATCAAAAGCAAAGTAAAGAGTCTCGCTTTCGTCTTTCAATGTCTTTATTATTCTCCCGGCTGTTTCATCCAGAGAAATTGTGAGATAAGGAAATTCTCCGTTGACTGGAAGTCTCGCAGCTGCCCGTTCTTCTCTTCCGACACCAGCCGGAATCCCAACTTCTGCTTTAACAGAAATGATTTGAGCCCTGTCGATCTCTTCCCATGCTGCCTGCATACCTCGTCGCCCTATCCCAAATAGCTTTCCCGGCTGAGTCAAAAAAAGCGGAACGGAAGAATCAAGATCGGAAACAGCTCCAAACAGTGACGTATGGGCAGATGCTGTAATTCTTTCACTATCCTTGTCAAGCGAAACATTCCGAATACCCAATTGCCTCAACCTATTCAAAATAATTTCACGATCCTGTGCAGAATTGCCTTCTTCCACCCCGTCCTGGAATAGTTGCAGATAAATTATAGGGCTCTGGTCTGTTTGCCGATGCAAGTAAAACAGTACTCCAGCAGTTATTGCTGCCAACAAGAAAAACACTGTGCAAGTTTGTTTCCATGGAAAAGGCTTGTGGAGATTATACTTCCCAATATTAGCAAACAGCTCAGTGATCTGTGCAAGACTTTCTGGGCCAGCATCCTCAAAAACTCCAGTTTTTTGTGCTTTACGCAGGGCAGTGATGAAACTGCCTGTATTTCCCCAATTAATTTGTGTAGATTTTTCCGCCATGCAGACAGCCCTGACGACCGGATGCAATGACCACAAACAGGAATACCCATCAAAGCGAAGCCAGCCGCTTCTCTCCAGCTGGTTTGCCATGAGCCACTGTTCCTCGGAAAAGAGGCGGAGCAGAAGTTCAGAACTTATACCTCGTGTCGGAAACAAACAAGCACAGGACATGACCGAACGTGCCACCCGACTCATATCGGTAGCACGAAAAACCATTTTCAATTGAGTAAAGACATTCGATGGTTCTGATGAAGCTGTAAATTGTGCAATTAGCTTTTTTGCGTCAAGTTTCCCCCGGCTCTCCCGTATTGAACCCGCAAGGAGGCTGAGCGTCAGCGTATGACGCCCCACTGAATCAGCAAGCTGAAGAAGGGTATCTTCCTGTTCTTCAGGCAGGGCATCAGAGAGGAGTGCAAGGATTGCTTTTTCTTCCAAACTGTCTATCTGAATTGTACAAACGTCTTCGAACCTGCATCGTGTCGTAATCAGGATACGGATCGGAAGGCTCTCAAGATCCGCCAGGTCCGGATCATACCGCAGAGATGGGGTGTCTTCATCCTTCTGTGCATCAAAATTATCCAAAATCAGAACTGTTTTTTCATGGCTTCTGTCCCGCAGTGAAGAAAAAATCACCTGATATAGATCCTCATCCGAGATTCTATCCGGAACCCCGGATTCATCTTTCCACCCAACGGAGAGATTCTCCATTGGCAGGGAAAGAATTGTTTCTCGGATAGATCCTTTGAAAGTCGTATAACAGAAGTCAAATTCTTCCTGCAATGTTTCAGCCACTTTCAGTGCAAGCTGTGTTTTTCCGATACCCCCAAGGCCACACAGATAAATGGGTGCACGGGAAGAACGTAGTGCATCGGCAACGGTGTTTATCTCTTTCCTTCTGCCAACGAACGAACCAACAGCATTTGGCAGAAAACGAGTCAATCTCGGCGAGTCTCTCTCCAACAGTTTCCGGAGTTTTTTCAGTACTTCGATTAATTCCTCATCTGTTTCATAGCGGGTAACGGGAGAAATTGTCAAGGTATGCTTCAAAATATCAGAAATAACCGCTTTTTCTTCGACTGTCAGCATTTCTCGCCCGGAATCTTCAGATGCTGCAAAATCATAGACTGTTCCAGGCAGGCAATCGAACAGTTCTGCCCGGCGAAGAAACACAGCCTGGAACAGCATCGCCCCGACGGAATAAAAATCTGCCGTGATGCCGATCTCTTTCAAATCAACATTTTTTTCCAAGAGCTCCGGTGCCGAAAAACTCTCGGAGGAGGACAACAAAAGCATCTGACCTTCACAAATAGCTCTTTCCAGCTCTGAAATATGGATAAAAGAGTCAAAATCGAAGAAATTGATTCCCTGCATACCAAGGCTGTCAATTACCAGAATGTTCTGTGGCTTAACATCCAACAGCAGCCATCCTGCTTCGTGATATGCCTTGATACTTTCAGCAATCCAATGGAGAATTATCACATTTTTTCTAAGAGAGTTCTCCAGAAATATTTTCTCCAGCGTTCTGCCGACCATAGCAGTGACAGACGTCCACCAGTAACCAGAATCGTCGCGATACAATCCATACAGGCTGGCAGTAATCGCGGCTGTCTTATCATTTTTCAGCATGGAAATCTGCTGCCGGTACGCCTGAATAAATCTCTCCTCTATCAGGCGATAATCGGTATTCTCTCTCTTCATTCCTACAGGGCGGAACTGCTTTAACTTAACCGGGATACCGTTTTCATCCTCAGCCTGATAGGCAATGCAGCTTGCCCCCGTCCCAATGCAAGATTTCAGGTAAAACTTTTTGGGATGTTGTTTCCTCGCATCCTTTTCTTCATAAAGATTTATTATACTGTTGTCAGGATAGATTCTGTTTTCCATAAAAATATCATCTCCTGCCTCCTTTTTAGATGGTGGTTTTGAGTTGCGTTTTCTGATCCTTACCCGCCTTTTTACCCATAAAAAGAAGAATTATGCTGCGACCAGTTCAGCGGCACATGATAACCCTATACATTATTCAGTTCTGGATAGAAACTTGACACTGGCCGTAAGTATTGTCACCTGCTGCTACAACCGTGCCGTCTTTTTTCAAGCCAACATAATGTTCTATTTCGGACCACCATCCAGAATTTGACGGCAGAATCTCGGAAATATCGTCCCACATATCGAGCTCTGTATCCGCAGGGCAAGAGAACACTTTGCCATCATTTCTTATTCCTATGAGGTAATGTGCGCCAGTATACAATTTCTCAATATGATCCCAAGCTGCAACTTTTTCTGCTACGCTCCCAGTCGCAAGAACAGTGCCGTCCCCTTTGAGTCCAATTGGTACTCCTTCTGCTGCGAACTGTCCTTTTGTTCCCCCTGTGAGTTGTACAACATCAGTCCATTCTCTGATTTCTTCCCATACTTCCCAATCAATCTCTGAGAGAACATATACCGTTCCATTATCTCTCAACAAACAGATTTCATTCATCGCGAAGCACATGGACCTAATATGATCATATGGTATTTTATCGTAGCCAACAAACTGTTTGCTTTCAAAAAGAGGAACGGTATGCCCTTCCGCAACACCGAAAACCGTACCATCTTCTCTGATACCAAACAGAAACGGGCGCATTGAGCTGCCATACCTCCCGCGAACCAGTTCTTTCACACGATTCCATTCAGAAGATTTTGGCCATGGCTGCAAAAAATCGTTAATGCTATCTTCCCCCTGTGATTCCAGCCATGTGTTTTCTGTACAGACTACTTCCCCATTCTCTTTCAAACCCACAGCAAGATGACCCACATGAAATGTATCGTCATCTTTAAATGCATCAACGACCTCAAAGTAATTGCCTTGCCCATACCTAAAGAGATCTCCACCAAGCGTTTCTATTTGAATTACAGATTCCCAGCTCTCCACCGTTTCCTTTATTGTTAACAATTTTTCCTGTATTTCAGGCTTCTGGTTATCTTCCCGTGTCACAACCAAAACAGTGCCATCATACCTAAGCCCAAGGGCAAAATAGTAGTCCAGAATCAATGATTTGATGCCTGTCCAGCCTTCAAAGTCCGTTTCTCTCCACCTGTTCCCGAACCAAGTCTGGTAATCATTATCGTTATCGTATTCTCGAGCTGTAATTGCGCGCACTTCGTCGAGATAGGCTAACACGACACTACCGTCTGAATGGTATCCCACAACATAAGGACTGTGCTCTCCACAATGTTCAATTCTGACAATATCTTCCCATAAGCCAATTTTCTGTATTTCTTCTGAGTCGTTATCACCAGCATAAGCTACCCGACCATCCGAACGCAGGCCTACAGTAAAGCCTTTTCCCACTACCAGGGAGATAATATGATCCCATGCTGGCGATTCCAGTTCAACCTCTGCAGATGCAGGTATGCAGGAAGACAAACCTGTCGAAAAAAGCAGGCAAACAGCAAGAGCAAAAACACGTCTCAATTTTTTCATATTTTATCTATCCATTCCATTGATCATCTCCGTTTGGAATTGTCTATCACCATGTCTCATTTGGGCAATAGCGCCTGACGGTATGATCGTCGGTCCCTTCCTTAAAGTGAAATCCGAAAGCAACCCCTGGAAATCCTGCTGCATTGTACTCCTGTACAATGACAGCGGAACTGCAACCAAGATCCCAGGCATACCGCCACGTATACTCAGAGAGGCCATACCCCAGATACTCCAACACAAGCAGCGTTGCATCATCGTTCATCCAGGGATTTTTATCCCATAACTTCTGACAGTCATAATTTATCTGATTAGGATTCATCCCATCGATCAAATAGACCGTTATCTGTGAAATGATGCCTTCATCTTCAAAATAATAGTATCCTGCACAACTTTCCTTTTTAGAAGAGTGATCCATCAGATAACAACATAACGCATCCGCCTTTGCCAATGTTGCGCCGTCATATTGGCGAAAGAATGTGATGGGAACATCCCATCCTGTATAAATATTATTATACTTATCCCGCAGCTCACTATAAAAAGTCGGAGCGCCTTCTCTCTCATAACTATTCTGGTAAACAGTATAATAATCTATTCCGCTGTTATCCCATTTCTCGACATAGAAGCCATTGTAATATTCCGCCTCTGCCCGCGAAGGGAACCTGCATCCCAACAGCATTATAACCGTTAAAAAAACAGAGATCATTTGTTTCATTTTCATTGTTCCATTCTTCCTACCCGTTTAATCCAGTATCCAGTCATACCAATATGTCGTGGTACTTCTTTCTCCATCAGGGTAAATCATAATTCTAGACAAAATTCTGCCAAACTGATCATAGTCATACTCACACATATATATTATTTCTCCCTCATAATACTCTGCCAAAAGTTGACCGTTTTCATCATAGGCAAATTCAGTGGTATTTCCATACTGATCAACCCCCCTGATCAGTTTACCCTCAGAATTATAAACTTCCCGATCTGTGGAAGAATAGTCTCGCAAGTTGGTAGAAATTCTGACAAAACTGCCATCCTGGTTATAAGAAAAAACATCTTTCCGAAAGCCTTCTATCTCAAAAGATTGAATTCTGCCCTCTTTATCATAGACATAAAAGTAATGGATGTCTGAAAAATCTTCACCGGAGGAAACCGTAACCATAACGGTACGTCTATTTTCATCCAAGAGTTCAGTAACCTGATCTCCTGTATATCCCAGAGAGAAACAATCACCACCGATACCGGGGTTTTCCAGTTCAATCTGCGTACGATTGACATCATAATGAAATAGCAGAGTTATATCGGTATCGAGGAAAGAGACTGTTTTCTTCACAAGAGAACCATCCTTTCCATAAATATACTTTCTCATTTTCATTAGATCGTCATAAAAATAGACATTCTCTTCTATTACCTTGCCGGAATCGTCATAAGAAAATACAGTTCGTTCAGAACCTGTCCGTTCTTCAAGTAAGCGCAGTTCGAGTGCAAAGGCATTTATTCCACCAGAAAACAACAGTATCACACTGAAGAAAAACGCTATCGCTTCTTTCATTTGCCAATTTCTCTCCTTTCCTTTTTTAGTTTTCCTGCGTCAAGGCTATCTTATCACAAAATCTTCAATATACCTGTTTTGTCCGTTATTTTAGCGATATAGATTGCGTCTTTCAAAACACCATAAAAATAAAACAGAACTCTTTATAATTCTCCTGCTAAAAAAACTTAATTCTGCCCTTTCCATGACTTTACCATTTTTGGTTTTGCTTTGTAACCTTAATATCGGATTAATATTTATTATAGTGTTCGGATCCTTTTTTGAATTTTTTCAAGCAGTTTCTGCTCTTCCGACGCCAGCCTCTCTTCAGACAAATGCCTGATCCGCAGAACAAACTGTTTGCAGTTATCGATTGTCGGAAAATCCAATTGGTCGTTCACCACCTGCCGAATACGGTAGTCCATGCCCCAATGTTTTTTTTCATGAATGAGCCAGTTCTGCTGGTACAACTCTTCTGCCATCGTCATTTCTCTTTCGTCCAAGAGCTTTCCCAAAAATTCGTCAGGAACACCTTCTGGAGGAAGAAGTGTTAGAGATCGTAACAAAGCTCTTTCGATTGTCGAAAAGTTTGCATGATCATATAGATACTGTATGAAGTTTTCGCTGTTTTCCTGTTTAATTAAGTTTTCTGTTTTTACTGTATGCTCTATACGACGCATAGTTCCAATGGTCATTTTCACCAAGAAAGGATCTCTGTCGAATGCCCGGATCAATGAGAGGCATTCACGGTTGGTCAAAGCAGGAAGAGCCAACCTCATTGACTCCTGAAGAACCGCTTCGGACTCCTCTTCCATCTTTTCCTGCAGAAATGTTCTGAGTGCATTTAAGGGATCTGACTGTGCAGCACAGAAAAGCAAAAGTCCTCCATAGGGCTGATTAGGATTCAACTCCACACATCCCGCACGCTCCAGGCTCAAATTAGCAAACCGCAGGAATCCACGAAAACTCTGAGCAACCGGCATTCCCATTCCACGTGAAAAGTAGCAGTAAAACAAAAGAAGACTTAACATTTTTACTATCTGATCATAAGTACATTCTTCATCCTGACAGATCTTTCGCAAAATCTGGCCTGTTGGGAAATTCGTGGTGAGTTGGGGCGGAAGCGCATGAAGAGAAGCAACAGTCCCAACACCAGAGATACTGCGCTGAGAAAAGCCAATGATTCTTGTGATTAACGCCTCGTATGGGAGTTCCCCTATCGCAGAAATTTTCTCCATTTCAGGAGATAAACTACATGCTTTGAGCGCAGTCTCTTTGACTGCTTTGCGAGCAGCAGCATTTTCATTTTTTTTCGTAAAGGTACCCGGATTAGATGTAAGAAATGTAATAAAAGCCTCCTCATCCATCATTGCAGTCTGGTCAAGGATTAAAGAACTATCAGTAATCGTTTTTCCTACGGCTTCCCCTATCTCTGCTCCTAAAACCTGCTCTACTATACGCTGACCTTCACGGTACCAGCGGCAACCTGTAACTCCTCTTTCATAATCACGTACCGCAAAAAAGGAAAAAGCTAATTCACGTACATTTTTTGGATTAAAGGCACGTGAAAAGAACACTTTTTCAAACATCTCCTGCGTGAGTGCATAGTCATAATCCAACGATGCACATATTTTATAAATATTCTCCCGTGTCTGGATATCACTGCTGCTGACACTGGGATCGCGGTTCCCGTTTAACCATTCATTCAAGGTGTTTCGAGAAACTTTAATTCCCTTTTCCTCTGCCCCTTTCCTTAACGAAGCAAGTAAAACAGCTTTCTGTTTCCTCGTATCAGCCGGAAGATCACAATACTCTCCAACAAAAACTGCAAATCGTTCCGGGAAAGGGAGTGTAAAATCATCCGGATTCCATCCACCTGCAGAGGTAAATACTTCCCCTGCATCCAACTTCGCAATATGTTTATTAGTCAAAGGACCATACGGCACTTGGCATTCCTCTCTTCTAAACGGAGTTCATATTTTTGACATTCTGACAGTTTATTTTATAATATAAGAAAACTTTTTTTATTTCAATCTTTTTTGGTATGTCACAACAAAAACGGAGGAGCTATCCAGCTCCTCCAAAAATCTTATGCGGTAATCCGGGTATATCGCTCAGACATCAGAACGTTCAGCATATTCTTGTAGGGCTCCATCTCACCCTCCATGACCTGTGAGAAGATACGCGGGGTACAGCCGGATACCAGCGCAACACCCTGTTCATTCATCTTAACCGGCTGCTGCTCGTTGCGGGACTGGACATTCCAGAACACCACCTGAGGCAGACGGTAACCGTAAGATGCATAGAGCTTCTTTGCCTGCTCAAAGTTGGTAAGCGATGCACCGCGGGCACAGGAGTCGAACTCCATGTCAGAAACGATATAGAGAACAGACGGGAGTTCCTTCTGCGGAAGATGGTTCTGAACTGCAGCAGAAAGGATCAACTCGAATACAGCCTGCAGATTGGTATTGGCGCACTCATTGAAAGTGCGGCAATAGCGGACCTTCTCTACAATGTCGGTACCCTTGATCTCTACAAGGCGCGGGGTCATGGAGAAAGTGATGAAGTGATTCTGAAATGCACCATGATTACGCTCTGCAAAATAGATTGCAAGGGACTGCGCCACTGCAGCGGGCTGGGGCTTGCCACCCCAATACATAGAACCGGAACCATCCGCCACTACGAGAGCGTTCTCACCCTTAGTGAAGTCCTCCAGTGCATTCCAAATCGCATCCAGAGCCTGTCGCTCATTCTGGGTTGCCTTGTAAGCCGACTCTGCGATGTCATACGGCATCAGTGCACCGGTATGGAGAGTTGCCTCACCAGCGGTAACCTTCTGCATAAACTGGCGGTAACGGAGCTCGTCATTGCGGAGAAATGCCTTGCGATACTTGAACATGGCTCGTGAAGGCTGCTTTGCGTAGTCAAAGGAATAGTCACGCTCTCGCAGGTTATTCTCCAGAATGCGGATCTCGCGACGGAGAGCAGATAGTGCCTTACGGTACTGCGCCTCAGTCAGGTTGAAAGCACGGGTAAGCTGCTTTGCCATCTTTACAGTCTCAACATTATGTGCATTGACGGAAGGAAGCCACTTGCCCAGAAGAGAAACGGGATTGCCAGCCTTGACTGCTGCCATATCCGCCTCAAACTGCTCACGGAGCAGAGCCTCTGCCTCCTCGTGAACCGGGGTGTTGAGCAGGACAAGGATGTCGTCCCAACGGCCATACTCTGCAATATACGGGAGATTACGCAGAAGCGAAGCCGGCTCAGTCTCTGCAAGATGTCGCAAAAGCACACGGAACACATGGCGCTCGCCGAGACCACCTCGGACGTCACGGGCATAGAAGAGGATCTTCATGGCGAGATCCTTGTTCTCAGCAAAAGCGCGCAGAAAGCGCTTCCCGATCTCCGCCTCAGTCTGAGAGCGAAGCGCACCAACGGTGGCAAACAGATTCAGACAGTCGGAACCGGTGGAACGCAGGGTTACTGCACCGTTCTCAGTAAAGGTCTTATTTGCCATATTCTTCAGAAACTCCAACATGAAAATCACTCCTTTCAAAAACCTGTTGGATAATATTCAGCCACTACAAAGCACTTTTTTATTTCTTTATCTTGAATGGATAATAAATTAAATGATTTGCTGTTTGTGCTTTTGGGCTGATGGTGATCCCTGCCGGGTTTGAACCGGCGTTTTCACCTTGAAAGGGTGACGACCTAACCTGTTAGTCGAAGGGACCATATAGAGCGTCTTTCGAGAATCGAACTCGAATCCTCTGCTTGGAAGGCAGAAATCTTAACCTTTAGACCAAAGACGCATTTGGCGACCTGGATGGGACTTGAACCCACAACCTACGGAGCGACAGTCCGTCCTTCTTACCATTTGAAATACCAGGCCATGTTCAAAGCACGGTTGGTTGTTTTTTCGCTGTTCTAACCGGTTGAACCAAACCATCCTCAGATGGCTGTGGGATTCGAACCCGCATCAGCGCCGTGACTGGGAACTATCTTTGCTGCCCGTGCTTTTCCTTTCGGTGACTGTACTTTATCATAGTCAAATATGTATTTCCCGGAAAAAAAGTTGCGATCCTGTATTACTTCTGTGAAAAAAACGGTATACAAGAGTTGCTACCATATTTTCGATCGGCCTAGAAAGTGTTCCTGCTCCGATATTGAGCCTTTGAGAAGATGTTTTGTTTTCAATGTATTATCACTTATTTTTATCCTATACATGGTATTTACTCCAGATAGCAAAAAAGCATGGAACAGAATTCAAAAATTCAAATTCCATGCTTTTTATTTTCCGGGATTATGAAATTCTCAAGAAAACAGCTACTCAAACGGCACTTACAACAGCCTCGTCATAAATGTTTTCTTCTACAAGATACGGATCACTGTTTTAACAGTGATAGCTGTCCGCAGTTAGCTTTCCATGCGCTAAAGCTTGTTAAGTCTGACACAAAAAAGCAAGTGGGACACCGGATCAGTATGCCCCACTTTTTATTATCCATTATTGCCCGTACAGCGTAATTTCGGAAATACAGGTATCATAAACACCTTTCTGCCCCTGATATACCTCTCTGATTTCAAATCTTACCCAATCCACATTTTTCTCATCGATCATAAAGCTCTGTGTTGACGATGTATTATCCATAACAATTCTATAATGCTCATTGGGCGAAGAGGAAAAATATACATATAAAACAGCCGGCCTTGCATTCAGGTTGAAAAGCTCACTATTAATTGCCCAGCCCCCGGTAATTGAAAGTTTTGAAACATCATAGCGGCCATTTAAATACAGCGTTATGCTCTCTCCAATTCCGTAACCGCTACCACCTTCAACCCAGCACGTGGATGTTTTTCCATCTACAGCATTTCCCGCTTTATAAACAAGTCCATTTTCTATGAGTTCTGATGAAGCAAACACATCCCGAATGGGAAGAACGCCATACTGCCTTCGTGACACTGCACTATTACTTTCTTTTGAAATGCCGCCGGCAAAAGCTGAAGTCCCCAAAGAAAGGACTATCAGTATACAGAGAATTTCTGAAATCAAACGTCTGATTTTCATAAAACAGCTTCCTTTCATCAAAAAATATTTGTACTAGATCTAAAAAAACTATAACATGCTGCTGGTTATTCTGCAAGTGTTTTTATTTCATAACCACAGCGTTTGTCAGACACGGATAGAGCTCGTATTCTTCATAATCATAGAGACCTCCTGTGTCATCATACCATGCGGACAACTCCACCTTTAATTCCTGCACACCAGTAACATCAATTGTGAAATTGCTTGTACGATACCCCTGTTTTATCTCCTTTTCTTCAAAAAGCAATGCCCCGTCACCATAAATGCGGGCAAATCCTTTGTTTTTTGTGTTTTTGTAACAATCACTGAGGAAAATCGTGCCTGTGAAAGTTTTGTATTCATCGTTCAGATAAAAGATCCCTGAAGAGGGAAGAGTCTTTCTGCCCGGAAAACCAGCAGCTACCACAACAGGATAATCTTCATAGACAGTGCCAAAAATATCTCTGTTTAAATAGTGTCTACTGCACAAGCAGCAGAATATTCGATTCAAAATAAAATCTGAAAATAACGCGCAAAAGGAGGCAGAGCCTCTTCT
>JBGUNA010000120.1:0-4369 GCA_045117135.1 Candidatus Limivicinus sp. | reverse complement strand
GGACGGATTCTTTGTCGCAAACTATGCGGGGACGACGGAACTGGCGGCTGTCAACCTGATCATGCCGGTACTGAATATTCTCGGAACAGATCGGGAAGTAAGGAGTTGGTAACTGTTCTGAACCGCCCGTTACAGAGGAGGAGCCATGCGGAAATCGGACACACTTAATCGCATCGCATGGGATGACTGCGCCCTTTTTTCGTATAAAACAGCATACATTCGTAATGGATAACCGCCTTACTTGACGGGGTATTATGCCCTGTCAGGTTCGGCTTTTTTTTGCTGAACATCATGTAAAACAGGAGTGCAGGAATGAATGAAACGTGTCATATGCAGCTCTCATGCAGTGTGATCCGAAAAATATCATATCCAACTATCCGGGAGCCGTATTGTACGGGCTGCTTTTTAAGGTTTCGCTGATGATCGACAGTATCGTCGCGGAACAGAGCCTCGGAGGGGGCGGCATTGCCGCCGTGGCGCTCGGAGTGCCCGGGTACGGCGTCCTGGCAGCGGTCATCTATCGAGGATAAAAAGGGTTCCATCACGGCCGGCAAAGAAGCGGATTTCCTGGTATTCGACAAAGACCTGCTTACGGCACAGAAAGAAGGCTTTTCCTACAACAAGCCTGCAGAGGTGTATTTTGCCGGGAAGAAAGTAAACTGATGCAGATTACAAAGTGAATCAATATCGTTCAAAGGGCAGTCTTGTGAAGAACAGGCTGCCCTTTTGTAATACGCAGTGAGGGATTACTCAGGAAGAAGTCTGCCCGGGGCTGTCCGGTATTGTCACCGTGGCCACGGCACCTCCGTTTTCGCCGGCGGTGAACGCCAGACTCCCGCCGCACATCATCTCAAGCCGCTGCCGGATATTTGCAAGCGTGGTATGCGGCTTGATCTTTATGGAGGGATCGAACCCGGGGCCGCTGTCCTCCACGATGATCGAGGTGCAGGAATCCGTATGCTGTGTCCGGATACGGATATGCAGAGGCCCGGAATCAGGATCCATCCCATGCTTAACGGCGTTCTCCACGATGGGCTGCAGGGTGAGCGGCGGCAGGCGGAATTGGGTATCCGGGGTATCGTATTCGACAGCGAGCATATCGTCGTACTGCGCCTGTTCTACGGCCAGATAGGCCCGGGTGTGCTCTAATTCCGTAGAAAAGGGAACAGTGCTGCCGCTTGCGACGGCATTAAAATTCCTGCGCAGATAGTTGGTGAAATCCATCGTGATCTGTCTGGCCTTTGCGGGATCTGTGCGGCAAAGGCTGTAGATGCTCATCAGGGTATTATAGATGAAATGTGGCCGCATCTGCAGTACCATGACTTTGGCGCGCTCGTGGGCGATCTCCCGCTGCTGCCGGGCGATTTCCTGCTGCTGCATGGCAATTTCCCGCTGGCAGCGCAGGTCCTGCTCGATCTGATCCGACAGAATAATGCTGTACATGGCCAGAGCAGAGATGACGTAACTGATGCCGATAAACGGGAAGACGTCGATAAACAGCTGCGCGGTCAACGAGGCCATGATAGATAGAATGGAGATAAGGAAAGCCAGAAAGGCCTTGCGGGAAAGCAGCTTCCGCCGCCTGATTGCTGCCGAAAGATTGAGAAACAGGATCAGGATGCTCGGCAGCAGAAACAGCGGGTAAAAAGTTCCTCTGTAATACCGGTTTTCCGGTGTGATATAAAACATTTCATCGACAAACCCAAGGCAGGAAAGCAGGATGATCAGGAACTGGACGCCCAACAGGAAAAGCGCAGAGTAAAGCAGCCTGTTTTTATGCGTGTCTTCATTGAAGGTGTGGAGGAGATAAACGGTCAGCATGGGGACCGGTAGCGAGAGCAGGAGGTTTTCCAGCAACAGCAGGAAGCGAAATACCGTCTCCGGTGCCTGATGGTACTGGAAAAGAATTTCGACGATGCCGGAAAGACAGCACAGCATAAAAACCACAAAATAGCATATAAAAAAATGCCTGGTCCAGCGGTCGATACCGGGAAGGATGGCGGTAAACCACAGTCCCATCAGGCTTAGCAGCAGTGCCGCGCCAACGATGGAGAAAGCTAAGGATTCAGTCCAGCCGTTCATTCGCACGCACCTCCCATTGAAAACGGAAAGCGCAGCTTCCTCAGCTGTCTGCAGGCGCTTTCCGGAGTCAGCGGCTTCACCATAAAACCGCAGGCGCCGGTATCCCATGCCTCCAGAGAATAATCGGGATATGCGGTCAGGTAGACTACCTTGGTGCAGGGATTGATCTCAAGCAGCGTTTTACAGAGATTAAGGCCGCTTGCTGTTCCCATCTCGATATCTAAGAAGGCCAGGTCGATCCGGTTTACTTTTGCGTATTCGATCGCCATCTTCGGCACGTGAAAGCCTGTGACGGTAGCATTTGGTACAATCTCCTCCAGAACGGACAAATTTTCAGAGAGAATGGCCTTGTTGTCGTCCACCAGGATAATGCTGGCCGATTCATCACTGTCGGCCGCGGTGGAAAGCAGCGCGCCCACATTCACCTCCAGGACCTTCGCAAGACGGGTAATCATGGCTGCATCCGGCAGACGGGTGCCGTTTTCCCACCGGGTGACCGTGGAACTGTTGACAAACATTTTGTTTCCCAGCTGTGTCTGGGAAAGTCCTTTTTCTTTTCTCAGTTTTTTCAATGTTTCTGCAAACGGAGTATTCATTCGAAAACATTCCACCTTTCTTCTTAAAAGTAACCGTGCACATTCCGAAAATCAAGTACACAGGGAAAATTAAACTGACATTCTGGAAGGTCGCATTGAATTGCACTGGTGAAGATGGGAAAATCGGACTGTCGGATTTAATTGTTGTAAACAAAGAAAGGAGTTTTCGATGAAAGACAACGCTGTTGCCCATCTGGATGCCGGAGAGGCTGCCTCAGAAATCGAGAGCAGGAAGAACGCAAGCGATCTAAGCGAAAAAATAAAAGCCCGTTACGGAGAAAACAAAAGGATCACCAGAGTACCGAGGGGGATTACGGGATCGTCGACTGGGAGAGAACCTATCCGCTGACAAAGTATTTTATATTCTGAGTCTGCGAAACAAATAAAAATGAAATGGAGAACAAAGCAATGAAAAGAGAATTCAAGGATATGGTCACTTACGAGCCCTATGACTATCTGAACAGCGAGATCACGGGAGACTATGACAAGGCCCATGCCGTGAAATGCATAAACGGCACCTTTGTCGGAAACGAGGATTACGGAATAGCAACGTGGCTGGGCATCCCCTATGCGAAGCCGCCCGTGGGCGAGCGCCGCTTCAAGGCGCCGGAATACGTGGACGAATGCGACAAGGTCTATGAGGCTAAATACTTTGGAAAGTGTGCTTTCGGCGCACACGGCCAGGGAGACTGCATACAGAAGCTTTGCTCCGAGGACTGCCTCTACCTGAATATCTGGGTCAACACTGACGACAAGACCGAGAAGAAACCGGTCATGGTCTGGATCCACGGCGGATCGTACATTATGGGCTCAGGCTCGCAGACCTCCTACAACGGAGCCAACCTCGTACAGAAGCAAAGTGATATCATCCTGGTGACCATCAACTACCGCCTGAACATGTACGGATTCATGGACTTCTCGTCAGTGCCCGGCGGCGAAGACTTTGGGACAGCGCCCTGCAACGGTCTGCTCGATCAGGCTATGGCGCTTCGGTGGGTGCACGAGAACATCGCCGCTTTCGGCGGTGACCCCGGCAATGTGACCATCTTCGGGCAGAGCGCCGGCGGCGGCTCGGTCTCCATTCTGCCGGTCTTAAAGCAGGCGAACCAGTATTTCCAGAAGGTCATCGCCCAGAGCGGATCGACAGGCCTGGCATTCCCGGTCAACTCCGAAACTGCGCAGGGCAAGACGAAGGCGCTCATTGAGTACACCGGCTGCAAGACCATGGACGAGATCATGGCACTGAGCGAGGAAGAACTCCAGAAGGCGTATGTCGAAGCGGTCAGCAAGTTCACTTCCTGCCCCTACTACGGAACGGAGGTGCTCCCCGAGGCGCCCATCGAGCTGTACAAGAAGGGCTATGCAAAGGGCATCACCATCATGGCGGGCAGTACGGCCGATGAGGCCAGGCTGTTCATGGGCGAAGGCGTGGATCTGACCCTGGAAGAGCAGAAGTTATTCGCCCAGCGTGCCGTGGGAGACGCAGTCCCCTATGTGAAGGAAGAGGATAAGAAGTATTACGAGGAATTCCGGCGGGTCTGCCGGTTCCAGGAACCGGGACTGATCGAGACGGAGCTCATAGATGATCTCATGTTCCGGGTACCTATGCTCCAGCAGCTCGACGTACAGAGCGCGTTCGACAAGACATTCTGCTACTACTGGTCGTACCCGAGCAGCAATGCGGATATGGG
>JBGUNA010000119.1:0-5805 GCA_045117135.1 Candidatus Limivicinus sp. | reverse complement strand
GATCAGGTTGTCCTGCTGTTTGCCGAAGCCTGTGATGCGCTCTTCCGTCGAGCTGGCGAGTTGAACTTGTTCCATCGGGAAGTAGCTGGCATCCATCTTGATATTAGAGTTTCCGCTCCAGAAGTAGGCATTCGGCTGGTCTTCGGAGCCTGCCATCACGACACACAGCTCACCCGTTCCGCCAAAAACAGCCGCATACCGGCAGTCCATAATGGACTTCTGTGCCTCGGGGTTGGACAATTCATACGTTATTCTGACCGTATTATTTGTCGGTGGATCGGTGACCGGCGGAGCCGTCTGAAAAATGACTTTTCCGTTTTGTCTGTCATAGCTCCACCCCTGCGTCATGTGTACACCGTCCACTTCTACATACGTGACACGGTTGGCGATCACCGGCAGAGAATAAGTCCTCGATCCGTTAACAGCGTTGTACCAGACGGTCTTGCGGGAACTGAGCCTGTTTTCCGGCTGGTACAGATCTCCCGCTCCGGTAGAGGGAGAAGCATTGATCAGAATGACCGGCTCGTAGGGATAGACGGAAGCAGCCGTAAACGTCCATCGGTTATTCTCATATACGGCAGAGATCTCTTTATACGCACCGGTCGTCTTGTAATACAGCTTATCGCTGTAGGTGAAGAATGTGCCTCGCACTGCTGGAACACCGGTGCAGAGCAATTCATACGTCATTTCATTTTCCCGGAAACAGTAAATCTCCTCTCCGATATGGGCAAAAATGCAGCCGTGCCAGAAACGTGGGTAAGCTGCATAGCCTTGACCAAGTGCCGCCTCAAACAGATACGCCTGCCCTTTGCGGGAGCAAAGCATACCGTTTCTCCAAAGCAGGTTTTTCATTTCCGGGCTTTCATTCGGCTTGAGCCGGTAATCCGGATCCCAGAGGTTAATGCCTCCGCATAGATTGGAATAATCAAGAACATATTCCTTCTTCGGAGAAGGCCCGTCTCGCATGCTTGTGTATCTCGGCTGCATCAGTATCCTTCCTCATATAAATACTCATAGGCATCTTCCATGTTCATGCACTGATCGCAGCCAACTATGTCATCATACATATCAACATAAACCGTATCGCACTCCTCTCCGCAAACCGGACAGTACGGGATATAATCATCCGGTACCGGCGGTTCCAAACGATAATCTGTCATAGAAGCCTCCAATTAAAACGGGAGACAGGCTGCTTCCTGACTACCGCATTTTCTATTTTGCTATTGTAATAATATCACTTAATTATAGTTCTGTCTTGTTCACTGCAGTTCACTTTAGTTCACCGTTATACTTTTGTATAAACACGGCATTTGTGGTGAAACCTGTTTCAGATTTCTTATTTTTAATTCATATTATCGCTGCTGTTTAAACCATTTTAAAGCCAGACCGAAAATATAATAAATAGTTATCACAAAAACGCTTGACATTTCACATTGCCAATGTTAATCTAATTCAAGAATGTGATTTCACATTTAATAATTTTGTTTCAAAAGGAGTCTGTCATGAAAAGAACCATCAGTCTGATCCTTGCCCTCATTGCCGTCTTTACACTAGCATTTGCCGGCACGGGTTCAGAAGCACTTGCAGCTTCTGATACCTACACCATCAAACTCGGTCACACCATGAGCACTTCCCATCCGCGTCACATTGCGCTCCTTGAGTTCGAAAAGTATGTAGAAGAGAAGACCGAAGGAAAAGTTCAGGTTGAGCTTTACCCTGCAGCAGTTCTCGGCTCTGAGCCCGACATGCAGGAAGCTATGAGAATGGGAACACTGGAAGCCTTCGTCGGCGGTCCTTTCGACACAATTTCCAAAAAGCTGAACCTGTTCCTGATGCCTTTCTTCTTTGACAATCAGGAAGCCCTTATGAGAGCTGCCAAAAACGAGCAGGTG
This sequence comes from Candidatus Limivicinus sp., assembly GCA_045117135.1. Lineage (GTDB taxonomy): Bacteria > Bacillota > Clostridia > Oscillospirales > Oscillospiraceae > Limivicinus. The sequence continues at coordinate 3,913 of JBGUNA010000119.1, read as the reverse complement.
TTTGACATCATCACTACCGATGCTGAAGCCAACGGCCTCAAAGTGCTTGCAATCGGTGATGGCGGTGCAAGACAGATCACCAACTCCAAGAGAAGAATTGTTGAACCTGCTGATATGAAGGGCCTCAAGCTCAGAACTCCTTCTATTGAGGCAATTACCGTCTGCATGGAAACCCTCGGCGCTTCTTATGTTTCTATGCCTCTTGCTGACGTCTACATGGCTCTCAAGACCGGCGTTGTTGACGGTCAGGAAAACCCCATCGCAACAATCTATGACCAGAAGCTCTATGAGGTTCAGCCCTATATTCTCTATGTGAACTACCAGTATCACCCCGAAGTTATGACCATGAACGCTTCTTTCTTCAATGGTCTCCCCGAAGAGTATCAGCAGATTCTTTCCGATGCCGCCTGGATGTTTGTTGAAACCGAGAATAAACTCGCTCTCGACAATGCAGAAGCGCGCGTGGAAGAAATGAAGGAATTTGGCTGCGACGTCTACACTCCGACAGATGCTGAGAGACAGGCCTTTATCGACGCCTGCGCTCCCGTGTATGACCACTTCGTCAAGACCCTGAAGTATTTCACCCAGGAAGAGCTTGATCTCGTTAAGTCTCTCGCAGAAGGCAAGTAATATCATCTGATTCAAACGTTCAAAAAAAGCCTGGCTTTACCGTCAGGCTTTTTTTAAAACAGGAAAGGGAATCAACCTATGAACAAAGCAATAAAAATTCTGGATAAAGTGATATCCTTCATTCTCATCCTTCTGGTTGCTTTTCTGGCTGTCGGCGTAAGCGTAACGATTGTCCTGCGCTATTTCTTCGGCATCTCCTTTGCTGCACTAGAAGAGTTTCTTACCATGTCCTTTATCTTTATCACACTTTTCGGCTCAGCGTTGGCCATCCGCGAAAAGCAGCATATCTCCATTTCATTCCTTGCGGATAAGATTGTCGGCAACAGCAGGCCGAAAAAGATCATTTCCACCCTGCTGATTGATGCATCCATCATTTATGTCAGCGTTTTCATGGTTATTTATTCCTGCAGATGGATCGCGCAGGTGGGGCATCTCCTTTCTCAGAATTCCCACCTCCCAATGAAGGTTTTCTACATCTTCATGCCCATCACATTTGCCCTGACCATCGTCTACACCATTGTTGATATCCTTGGCCTTTTCATCAAAATCGATGAGCCCGAAGGCGGATACAGCACAGATGACAAATTACCGGAGGATGAAGCATGAACCTGATTACTCTTTTTGTTTCCCTTATCGTGTTTATTCTGATCGGTGTGCCGATCGGTTATTCACTCGGCGGTGCCGGGATCAATTACTTCCTGACTGAAAATGCCACTTTCCTTATGACGGTTCCGCAGCGTGTATTCTCCGGCCTGAATTCCTATATTCTCATCGCGATGCCGCTCTTTATGCTCTCGGGCGAGCTGATGAATCACGGCGGGCTGACGAAGCGTCTCATTAATTTCGCTCTGCTGATCTGCAAGCCTTTCCGCGGCGGCCTCGGAGAAGTGAATGTTGTTGCATCCATGATATTCGGCGGCATTACAGGATCATCCGTTGCAGACACTTCGGCGCTGGGTTCCATTCTCATTCCCGATATGATAGAACAGGGTTATTCCAAAGATTTCTCCACCGGTGTCACGGTCGCTTCTTCGACGGTCGGCATGATTATTCCGCCTTCCATTCCCATGCTGATGTTTGCCATGGTCTCCGGTGTGTCGGTCGGTAAGCTCTTTATGGGCGGTGTGATCCCCGGGATTCTCATTGGCCTTTTCCAGCTGATCGTTGTTTGGGTTGTCTCTGAAAAAAGAGGATACCATAAAATTGAGGCGAAGATCGAAGTCAGCAAAGCAAAAGTGATTATAGACGGCCTTGTTGCACTCCTGATGCCAGTCATGATCCTTGTTTTCACCACGTTTGGTATTACAACGGCGAGTGAAAGCGCAGCCGTGGCCGTTATCTATGCTGTAGTTGTCGGCGCCCTGGTCTATAAAGAGCTGAAGTGGAAACACGTCCTTGCAGCTCTGAAAAAGACGGCAATCATGACTGCCACTATTATGATCATCGGTGGTTTTACCAATATCTTTACCTATATCCTTGCCATAAAGCAGGTTCCTCTCGCAATTGCAAATTTTATCCTGGATTCCAATATTCCGAACTGGATTATTTTTATTCTTTTTGATATACTGATCCTCATCCTCGGTACATTTCTGGATGTCGTACCCTGCATCCTGCTCATTGCCCCGATTCTGATGCCGGTTATGTCCCAGCTGGGGATGAATGAGATTACATTCGGCATGATTCTTGTCGTTGGCCTTGCAATCGGTCTTGTAACACCGCCGGTTGGAATGTGTCTGAATGTGGGCAGCAAGATCAGCGGGATGTCGATTGTGGATGTGTTTAAAGCTTCCGCACCTTTCCTGATCTGCAATATCTGTGTTCTGCTTCTTGTTACCTTTGTGCCATTTGTTTCTCAGTGGCTGCCTTCCCTGATATGAGCTAAGAAACCCAACCTATTCTTAAAAAGAAAACGAGTGAGAATTAAATGCCTGACATCAGCACTGTTATTTTTGACACCCTGAAAAAAGATTTGACGTCTCTGACCATCAAGCCCGGTGAAAAGATCAATGAATCGGATATCTGTGACAGGTTTTCTGTGACCAGGCCTTCTGTCAGGGCAGCTTTTCAGCGTCTGCAGGATGTCGGCCTGCTGGAAGTAGTCCCCTACAAAGGTACCACTGCAACTCTCATCAGCCTGTCATCTGTCCATCAGATGATTCACATGCGAACTGCTGTGGAATCCTGGATCATCCGTGACTTTATATCTTCCGATCCTTCTCCTTTTATGCTTGAGGAGCTTGAACATAATCTGAGGCTGCAAAGACTGCATATTCAGACCGACCCTGTCGACGAGCAGGAGTTTTTCCGTCTTGACAGTGCCATGCATCAGTACTGGTTTGACAGGATGCGCTGCTGCGAAGTCTGGAAATGGGTTCAGAATGATATGAACTATGAGCGCTTCCGAATGCTTGACTTTGTCGGGACACTCGGATATCGGGCTATTGTCGCCGATCATGAAAAGATTTTTTCAGCGATCCTTGAGAAAAGGAGTGCTGATATCGTCCCGATTCTTTCTTCTCATCTGAATGCGGGCCTTGCAAGGATGGGCAATCTGATCAAAGAAGACTATCGCAATTATTTCATCTTTGATGAAGAGGATAATGACTATTGGGTCAGATATACACAGCAGCTGAAGAAATAGCAAATAACAGTTTCGGCTCCGTCTGCAAAGGACGGAGCCGTTTTGTTTCCTGTGGCATTATTTGCAGATGCTGCTGCCTGACACGATATACAGCATGCTTCAGTTCGTCGTGAATCCTTCAGGCTGAATATATTTTTGAAGCAGCGTCTATCGCTTTTTTATACAGCTTGTAAGTATTTGTCTTACCGAGATCCATAATCCTGCGAATATCCGGAAAAGAAAGTCCTTTTATATATTTTAGTCTCAGCATTTTTTGCTGTTTTTCATTCGGGATCCCCCTGATAAAATTCTCAACCTCCTGCTTCATCTCCACCAGACGCTTCTGCTTCTTCTCCAGGGCAGTCTCTTCCTCGGCAATCTGAATCATAACAGTCTCAAACATCTTTTCATCCTTTGAAGGATTCCTCCCGGCAGTAAAGCTCATTTGGGTCGTAGTTCTCTCCACAATACTACGCAAAGAAGCGATATGATCGATATCCCCACGGATCTCTTCTTCCAGCCGCTTCGGACGGGACAGAAACTCTTCAACCCCATAAGCTCTCTTTTCCATTCAGAATGTCCTCCTTTAACTGTTCGGTTGCCAGAACCATAACCGTGTCAAACTTCGGATACTTCACCAGCTTTCTCGCATATTCCGGCATT
>JBGUNA010000118.1:0-2448 GCA_045117135.1 Candidatus Limivicinus sp. | reverse complement strand
GAAAAAGGAAGAGGCGCTGATATATCTAATTGTGTTTGTAAAAAACAAGTTCTGTCCCGTTTGGAAGGTATTCTTCATAATCCCAATTGGTAATCGTTACAACCAAATGGTTGCCTTCTGTTCTCACCTCTGCCTGAACTGATTTTCCATCCCCATCCTGTGCCGTAAAGTGAAGTACACCAGTATTCGGGTTATATTCTCCAATCGTTTTTTCAAATGCAGATACTTTATATACTCCAAACCAGATGTCGCAGGTTTTTCCATTATCATTGGACAGAACCAGCTCTGATCCCATATCATCAAAGTAAGTGGAACTGACTCCATCATCTATCCGCACGGAGAATTTACGTGGATCCTGCCATTCGAAATGAGCAGATAGTTCGACAATAATAGCCCCTGCATCATGCATTATCACATTTTCCCCTTCCAGATAGCTGTATCCAGAGATAACTTCAGATATTTCAGGAGGCAAATCGACTGTAACGGGATCCCAAGTCTTTCCGCCGTCCTGCGTCCTGTAAACACATTCGCTATAGCCGTGGTAATCCGTCAAGATTATACCATCGTTTTCGCTCCAGAAATATAATTGCTTTGGGAAATTGTGAACATCATCATGAAGTTCTCTGACGAGATTCCAAGTCTGGCCGTCATCTGTGCGAAACAGGGTGCTTTGCATTTGTCCCGCTGCCGGGTAACCCTTCTTCAGCAGGTAACCTGAGGTGGAGGACAGCATCGAGGTCAGCACCTCAGAAGCCCCGTCTGAAATCATTTCTGGAAGTGAGCCTCCCAATGGCTCAGCTTCGTTCACTTTTGTCCACATGAGGATGAGCCGCGATGCTTCCATTCCGCCACAGCGCCGCTCTACAGCGGCTTCATAGTCTTCTTCCGTAATGATGTTGCCTTGTGAATCCCTGAAGGAACACTCCATAATGTCACCGTCGTGCCATGTCACATCCTTATAAGCCAACTCTTCCCATTCTGCATTTCCGTTGTGGAGAACCAGAAGGCTTTGAGTGTAAAACTCTTCGTTCTCAGCAAGGTCCAAATCCTGGCATGGGAAATACCAGAAGTTATTCTCGCGATCATGGTAAACAATAGAAGCACTGGTCATCCAAATCTCTGGCCACAGACGCGAATTATCGGGTTCTGTTGAATTTGGACAGCAGTTTTCGATCCCGGTCAGGTCGGTATTCACTTCCCAGCAGTGAGCGTAGGTAAGCACGCTGTCCTTGGTACTGACCGCAACGACCTCCAATCTTCCATTTCGGTCAAAATCCGTATAAACATAGTACCATGGCGTAAGATATGGATCATGGAAAGCCCAGAGCGAGCGGTTTTCATCAAGCAGTGCTTTCTGTTTATCATAATCAAGTCCTTGGAATGCGTCCGGCCAAAGCTCTGTAGGCCACGCTTCAAAAGGCAATTCTGGTTTTATTACAGGAAGATAATCGGATGAAGCCGCAGCAGCTGATTCTTCTGGTATCGGAGGTTGTATTTCAAGATTGGTTGTAGATGAGCTATTGCTTGTCTGTTTCGCATTGCATGCACATAATAACAGGATACAAAGAAGAATGCTTGCGGCTGAGACAAATAGTTTTTTCAAACAGAACACCTCTTATACATGGTTTTACACATACCAGTATATCAGATCATTCTATTGAAAGATCCTGAAGAAATCTTAAACATAGGGATTGAGAATACTTACTTCCTGGTCTATAAATCGGATCGCTTTGACCTTCCTTAGATCGATTGTCGAAGACAGATGAGAATACAGCGTCACAACTCCATTTTCATAGGGTGTATTTTCTGAAGGACTCAATTTGATCTGTGTGCCGTCTTCCATGATCAGGGCAGAACTATCCAGCGCCTGGTCATAGACCGCCAGCCATTCCAGCAGCTGCTCATATCCGCTGCGAAAAACTTCGTCATCATCTGTCGGCAGATTATAGATCAGATCGACATCTTCGTGTGTAACCTGCCATTCTACCTCAGACGCATAGATCTTGACACCGAGCACATTAAGCACCTTATCAGTAGAAGGCGCTTTGACAACAATGCTTTTCCCACTGAAATCGGCCACAAGAAATTCTGTTGAAGAAATCGTCACCGGGACAGTTCCATAATCACGCACACATACCGGATCATAGCGCGCCCTGTACTCTTCGATTGGTTCATCAAACGAGGAGGCGAGAGAGGCGAGCTCGATGATCTTTACATTCATGTAGACTGGTTTGCTCCAGTCAACAGCTTCATCGCTGAGTAAAAACCCAGTTTTGAGCATCAGGCTTTGGGTACCTGCGTCATAATATTTTTCCAACATTTCTTCCCGTGTCCCCTGGATCGGGGGCAAAACCGGGAATATGCCGTACAGTCCTTTCTCTGTTCCTTTCCCGATCTTCCTATAAGCATCATCGAGTTCTCTGGAATTGCTTGCAATGACGTAGATAG
>JBGUNA010000117.1:0-8213 GCA_045117135.1 Candidatus Limivicinus sp. | reverse complement strand
GAGTACGGGAAGTAGCTGCGGAACTCATCGACCGAGCAGCGGTAGCCGTCGGGGTCGATCACCGTCCAGGTGAGGCCGGAGTACTTTCTCGCATTGGCTACGAATGCAGCGGTTTCACCAATGAACTTGTGTTCGTCCGTGGGATCTTTTGTTACTTTGATACCGCCGTTATCTGCAAAAGCGGTAGCGCTGAGACTGAGAACGATTGCAAGAACCATCAGAATTGTAATTGCCTTTTTCATTTTCATTTTCCTCCTAAAATTTTTTTTAGTATTATTTTGTGTTTTTGTTTTTCTGATTGCAGTATAGCACACCGACTATCACAGAACTGTCACACAAAAACCGAAGGAGGAATGATGAGTTATGAATTATGAATTATGAATGATGAATGATGAATGATGAATGATGAGTTATGAATTATGAGTTATGAGTTATGAATTATGAATGATGAGTTATGAGTTATGAGCGCCTGCGGGCGCGAGGGAAACGAGCGACGGAGGGCGCGAGGGAATGATGAATGATGAATGATGAATTATGAATGATGAGACCTTTTCTTACCAAGCGCCGGGATAGCCGATGGTGACGGCAGCATTTTCCGCCCCGGCCTGCATACAGGCCCGGATCGGCTTTTTATCCAGCCAGGAACGGAGAAAGGCTGCAATGTAACTGTCTCCCGCACCCATGGTATCTACCACCGTGCAGGGGGCAGGCGGGCAAACAACCCAAGTTTTTCCGTCATAAGCCATGCTCCCCTTTGCACCGCGCGTGGCGACCACGATCTGCGGACCCAACGCACCCACAGACTGTATTTTGGAATGAAGCTCTTCTTCCCCCAGAGAGTCATCGGAGAAGAATGCGATGTCTGTGCAGGGCAGCGCAATGAGACCGGCAGGGTCAAACGGCCTTTCCGCCCCGTCAAAAACGACAGGAACTCCCAGCTTCTTCACCTCGGACAGCTGTTCCTCCACACGCCCCCACAGGCCGGTGACCGCCATGTCAAACTGCTGTAAAAAGGAGAAGTCTTCTTCCCGCAGGCGGAAATGCTCCATCACCCCATCGCTGTAATCCCCGAGGATCCGGTTCCCGTTTTCCATGGAAACATGGCAAAGGGGGCTTTGCCCCGGGAGGATCTGTACATGGCTGATATCTACCCCTTTTTCCTGCAGGCGGTTCAGCAGCATCCGGCCGTAAATATCCGTCCCGACTGCACCGAAATAGGCAGATTCCACCCCCAGGCGGCGCAGATATACTGCCACGTTAACCGGGTTTCCGCCGGGAAATGCCTCACCCGTCGCATCATAATAATCGATACAGTTGTCGCCAATACATGCAATTTTCATATTAAGCAGCTGCTCCGATCCTGTATTTCTCAAAGGAAAAGCAGGGGAGGCAAGTATCCGCCTCCCCCGTATTGTGTTCCTTTTTGGAGATTTAATAATCCAGTTTTCTGTAATACCGCCGAATCGTCATATCGTGGCCGGTAATGGCTTCCATATGCACATCGATCCGGTTATTCACGGCGTGCATGATCAGATGGCCGATGTTTTTACGATATTCCTCGTCGATCCCGGGGATATTATAATCCTTTGCATCGATAACGGTATAGTTTTTGCATACTTTTTCCAGAAAGTTTACAACCCGCTCCGTAAGGCAGCGCTGAGAGTCTTCTCCCATGTAAACCGTGACGGGCGTATCTTCTCCGACGATCTCAAACATCCCGTGGAAGAATTCAGAGGCGTGGATCGTCTTTGTGCGGTGCCAGTGCTGCTCTTCCCAGTAGCACATGCCGTAGGAATACGTTGCCCCGTAGAGAGCGCCGGCACCGACGAAGTAGTGAAGAGCGTCCGAAACGTGCTTTCTTGCAAATTCCTCGGCAAAAGCATCGGCAGCCTCTTCCACAGAAGCAAGCCCTGCCGGGAGAGCGTTGTCATACTGCGCATACATTTCCTCATATTCCGGCATCACGCCTTCACGGAACAGAAAACGGTCCGCCGTCATGAAGAATTTCAACTGTTCATTTGCCGGATAATTGATGCAGTAATCGGCAAAAGCCTCCAGATCGGTTTCGGGTTTATCAATAAAAGCGAAGATTTCCGCTCCGTTCATTTTCGCTTTTTGCACGGCTTCCACGATCTCTTTTGTTGTGCCGCTGACCGAGGAAAAGATCAGAAATGTCCCTGTGCCGATTCGCCTGTCACCGGTCGCGCAGTATTCCGCAGCATTGGTAAAGAACACTTCCAGACCGCTGCGCTCTTTCATGTGAAAGTGCGCCTGCATGGCACTGGCCCAGGTTCCGCCGATGCCCAGCCAGCAGATGTTTTTTACGCCCCGGAGCCAGGCATCGTCCACGATTTTTTCAATCTGTGTGCGCAGAGCAAGCGCTCCGCGCACACTTTCTATCTGTTTTTGCCTGTCAAACTTGAGCAAACCGTTTCCTCCTCAGGCCGATCAGCCAACCTTCAGCATCTGATAGTACTGGTCATAAATGGTGATGGCATCGCCGACATCTTCCTGGAAGAAGATATTGGTCTTATAGTCAAAGTCAAATGCAGGGCCGTTCCGATATTCTTCAGAGGCTGCCGCAACTGCAGCATCGTTCGGGCAGGAATAGGGATTTTCCACCAGGTTTGCAGCCATCACTTCAGGATCGCAGATATAGTTCAGGAACTTATAGGCGAGATCCATGTGCTGCGCACCCTTCGGGATGACGTACAGGTCAAAACCGAGCTGAACGGGATCATCGGTGAACGGGGCAACAACGAGGGTGTTGTTCTCGCCCATCTGAGCCATGGCTTCGGCAGTGTTGCCGTCGTAAGTGAACATGCAGGAAATGGTACCGTTGACAATGTTGGTCTCGGTTGAACCGTAGGCAACAACATTCTCATTATACTTTACCAGCCATTCATAGGCTTCTTTGATTTCATTCTCATCACGGGAGTTCGGGTCGTAGCCGAGGGCGATCAGGGCGATCGGGAAGAGATTGCGGGCACCGTCGACAGAGCCGATCTGGCCTTTCATTTCCGGCTTGATCAGATCGTTATAGCAGGTGATTTCGATCGGGCAGCGCTCGGTGTCATAAACAACGTAAATGTAATTCATCAGATAAGGCACGCAGTACCCCTGATTCTGTTCGGACCAGTAAGCCTTGTTGATGTTCACGGAATTCGGAACCTGGCTCAGATCGAGTTCTTCCAGATATCCGCCGGCAATCAGGGATTCCATGTAGGCATCGCAGGTCATGATCAGGTCATACTCGCTTCCGGCGCCTGCTGTTAGCTTGGTGATGGAATCGGCGTTGTCGTTCATGTAGCTGAGATTCACTCTGACGCCGTATTCATCCTCGAAATTTGCAATCAGATCATCGGAGATATAGTCACTCCACATGAAAATGTTGATTTCCTTGCTCTCAGCATGAGCTGTCACACCAAGTGCCAAAACCATACCGAAAACCAGGATCAGTGCCAATGCTTTTTTCATTTCTGTTCCTCCTAATAATAATGTTTATTTTCAGCCATGTTATCTCATGGCGGAAATACGGTTTTCCAACTCGGCAACTTCCTTTGCCTCTTTTTTACGCCGGATGCGCTGCACTGTGTTGATGATCAGCATGCAGGCAACCATAAACACGACCATAATTGTGGTTAATGCATTGATATCCGGTGTAATTCCCGTCCGGTTGACGGAAAGGATCAGGACCGGCAGCGTCGACTGCCTTGCACTTGCCAGCATGTTGGACATAATGACGTCGTCAATCGACAGGGTAAAGCTCAGGAAGGCGGCAGACATGATGCCGGGCATAATGCTCGGAATGGTAACCCGCCAGAAGGTCTGCACCCTGTTTGCCCCGAGATCCATGGAAGCTTCCTGAAGGGTTTCATTGTCTCCGCTGATACGCCCCTTGATCGTAACCACGGCATACGGGATGCAGAACGTACAGTGCCCTATGACGATGGTGCCCATACCGAGTTTGATCCCGACCGTCATGAAAATGATGAGCATCGCGACGGCAAGCACAATCTCCGGCACGACAATCGGGACATACAACATGAGATTGATGAACTTCTTCCCTCTGAACCGGAATTTCTTCAGGCCGATCCCGCCGAGAACACCGATCACCACGCTGATTACGGTGGCAATCACCGCAATTATGACGGAATAGACCAGTGATTCCCAGAGGTCATGGTTCCGGAAGGAGAACAGCTTTCCGTACCACATGGTGGTAAAGCCTTCCCAGGAATAGTTGCGTTTGGCATCGTTGAAAGAGAACTGGATCATCACGAGGACGGGGATATAGAAAATCGCGTAAATGACCGCCGCGTAAAAGGCGCCGATAAAACGGTTCCGTCTCTCTCTTTGCTTCTTGCGATTTCTGCTTTCACCCATATCACAGCACCTCCATATCCTCTATGCTGGAAAAGCGCGAATAGAGGAAAATCAGCAGCGCCGTGATCAGCAGCAGCAGAACACTTAAAGCCGCTCCAAGCGGCCAGTTTCGGATCGTTCCGAACTGGTTTTTGATGATATTGCCAATGTAGAGCACTTTCCCGCCGCCCAGCATATCCGTAATGGTGTAGGTACCGAGTGCGGGAATAAACGTCAGGATAATGGCGGAAAAGATCCCAGGAAATGTCAGCGGGAGCGTCACCCGGAAAAACGTCACACTCGGCTTTGCCCCGAGATCCGCCGATGCTTCCAGCATGGATTTCTGCAGCTTCTCAATCGAAGAGTACATCGGCAGCACAGCAAACGGCAGGAAATTGGTGATCAGGCCCAGGAGGACAAGCCCGTCGGAATACAGAAACATGATCGGCTTCTCTATGATACCGAAGGACATCAGAGCTTTGTTGACAGGTCCGTTCGTCTGGAACAAAAGCATCCAGGCATTCAGGCGCATGAGCGAATTCGTCCAGAGAGGGATCATCAGCAGCATAATCAGCCTGGACGCTGTGTCCGGATCTTTCCTAGCGATATAGTAGGCAAACGGATATCCCAGCAGGAGGCATGTCACGGTTGTCACCAGGGCTACCCGCAGGCTCTTGAGAATCACATTGAGATAAATGACATCTGCCAGTGTTTCATACGATTTCAGCGTCGGGATATACTCCACCCCGCCGAAGGTTCCGCGCGTCATAAAGCTGATAAAGATGATGAACAGCATGGGAATCGTCACGAAGAGAATCATCCAGAGAGAAACCGGCCCTGCCTGTGCAATAGCCGGGAGGCGGCTGTGCTTTCTCTTTTTTTCAGCGTTTCCGGAAGGCTCACTCATGGCTCAGCCTCCAGGTGGATCGGCACCGATTTTGCGGCGTCCCAGTACAGGTACAGCTCTTCGCCTTCCCTGCGCTCCGGCTCCGCCTCAAAGCGGGAATACTTCACTTCCAGGCCGTCCGGCAGATCCAGGCTCGTCTTGATGACCGTGCCCATATAGATAAAGTCCTTCACTCGGCCGCGAACCGTAAAACCAGCCACCGGTGTTTTGCTGACACAGAGATATTCCGGCCGAATCGAAACACAGATTTTTTCTCCGACCGCGAATCCTTCCCCTTCCGTGCGAACAAATCCATTGGCTGTTTCCACCGTCAGCTGATTGCCCTCAACCGATTGCACAACGCCTTCTATCACGTTGGATTCCCCGATAAAATCTGCCACAAATCTGCAGTTTGGATGGGCGTATATTTCAAGGGGCGCCCCGATCTGAAGGATAATACCTGAGCGCATGACGGCTATCCTGTCGGACATCGTCATAGCTTCTTCCTGGTCGTGCGTGACATAGACGAAGGTAATGCCGAGCTTCTTCTGCAGACGCTTCAGCTCCACCTGCATCTGCTTGCGAAGCTTCAGGTCCAGCGCTCCCAGCGGTTCATCCAACAGCAGCACGCGAGGATTGTTGATCAGGGCACGTGCGATTGCAACACGCTGCTTCTGGCCACCAGATAACGCGTCCGGCTTTCGTTTTTCATAGCCCGACATCTGAACCAGGGCCAGCATTTCCGCAACTTTCGAGCGGATTTCTTCTTTGGGCATTTTGCGGATCGAAGGCCCGTATGCTACATTGTCATAAACATTCAGGTGCGGGAAAAGGGAGTAGTTCTGGAACACCGTGTTGACATCCCGCTGATACGGCTCTTTCTCTTCTACTCTTTCTCCCTCTACTTCAATAACTCCGCCCGTTGCATCCTCAAACCCCGCAATCATACGCAAGGTCGTGGTTTTTCCGCATCCCGACGGACCCAAAAGCGTCAGAAATTCCCCTTTATAGATTTCAAGGTTCATATCCTTCACAACATGGTTATTCCCAAACCATTTATCCACGTGCTGCAGGGACACTATCGTTTCCGGCAATCTCACCATCTCCAGATCATTATTTCACGGTTGTTTTGTACAAGTATATCCTAATTTTATATCAATTACAAGTTCTAATTCATTATTTTCCTGTTTTATACTGTGTTTTCAACTTGTTTTGAATAATAATGAGCAAAAAAAGAGCTTTGGCTGTGCAAAGCTCTCTAAAAGCAAATATGTTCTACTGATTTTATACCAATTCTTTATTTGTATAGTGAACGTAAAACTCTGTGCGGTCTCCCCGAATATAGCAACGGGAAAACTCTACCAGATCTCCGGCTTCCTCTTTTGTCAGATAACTGAACTCCATCACGGACTGTTCCGGCGGTATGTCAATCAGCTTTGCTAAAGAAGGCTCCAGCTTTGTGATTCTGAGAATCTGCTGTCCTTCTTTCAGCCTGATTCCGTTCCAGCCCATAGCGTCATAAAGGGAAAACACACCGATATCAATCTCTCCCAGCCCCGGCATTTTATCATACGGGATATAGATATCTTCAAGCGCAATCGGTTCCCCTCTGCTGGAATCCACCCTTCGGACAAACCACAACCTGTCATCCTCGTTTAACCGGAGCAGCTTCGAGTAGTATGGCCCTGCTTTGCGGACCGCTTTGATCAGAACACGTGTCTCGGCGTCCTTTCCCCTTTCCTGCATGGTATGGCGAAAGCCGCCCAACGTTTCCATATCCCGCTGTGTTTTGGGGCCGCAGACATACACACCCTTTCCCTGGATACTTTTCAGCAACCCCTCATTGATCAGGGCTGCCAGCGCACTTCTCACCGAAAGCTGGTGCAGACCGTAGAGCTCCACAAACTGGTTTTCCGAGGGGATTGCCGTACCGGGAGGATATTCTCCGTCTTCGATCCTGCTTCTGATAATTTCCCGAAGCTGGATATAAAGCGGCGATCGGTAATTCACTTCGCTCATGGTTTCATTCCCTCTGTTTCCGCCCACCGCAGTGTGCTCGCCATTTCTATGATATCCGACCTGCCGACTGCACGGCAGTATTCTATCGTTTCTCCCTTTGCATTATCTGTCTGGGCAACAATCCAGAAGGCAGCCTCACCGGGCTCTATCTGCAGCAGTCTGGCTTCCTCTTCCGTTGCCAATGTCAATGATGCTTTCTCCACGCCGTGATCCAGATCCAGGTGATATACTTCGGAAAGAATCCTGTAAAGAGATCCTGAAACAATATCATGCTCTTCCAACCCCGGTGCAACTTCAACCGGAATATAGGACGTCTCTATCATCGTCGGGACCCCGTCCAGAATACGAAGCCGGGAGATCCTGTAAAGCTTTTCCCCGAGCATTCTGTGAAATCGCCGGGAAAGGTGTTTGTCACACTCCACGACGGAAAAAGAAAGCAGCCTTGTCTCCGGGTGAAACCCGCAGGCGATGGCATCCTCCGTAAAACCATGGAGATTCTGCAGCGTCCGCCGAAAGCGGCGTTTCATCCGCGTTCCGCTCCCCTGCACGGCAAAAATTCGCCCAGACGCTTCAATTCCGGCAATTGCACTTCTAAGCGTCATACGGTTGACACCCCACATCCGGCACATCTCCCGTTCTGTCGGCAGGCTGTCTCCGGGCTGCAGATGATGCTCGAGAATATATGCCTCCAGCAGTTCCATTGCTTTTTCCCTGGGTCGTGGTTCATACGTATTCATATATACCACCTTTTCATTGGTATAGAATAGGCTTTTATTATACAAGGGGAAGGGGAAACGGGCAAGGGGGAATGATGAATAATAAATTATAAATTATAAATGATAAATTGGCCGTGTGTAATCTAAACTGTACCCACAAAAACGGACAGGCCAAAAGAAATGCATGGGGTGGACGTCCCTGAAAAATGGACAGGCTACGGAAGACGAAA
>JBGUNA010000116.1:0-23455 GCA_045117135.1 Candidatus Limivicinus sp. | reverse complement strand
GATTTAAATACCAATCCACAGCATCCTTTACAGTGTAGCACACCCCTGGAGAGGGGGATATAAATACTACTCTTTTATAATACGAGGGCTTTGGTATATGAACAGAACAGATGCCTGGCAGCTTCTGCCGATACTGGCATTGGTCACTTATGTTTTCTATACGGCTTACTATTACGCCTTTCCAACATTTCACCTCAGAATTCTCTGGTTCATCGCGAAGAAAAAATACCATTGCACCGTTTTCAGAATCTCGGATGGCATGATAACGGTGAAATATATCAAAGACGGAGAAGAAGTCATCATAGATCGTCTCCTGGAGATTGACGTTCCGTCGCGCTTTAAAATTTCGTCTCTCTGTTCCAACTTCAAAGGCGTACTTGCTGACATCCGCAATATGCAGTAGCGAAACACACATAACAAATCAATCAAATGATGATGAAACTATATTCTCCGAACCGGGCAGAACGTATTCTTCGTTCACTCGACAGCGACATCGAAGGAATCTGCCGCATGGTGCATCTGCCTTCAGCAGTTCTTAAAGCTGTACTGTACAAGGAAATAACCGATATTGACTTTTTCGATCCCTTGGCAGATGCGATTGTTACCTTCAACTGGCAGCGTGTTCATCTGCTCAATTATTTACCGGATCTTGAAGGCAAGCAGAATAAATCCGGTTTTTTTCGGAAGTTTGACAGTTCCACCGGATATGGGCAGATTTTTGCCCGCACTGCTATTCTCGCGATCCGGTTTGCCACAACACACGGCATTATAACCACAGAGACCCTAGGCTTCGGAATGGGACAAACCTTCTCTCCCGACTCCCCTGCCGACGTGTTTGAAATCTGGAAGAAACTGCACCGTGAGCGAAGCTTCAACCTGGCCTGTTCAGCACTGAATCTGCTCTTTGCCGCCTGGGAAATGAACGGCAGGATAACTTTTGAAAACTTCAGTCCGGATGAACTCAAGCGTACTTTTACGCGTTACAATGCAAACGTCCGACAGATCACCCCGTATGGAGAAGTTACTTACCAATACTATTTAAAATACAAATAATAATTTGAACATGAAGACAGCCGGGCAGGGAAAATTCCCTGCTCGTGTTATTTATAAGACACCTTTAAGGATATCCATGACACTTCAGTTTTTTCTTTACGGGATGTAGATAGAATGCTATAATCTTCTCAAATATTCCGTTGAAAGGAAAACTACCAGTTAAAGATGGCGGCACGAAAGAACATTCTGCTCCAGTGGTTAGAAATTGCGCTGGGACTGCTTGTATTTGCCTTCGGCGTACACCTTACGATTTGGGCTAACATCGGTCTGGCTCCGTGGGATTGTCTCGGAATGGGAATTTCATATCATACACCGCTCAATTATGGTCTCTCTATGACTACTATGGCAGTTATTATCCTCTGTGTGGATCTGCTGCTGAAGGAAAGAATCGGATATGGGACTATTATTGACGCGTTGCTCACAGGGAACATGGTGCAGATGTATAACGACCTGAACCCATTCCCATTGAACAACAACCTGTTTATCGGCATCCTTGCTATGCTGACTGGTTTTGTTTTTATGGCTTTGGGCATGTGGCTTTATATGCGCTGTGAGCAGGGTTGCGGTCCCAGAGATGCTCTCCTTGTCGGCTTGGGAAAGAGAATGCCGAAAGTACCGATCGGGCTGGTAGAAATATTTCTTTGGTGCGTTGTGCTGCTTGCAGGTTGGGCGCTCGGCGGGCCGGTTGGAATAGGCACAGTGATCAGCACATTCGGGGCTGGGTTTGTGATGCAGCTGGTCTATAATATCATCCATTTCGATCCCCGGAACTGCCGTCACAGAGATGTGTTTGAAGTGACTCGAGAGCTATTGCATTCTGCTCCGTAAGGATTCGTTTTTTGGGAAATATTGCCTGAGAGGAGGGCTTTCATATGCTGGAAAAACGAAATCGTAGAGAAGCATCCTTTGCACTTGCAAGTGCTATTATTGTTGTGCTGTGTACCTGTATCGGCGTGGTAATGAATCTCGTCACGGTGGAAGACCAGAATTTTGATCACATGGGGATTCAGACCTTCTGCATGTTTACCGTCAATTCTAACATTCTGGTTGCAATGGGAATGGTGCTTGTAATTCCCTATACAATTGACGGGCTGAAAAAGAATTATTTCCATCTCCCCAACTGGCTGGTCAGCTTTCTGCTTGCCGGCACTGTAGCAGTAACGCTTACTTTTCTTGTTTCGCTGTTTGTGCTTTCTCCTTTTAAAGGATTTAAACTGATTTTCACGGGGTCTCGTTTCTTCCTGCACGGTGTCGGGCCGATTTTGTCCTTCCTTGCCTTTTCCTTTTTCATCAGCGATCATTATATCTCTTTTATAGAATGCTTTCAGTCTCTGGTCCCGGTGCTTATATATGCCGGCATCTATTTTATCCTGGCTGTCCTGATTGGAGAAGAACGTGGCGGCTGGAACGATTTCTATGGGTTTAACACTTATGTTCCATTCTGGATTCCCCTTCTCCTGCTCTCCCCGATCACGTTTGGCATTGCAAGCTCTCTTAGAGCTCTTCATAACCTGTCTTTCCGCAGGCTGCGAGAAGTAAAAGTGACCGATGAATATTCCGAAAGCTATCTGAGGCGCGAGGTTGCAGATCTTGCCAAAGAAAAGGCTGCTGAAGACCAGCCTCACACAGACATCGTAATTCCAAGGCGATTTATCAAATTCCTGATTGAAAACACGGATACCGACAAAACCGTCCGAGATGTCTGTATCCTTTACCTGAACACGTTCCTGGAAAACACAAAATACTGATAAATATCTGAGGACATAGAATGGAAATCACCAATCAGATCCTTAACGATGCGAAAACACTATACAATTTTCATGCATCCTTCTGCAGGCAGCCAATCCGCTCTGACCTGATTCTTGCAGCCGGCAGTCATGACATGCGTGTGCCGGAACAGGCAGCAGCACTTTATCTGCAGGGTTACGCACCGTTGCTAGTCTGTTCCGGTGGGTTTGGAAAGATAACGGACGGTCTATTCAGTGAGCCGGAAGGTGTCCTGTTTGCTCGGCGTTGTATGGAACTTGGAGTCCCGGAGAACAGAATCCTGATTGAACAGGAAGCCCGCAATACGGGAGAGAACTTCACTTACAGCAAAAAGCTGCTCGCAGAACACAAATTCCCCGTAAAAACAGGTCTCATTGTCTGCAAGCCCTATATGTCAGCCAGGACGCTTGCAACTGCCCAAAAGCAGTGGAGTGAAGTGGATTGGCGTGTCTGCGCACCGCCTATTCCTTTTGAGAAGTATTTCCGCGAAGACATGCCTCCCGAACAGGAGATTCAGCTCCTGACGGGTGATCTGCAGCGCCTGCGTGTCTATGCGGACCTCGGATATCAGGTTCCAGTTGACGTGCCGGAGGAAATCTGGGCTGCTTTTGAGCGGCTTGTCGCGGCAGGGTTTGACAGATATTATATAAAAGGATCAATATGATGCTAAAAACTACACCGGACGAAATAAAAGTAATCGCTTTCGATTTAGACGGCACACTTACGCAGCACAAAACAACATTGCAGGAAGAAAACCGCAGGCTTCTTGATGAACTTGGAAAGCATTACCGGTTGCTGATGGTCGGCGCTGGACAGAGCCTCCGGATCTTTCGTCAGATGGGCAGCTATCCCATTGATATTATCGGCAATTATGGGATGCAGTTCTGCCGCTGGAATAAAGTTTCTGGAGATCTTGAGACAGTCTATGACGAACAGCTACCCTGTAACCGGGAAAGCGTATCCGCGAGAATAGCTGTCCTGCGGGAAAAGGAAGGCTTCACGGTTTTCAGTGGAGAAAGTGTAGAATTTCATGCATCCGGATGCGTCACTTATCCCCTGCTCGGAACAACTGCCAATCTTTCGGATAAGCTTGCCTTCGATCCCGACCGCAGCAGGCGCCGCGCCATTTACGAAGAAGTGTGCGATGCATTCCCTGATTTTAACGTTTTTATTGGTGGTAGTTCCTCGTTCGACTTTGCTCCTGCACCCTATGATAAATACTATGCTCTTGAACGATACTGTCGAGATAACGGCTATTCCCACAGGAACGTGATTTACTGTGGAGATGACTACGGAACCGGTGGGAATGATGAATCAGTCTACCACTCTGATTTTTCTTTTGTGCAGGTGGATGACTATACAAACGTACGAGAAATTCTTTTGGAAGCCATCTCAAAAACTTGACGTATTTGCCTGAAAGGCGTATGATAAGAACATCAATTTCACAATATTCTTTTGCAAAGGAGAAACCGTTTATGAGCGTAGATATCCGCATCAGCCATGCACTAAAAAAGTATGGGGACAATGTTATTATCCCCGACCTCAGTGTCAACATCAATCCCGGTGAGTTTTTTACACTTCTCGGCCCATCTGGCTGTGGAAAAACGACCTTATTGCGCATGATTGCCGGCTTTAACAGCATTGAAGGCGGAGATTTTTATTTCGGGGATAAGCGCATCAACGACCTCGATCCGTCCAAGAGAAACATCGGTATGGTTTTCCAGAACTACGCGATCTTTCCGCACTATACGGTGCGCAAGAATGTAGAATTCGGTCTGAAAAACCGTCATCTTCCGAAAGAGGAGATCCGGGAAAGCACTGATAAGTTTCTTAAACTCATGCAGATCGATGCTCTGGCAGATCGTCTGCCGGATCGCCTTTCCGGCGGCCAGCAGCAGCGTGTTGCTCTGGCAAGAGCACTGTGCATCAGCCCTGACGTGCTGCTGATGGATGAGCCGCTTTCCAACCTCGATGCGAAGCTCCGCGTAGAGATGAGAACGGTAATCAAAAATATCCAGCATGATGTCGGCATCACATGCGTGTACGTCACTCATGACCAGGAAGAGGCTATGGCAGTTTCTGACAGGATTGCAGTTATGAATGCCGGTGTGATTCAGCATATTGGAAATCCGAAGAGCATCTATCAGCGCCCGGCTAATGTGTTCGTTGCAACCTTCATCGGCAGAACGAACATGCTGAACGGCAACCTGAAGATTGAAAGCGGGAAGGCTTACCTCTATATTGATAATTACAAGGCAGAAATGAAAACTGTTGCACCGGAATACTTCCGTGATCAGGAGGTCCAGATCAGTATCCGGCCCGAAGAGCTGTTGCTGAACCGTGATCCCTCGGCATACGGTATGAAGGGTACCGTGCAGGACGCCGTCTTCCTCGGCCTGAATACCCATTACTTTGTCAAGCTGGATTCCGGCGAAGACGTAGAGATCATTCAGGAATCCTCCATTGAGGAAACCCTCAGCAAGGGCGCGCGAATCTCACTGACCGTCAACACGGACAAAGTCAATCTTTTCCTGGCTGACGGTACCAAGAATATCCTCACAGGTGTCCGGAACGATCTCGAGGCATAAGGGGCAGCGTCATGCAGAATAAAAATAGAAAGTTCGAGCTATGGACAGTAATGACCATCGTGTTCTTTCTGCTGTTCCTGCTCATACTGGTTTACCCGATGTTCGGGATCCTCAAACAGTCGCTCTACGACAAAGACGGAGCCCTGACGTTAGCCAACTTTGCCAAATTCTTTTCCAAAAAATATTACACCAATACAATCATCAACAGCTTTAAGGTGACGATTGTCGTCACGATTGTCTCACTGCTGATCGGCATTCCTCTCTCTTACTTCTACAGCTTCTACCGGCTGAAGGGTGCAAAAATCATCTTCGTCGTCAGCATCCTGTGCTGCATGTCCGCTCCTTTCCTCGGGGCACTGTCATGGATTATGCTGCTCGGCAGAAACGGCGTTATCACAAAGTTTTTCCTGAATGTATTCCATATCAGGCTCGGCAGTATCTACGGGTTTAAAGGGATTTTGCTGGTTCAGGCACTGAAATACTTTCCGCTGGTGTTCATCTATATGAATGGTGCCTTTCGAAACATCGACAACACGCTGATTGAGGCCTCTGCCAATATGGGCTGCACCGGTGTCAACCGCTTCTTCAAGATCATTCTCCAGCTCTCCATGCCGACAGTTCTGGCTGCATCTCTGATGGTTTTCATGCAGGCTTTTGCCGATTTCGGTACTCCGATGATTATCGGAGAAGGTTACCGGACTTTCCCTGTAGAGATCTATTCCCAGTACTTGGGTGAAAACGGAAAGGATTATGGATTTGCGGCAGCTATTTCCACCATTGCAATCCTGATCACTGCAGTTGTTTTCTTTCTGCAGCAGTGGGCAACCGGGAAGTACCGCTTTTCTATCAGTGCACTCCATCCTGTAGCGAAGAAGGATGCAAAAGGTTTTGGCGGGTTCCTGATGCACCTGTATGCCTATCTGCTGATCATCATCGGTTTTGCACCGAACCTCTATATCATCTATCTCTCCTTTGTAAACAGTGACGGTGCCGTTTTCAAAACGGGCTTCTCGATCAATAACTACCGGCTCGCCGCCAAAAAGCTTTTGGTGCGTTCCATCAAGAATACGCTCTCTCTCGGCGTCGGGTCACTCGTGATTATCATTGTATTTGCTGTAATTGTTGCCTATCTCGTAGTGCGGCGTTCCAGCCCGATCAATCACGCCATTGACACGATGGCTATGCTGCCGTACATTATGCCCGGCGCCGTAGTCGGTATTGCGCTGGTAATGGCTTTCGGCGGTAAGCCGTTTGCACTGACCGGTACCATGACGATCATGATTCTCAACCTGGTGGTACGCCGTATGCCGTATACGATCCGATCGGCAACGGCTACACTCATGCAGATCTCTCCGAGTATTGAAGAGGCTGCGATCAGTCTCGGTGCATCCAAAATGAAAACTTTTGCCCAGATTACCGTTCCTATGATGTCGAGCGGAATTGTGTCCGGCGCTATTCTGAGCTGGGTTGCTATCGTTACGGAACTTTCCGGTTCCATCATCCTTTACAACAACAAAACCATTACGCTTACCATGAGCACCTATGTGCAGATCAACCGCGGCAACTACGGAACTGCCTGTGCTTTTGCTGCTATCCTGACGGTTGTCACTATTCTGTCCCTGCTGATTTACATTAAAGTCAGCGGCAATGAAGATGATATCCGCCTGTAAAATCTTCCCTCTGTCCTGTCAGCGTCTCTTCATACGCTGAGGAATATAAAAATCTTAAAAAAGGAGACACAGAAAAAATGAAGAAAATCGTTGCACTTGCACTGGTCCTGTGCATGGTATTCGCCATCGTCGCTGTTTCTGCTTCTGCAGAAGAAGACATTGGTGATACCCTCGTTCTCTACTCCACCATGACGGAAAAAGACCTCGAAGCCCTGATTGATGGCTTTGCAGAAGTCTATCCCGATTGCGAAATTGAAGTTGTTTCCGGCACGATCGGTGAAACGACCTCACGTATCGCTGCAGAAGCTGATAACCCGCAGGGTGACGTGACCTGGGGCGGACTGGCAGATTCTGACGGTATGCAGTATGCCGACCTGTTCGAGGAATGGGTTTCCGATGAATCCGCTAATGCCATCGAAGGCTATTCCACGCCGAATGGCATCTACTCCATGGACCACCTTTCCACCATCGTCTTCGCTATCAATACGGATCTCGAGAAGGAACTCGGTCTCGACATTCGCTCCTATGCTGACCTGCTCGACCCGAAACTCGAGGGCAAAATTATCTTCTCCAACCCGAACAGCTCCTCTGCTGCCTGGAACAATCTCTGCAACATAATGTCCGTCTTCGGGCCCAATACTGATGAAGCATGGGATTACATCGGCAAGCTGATGAAAAACCTCGTCATTTCCGACTCCTCTTCCAACTGTTTCAAACTCGTGGAGCAAGGTGAATATGTTGTCGGCCTTACCTATGAAGACGGAGCTATTAAGCTCATCCAGCAGGGTGCTGACGATCATTTCACCATGCGTTATCCGGAAGACGGCGCATCCGCATCTGCATTTGGCATGGCTGTCATCAAGAACTGCAAACACCCTGCCGCTGCAAAGGCCCTGGTCAACTGGGTCTGCTCCGCAGAAGGCTGCTCTTACATTGCTCAGTACCTCAAAACTCTGCGTATGACCAACAAAGACACTGTTTACGGCGAGAGCCTTCTTCCCGCTACCGAGGATATCAAATGGGTCAAGCGTGACGTGCCTTATCTTACCGAGCATAAGTCTGAGATTCTGGATCACTGGAATGATCTTCTTCTCGAGGTTCAGGGCTGATCATCTAACAAGATCATTCTGAATCTGAATTCTGATAACTGCTCCCGGCTTTTCAGCCGGGAGCTTCTTTGATTATTTACATATTTTTGCTTGATTAACCGGACATTACAATATTATAATGATGGTATCATAATAAACAGATTGTGAGGACTCATATGATGAAAACTATGCTTGCAATGCTCCTTTCCTGTTCTCTTTTGTTCGGGCTTTTTGCCTGTTCCGCTTTTGCGGAAGCTCCCCTTCTCGGTGGCTGGAACAGCCCGGAATCTCCGGAAATCACGCCGGAACTGCAGGAGATTTTCGATCAGGCAACCGAAGATCTTCTCGGAGTCAACTATACCCCAGTCGCCCTGATTGGCACACAGGTCGTTGCCGGGATGAACTACTGCTTCCTCTGCGAAGCAAAAACGGTTGTTCCCAATGCTGTACCCTATTATGCCAATGTGACAGTGTATAAAGACCTGAACGGCAAAGCTACTGTTACGGACATTGAAGAGCTGGAAACGCATTCATCTTCCGAGATCGCAGCTTATGCGGAAGACGACTTTCTTGTGATTCCGGCAGAAAATGCCGTATTTACGGAAGGTAAGGGTGTTTCGGCAGAGAACAAAAAGGCTCCGACTGCTTATGATCCCGAACACCGCATGATTACCTGCCTCGCTAAAGACGGTGAAGTAACCTACACCGTTTCGGAGGGTATTGATGGAACTTTTGACGTCTATCTCACCATCTCCAAGATCATGGCGCAGTTCACCTCGCAGCCGTTTTCCTATTCCGTCAACGGCGGAGAACTCTTCTCCGTTCCGGTAGACTGCCAGGTGCCTGCGGATTCCCCCGCTGTATACAACCAGGATGGTGAAGAGTACAACACCGGCACCCTGATGGATGACGGGCGCTTCCTGATCTGCCGTGACCTTACACTGAAAACCGGTGACACGTTTACTGTGGTGGCAAATTACGGTGCAAAAGCCGGGAATCTGAAGGGCATGGTCTTCCCATCTGTCGGTGACCTCACACTCGCTCCGGCAGGAGCTGCGGTTTCCACAGGGTATGACTACACGGTGAAGGCCCTTGCGGATCCTGATCCTGATGATCCGCTTTCCGGGCTGAATATTATCTGGGTCGGATCTTCTGTCACCTATGGGGCACAAGCCGGCGGACACTATTCTATGGTGGATGCAATAGCAGATAATCACCCCGGCACTGTCTGTGAAAAATACGCTATCAGCGCCACAACGCTTGTAAACGGAGACGAGAGCTCCTATGTAGCCCGTCTCAAAAGGATCCCGAAGGACAGAACGCCGGATCTCGTCGTCGTCCAGCTTTCCACTAATGACGCTACAACCGGCAAGCCTTTTGGCGAAATTGCAGAGGGTAAAGACCCTGCCTCTTTTGATGACACAACCATTGCCGGTGCAATTGAGACTATCATCTCCTATGTAGAAGACACCTTCCACTGCCCGGTGGTATTCTATACCGGTACCTACTGTGTGAAGGAAAATTATGCCGAGATGGTCGATCTGCTGCTCAAAATTCAAGAAAAATGGGGTATCGGCGTAATTGACATGTACCATAATGAGGAGATGACTGCCGTATACGGAACCGACCTTTACAATACTTACATGTACGACGAAGTTCATCCCTACCGGATCGGCTATGTTGAATGGTGGACTCCTGTGATCGAACAAGGCCTGCAGGACTATCTGTCTTCTCTCTCATAAACTGAATGGTTTTATAACTTTTGAATAGACTGAACCCCTTCCGGCAAAAAACTCGGAAGGGGTTGCTTCACTTTATAGTAGGCTTTATAAATGATGCTTCATCCGAGGAAAGAGAAGATTCTCTCCCAATAGGGTATCAGGACATCCGAATCCGTCATGTACAGCTCATGCTTCCTGCACGGAACAACGGACATCTCACACGTCGGAACACGAGAGGCAAAAAGAACCTGGGAAAAGTTTTTCACAACGGTATCATCTCCTGCCTGGAAAAGCAGCACAGGAATCCGGATATGCCCCGTCTGTTTTTCAGATGTGACACGGGCACAGGCTTTCACTGCTTCCAGCCCCCAGCCTATGGAAGGAGATCTTGTCTGCAATGCCTTATCCTGAAGTTGCTTGTTAAAATAATAGAGGTAGCGGCATTCAGAGGAATCGCAGGAATGTTCGAAATCCGGTTTATCGGGAAAAGACTTTACCGGGCTCAGCGGCTGGCGTTTCCTTTTTCCAAGCCCCATCAGGCTCGCGGCGGTAAACATGACCGGCGTTGGCAAAGAAAAGGACAACCCTAGCATCGGTGAAGACAGGACCGCTTTTGTAAAAAGTGCAGGATACTGTTCGATCACCCACGCACCGATACATCCGCCCATAGAATGGCAGTAGAGGTACAGCGGCATACTGCCGGAAGCCGGCTTTACCAGAGTTTCCGTCAGGTACCGGAGATCCTGCACATAGTCTTCAAAATGCTCCACATGTACCACATAAGGGTTATCGTTAGACCGGAAAGATCGGCCGTGCCCGCGGTGATCGACACCCCAGACGCTGTAGCCCGCCTGCAGCATATAGTAAATCGATTCGGTGAACTTCTTTACGGACTCCGTAAAACCATGGCTGAGCACAATAACGCCTTTTTCCTGATCCGCCCGGAAGTATTCATAGTATACCGGCTGGCCTTTGATACGCTCCACCGTACCCGGTGTTCTGCGTTGTGCTACATAAGGCTCAGCCTTTTCTTTCATGTCAAGGGCATAGTTTGTTTCTCTGATCCATTGCATGGTTTTCGTTCCGCCTTTCCCGTACCCCTTTTCGGATAACGGATTTTCTTATTTGTTTTCTTTCTGCTTCGCTGCAGCTTCCGCGCGTTCCCGGCAGATTTCTTCCCAGCTTTTCTGTTCTTTGATTACATCGGCAAGTTTTGCAAGCTCCTCAGGAACATTGATCTTTTGCGGGCATGCACGGGAACACTGACCACACCCGATACAGGCATCCGCGCGTTTGTTTTCCTCTATGGCGGAATACCGCATGACGATATTGAAGCTGCGGTACACCGTGAGATCGTTTGCCATACTCAGGAGTTTCGGAATATCGATTTCCTTAGGACAACCGGCGCAGCAGTAACGGCAGCCGGTACAGGGAATCAGCCTGGCAATACCGTTGCTGACCTCCCGAATCAACTCCAGCTCCTGCTCGTTCAGAGGCTTCTCTTCCGAGAAGGTTTTTATATTGTCTTCCATCTGCTGTAAGTTGGACATTCCGCTAAGCACCATCGTAGGCTTTGGTACCGTCTGCAGCCAGCGGAAAGCCCAGGCGGGAATGCTCTCTTCCGGCCGGAGTGCACGCAGGTTTGCCTCAGTTTCAGCGTCAAAAGAGGCAAGCCGACCACCGCGTACAGGTTCCATGACCCAGACTGGGATCTCTGCCTGCCGCAGAATCTCACATTTGCGTTTTGCATCCTGCAATGTCCAGTCCAGATAGTTGAGCTGAATCTGGCAGAATTCCATCTTGTCTCCGTATTGGGAGAGAAAAACTTCCAGGGCGTCCGGTGCCGCGTGGCATGAAAAACCAAGATGCCGGATTCGCCCATCTTCACGCTGTTTCAGGAAATAGTCGATACAGCCGTTTTCCGGATTCAGATAATACCGCATGGAATTCTCGTTGACATTGTGAAGCAGGTAAAAATCAAAATATGTAACCCCACACTTTTTCAACTGGGCTTCAAAGACTTCTTCCGGGTCAAGCGGTGTAATGCCGGGCACATTCTGATGTCCCGGAAATTTGTCTGCCAGATACCAGCTCTCTCTCGGATAACGGGATAGCGACTTTCCAATAGCGGTTTCAGAATTTCCCCCATGATAGGGATAGGCGGTGTCGAAATAATTGATACCGGATGCTATAGCCGCATCCACCATACGGTCAAGCTCTGCGGCGTCAATTTCCCCATTCGTCAGGACGGGCAGCCTCATCGCGCCGAATCCCAGCGCTGAAAGCTGAAGATCCTGAAAAGCATGTAGAATCATAAGTGCGCCTCCTTTACTTTTTTGAATATTTTATCATATTCACAGGGTTCAAATCAAGGAAAAGTACGCTTCTTTTGGCGAAAACGGAAACATTTCAGATTATTCCTTGACATGTAGGGGTTTACCTGTTAGAATAAATCGTCTCAATTGGATATCGGTCAAGAGTTTATCCGAAGCAAGATAGAACCGCACTGATGCGGTGGCAACTTCTGTTGCCTTATTGATTGAGTTAAAAGCTCAAATTTTATAAGTTGGTAACTATAAACCAAGTGCTTTACAGCATGCAAACTTGTGAAATGGTCAATAAGAGTAGTAAAAGTAATCTTTGCTATATAGACTCTGAAACCAGTTGAGCCTGCGCCTGAAAGAAGGCGCCTGATAGGCTTATGAACAGGCAGTGCATGCGTGCACTGTCTGTTATTTCTTTTTGGAGGGCATGCCGCATGAAAAAAATCATCGAATTGAAGAACATCAGCAAATCCTTTGACGGTGAAAAGGTTCTTGACAACATCAGCCTTGACATCTATGACAATGAGTTTATTACACTTTTAGGGAGCAGCGGATGCGGAAAAACCACGACTCTGCGGATTATAGGCGGTTTTGAGGCGCCGGACAATGGTGATGTTTTTTTCATGGGCGAACGGATCAATGACCTTCCGCCGCACAAACGAAATGTCAACACTGTTTTTCAGCGCTACGCACTCTTCCCCCATCTGAATGTGTATGAAAACATCGCTTTTCCGCTTCGTGAGAAAAAAGAAAAGCGGGATGTAATCGACCAGAAAGTCCATGAAGTGCTGGAGCTGGTGGCTTTGAAGGGTTTTGAGAAACGAAATGTAAATACCCTCTCCGGAGGGCAACAGCAACGTGTTGCCATTGCGAGGGCTATCATCAATCGGCCGAAAGTCCTTCTGCTGGACGAGCCTCTCGCAGCACTGGACCTCAAGCTCCGGAAGGACATGCAGCAGGAGCTTAAGAACCTGCAGAAAGCCACCGGAATTACCTTCGTTTTCGTCACCCACGATCAGGAAGAAGCCCTCTCCATGTCAGACACGGTAGTCGTTATGTCTGAAGGTCGCATCCAGCAGATTGGGACGCCAGTGGACATCTACAACGAACCCAAAAATGCCTTTGTGGCGGACTTTATCGGAGAGAGTAATATTCTTGACGGGCTGATGCTTGCCGACAGGCTGGTGGCTTTCTCCGGTCAGCGTTTCAACTGCGTCGACAGCGGGTTCGATAAGCGTGAGCCGGTGGATGTGGTTATCCGCCCGGAGGACGTGGATATCGTTCCCGAGGAAAAGGGTATGCTGAAAGGCGTCGTCACCTCTGTGACCTTCCTCGGTGTGCATTATGAGATCATCGTCGACATCGACGGCTTCAAATGGATGATCCAGACCACCGACTTCGTTGATGTGGATGAACATATCGGCATTTATCTGGAGCCGGATGCCATCCACGTTATGCACAAATCTGAGTATTCCGGGCTGTACGGAGACTATTCGTCTTTCTCCAATGAGTTTGATGAACTGGAAGACCCCGGCACAGAAGATTCAGAAAGCGAGGCCGAAGAATGAACAAGGCCGCAGTAAAAGGACGGAAAAGCCTTGCACAGTTCTTCTGTCTCACGCCCTATTCGATCTGGGCTGCGCTCTTCATTGTAGTACCGCTGATTTTTGTTGCCTATTATGCTCTGACAGACAACAGTTATCACTTCACATTTGAGAATCTCAAGCGCTTCTTTACCGCCACATCTTCTGTCGGAGACAAGGAAGTACGGACCTACCTCGTGATCTTTATGCGATCGCTGCGCCTTGCCGTGATTTCCACCATTATCTGTTTCCTGATGGGATATCCGATTGCTTACATCATTGCCCGCGCACCGGCTAAAACTCAATCCATCCTCATTACATTGATAATGATCCCCATGTGGATGAACTTCCTGATTCGTACCTACGCCTGGATGACGATCCTGCAGGATACGGGTATCCTGAACGGATTTCTGGACATGCTGCATCTCGGCAGGGTGCATATCATCGGTACGGAGACAGCTGTCGTCATCGGTATGGTTTACGACTACTTCCCCTATATGATTCTTCCGATCTATTCTGTTATGGCCAAGCTGGACATCCGCCTGCTGGAAGCTGCGAAAGACCTCGGCTGTAACAGCCTCGGGGTGCTGCGGCGGGTAATCTTCCCTCTGAGCCTTCCGGGTGTAATCTCCGGGATCAACATGGTCCTTGTACCGTCCATCAGCACGTTTTATATTTCCCAGAAGCTTGGAAACGGCAAGTTTTACTTGATCGGTGATGCAATTGAAGGCCAGTATGTAGCAAACAACCTGCATTTTGCAGCGGCGATTGCCCTGATTCTGATGGTGATCCTGCTTGTGTGCATGGCGCTGTTGCAGCGCGTAGCCAACAAGCAGGCAGCAGCCTGAAAGGAGGAAGACGCAGATGAAAACCGCTTCGAAAATCTATACGGCTCTGATCATGATTTTCCTCTTCGCTCCCATCGCGATCCTGCTGTTCTTTTCCTTCAATGCGAGCAAAAGCCTCTCCGTCTTTTCCGGGTTCTCTCTCAACTGGTACAAAGAGCTGTTTAAAGATACGGAAACCCTGCGTTCCGTGCGCAATACCCTGGTGCTGGCTCTCAGTGCATCGGTGATCTCCACCATTCTCGGCACTGCTGCTGCTGTGGGGATGGACAGACTTAGAAACAAGCTTTACCATGCAGCCCTCGACACCGTGACTAACATCCCGATGATTAACCCGGATATCATCACCGGTATCTCGCTGATGCTGATGTTTGTCTTCGTCGGCAGGCTGTTCGGCGCGGCGACAAGCCTGAACTTCACCACCATGCTGATTGCCCATATCACCTTCTGTCTGCCTTATGTGATTCTTCAGGTTTTGCCGAAGCTGAAACAGATGGACCGCTCACTGCCCGAAGCGGCAATGGATCTCGGATGCACACCGCTTCGCGCCTTTTTCAAGGCGACCCTCCCTGAGATTATGCCCGGCATCATAACCGGTATGCTCATGGCTTTTACCCTCTCCCTGGACGACTTCGTCATCAGTTATTTTACGACCGGCAACAGCTTTCAGACCCTGCCGATCCGCATTTATAACATGACGAAAAAGACCGTCACCCCGAAGATGTATGCCCTGGCAACTATCATCTTCTTTGTGATACTTACCCTGCTTCTGATTTCCAACTCCATTGACTCCAGTGAAACGGAGCGAAAACCCAGAAAAAACAAAAAAACCGAGGAGGCAAAAAACTGATGAAAAAAATTCTCTCCCTTGCACTGGTTCTTGTAATGGCACTCGGCATGGCTCTTCTGGCCGGGTGCGGCAAGACGGAGACCCAGACTCTCAACGTCTACAACTGGGGCGAATACATTTCAGACGGTTCCGAAGATTCTCTCGACACCATCAAGGCATTTGAAAGCTGGTATGAACAGACTTACAAGAAAAAGGTAAAAGTAAACTACTCTACCTTCGCCAGCAATGAGGACATGTATGCCAAGTTGTCCAGCGGTGCCGTGAGTTATGACGTTATTTTCCCCAGCGACTATATGATTGCCCGCCTTGCAGAGGAAAACATGCTTCTCAAACTGAACTTCGACAACATCCCGAATTATAAAAATATCAACGAAAGCTTCCGCGGGCTGTACTATGATCCGGATGACGTTTATTCCGTCCCTTACACCTACAACATGGTCGGTATTATTTACAACGCCAATGTTGTGGACGAAGAAGATGCCGGCGGCTGGGATCTGTTGTGGAACGACAAATATGCAGGCAACATTCTGCAGTTCAACAACAGCCGGGACGCATTTGCCACTGCTCAGTACAAGCTTGGGCTTGACGTCAATTCCGAAGACCGCTCCACATGGGACGATGCTCTTGCCGAACTGAAAAAGCAGGCTCCCCTGGTGAAGAGCTATGTCATGGACGAGATCTACAACATGCTTGAATCCGGCGAAGCAGCAATCGGCGCATACTATGCAGGTGACTACTTCACCATGCTCGATGCACAGGCCGAGAACGTAGACCTGCAGTTCTATTATCCGGAACCCACCAATTACTTTGTGGATGCCATGTGCATTCCATCCTGCTGCCAGAACAAGGAGCTTGCCGAGATCTTCATTAACTACATGCTCTCTGAAGAGCCGGCAGTTGCCAATGCCGAATTTACCTATTATGCCTCCCCCAATTCTATCGTCTACAACAACGAAGCGTATCTCGAAGATCTCGGGGAAGACACGATCAGCATCCTCTACCCGGGAATTGATGACTTTAAGGAAAACTACAATATCTATGCCTACCGCAACCTGAGCAATGACCAGCTCGATTATATCAATACCCTCTGGGAAACTCTCAAGATCAACTGATCCATTCCATGTTAAATCCCGGTACCACACACGGCACCGGGATTATTTTATCAAATTATAATTGAAGCGAATCCGCAGATCGCACGGATTCGCCTCACAATTTTCCCCCTGTTTATCATCCGTTCAGATAACGGAGGATTAGCTGTTCCCAGTCATCATAGGTTTTGTAACCTCCGTCCGGCTCATTGCTGAGCAGGTTTCCTTCGCCGTCAAAGAAATAATTCTCCGGCCAGCCATCATTGACATACGGTGAAAAACCATCACAGTCACGGATGACGGGATAGGTCACACCGAGCTCGGAAACCACTTCTCTGGTGTCTTCATCTGTGCTTTCCTCGTGCCGTCCGTAAACGCCGAGGAATAGCACACCGGAATCCTTATACTTCTGATAGAGCCGCTCCATATCAGGCATCTCTTTCTTACAGGGGCTGCACCAGGGTTCCCAGATATTCATAATAACGAGCCGTTTCCCTTGCATGATGGAATCATCCACCGGGTTGCCGTAAAGATCCGTCGTAACAAAGCTCAGCTTACCTGAGGTGCCGGCCTTTGTCTGTCCGCTGCCGGGAAAGCTTCCGGCAGGCAGCGCCTCAACGGCAGCTCCGGTAGCTTCTTTGGAAAGGGTTTCCTTGATCGAGACGTCCGGATCTTTGCTCTGACAGGGAGAGAATGTTTTGCTGATATAATAATACATATTCTCATACAGACTGCCATCCTCATAAGTCATGTTCAGCCATCCGGAATCCTCGGAGAAATACAGCACCACATCTTTGCCGTCGACGTCATAATTGAAAAGCATATCATCCAAAGCTTCAAATTCATCCAGCAGAGCAGCATTGGAGATGTCATAGTCAGTGATGCATCTGTCCCAGGCAATATTGGTCACATATACATCATCATATTCTTCCGCTTCGTATTCCGCATCACCGTCTTCGATCCGCGTCATGGTATAGCACATGGGAGACGGATAGTTATCGAAATACCTGACGGTCTCTTCTTCCGGGCTTCTGGTTTCCAGAATCATCGTCATGTAACCGTTTTGCGGATTGTAATAATAGGATTCCCGTTCAAAAATGTGGAAATCATCCTGTCCTTCCTCTTCAAAACAGGTGTCCGTCTCAATACACAGGCTACCATAAGTACATAGGTAAGCAAGTATTGTCTGATCTTTCAGGGCTTCCTCGGGATCGAAATTCTGAAGGTCGGCAAAAGCCCTTGGGAAAAGTGGCGCAATCAGAACAATTGCTAAAAAGGTGCAGATTAGCTTACGCATGGTGTTTCCTTCCTTAATTATATTATGATATTTTATTATAGCATCTCAACACCGTATTATCCAGCTTTAATTTTGTTACCGTTTAAAGCCTTTTCTATTTATACATAAAACATATCCAAAATGCCTTATTTTCTTATATTGTTGACATAAAATACTTGACAAATATCGGTTTATGGTTTATTATTATATATGGGCAGATTTTTTTCATGAGTATCTCCTTTCCATAAAAAAGCCGTCTTGGTGTCAGACGGCTTTTTTACTTTCCATACAGGAAAAACTCTCAGTTCAATTGTTATCGCCTGAAGTCAGGGTGTGCTGAATCATCTCGTCCAGTATGAGCGAAGCATCATATACAAAATTCGGGCACGGACGCTTTTGGTAATAATCTTCGCTTCGCTGCTCCGGTGCTCCGCCGCTTTCCGGAGTAAGGCTAGCTTCTGTCAAGAGTTCACGACAAATGATGCTTTTATTTTTCTCTTTAAATCTATCCGCAAATTCCCTGACCAGTGCATAATGCTGTTTCTTTGCTTCATAATCGGCAGGATCATCATAGCCTTTCACGATGCCAAGTATCAGCGCTGCAGCACTCACCGCACCGCAGGTTTCGCGCAGGCGGCCTAATCCGCCCCCGAAAGATGATGCCATGCGGGCGGAAGTGTCAATATCATAGCCGGTGACATCCGTAAAAGCGCAGAAAACTGACTGCGCACAGTTATAACCCTTGAAAAACAGTTGCTTTGCGATCTCGGCATGGTTTGTCATCGTTATTTACCTTCCTCATTTGAAAACTGTTTACCGTCGCATGGATTTTGCACGGACTTGGCTTCTTCCCGGCACAGAAAACACAAGTATTCGGGGATATTATACCCATCCGTTTTCTTTCCGACATATGTCATTTATTATTTTACTTACGCATGTGCTGTATGTCAATAAGCAAACCGTAAAACAGCCGGGATAAAACCTTCTTTACGAGTTTTTCAATTGGTAGTATAATCGACTCAACAGACCGATATTTCGGAATGGATTTGAGGCTTTCTTCTCAACTCTCCGTTTTCATGCAGGGAAAAACAGCCGGGTACATCGTCTTTTTATTGAATAAAGAAAAAAGGAGAAATGAACATGAAAAAGTATGTTTGGCTGACAATTCTGACAGCACTGTTTCTTTCGCTCGGATGCAGAGGGATTGTTCACGCGGAAATCATACAGCCTTATGGCCCGGGACAGCAGATCGGTTATCCGGCTGTGGTGTTGTGTGAAACACTCACCTTACGAGAAAAGCCAAGTTCTTCTTCCAAAGCAATACAAACCCTGAGTTACGGAGATCGGCCGATCGTGGTAGGTGCAGATCTGCCGGCAGGACCACAGGAAGAGAACGGATTTGTCTATTGTACGCTCGGTGATTCTGAAGACTCTCCCTCCGGTTGGATAAAATCAGACTTCATTATTATCAATCCTGCCTGGTATAGGACTGAAAAGGAAACAGAGGTATATGCCTGGAATGATACTTCTGCGCTAAAGGTTGCTCTTCTTGACAAAGGAACCCGGCTTCCCATTTTGAAAGAAGAGGATGACTGGTATGTCGTCAGCCTACGCGGTGCAGCCGGATGGATTCATAAGTGATAAACTGGTATCACTCAGAGAATAAACATCACCCTATTTGTTGGACAGTAGCGTATACTGAATAACAAGTGGGGCGATGTTTTTGTCATAAGAAGTACCAAAAGCATCCCGAAATAATAATGTCAATTTCAAATTGACCTGCTGTTATCGTCCCCGTGTTATAATCAAGCCACAAAACAGAAAAGGAGGAAACACCGATGTTTGGAGCAATCATTGGAGATATTGTAGGATCTCGTTATGAATTCCATAACCACCTCAGCAAAGACTTTGATCTTTTTGCTACGAGCTGCACCTACACAGACGATACTGTTATGACCTGTGCAGTAGCTGACCTTTTCCTGCAACATAACCCCGAAACTGTCACGCAGAAAGAAGCCATCGAAATGCTGCGGGAATACGGGAAAATCTATCCGGGAGCTGGATACGGCAACCGTTTCTATACCTGGCTCTTCAGCGCAAACCCAAAACCTTACAACAGCTGCGGGAACGGCTCCGCCATGCGTATCAGCCCTGTCGGATGGGTTGCAAAGACTGAACAGCAGGCAAAGGAACTGTCTGAAATCGTCACGGCAATCACCCATGACCATCCGGAAGGCATCAAAGGTGCAGAGTGTACAGCCGTCTGCATCTTCCTCGCACGCGCAGGGATTAGCAAGGAGGATATTCTGACAAAGGCGAAAACCTACTACATGCTGGATAAAACCTGTGACCAGATCCGGGAAGAAACAAGAGGACATCATGGCAAAGAAATCTGCCAGGTGACGATGCCTCAGGCCCTCCAATGCTTCGCCGAAGGTGAGAGCTTTGAAGACGTCATCCGCAACTGTGTCTCGATCGGAGGCGATACGGATACGATTGCAGCAATTGCGGGGGCGATAGCCGAAGCTTACTACGGCATTCCGGATGACATCAGGCAAACTGCTCTCCGGTACCTGCCCACTCCCCTGCGAAACGTTGCGAACGAGTTCTCAAAGAAATACCGCTGAGAGATTGACCCTCAGATGCCCGGGTGTATTCCCGGGCATTTCCTTTTCACGTTGCTTTGTCTTGACGGATTCCGGCAGGAATGCCCTAATGAAGAAAAAAGCGACTTCGGAGGCTTTCGTTATGGCTCTCATTATCGTCAGGGGCGATCTCACAAAAATGAAAGTGGATGCGATCGTTAACCCAAGCAACAGGCATCTCAACCCGGGCATCCGGGACGGAAGCGTTGACGCTCAGATCCACGAACTCGGGGGTCCGGCACTTTGTGAAGAACTGGAAAGAATCGGAACATGCCCGGTCGGTTCAGCCGTCATAACTCCCTCTTATGGCATACACACCTGCAAATATATCATCCACTGCGTCAGCCCCGTCTATTACGACGGGCATCACGGGGAAGATAAACTGCTTGCGAACTGTTATAAGACCGTGCTCTCCCTGGCTTTGGAAAAAAAGTGCAAATCTATTGCTTTTCCTGCCATTGCTACCGGAACATATCGGTATCCGAAACCTGAAGCCTACAGCATTGCGACCACAACAATCCGGAACTTCCTCCTTGCCTCAGATACCGACATAAAGGTTTACCTCGTCCTCCATAACCGGGAACTGGCCGAGATCAGCGAAAAAGTTGATGGCGAAATCAACGACTATATTGCGAAAAGATATCCGAAGCTTCACAAAAAGCAGGTCCCTCAGCCAAAAAAGCCCGAAGAACCCGCAAAACCGAAAAAAGAGTATGCTAATCAGGACTTGCCCTTTGCCTATATGTGCGAATGGTGGATGGATCAGAAAAGCATGCCCATCGGTGAGTTCTATTCCCGTGCCAACATTTTGAGGGCAACCTTTTCCCGCCTGAGAACAGACCCCCAGATCGTACCCAAAAAGAATACCGCTCTTGCCTGTGCCATCGGCCTGAATCTGGATTATGACCAGACGCAGGATCTTCTGAAACGGGCCGGCATGATCCTGACAGAGTATTACGAGACCGATGTTATTGTGGAATACTTCATCCGCAAGAAGGATTATGATATCGACGTAATCAACTCCGAGCTGGCAAGCAAGAATCTCCCGACGCTCGGGGCCAGCAT
The DNA here is from genome assembly GCA_045117135.1 of Candidatus Limivicinus sp. Taxonomy (GTDB): domain Bacteria; phylum Bacillota; class Clostridia; order Oscillospirales; family Oscillospiraceae; genus Limivicinus. Next base: position 1,892 of record JBGUNA010000116.1, on the reverse strand, counting down.
GAAATGAGGAATGTTGATTTCAAATTGACCCAGCTCACCGGATGCTCTGCTATAATGTGAGCATATAAAACAAGGAGATGATCAACCATGTTAGGAGCAATCATAGGAGATATCGTCGGTTCCGTGTATGAACGGCATAATATCAAAACAAAGAATTTCGTATTCTTTTCCGCCCGGCATCCGTGCAGGCCGACAGATGACAGCATCATGACCCTGGCCATTGCCAATGCGATCCTCAACGCAGATAACTATAATATTTCGCTTGAAAAGGAAGCCGTCAAGCAAATGCAGATGCTTGGAGCAATGTATCCCCATGCCGGATACGGCGGAAAATTCCGCTATTGGCTTCGGGATTCGAATCCTCAGCCTTATAACAGCTACGGAAACGGAGCTGCCATGCGCGTCAGCCCCTGCGGCTTCGCAGCATCCTCCCTGGAAGATGTCATCCGGCTGGCAGATGCCGTCACCAAGGTGACCCATAACCATCCCGAAGGAATGAAGGGAGCCGAGGCAACCGCTGCTGCCATCTACCTCGCCAGAATCGGTAAAACCATCCCGGAGATCCGCGGATTTATCGAACAGAATTTTTACCGGATCAACTTCACCCTCGATGAGATCCGTCCAGCCTATACCTTTGACGTGAGCTGCCAGGGTTCCGTACCACAGGCGCTGGAAGCCTTCTTTGAATCCACTTCCTTTGAAGATGCCATCCGCAACGCTATCTCCCTCGGAGGAGACAGTGACACAATTGGAGCCATAACCGGTGGAATCGCCCAGGCATATTACGGCATCCCGATCAATATCCGAAAAACAGCTCTCACCTATCTCGATACCGCCCAACTCTCCATCCTCAACGCCTTTGAAGCGAAATACAGAGCATAAAACAGGGATTTCCGCGAAGCCCTTTTTTATGCATACCGCCAGTGATACCCACCGGCAGTGTACTGTTTCCCCAGACAGACTTTATGAATTCCGCTGTAACCGGTAGCTTTCTCCGCAGCCACTTGAGAAGGATAGTATTCTCCGGTTTCCACACAGATCTACAGCCTGTCAGAACTGTTCGTTACCACAAATATATCGATAATCAGTGGTCCGCCATAACTCTTTGGAGATTTCACTCAACCACTTCTTTCAAAGCCGAAACCCGAGATGATCTCCCGGGCCAGGTTTTTTATTTTATTTTCAGTATAATACTATCATACAGGAGTATGATGTTTCGTGATGTTTTATGATGTTTTTTCGGGTACCTGGACTTTTTTCAAAGCCTTCCTGCACTTCTCAGAGACATAATGACCAGTATAACCCATCTCCTGCCCGATCACGGTATAGCTCTTCCCCTGGAGGAAGTGCTTTTCAAGAATGCATCGGCAGTCCTCATACGGGACGGAATCGATCACCTGCATGATCTCGGTTTTCAGGTCCACCAGGCGGTCGATATCTTTGTTGATCTCATCCCGGAGCGTAAGATATTTCACCATCCGGTGTTCAAAGGCGCGGTCGTCGTGCCCGCCGCCGGGAGTGAGTGTGAGAAGCGAAGTGCTTTTGGTGCAGGCGGCATAGAGGTCGGCCAGGCGGTCAATCTCTCGGATGCATGCCTTTGCGGTTATGCCGGTAGGGTTCGTCGGACGTCTTTCGTCCGACATACAGAACCTTCAGGTTCTGTGGAAACTTCTTTCTCTGTCTCTGGTTCTATCTCTGAATCTGTCTCTTTCTCTTTCTCTATCTCTGTCTCTTGGAGACAACCGGGGGACAGTTGGGGGACATTGTACCCCGCTGCATTGTGGCTGCTCCGGTAATCCCGCTTTCGCCGGGCAGAACCGGTTTCACAATCCAGCAGTTTCGCCACCTCGTTGAGAAACAGTGTCTCGTCATTCAGCAGCTCCACCATACCC
>JBGUNA010000115.1:0-6175 GCA_045117135.1 Candidatus Limivicinus sp. | reverse complement strand
ATCAGCATCAACTATATCGAAGGGGAAAAAATGAATCATGCCTATCCGCTATTACCGATCCCTGAAGCTGATAAAGTACAGCGTGATGTCATTGCAATGATAAGAAAATAGTTTTACCAGATAGAATCCATTTTTTCGAGCAATTCACATCTCGCTCTGTATCAGCTTCTCCAGCGTAAACCCTGCCAGGCGGCAGAGCACGACTTGAATGTTATTATAAAGCTATCAGATATACATTATGGAGGGACACTTCATGAGGGATTACAGAAAAATGTGGAAAATAAGTCTCATTGTTCTTGCATGTGTAACTTTAATCTTTGCTGTCACATACTTTGCCGATATCACGATGCCTGATATGCTTATCAGGATACTGGGTACATTGAGCCTCTGTGCAATTTTTGAACTTGTTTTCTCATCAGTAAAATTAAAGATCTGGAAGAGAAAACAGTAAAGGGATGTACTAAAGATAATGGCTTCCCCAATCGGAGTCTGTGAGGGTAAAAATGACGACTGAAGAATTGAGAATGATATGGGAAAAGGAAGAAAGCATAGCACATATCAAAGGCTGGGATTTTTCTCATATCCACGGAAGGTATGAAGAGGAAAACTCTCTTCCATGGGATTACAAAACAATCATACATGAACTGCTTCGTGACGACATGAAGCTTCTTGATTACGATACAGGAGGCGGAGAATTTCTGCTGTCGCTCCGTCATCCATATGAGAATACCGCCGCGACAGAGGGCTATCCTCCCAACGTGCAGCTTTGCCGTGAGAAGCTTCTTCCTTTGGGAATAGATCTGCGAGAGTGCGCAGATGCTTCTCACGTACCCTTCGATGACAATTCTTTTGATATCATCATCAACCGGCACGGTGACTTTTATCCGCCGGAGATCAGAAGGCTGCTGAAACCCGGCGGGCTGTTTATCACGCAGCAAGTCGGATCAGGCAATGACAGAGAACTGGTTGAAATGGTCCTTCCAGATGCTGAGAACCCGTTTCCCCATCTGAATATGCATGAGCAGAGAACAGCATTTACAGACACAGGCTTCGAGATCCTTCAGGCAGATGAAGCCTTTCGCCCGATCTGTTTCTATGACATCGGCGCCTTTGTGTGGTTTGCAAGGATCATCGTATGGGAGTTTCCCGGCTTTTCTGTTGACCGCTGCTTTGACCGGCTTCTGCAATTGCAGAAAACCATAGAACGTGACGGAAAAATCGTCGGGACGACACACCGATATCTGATCGTCGCACGAAAGCCTGCATGAAATGGGAGAAGTTCGTGATACATCACGACAGATTGGGATTTGATGAGGTATGACGCTTGATTGAGATATCTTTGTTAACCGGTGAATTGTTTTTTACCCTGCTGTGGCTCCTCGGCAGAGGAATGATATGGATACAACAGAAGAAGATTGCCTGGAAAAGAGAGGCGTTTCTTCTTTTGATGTATATCAATCTTGCTGTTCTGATTCGTTTTGTCTTTTACCCCTTTTTCACTGTCAACGGTCAGGTTCAGCCGCTTATCATCAACAGGAACAGCATTCAGCCGCTTCGGGTCAACCTGATTCCGCTTGTAAACATTCTGGATTATGACGTAAAACGCGAAGCTGCAATTAATATCATCGGAAATATTTGCATGTTTATACCGACAGGCATCATTATGCCAATTCTGTACAAGCGCCTGGATACTTTCTGGAAAGTGCTTCTTGCCGGTGCGGGGTTGTCGTTTGTTATCGAGATGATTCAGCTGCTCTTTCCCGGAAGTGTAACCGATATCGATGATCTGATTCTCAATACTGTTGGTGTGGCAATCGGATATGGCATTTACAGACTTGTATACCGTTTTATAGGAAAAGCTTAATTCCCGGTTTACCGGGTTCTTCACATCTCGCTCTGCATCAGTTTCTCCAGCGTAAACCCTGCCAGCCGGCAGAGAACCACGTCGCTGAGGGAATGCAGATCAGAAAGTCCTGTATCGTCCGGGGAAGTCCCTTCCCCGTTGATTTCTTTTATAAACTTAGCCGCTGAGGTATCACCCTTGGCGGCTTTCTGTATCATGCCAAAGACAATGTAGGCTGCACAAGTCGGCCGAACACAAAGCTGTGTCAGGCACTCCCGTACATCATCGGATACTGGCATTGGAGACGAAAGCATGTGGCTGCATAGCCCGCCCAAAGTTTCAAGATTTTTGTTTTCTTCCATAGCAACTCTCCTTTTATTATTCTTCAATCTAATTTCAGCACGGACGGAAAAGCAGGAGCGGAAAAAAAGTGTCCCCTTCCGTGCAATAGATGAGCACTCCGTGCGTAGGAATCATCGCAATCTGCCCTGTAAGTTGTAAAACACCTGAGCTCCGACGAGCTCGAAATCTTCATTCAGATTGCTGTTGATCAGCTTCATCGTGAAATGCAGCACTCTCCTGCACATTGGTCTTCTCCGGAACACTGCCGGTACTTTGGTATTTTTCGCCCGAGTTCCGACTGCTTCTCTCTCCTCCCCACTCCTCAGCTCGGACAGTGCAGCAGGTGCGTAGGCTGCAGTTTCCTTCCGAGCAAGAGCATAGACCTCACCGCGGGAGGGTATCTCAACTACCTGCAGATTGGTAAGGTCTTTCCTCGTCTCATAATCCGTCAGATACCAGAGTTCCATATTCTCCGGCTCACATGCTCCTAATGCGACAATTACGGAATTCACATTCTTCCGGTTGTCATAGCTGCCGAAGTTCATAGTCGGGAAACGGAACAGTCTCTCAAACGGATAGCCATAATCATTGCACTGATTATGTAAACCGCTCAATCTTCCAAGAAAATCGACATGAAAGATTTCCCCCGCTTCCTGGATCAGTGCAACAGCATTCGTCCCGGTCAGATAGAACCAGGATGGATCCTTCCACCCCGACAGCTCATAATCCCATGCCCAGGTATGGCCGGCAACCGTCAGATAATAATGCGTCCCGTCATCCACAGAGCAAACAAGATCTTCATCCACCATGTTCAATCCCCCGCTTCTTAGCTCGGACGGGGCAGTTGATGCGTAGGAGGTAGTTCCCTTCCGAGCCGGAAGCTCTGCCTCAGAGCGTGAGTACTGTCCCAGGTCTGCCAGCAGGCCCGGCCTCTCGGCAGAACCGTTCACCTTCCTGCTGATTCCGACAATATTGTTTTCATTCGCAGCAGTCGTGTCCAGAAGCATCCAGATGCCCGTCCGGTTGGCAAAGACAAGGTTGTTCTCTACCAGCTGGATGCTCCACGGCAGGTCACAGCCGATGGAGGCGTTGATGGGTATGTAGGGAAGATCAATGAAAATGCGGCCGTTGATTGTCTGCGTTCCCAAAGTGGTCTTCCCCACACTTCCCTCTTTAAAGATGATCAGGTTGTCCTGCTGCTTGCCAAAGCCTGTGATGCGCTCTTCCGTTGAGCTGGCGAGTTGAACTTGTTCCATCGGGAAGTAGCTGGCATCCATCTTGATATTGGAGTTCCCACTCCAGAAATAGGCATTCGGCTGATCTTCGGAACCTGCCATCACCACACAGAGTTCCCCGGTTCCGCCAAACACGGCAGCATACCGGCAGTCCATAATGGACTTCTGTGCTTCAAGGTTGGATAATTCATACGTTATTCTGACCGTATTATTTGTCGGAGGATCGGTAACCGGCGGAGCCGTCTGGAAAATCACTTTCCCGTTCTGCCGGTCATAACTCCACCCCTGCGTCATGTGCACACCATCCACTTCAACATACGTGACACGGTTGGCAATGACCGGCAGAGAATACGTCCTGGAGCCGTTGACCGCGTTATACCAGACTGTCTTTCTGCTGCTTAACCTGTTTTCCGGCTGATAGAGGTCTCCCGCTCCGGTGGAGGGAGAGGCATTGATCAGAATGACCGGCTCGTAAGGGGAAACCGCAGCCGCAGTGAAAGACCACCGGTCATTTTCATATTCTGCTGTAATTTCCAGATACACCCCGGTGGTCTTGTAATACAGCTTGTCGCTGTAAGTGAAGAAGGTGCCGCGGATCAGAGGGAGGCCGGAGCAAAGGAGGTGGGGTTCAGGAATCCCCCCTGTCAGCAAAGCTGACATCCCCCCTTTAGGCAAGGGGGGCAAGAGGGCTTCTTCATTACTTAGCTCGGATGGAGAAGTTGATGCGTAGGAGGAAGTTTCCTTCCGAGCAAGAGCAGAAGCGTCAGAGCGGAGAGACAAATCAAAACAGTAAATCCCGTCACCGATGTGTGCAAAGACGGCTCCGTGCCACAACCTTGGATAAGCCGCAATGCCCTGGCCGAGTTCGGTATCATTCAGATAATATTGCCCTTTCCTTGAGCAGAGCATACCGTTTCGCCAGAGCAGGTTTTTCATCTCAGGGCTCTCGTTCGGCTTCAGCCGGTAATCCGGATCCCAGAGGTTCAGCCCGCCGCAGAGATTACTGTAATCCAGGGCATATTCTTTTTTGGGTTTTACCTGGTTACTCTTCATAAAGATATTCGTAAGCATCTACCAGACTGATACAGCGGTCACAGCCGAAGACCTCGTGGTCTTTATCCAGATAGAGGGTGTCGCATTCCAACCCGCAGACCGGGCAGCGCGGTATAAACTCTTCCGCTTCCGGCGGGTCCAGCCTGTAATCTCTCACACGTTCTCCTTTCAAAGCCGAAGCCCGGGATGATCTCCCGAGCTTCCGTTTTTTATTTCCAGCATAATACTACCATAACAGAGCATAGTACTTCGTAGTACTTCATAGTACTCTTTCAGGAATCTGTATTTTTTTCAGAGCCTTTTTAATTTTCTTATATACATAGTCTTTATCGTATTTCATCTCCTGCCCGATCACTGAATAGCTCTTCCCCTGGAGAAAGTGCTTTTCAAGGATACAGCGGCAGCCCTCATCCGGAACGGCGTCGATCACCTTCATGATCTCGGTTTTCAGATCCACCAGGCGATCGATATCAGTGTTGATCTCGTCGCGGAGGAGAAGATATTTCTCCATCCGGTGTTCAAAGGCGCGGTCGTCGTGCCCGCCGCCGGGAGTGAGGGTGAGAAGCGAGGTGCTTTTGGTGCAGGCGGCATAAAGATCAGCCAGGCGGTCAAGCTTGCGGTTGATTGCCTTGTCCGCGGCGAGTGCCTGGGACAGATACTGCTTCGGCGTCAGGTTCTGCATGATTTGAATTCCTCCTTCAGTCTTTTGAGCAGGGTACGCCCGTCATAGGTAGTGAGAAGCATATAGAATTCCGAGAGAAAGAACTCCTCCGTTTCGCGCATACGCCGCTTTGCTGCAGCGTCGGAAGGGTGTTTCTGCAGGTGCCGCATGGCACTGCGCCAGTCCTCCGCCGCCTGAATGATGATGGCGTTGGCCAGCTCTTCCCAGACAAAGCGCTCATCCTCCCGCAGTTCTTCCCTCTCGGCGAGGCTGACGGCCATTTGCTGCCATTTGGCAGTTTTCCTTTTTGCAGATTCATTCTCGGCAATTCTTTTCCGCAGCTTCTCCTCGAGAAGCCGCTGCATCTCAACATTTCGAAGGGCAAGCCACACCGTCGGGTCGGCATAGCCCTCCCTGTTGCGAAACGGTATACTTTGAAAATCATATTTTTCCATATCATAACTCCTTTCCTATCAGAACTCCGTCGGGATGAAGACCCGTTCCGGCTGTGTTCCCTGGCTGCTCGTATCGTCATAGTTGCCCTCCAGCACCTTGGGGAAGTTGTTCGGCCGCACAAACCACTCGAAGGTGATCACCCAGCCTTTTGCATTCTGCCCACGGAGAAAGGCGCTTTGGCGGATCTTTTCGATTGCCTGCAGAACAGCCTCGGTGCCGTACTCCCGGACACGGGCACGCAGCATGCAGCCTCGTCTGGAGCCCGGTGTCAGCTTTGTGACCTGCTGCAGGCCGAGGGCATTCCAGGCTTCTATGATGCGTCGGACGTCCTTCGTCCGACACACAGAACCTTCAGGTTCTGTGGAACCTTCTTTCTCTGTCTCTGGTTCTATCTCTGACTCTGTCTCTTTCTCTATCTCTATCTCTTGGGGACAACCGTGGGACAGCTGGGGGACATTGTCCCCCGCCACATTGTGGCTGCTCCGGTAATCCCGCTTGCGCCGGGCAGAACCGGTTTCACAATCCAGCAGTTTCGCCACCTCGTTGAGAAACAGTGTCTCGTCATTCAGCAGCTCCACCATACCC
>JBGUNA010000114.1:0-82033 GCA_045117135.1 Candidatus Limivicinus sp. | reverse complement strand
AATGAGAAAAAGGCATACCGACGATCATAATTAGCAGAGACTGCTTCACCGATGGATGGCGACGCAGTCTCTGCTTTATTTATAGATTTGAGCATTAACTATCAGGTCGGGCAAATATCCCTGTAAATAAACCTGTGGTTTAATTTCGAAATTGTTTACAAAAGTCTCTTTCTTTTCTGCTCAACAGTTCCACTGCTTCACGGAAAAGATGCTCACAGCAAGTCATTTCCTTTAGAACAGAAAAAATAATACCGCCGAGTCTTGGAAACTCAGCGGTATGCTGGTATAATCTGTTCTCAACTGAGTAAATCATTACACTTTTTTGGGAGGCAATATGTTGAAAATAGAAATCAAAGAAAAAGGCAGTGAAGCTTTCTATCGTGAAGTGGTAAACTTCCAGGCTCAGTATCGGTTTATTCTCAGGAAGCCAGAGCGCAAGCTGAAGGACTATTTCAAGCAGTTCAGCACACTCCTGATTCTGGGGAGCGTATTCTTAGTCACGCTTATTTTCATGTCGATCTTCTGGGGCGCCAGCACATTGGATTATGCCATTATGGCAGCGTTGGCAATTGCCATGGCCATGTGCCTGGCATACCTGCACATGCTTGGGAGGGCATTAAAAACATTGATGAACGATTCTCGTTCTTCCGTTTTGACTCTTGATGACAGCGGTGTAGAGCTTAGCAAGGAAGACTCTCAAATTGTCAAGCTGGCATGGTCAAACATTTCCTTTATTCGCCTCTATGCTAATAGTCTCACTTTTGTCTCTGCTGATCAAACCGGCCTCATCATTTCGATAGCCAAAAATTATGCCGGCGACATCGTTTCCTGGATGAAAGACAATCAGCCAAACGTTAGTATAACAGGAGGCCTTTGAATATCATAAATCTTGCTACGATACTTCAATAAAAGAAGATAACTGTTAAGCCAGCAGTGAGAATAATCATTCTCGACTGCGGGTTTACTATTTAGTATGAAAAGGTTTATTATGCATAAAAGCCTTGGAACACAGCGAATTATACCACTAAAAAACGGCACTCTGTTACTTGCAGAGTGCCATACTGATTATGGAGCAAACGGCTTTTCTCCTTTAATTCTTTGGGGCAGTTTTGCCCGGTACGCACAGGTCAAGACCGTGAAGCCGCTGGAATTCCTGCAGTTCCCGGTCAGTCTCTCTGGCTTCAGCGGAGTTTGCCGCCCAGGAGATCAGGAAGACCAGCAGATAAATTACCAGCACGCTTCCGCCGATTCCCAGCACGACTTCGGATCGGGATGTGTCGATCACGCGGCTTCTGAAAGCCAAACCCAGCACAACGGCTTCTGTCAACAGAAACTGCATCATCTCACGCAAAAGCATTTCCCGGGGCTTCAGCTCCCGCTTTGACCAGGTAACCAGGCTGGGAAGCACACAGGCCCCGGCGTAGATGAGCGGGGAGAGGAAGCCATCGTATCCGAAGCGAGCATCAGGATCGAACATGACACCTAAAATGTAAACAGCGACGGTAATGAGTGTTGAAAGCGTAAAAAACAGCATCAGCTTTCGGAGAAGAAACTGTTTGAGATTCATCTCTTCACTCTCCTTTCAAAGCGGATTTCAGGTCCTTGACATAGCTGCGGGAAATAATCACTTCCTCGCCCGACTGCAGGACGGCGCTAAGCCGTCCGTTCAGTGCGGGCTGGATGGATCGGATCTTCATCAGGTTCAGCAGCATGGACTTGGAAACGCGCAAAAAGTGCTTGGCCCGCAGCAGGCTTTCCAGCTCGTAAACCCGGTAAGACGTCTCATAGATCTGTTCTTTCGTATAGAGGAAAGTCTTGCCATCTACCGACTCGATGTAGTACAGCTCGGAGACGGGGATCTCGTACTGCTTTTCATCCCGTACGCCGGACAGGCTTCCCTGTCTGGACCGGACAAAGGCGGCGATCTCCCGTACCTCCTCGGTGACCTCACGGCAGCAGATCAGAACCAGCTCCTGTTCCCCCGCGCCGATTTGTTTGATCTTAACATCCATAATGTCTCTCGGCGCGTCAACCGCTCAGCAGATCTCCTGCGCGGAGAACGCGCCGTCGCCTTTCAGATAAGCATTGAAGAAATCCCGTACCAGGCCGTTCACAATGGTCATTGTCTCCGCGTTGTCCCGCACACCGCTGCCGAACATGTTCCCCAGGGTTGGAGACAGAAGGGGCAGATCGGTAAAGTCCATATGCAGCGTATCGCGGACTGTAACGTAACAGCACTCCTTGCCATGCGAAAGCAGCACTTCATTGGGATAAACATAGCCTAAGGACGGATATTCCTTGCGCTCATTATACTGTTCCCAGTTCGCAAATTCAAGCAGCGGAACCGTATAAGGCTCTGGGTTGATAACATAGTCTCCGTTTTCCACACCAAGATACTCTCCCAGCATTGTTCCGTCCAGATCGATGACAGCGGAGATATCATCGCGCTCCCGTCCTACCTGTACCGAGGTAGCACCGCCCATAGAGTGCCCCATCAGGCCGATCTTTGTCATGTCAATCATTTTCAGGACGGAGAGGATCGTTTCGGCATTGTTCTCCGGCAGGAACAGTGTGTCGTTCAGCTTGCCGGATTCTCCGGCAGCTTTCAAAGCGTCCAGCACACAGTTCATATCTGCCGTGCGCAGATCCATCCATTCCCGGTAGATCGGGTAGCACTCCTCCGGATTGTCGTAGGAGTTGCTGTTGTTGAGCGTTGTCGCCGTCTGGAAAAAGCCCTGATCAACCAATACCATCTTCCCTGCAGTGTCCTGTGTGAAGAAAGCGTGGTGCGGGTGGTCCAATGCAGCAACTACATATCCGTTGCTGGCAAGCTCCATGTAGGTGGAGGTGTTACTCTCATAATAACCGAAAGCACCGTGGGAGAAAACAATCAGCGGGAACTGCTCACCCTTTTCCATCTCGGCGGGATAGTAAAAATGTACCGGCACTTCACGGAGACTGCCGTCCTGCTCAAAGGGATCGGTACGGGAACTGTCAATCACGATCACAGAGGTCTGTGCGATGGGATACTGTCCGGAGACAGGAAGCCCTTTATAGCCGGTAAAGAGGAAAGCCGGTACAAGAAGCAGGCTGATGAAAAGAATGCTGAATATGCTGTTTATGATGGCAGAACCCGTCTTCTTTTTGACGTTATCTTTCCTGCGCCAGCCCAGCCATCTCAGCAGTGCAATGATTCCCAGTACCGCCAGAAAACCCAGCAGCGGGACGAGACGCCACTTCTGCCCGTATGGGAGCAACAGTGCGATCAGCACGATTGCAACTTCTGCTGCGCGGACAAGAAGCCGGTTTTTCAGCCAGACCTTCTTTTCTTTTTCCTTGCCGCGTCCTATAACTGCCAGAGTAACCTCCAGTGCAAAGAGAACCACAAATAATACTAAACCCATTATGATCACCTGTCCTTTTCAGAATGCAGGGCTATTTTAGCGGATTTCCCATCTTTTTCAAGGGTTTGAGCGGTAAGATGCATTTTGAGGCGGTAAGATGCATTTTGAGGCGGTAAGATGCATTATTATCCGTGCACCGGATGGCAACAAAAATGTTGGGGTGGAGGAATCCGGAGACGGAAGATCCACACCCAACATTTGTTATAGAACCTGAATTATAAAATGGGAATGACGCTGATCATGAATAGCTGTTTAAGAGGAAATTGCATGCTTCCCGCGCGTTGAAGCAAGTTTGCGATTACTGCGCTATCCTGGAGAATATCCTTGGTATCTTCTGCTTAGTCAATTCTGCTAATCCATCCAAAGCTAATTTGCATTCACTGATTATCCTCAGTTTATTCCAGTTGGACAATTCTGTATTTTCTTCAGCTCTTTTCATGATCTCAGTTATTCCGTCTGCGTCATCATTTACGAAGCATTTATTAATACTCTTCAACTCGTTTACCACGAATTCCTGTTTTTTTTCGGCTTCGCTTGTCTCTTCTCTGAAAACAGTTTCCGGCCTATTACTAAAGAAGTTACGATAGTTGTTGATCTTATCCTCATCAAGAAAATAGTTTCTGACTTCTCTGCCGAACATCTCTTTCCTGTTCTCCAGAGTTTCCCTGTCTCTCTTCATCTCCCTCTTCATCGCACGGATTTTGGACTTAAGGAATGAAGTACCCTTGATGAATACCGCATAATCCTGAAATACGGAAGGGTCATCGAAGTACAGGTAGATCCAGATTCCGTCTATGATAAATTTCTTTTCTCTGTGCTGCTTTGAATAATCCTTTGCGAAGTCAACGAAATCGATAAATACTTTATCCTCGTATTCTTCTTTGGGGATGCCGTCTCTCTCTTCTACACCGATATAGTATTTTGCTCCTTCCCCGTTAAAGAAGCTGTATAACAGATCAGAATAGTTCTTCAGCCCATCCATTGTGAAATGGTCCCTGGTGAGAAGCAGGTCATCAAGCTCAATATGATCTATATCATCTCCTTCAAGGGTTCTTGCCATGACCGATTTTCCGCTTCCCGAATGCCCGAGAATAAAGCATATGTTTGTATCACCGGAATTGAAGCATTCTTCCTTGTAGTAAAGATCCGGTTCTGAAACAACGAACGATTCATTTGGCAGCTGCCAGTCTTCAAAGATATTGCTGTCAGCAATCAGCTTATTCCTTACAAGGACATACATTTCCGGTACAGTATGCCCTAAGAATTCGTTTGAGTAATAGTTGGAAAACCGTTTCTGATTTTTCGGAAGGACTCTGTATTTGACATAAATCTGATTGAGCTCGGTCTGTGTGGTTACAGCATCCGTTATTATGACAAGTGACGGGTCCCGAAGTGCCTGTTCCAAAGTGGTGTATTTTTCCATCGTTTTTCCTTTCCATCGAAAAGCCAGAAAATCTCTGATCGACTTATTTTTATAGGGATGTTAAACGGCAAGAGCCGTTATATTGGCAGGCTTCCTGCCCAATTTTCGTTAAATTTACATCTATTTTATCTCAGTTTCCTTATCGCGTCAAGATCTACAAAACCGGGAACGATGCGGATTTTCAGTGATTATGTGGGGAATACCCGCTGCAGGAAGAAGCTTTTAAAGGCACTCTGAATCATAGCATAAAGCTCCTTTTCAACGGAGGAGAGGACTCTGCTCGGGTGATATGCCAAAACCAGATAAAATGGCTGCGGCGGTTGGAGAGCGTAGCAATGGTGATGCTCTTCCCGGGGTAGCAGATGGAGAGGAAGAATCGTATCTGCACCCCCGATCACAGACAGGCGGCGCAAGAGTTCAAATTCCGCCTGACAGACCACATGCGGGGATTTTTCAAAGATCCGCTCAAAAAGACGATCCTGTTCGGCTCGCAGGGTAGTTTCCGCGGGGGCGAGCATAACAGCGCGCGGCGGCATTGGAAGAGGCAAAGGGTCACCTCCGCGAAGGCCGGGTATCGGCTTTGCGGGATCGGCGCAATAAACCAGTTCGGTCAGGTCAAGGATCTCACTTCTCAGCTCCTGATCTTTGGGAACACAGGTCATAAAAAGAGCAAAATCAGTCGAGGCATTGAGCAGAGACTCTCTCGCTGTATCATAATTGCTCTCTATGATCTTCAACTGAATCTCCGGATGCAGAGAAGAAAAAGGGGGCTCCACCTTCTCGGCAAAGAGTGTGAGAAATGCCGGGTCACAGTGTACAAGCAGACGTCCTCCATGATCAGCCCGGTATTTCTTGATAGCCTGAAGCATCTCTCCCTCTATGCGGAGGATATTGCGTGCATTGTTGACGAACACTTTGCCGGCGTTTGTCGGATACAGGCGGTTGTGTGAGCGATGGAAAAGCGGCAACCCGATCATTTTCTCCATATTGCGAAGGTGCCGGGAAAGCACCGGCTGCGCAAGATAAAAACGATCGGCAGCGCGTGAAAGGCTCTGCTCTTCCACAATCGCGGCGAGATATTCCAGGATCCTGGTATCGAGACTGATGAAATGCGATTCCTGCTGAGCACGGCTTGCTGCACGGCCCTGCATACCGCCGGTGATATAGGCATCGTCCGCAGCTTCTACCATAGCAAAAAGCTCATCCGCTTCGGGAGATTTGATTGGTTCATACCGCGGATCTGCCAGACGCTCACGAATGAGGAGACTTGCAAGATAGCGCTCCGGTTCCGTCAGTGTGTGGCCAAGCGGATAACGCAGATGCAACTTCTGATATACTGGCGGGTCAAGGGACAGATAGGCAAGCTCATCGCAGGGAAAGACGTGCGCTTTTGAAACAAGCCCCGCGCCGACCGCCTGATGCATCATGGAATCAAGCAGGATCACATCATCCGATTCAAAAGAAACCACCGGCTCGAAACCCGCTTCGGCAAAAAGCTGGTCCGCAATAGCCCGGATGCTGTGGCGCTTTCCCTGCAGAACAAAGGGGGTATCCCTCAGGTCGCGCAGACGGATACTTTTCTGCCCGGCAAGAGGATGGGAGGAAGGGAGCGATACCAGAAGCTCCTCCCTGACAAACGGGATGTCGCATACGATATCAGAGTCAGTTCCGGCACCGAGTGCCAGATCGACCTGGCCGCGGCGGATGGCGTGAGGCTGTTCCCGGGCATACAGCTCTGTCAGGTGCAGGGAAATATCCGGGTAACGCCGGGAAAACTGGTTGTAGATGCGGCTGTAAATGATTGCGCCGCGGTTCGGTGCTGTACAGACGCGGATATTCTGCCGGTCATTGCCCGTTACACTACGCATGGTAAGCATCATGCGGTTCTGCTCATCCACGATCTTCTCAGCGTAATCCAGGACTTCCCGCCCCAGAGCAGTGGGAAGTAAACGACGGCGATATCTCAGGAACAGAGAACCACCGCACAGGGATTCCCATTCGCTGAGGACCTTGCTCAGTGCAGGTTGAGATATACCCAGCACTAAGGAAGCTTGTGAAAGGCTGCCTCGTTCGGCAATCGTACGCAAATAATGCAACTGGCGTGTGTTCACGACGCAAAGCCTCCTTCGATTTCAGTGCTCTACCGCAAACTAAATGGAGCGGGTTTGAATCGTTATCTGTATTTTATCAAATGTGCAGGTCAGTTGTAAAGAGAAAAGGTAAAAAGTATAACCAAACTGCTATGAAAAGAATAACAGTTTGGGAATTGTAAATTCTGATAAGTAAATGTATTCTTAAATCAGAAAATGAGGATGGGCAGACAGAAAAGCCGCCGCCTCAAATTATTAAAAGGAGAAAGAAACATGAAAACTTCCTTCCGCAAAGCACTTAGTCTCATTGCTGTTATCTGCCTGACAGTTGCGATTATGGCTCCCGTTGCGCTGGCTGATAACGAAATCGGTTTCCCGGAAAAGTCCACCATCACACTGGTTGTTCCCGGTAAAGCGGGCGGCGGCTCTGACCTTGCAATCCGTTACTATGCGCAGGCACTGACCGATCTCTACGGGCTGAAGACGACCGTCACCAACTACGACTCCAACACCATCGGCCACCAGATGGTCAAGTCAGCAAAACCCGACGGCACAACCCTCACGCTGGCGACCGGCGCACTGAACATTCAGTACATCACCGGCAACAGCGACATTGACCCGATCAACGACTTTACCCTCATCGCTGCTATGCAGGACAACGGCTACTCCGCACTTGCTGTTCCCACCAGCGCACCTTATGACGATTTTGCAGGCTTTGTGGAATATGCAAAAGCTCATCCCGGTGAGCTCAACGTAGGTATGCCTGCTGCAGGCGCCAACACCTTCCTCTTCGGCCAGCTCACAAGCACTCTCGGCATCGAGCTCAACCCTGTTGAAATGAGCAGCGAGTCTGACCGGCTCACGAACCTTGCCGGCGGCTTTATTGACATCGGCGTTGTCGGTGTAGGCCACGGCGTTGAGTATGAGACAGCCGGAAAGCTGAAAGTCATCGGCACGGTAGCTGCTGATGGTGTGACCATTGACGGGTATCCCGAAGAGCTTCCTGAAAACTACAAGACGCTCCAGGAGCAGGGCTTTGAGGACTGCTACTTTGGTGTCGGTCACTATCTGCTTGGGCCTGCCGGCATGGATCAGACCATGGTAGAACAGATGAATGCCGCTATGGAAGCCGTCTATGAGGCTACCAAGGATGATATCGCCAAGATCGGCAATATCCCCGGCTGGCATAATCTTGAGGAGTCTCAGGCAATCCGCCAGGCTGAGTATGATCAGCTTGTTGAAATTGCCAAAGCCATCGACCTTTACGTCCAGGGCTGATTACTCAACAATATAAAATGACCCCCAAGGGAATTCCCCTTGGGGGTTTTGAAAAAAAGAGAGGAGAATCTGCTTTGAAACTGAAACGTGATGCGGTCACAGGCATAGTCGGCCTTGTATGGTCGGTCATCTGGTTCATTCTCATTCAGACCCAGACGAAGATGCCTCCCAAGCTTCTGGAGCCGGGTCCGCGCCTGCTGCCCTATGTCGCTCTCGTGATTGTGGCCGGGAGTTCCCTGGCACTGTTAATCAAAGGCCTTCGTGACTGGAAAAAAGATCCGAAGCCGGATAAACCTTACTTCCCCAAAGGGGGCATCCTGAAGGTTACCAAGAGTTATCTTCTGCTTGTGGCAACAGCCATCGGTATGGCGATCTTCGGCTTTCTGATCACTGCACCTGTAGCGATGTTTGCCTTTATCTACGACCTGAAAGGCAAAAATGAGGTCAAACCCATCAATGCCGTGCTTATCTCCGTGCTGGTGACTGCCGGCTTATATGCTATGTTCGTGTTCGGCTTCCAGGTTAAACTGCCCGCCGGCATTATTTTCAAATAAGGGAGGGGACAACAAATGTCAAATCTTGCTCTTTACGGTTCCGCCCTGCTGATCTGCCTTAAGCCCATCAACCTCGTACTCATTTTCGCTATGGTAGCACTCGGTATTGTTTTCGGTGCGATCCCCGGTCTGAGCGCAACATTGGGCATTGCATTGCTGCTGCCCGTGACCTTTGGTCTTTCCACAGAGACCAGTTTTGTGCTGCTGCTTGCGATCTGGATCGGAGGAGTCTCCGGTTCTTTCATCTCGGCTGTTCTGATCGGCATCCCCGGTTCCTCCTCCGCGATTGCAACCTGTTTCGACGGTTATCCCATGACGCTCAGAGGTGAATCCAACAAGGCGCTTGCCATCGGCATCACGGCTTCCTTCCTCGGAACGGTCTTCTCCGTTCTGATTGCAACGCTCGTATCTCCTATCATTGCCGATTTTGCCCTTACGCTGGGGCCTTGGGAGTATTTCTCCCTCTGCTTCTGTGCGATTACGCTGGTAGCGAGTCTCTCCAAGGGTAACATCTGGAAAGGCATGATGTCCGCCGGTCTCGGTTTCATGCTCGGATGCATCGGTATGGATCCCATCAACGGAACCCAGCGCTTTACCTTCGGTTCCCCGAACCTTGCCGCCGGTATTTCCACCGTGGCACAGATGCTCGGTATGTTTGCCATGTGCCAGATCATTCGTGATTCAGCCAAAGGCGAAGCCAAAATGCCGGATGCATCCACTGCCGGGCAGAAGGGTTTCGGCATCAGAATCGCGGATTATTTCAAGAATCTTAAAACAGTGATCTTCGCTTTTGTATCCGGCCTCTGGATCGGCTTCCTGCCCGGCATGGGCTCCGGTATTTCCAATATGGTTGCCTACGGATACGCCAAGAGCATCAACAAGGATCCGGAAGTACCTTTCGGAGAAGGAAATCCTGCTGGGATCTGGGCCAGTGAGACGGCAAACAATGCCTCTCTCGGCGGTGCACTGATTCCGATGATGGCTCTCGGTATCCCGGGTGACGGCATCACTGCCATGCTGATTGCCGCGCTGACCATTCACGGCCTGCAGGCCGGACCGCTGTTTATGACCAACCAGCCGGATCTCGCAATGCTGATCTTCGCTTGTGTGCTGGTAGCAGCAATTGTGACCTTTATCATCCAGGTTGCAACCAAGCGCTGGTTTGCGCATATTCTGCGTATCCCCTATCATTACCTCTACTCCGTAATCCTGGTTATTGCTTACATCGGCGGCTTCGGAATTTCCAATACGATGTTCAACATCTATGTAATGCTCGCACTTTGCCTGCTGAGTCTCTTTATGAGTATTGGTGGCCTGCCTACCAGCCCGCTGGTGCTTGCCTTTATTCTCTCAGGAAAGCTTGAGGGTTACTTCCGCCGCGCAATCAGCATGGACAAAGGACACTACGGCAAGTTCTTCACCCGTCCTCTTTCAGCAATTCTCCTGCTTGTAGCTGTGTTCTGTGTAGTATGGCCTTATATTTCCGAATATCTGAAAAAGCGCCGTGAAGCTGCAAACAAGCTTTCTGAAGCAGACAAAGCAGCAGCTAAGGCTGCGAAGTACGGCGAAGTCAGTGATGACTGAACTGCCGCCCATCGCAGAGAACTATGCAGTTCTTCCGTCTCTCCTGCGCAGATACGATCGTTTTGCCCGGCAAATGCGCTTCGACGGAAACGGCAGGGCTGATTTTCTCTCCTGGCAGAGCAGTGCTCGAAAGCAGCTTGCACTCCTGCTGGGGCTTGACAAGATGGAGCGCTGTCCGCTCCGGCCGCAGAAGACGGAGGAGTGCATTCTGCAGGATGGGATCCGGAGGGAACACTGGCTGATTGAAACTGAGCCCGGTGTTGTAATGCCCTTCTATCTCCTGATCCCTCCTGATGCGGGAGCGGATACGAAGCCTTTCCTGTGCCCACCGGGGCACGGAGGTGCCGGGAAGTACAGCGTAGCGGGCTTGCGGGAATATACTGCGGTTTCAGAAAAAATCGATTTTTACAACTATGATTACGGCATGCAGCTTGCGAGATGCGGCTATGTTGCTCTCTGCCCCGACTGCAGAGGATTTGGGGAGCGCCGGGAAGAGCTTTCAGACACGCGCGAACTTCCCGGTGCACTCACAGGCGACTGTTTAAGGCTTGCCAGAATGGGTGAGCCGTTGGGCATTCCGGTTCTCGGTATGCTGGTCTGGGATCTGATGCGGGCGGCAGACTTCCTTGCACAGCACAGGGAGTGGGCATATACTGAGGTGAGCTCTCTGGGTTTCTCCGGCGGTGCGATGCAAACGCTGTTCCTGAGCGCTCTGGATGAGAGGATCAGCCTTGCGGTGGTGTCCGGCTATTTTTACGGCTATCGCGATTCTCTTTTGCGGCAGAGCTGGAATTGCTCATGCAACTATGTCCCGCATCTGTGGGAGTATTTTGACATGGGTGATATTGCAAGCCTCATTGCCCCGCACCCGCTGCTGATCCAGACCTGTCGGGATGACCGGCAGAACGGCCCTCGTGGGGTCGAAAACGTGCTGGAACAGATGATGATACTCCGGGAAGCCTATCGTCTGCTCGATGCGGAACATCATCTGATCCACGAGATTTATGACGGAAGCCATCGCTGGCACGGAGAGCATCTTCGTGAAAATCTGTTTGCACTGACGAATGATACATAAATGGGGTAACAATCATGGACAAAGCAACACTTCGTGAAGAGATCCTTTCTCACATTTCGCTGCCTGCAATTCGCAGGCACGACGTGTCTGCTGCGGCATACGGTATTTATCCCAATTCCGGTGAGAACCTGCAAAGTGTGCTGCAGGCTGCGATCGACGATCTGAGTGCCGGAGGCGGGGGGCGCCTCTGCCTGCCTGCCGGGACCTACCGCAGCGGTGCTCTGCAGCTCAAAAGCGGTGTTGAGCTCCACCTTGAGAGCAAGGAAACCTGCATTCAGTTTGTCAACACCGAACTTGAAGACAACTATCCTGTTGTGCTGTCCCACTGGGAGGCCAGCCCCTGCTGGAATTACAGTGCTCTGATCTACGCGCTGGACGCTCATGACATTGCGGTGAGCGGGTCTGGAGTACTGGACGGCGGAGCGGATGCAGCTCACTGGTGGAACTGGCATCATCAGGTTGAAGAAGCCTGGTCTTCCAACGCTGTCGACCTGCAGCGCAATGACCGGACTGCGCTTCGCCGCATGAACATGGATGCTGTCCCGGTGGCAGAGCGGCGTTTTGGGCCGGGGCACTATCTTCGGCCGAATTTTGTGCAGTTCATCCGCTGTGAACGAGTCTTGCTTCAGGGCGTCACCTTAAAAAACAGCCCTATGTGGCAGTTAAATCCTGTCTTTTGCCGGAGTGTGACCGTAGACGGTGTAACACTCTCAAGCCATGGCAGCAACAACGACGGCTGTGACCCGGAAAGCTGCAGCGGCGTATGGATCAAAAACTGCCGCTTCGATACCGGTGATGATTGTATCAGCCTCAAATCCGGTCGGGATCGGGACGGTCAGTCAGCCAATACCCCCTGCGAGAACATTCTGATTGAAAACAATGAATTTTCAGACGGACATGGCGGTGTTGCCCTCGGCAGTGAGATGAGCGGCGGCATCCGCCGCGTGCTGGTGGAAAACAACCGGTTTTCAAGCCCTAATCTTACCTATGCTCTGCGGTTTAAAACCAATGCACGGCGAGGTGGCTTTGTTGAGCAGGTGATACTTTCAAACTGCGTAATGGAGCATGTACAAGGCGCGGCTGTTCATGGCACAATGTTGTACGAGGACGGCCGAAACGGCAATTCCCTTCCGGTCTTCCGGGACATTATCATTGAAAACATTGAAGCTCACGGCGGTGATTATGGGATCTTTCTCGAAGCCTTTCCCGAGGTCCCTATCACGGGGCTTGTTCTTCGTAATATCCGCATCGACGGCACGCACCGGGAACTCCGGCAGATGAACTGGCAGGACCCCGTCATTGAAAATGTTATCATCAACGGAAAAAGCTTTCCGCGGCCTGGTCCGGTACACATCCTCGGTGTACCCTCTCCGGGCGCCCTTCTGACAGCAGAAGGAGATGCCTTCCCGGGCGAGTCACTTTCCTTTTCCTGGGAAAATAGTGAAAACGGCACTGACTGGTTTTTCTGTGGAACAGGAAAACAGCTCATGCTGCCCGAAGGCACAGCGTTTATCCGCGTCACAGCTACGGATACACTGGGCAATTCGGAAGTAAGCCGCATATACAGCGTTCTCCCGGAAGCTGCGGTCAATCCGACCTCCCGCCTGAAGTGTCGCGGGATGTTCCCGAATGAGAAGCTTCGTCCCGATGCATTCATCACACGCGGTGAGCTGGCTGAAATGCTTGTACCTTTGGCAGAGACTTCTCTATCCGGTCCTGTTCCGACCGACACGCAGGAACCTGCTGCCAGGATCGCCGCAGCAAACCGCTTCTTCCCCCTTGACGCTGCGGGCAGATTTCATCCGGAGGAAAATGTAACCCGCGAGGAGATGGCAAGCGTCGCCATGCAGGCCTGCGGTGTATACTACCGCAATGCTTCCAGCACCATGCCGGTCTGCAAGGACGCATCTGAGGTTGCCGAGAACTACGGTACAAATGTAGCACGCGCGCTCTATTTTGGCTTTATGACGCTCGAAAACGGCAGTTTCCGCCCCCACCGCTCTGTAACGGTTGACGAAGCCGTAGAAATCATCGACCGCGTGGCGGATTTTGCCCGCATCTGATCATCAATCAACCACTATATGGAAAGGAGTCCCTATGTGGCTGAGTTACTTCCAACAATTTCTGAATGAAGACTTTCCCCGTTTCCTTGCAGAGAAAGCATGGAACTACAAAGATGACCTCTGTGTCGTCGGTGCGAATGATCTGGCTTGTGCTACCGGCGACAAGTGTTGGATACAGCCGATTCTGGATCATGCATCATTCCTTATGCGGCCTGACGGAAGCGTCATCAACTGGCAGAAGGGTGAGCACAATCTGGACAAGGTGAGCTTTGGAAAATCCCTGCACATACTTGGCGATCTGACCGGAGACCCGCATTACGTGACAGCGGTGCAGCAGGCTTTTCATATGCTGGACGACTATCCCCGCACGGAGAGCGGCAACTTCTGGCATAAAGACATTTATCCCAATCAGGTCTGGCTGGATGGGCTTTATATGTCAATGCCCTTCTATGCCCGCTGCCTCGAGGACACTGGTGAGGATCGCTGGAATGATATCATTGACCAGTTTCAAAGCGCCCACAGACTGCTGTGGAATGAGAACCTTGGGCTGTATATGCACGCAAACGACTGTTCCCGAACGGCGGAATGGGCCGATCCTGTGACAGGAAAGAGCCCTGCTGTGTGGCTCAGGGCTGAAGGCTGGTTTCTGATGGCGTTGGCCGATACCTATGAGCTGGCAAAAGAACACACACCACGCGCAGCTGAACTGATCCTTCTGCTCAAAAACGCTCTGGACGGGATTCTCCCATATCAGGTACCCCATACAAAGATGTTTTTGCAGGTGGTGGATCGGGCTGATCTGCCGGGGAATTATTCCGAAACTTCCGGCAGTGCGATGGTCGCCTACGCTATGATGAAAGGCACTCGCCTCGGGATGCTGCCTGACAATTATGGCAAACTGGGAAGCGAGATCCTCGACGGGATACGGGACACGTATCTTCTTGAGGATGAAGGAAGGCTCCATTTATACGGTATTTGCGCAAGTGCAGGGCTTGGCCCCGGACCGGACAATCGCACAGACCGCGACGGAACACCGGCTTATTATCTGAGTGAAAAGCAGATGCGGGACAACCAGCATGGTGCGGCTGCATGCATGATGGCTGCCAGCGAGCAATTGCGTCGTCAGTCATCATAACGTAACACTCAGAAGCGTGATAGAACCGGCATACAGGGATGATTGAACAGTAATACTTTACAGATAGCAAAAGGGGCTGTAGCGAAATGAAAAATCGCTACAGCCTCTCAGTTTTTAGTGTTTTGTTTTTCTATTGCTGAATGACCATGAAGGTATCCATCATATTGCGGAATCTCTTTCCGAAGCCCTCGGCGCTCTCAATGGAGTAATGCGCCGTGGCAATACGACATCCATCCTCCGCCGGGATGATATACACCATCTGCAGCAGATCGGGCATCACCTTGCCGCCTTTCGCTGCGGATGCATCAATGCGGATACAGCTGCCCGCATGGTCAAGCATAAACGAACTCATGCTCGGTTCATAATCTTTCGACAGTACCTCGCTGACGGATGCAGCGACGGTATCAGCGTCCTCGGTGCTGGTTCTCACCTCAAGATAATCCAGCGGGTTTTGCGGATTGTCATAGCACGAGATGAAGCGATCGCGATCCGGTTCGCTGAGCCGCACAAAATGCTCATAGTCATAGTCCATCTCAAATCCGATCGTGCCGTTTTTGATATGCTCATATTTGACGGTCTCTTCCATGCCCTCGAGCATGATAACACCTTCAAAGCGCTCACCGTCCTGCCTTCCGGTTTCAATTGCAGGTTCCTTCACCTGTGGATCTACGGCTTCCGGGGCTTTTTTAGAGTTGCTGCCGCATGCTGCAAAAATCATACACAGACAGGCAAGCAGGATGGAAAAGGCTTTCTTGCGCATTGTAATTCCCTTTCTTTTTTAACCACATGACACTTATTGCGTCAGTTTATCAACCGCCATGTAAGTTAATATTATAGCATGAAGAAGCCTGAAGAACAAGTCACATGGAGGAAAGAAAGCAGGATATTATAGCCATTAAGTCACTTATGCCGTTTTTCAGCAGCAAGATCATATAATAAAAATCTGCAGAATCAGGAATTTTATTGTTGCAGTTGGTTTACATAAATGTTATTATGGTGGAAACAGTATCTGCAGGAGAAGGATTGACAGGAAAAATGAAGAAACTGATACGATTAATCTTCTGCCTGGTGCTGGCAGGCAGCATAGCGGGAACGGCATGGGCGTCGTATTACGATCCGTATGCTTACGGATCGGGATATGGTTACGGATACGGCTCAATGTCAGGATATCCGGCCTATGGAACCGGGTCAACTGACCTGAATGGTTATACCTTATCTCCCTCAGGCAGCGGTTATTATCCGCCCTCGGCACCGGGCAGTGGTTATTATACCCCTACAGCACCAGGTAGTGGGTATTATTCTCCCGCATCACCGGGCATGGGAAGCATACTCCCCCGTTATACCATCACCTATCTGCCGGGGAGCGGTGTAACAGGGACTTCATTTACTGCGGAATGGTATCCGGGTGATGCTATTATTGCGGGGCAGGGGTTTTCCCGGCCGGGACACACGCAGACAGGCTGGAGCTTTTATGACGGCGGGCCGAAGGCATTCTACCTCGGACAACATATCACGATCAGCACAAACATGGTTCTCTACCCGTATTGGGAAAGAACCTCTAATGCGCTGTACCTGACGGTGAATTATTCCGGTTATGGCGCGGTACGGCTTAGCGGAGGAAATGTGCCGAACGGATGGACAGGGAAGCTGGAGCCGGGCCAGAGTTTCAACTTTATTTTCCAGCCGTATGAGGGCTATTACGTGTACAGCATTCTGCTTGCCGGCTGGTACCGGAATGTGCAGTACGGCAACCAGTTTATGGTGACGTACGACATGCTGCAGGGTCAGAATCAGGTGATGACTGTCCGCTTCGAGTCGATCTATCTTCCCCCGAAGACAGGAGACGATGGGAATGTGGCCTTGTGGACAACGCTGGCTTTGCTGGCAGCACTCGGCGCAGGCACGGTGATCTGCCGGCTAAAGAAGGCTCCCATTGGCATGATAAAAGTACTTTTCCTCCTGTTAGCAATATTCCTTGTGCCGTGCATCTGTGGGGCAGAAGCTGATGCCATTCTCGATGCCTCTACAGTGTTTGGAGGCAGTGCAAATACTATAGAGCAGCCGGTAGTTCCCTATACATCGTCAACGCCAACTCCCGAGACGTTTTCAGCGGGTAGCCCAAGTCGGGAAACCGGTAATCCAGCTGCCGGTCTTCCGGTATCAAACGCATATAATGCTTACGGGGTAACGAATCCTTCTGGAACAGCGCAATATGCACCGATGACACAGCAGCCATCCGCCCAGGGTGAATCCTCAATAACGATCAGCCTGCTGCCCGTTGAGGACAGCAGCATCGTATCCGCAGCAGGATATCACGAAGGTGCTTTGATTCTGGCAGTGCAGATGCGGGGAACCGGAGAAATCCGTTGCTATAGACCGGTGTCCAAAATTATTTATTTGAAGTTTTTGGAATCCGCCGCAAAGGACACTTATTTCGCCGGCCAGATTGAAAGCAGATACGAAAGAATACAGTAAAGAAAAGCACTGGCCGAATTACTGTCCGGAATGCCGGGAAGGTAAAAGGAGCAAGGCAGGATTTTAAGAGATATAATTCTGAGATAACCGGGTAACTATGTTACTGAAAGACAGGATTTTCAGATGTTTTTATTTTTATTCGCTGTTGTACTGGTCGTTATAGCGGCATTGATTTTTGTTTTCACCAACGGCAGAGACGAAGATGCCGTTTATCCGGATGAAGCACTCCAGAAAGAAGAAACAGAATACAGGAAAAAACACAGGAGAAGAAAAACCGAAACCGGGATTCCGAGCCCGGTCACGGAAGAGGCTCTTCCAGATAAAGAAATTCTATCAAAAGAAGACGTCCTGCCGGAAAATGACTGGCTGGAGGTACTGATTGCGGAGCCTGCAGAACCTCGGAAAGGCAGACATGAGGCGGAAGAAATGCCCTGGAAGCAACCCCAGGAGGAAATCCTGCCCTGGAAGCCGCCGCTTAGCGAGAAGCTGCGAAAGCTGCCTGAAAAAATAGTTGTAAAGGAAAAATCTCCGGAAAAGGAAACGAAAAAGAAGATCGTGTACCCCGGAACACTTAAGCCTTTTGTACCGGAAGAAGAGAAACAGAAACAGCGCGATAGTGTACCCCGTCTCATTTTAGTGCTGGAAATCATCTGCGGATTTTCCGCTGTGGCAGCGCTTATCACGACGGTCATCGTCTGGGTTGTGCAGATTGGATGATTTAAAATTAGTTTTAAACAGAGAGGCTGAATGGATGATAAAAAATAGTATGGAAAGCTGTGCTCTGATCTGGGATATGGATGGGACGCTGGTAGACTCATACCCCGCCATCGTTCCCGCGGCAAAAACAGTATGCGATGAATTGGGGCTTTTCTATAGTGAGGAGGAAATCCATGATAAAGTGATCCGCACATCCGTGGGAACACTTCTGGAAGAGGCAGCTGAAAAGCTTGGCCTGGATCCGCAGCCAATCAAAGCACATTTCAACAAACTTAATGACAGCCGTATTGATGCCATCCGGCCTATTCTGCATGCAGCCGAGACGCTGAAAGAGCTATGCACTCTCGGGCACAAAAACTTCGTTTATACACACAGAGGGGCTTCCTGCCAGGCTATTCTCGATCAGAACAGGCTGACTCCATACTTTACCGAGATTTTGACTGCATTGAGCGGATTCCCGCGCAAGCCGGCACCGGACGCCATCACTTATCTTGTGCAAAAGTATAACCTGTCTCCGGAACATACCTACTATGTGGGGGACCGGAGGCTTGATGTGGAGGCAGCGGAAAATGCAGGCGTCAAAAGCATCCTGTACCTGATTCCAGGGAGTCCTGTTACACCGGCAGGATGCGAGGCTGCCGTCGTCAGTGATCTGTTGCAAATCCCATCTGTTATATAAAAGTGCCGCTGTGTTCTAATAAGAAACACAGCGGTTTTCTATTTCTTTCCTGCCCTTTTGTAAATCTTATAACTCAAAACTCCGACTATGGCGTTTACTGCCGCCAATAAGGTGGCAAGCAAACCGATGTCATCATCAATCTGAACGGTTGCATCTACGATTTTCACAACAAATCCGGATGTGATCAGCATAACAAGAAATGTAACAACAACGAAGAAGATTTTCCTCATTCAGCACCAATTTTCTCTTCACTAATTTATTGATTTTTAATCCATTCGTATGCCTGTTTTGATAAAATGGATGAGTTCCTCCAGATCATCAAATTCATCATAGTCGCCCATGATTCCCTCACGATGATAGATGATGCCGTTTTGCTCATTACGTTCCAGACAGTCAAGGAGTTCTTCCATCCCATATCTCCGCACAAACTCTGCAAAAGCGCGGGCTTTGATTTTATCCGCATACAAACCCTTGCAGCATTCTGCAGGATTACATTCATAGCATCCGTTCAGTTTCTTTTCGATCACACATTTGCGGTTTTCACACCATTCGGCATCCCGGCACCAGGATAGTTCCAGAAAGCCGTCGCGTTTGCATCCCTTGCAGGTGACATTCTCCGAACACAGGCAGCATGCAAGCCCGCAGCGTGCTATTCCAAGTTCTCGTTTCATTGTGCAACATTTCCTCCGAAAAAACAGTATTCCCTGATGAATACACTTCTTTTGGTTATTATTATAACATAGTCTGAAACTGAAAACAAGTGCAGGCAATTGGAATGCCCGCAGATTGGATATTTGAAAAAATTTTCAATTTCGTTACATTTTACAAACGCTTTTGTTGCAATTCAATTTGCAACGTGTTATAATGACGCCATGTAGAATGATCCATCAGGAGGATTGAAGATATGAAAAAAATGATCAGCACACTGCTGCTTCTTTGCCTGCTTGTTACTGTTTTTCCGCTTTCAGCGTTTGCTGCGGATTTTACGCCCTATGCAACCCAGGTAGTCGTTAACAAAGGTGACACCGTATCCGCGATCTGCCGGGCAAATGGCCTGGATTACGAGTCCGTCCAGACGGCGATTCTCATCCTCAACGGATATGCCAAACCGGCTTCTCTCAACGCCATCAAGCCGGGTCAGGTTCTTTATCTGCCGAAATCTGCGGATGATGCAAAGGCAATTGTTGCACTGCATGCAAAAGAAGGCCCTGCCAACGCTATCCAGTACACCGTAAAACAGGGTGATACCATATTCACCATCTGCACTGCGCTGCGCATCAATTATTCTGCCAGCAAGGATGAAATCAAAAAGCTCAACAACTGGACCAGCGATAATGATCTCAGCAAAATCTACGTCGGCCAGAAAATCTATCTGCCGATGACCACCAACACTCCAACGCAGACCACAACAGTGCCCGCCACAACAACACCCGCTGCCACTACCGGCACACAGACTGCAAAACCCGCCACCGGGGACAAGCTGGAATACTATATCGTAACCCACAAGATGGCACGCGGTGAAACAGTAAACGGTGTCTGTGATGAGCTCGGTGCAAAGTATTCCCCGAAGGTCTCTGACATCGTGAAAGCGCTGAACAACCTCACAAACCTCAGCAGCGTACAGGCCGGGAAGGAATACTACTTCCCCTCCACGAGCCCCTACAACGCAAGCTATGCACTCTATTCCCACACTATTGTATCGGGTGATACCACATCCAAACTCTGCACCGCTTACGGTGTCCGTTATGAAGCAGTAAAAGAGCTTCTGGAGCGCCTGAACCCGAGCTTCAAGCTTACCTCTATTCCCGTCGGCAAAAAAATCACCCTGATCGGTACGACGGCTTATATTCCTGCCCCCGCTTCCCCAGTTCCTGCAACACCCGCTCCGACCAACCCGACACCTGCTCCTGTGACCGGATACAACGGTTCGTACCAGGCTGTTGATCAGCGGGCAACCATCGAAATCTCCGGAACCGCACAGGCAAGCACTGTCAAAGTGCACTGGGCAGGCAGCGCGTTCGATTCGGTTGACTGGGTCTTCCAGGGTGCCTTCAATGAAAGCGGACTGATGGAGTACAACAACTGCACCAAATCCACTACGAAATACAATGAAGCAGGCGCTGCAGCCAGAACCATCAATTACCAGAACGGTACCGGCTGGCTTTACTACGTCAACGGTGCGCTTTACTGGTATGACAATCAGGAAAATGCCGGCAACGGCTTCTACTTTACGAGAGTGAAATAAACAGTCTGACAGACATAACAGAACCGGGAGTTTCGGCTCCCGGTTCGTTTTGTCTTCTCCTTGACAAAAACGGGAAAACAGGATATTGTAATTGTTAAAAGATCTTATCATTAAAAACAAAATAACTTGAAAAGGACGGTAGTAAAAATGTTAAAAGACAAAGCCTATGAGTATTTCATTATCAAAGACCACAACTGTGCGGAGACAGCCCTGCTTGCCATCAGCGAGGAGTACGGGCTTGGCATCGGCCCGGAAGAGATGAAGCTGGTCAGTGCCTTTGGCGGAGGTATGGGCTGCGGGATGCTCTGCGGGGTTCTGGCGGGGAGTATGGCAGCTCTCGGCAAGATGGCTGTAAACGGGAGAGCCCATGCGACCGAGGATTTCGGTCCGCTCTGCGCCGGGCTTTTCGAAGCCTTCAAGGCTAAACTAGGCAGCGTAAAGTGCTCTGAACTGAAGGAAATGTATCGCAACGACGAAGTGCGCTGCCTTAAGACCGTTGAGCTGGGCCTGGAAGTGTTTGAGGCTTACGCAAAGGAAAAGGGGCTCGTGCCCGCAAAAGAGTAAAACAACAAAAGGAAAGGGATCAGTATGAAGGTAGTTATTATCGGCGGAGTAGCAGGCGGCGCAACTACGGCGGCGCGGTTGCGGAGGCTGAATGAGAGTGCAGAGATCGTCATTCTGGAACGGGGAAACTTTATCTCCTATGCCAATTGCGGGTTGCCCTATTTTGTAGGCGGAACGATAGAGGATCGGGAGGATCTGGAACTACAGACTCCGGCGTCTTTCAATGCTAGATTCGCAGTAGACGTGCGTGCCAGGGCAGAGGCGGTAAAAATTGATACCGCTGCAAAAACCGTGACGGTTCGAAACCTGGACAGCGGAGTGGAAACCCCGGAAACTTATGACAATCTGCTCATCGCGCCGGGTGCCTCGGCAAACGTTCCGGCATTTGTCCCGCAGGACGATGAACGGATCTTCACACTTCGCACCATTCCGGATGCAGTTCGGATCAAAGAGTATGTCATGATGAAAAAGCCAAAGACGGCCATTGTTATCGGAGGCGGCTTTATCGGGCTGGAAGTGGCAGAAAACCTAATCAAGTGCGGCCTGGACGTGACGCTGGTCGGAAGGGCTTCCCACGTGCTGCCGAATATTGACACCGATGTGGCGTGGGATGTACACCGCCATCTGAAGCAGAACGGGCTGAAACTGAAATGCGGCACAAGCCTGAACGGGATCAGCAGGGATGAGAACTGCCTGATCGTGGAAACCAGTGCAGGCAGACTGGAGACAGACCTTCTAGTCATGGCAGCGGGAATCAGGCCGGATACCAAAATTGCCTCCGATGCGGGCATAGAATGCGACGCACAGGGTTATATTCTGGTGGATGAGGCCATGCGGACTTCCGCAGACGGCGTCTATGCAGTGGGCGACGCTGTTGCGGTGAAAGAATATCTCAGCGGAAGCAGTGCTCATGTAGCGCTGGCTGGGCCGGCAAACCGGCAGGCACGCATTGTTGCAGACCGGATTGCCGGGATCCCGTCTTCCTATAAAGGGAGCCAGCGATCCTTTATCATCAAGCTGTTTGACAAAACACTTGCTGCTACCGGCATGACGGAGAAGTTTGCCCTTTCCCAGGGTTTTGACTGTGAGAAAGTGCATCTGTACCTTGGCAGCCACGCCGGTTACTATCCAGGTGCAAACATGATCGCCATCAAACTCCTGTTTGAGAAAAACACCGGCAAAGTCCTGGGAGGACAGTTCTTCGGCGCCGAAGGTACGGATAAACGTGCCGATGTGCTGGCGTCCGCCATCCGTGCGGGCATGACGGTCTCCGAACTCTGCGATCTGGAGCTCTGCTACGCACCGCCCTATTCCTCTGCAAAGGATCCGATCAACGTAGCAGGCATGGCTGCCGAAAACATAGTCACCGGAAAAGTCAAGGTATTCCATTGGGAGAATCTGGACCAGCTGGATCCGACCGCCGTAACGTTGCTGGATGTCCGGGAACCCGGTGAGTATCGCAAAGGCTGTATCGATGGCTTTATCAATATTCCGCTGAGTCAGTTCCGTGCACACCTCAATGAGCTGGATCCGGCTAAGCCTGTGTATGTCCACTGCTTCAGCGGAATGCGCAGCTATATCGCCTGCAGGATCCTGACAGGGCACGGTTTTGACTGCTGGAACATCTCCGGTGGTTACCGGCTGTATTCAGCAAAAACAGAATATGAAAAGGCATAAGCAGACAACAGGCTATCTGAGTCAGTAAAAAAGAACCGGGAAAGAATCCCGGTTCTTTTTTACATTTCTATAAGGATTTCATCTTCAGCGAGAGATGCATCCGGCAGAATGCGGAGAGCGGCAAGAGAAAACTCTTCCTGCAATGTTGTAATGTTGCAGCGGTGCTGGCCTGCCATCTGGGAATGCTTTTTTGGATGCACAAAAAGTGTTACTTTGCTGCCCGGCACCGTACCGGTGAGCAGCTCTTCCGCACGGTTTCGCAAAATTCTGCTCCGAACCAGTTCGCCGAGTGCCGGATGGTATGCCCCTGCTACAGCGGCTCCTCCCGAAAGTTCCTCCGTCGGGTTGAGGCCGAGGCGAATCACAGGAATTCCGGCTTTTTCAAACAGGGGTAAAAGTCGGGCACAGAGCGCTACTGCATCTTCCACCGTGTGCTCCCGGTATTCTCCTGCCCTCCAGCGATCATACAGCTCGGTGTCCCGCACAATAACCGTCGGATAAATGCGCACGCCGTCAGGCTTCAGGGAAATAATCTTTTCGGCCGTATGGATGCTGCGCTCCGGCGAATCTCCGGGCAAGCCCGTCATCATTTGAAGAATAAGCCGAAATCCGGATGCCCTGATCAGGCGGGAAGCGTTTTCCACATCCGCAGCTGTATGTCCGCGGTGAGCATACTGGAGCACTTCATCACAAAGAGACTGCGCACCGAGTTCAATCGTCTCCACTCCGTAGCGGTGCAGGCGGGATAGTACATCAGCATCAATGGCATCCGGCCTTGTGGAAAGGCGGATCGATGAGAGCACACCCCCATCAAGATAGGCCTTCGCCGCTGAGAGAAGTGCCTCCTGCTGCTCCGCAGGGATTGCCGTAAAGCTTCCACCGTAAAAAGCAAGCTCGGCCCTTTCACCCTTTGGAAGAACTGTTCTCGCCCGCTCTACCTCCGCTCTCACGGTCTCGGCGTCAGCCGGATGCTTCACACCGGAAATACGCCGCTGATTACAGAAAACGCAGGCATGCGGACAGCCCCAGTGCGGGATAAAAACCGGGATAATACTGGTACGGGCACTCACGGCCGGAGACGCTCCAAGGCCATGCCGGCAGCTGCCTGCTCGGCCTCTTTTTTAGTCCGTCCGCTGCCTTCCCCCGCCGGGCTTCCGTTGATCACCACGCGGAAAGTAAAGGTTTTGTTATGGTCCGGGCCGGATTCGGAGACTTCCTCATACTGGATGGAAACTTCCCCTTCCTGCTGCACAAGTTCCTGCAGCTCGGTTTTGTAGTCGAGCATACGGTGCGTATCACTGATTTCTGCCCTGCTCAGAAGTTTCTCCGTGACGAAACGCTTTGCCTCTTCCAAACCGGCATCCAGGTACAGGGCTGCGATTACAGCTTCTACCATATCCGCCAGCACGGACTTGCGCTGCCTGCCGCCGCTGTTTTCTTCTCCGCGACCGAGTCGCATATAGCGCCCCAGGTCCAGTTCCAGTGCAATACTGTAAAGGCTCTGTTCGCAGACGAGCTCGGCCCGCAGCCGCGTCATCCGTCCCTCCGGGATTGGCGGATCATGCCGGTAGAGGAATTCCGCTGTGATGAAGCCGAGAATGGAATCCCCCAGGAACTCCAGGCGTTCATAACAGGGGGAAGCATTATGCCTTTCGTTGGAATAGGAGCTGTGGGTCAGAGCAGTCTCCAGCAGGGAGTCATCCCGGAAAGTATGGCCTATTTTTTCCTCCAGCCTTGTAAGGGAAGGCCGCCTGACAGGGGCATTTGTCTGGCTGTTCATTCCGGTTTCTCTGCCTTTATCTTCATGTAATCAATATTGGCTTTAATATCCTCAATAATGCCGCTCTCGGCAAAAATGACCGCCTGGCGGATCGCCGAAAAGAAGGCAGGAGCCTTCGAGGAGCCATGGGCTTTCACCACAGGTTTCGAAATGCCGATCAGAGCCGTGCCGCCCACCTCATTCGGATCAAAGGACTTCTTCATCTCCGCAAGGTCGCCCTTGAGAACCGCAGCTGCCAGCTTATTCTTTGTGCTTTTATAAAAAACACCCTTCAATGACTTCATCATAAATTTAATGACACCTTCGGTCGTTTTGAGAAGAACGTTCCCGGTAAACCCGTCAGAAACGACAACATCAACATCTCCGCTGAATACAGTGGTACCCTCGACATTCCCGATAAAATTGATTCTTCCCATGTCATTTGCTTCCTTGAGAAGTGCAAAGGTGCGATGCTGCAAATCCCCGCCTTTGGTATCCTCCGTTCCGACGTTCAGCAATCCGACGCGCGGATTCGGGCAGCCCATGATTCTCCCTGCATAGTAGCTCCCCATATAGGCAAACTGGAGGAGGTATTCTGCCGTGCATTCCACATTCGCCCCGCAGTCAATCAGCATAACACCGTGCTCCCCTGCCGGGAGAACCGGTGCAAGCGCCGCCCTGCGGATTCCTTTAATCCTGCCAACCGTGAGGGTTGCACCTGTCAGCAATGCACCGGTAGAGCCGGCAGAAACCACCGCATCCCCTTTCCCATCGGAAAGAAGTTTCAACGCAACCGCCATAGAAGAATCCTTTTTCCGCCTCGTCGCCGTGGAAGGGTCATCTTCCATCGTAATGATATCTTCAGCATTTACAATTTCAAACTGATCTGCACGGGAACCGAGGCAAGCACGCACATCCTTATCCCGGCCGACGAAGACAATCTCCACCCCGAGTTCATCAGCAGCTTTCACTGCTCCTGCAACGATCTCCTGCGGTGCATTATCACCGCTCATGGCATCGATGATGATTTTCATTCAAACAGATCCTTTCTTTCGTTTTTCATTTGCTCAATCCATTTGAGGGATCGGGCAGAAATCTCCGCATTTTTGTTGCGTTTGCCCTTTACCCGGTAGCCCAGCGGAGAAATAATGCCGAAATTGATATTCATCGGCTGGAACTCTCCGATGCTGCCGGAAGAAATATACTGTGCCAGTGCCCCCACTGCGGTTTCCTGCGGGAAGTCGACCGGTGGAAGGCCGAGCAGGCGGGCAGCCGTTTCAATACCTACAAGCATGCCCGAAGCTGCTGATTCCACATATCCTTCCACGCCGGTCATCTGCCCGGCAAAACTGATACGCGGTTCGCTGCGCAGGCGGTAATACCGGTCGAGCAGGCGCGGGCTGTTGAGGAAAGTGTTGCGATGCATCACGCCATAACGCACAAACTCTGCATCATGCAGTGCGGGAATCATTGAAAAGACGCGTTTCTGCTCACCGAAAGTCAGATGCGTCTGAAAGCCGACAAGGTTGTAGAGGGTGCCTTCCGCATTGTCTTTCCGAAGCTGGACGACGGCGTAATTGTCTTTTCCGGTACGCGGGTCGATCAGTCCCACCGGTTTCAGCGGGCCGTACCGCAATGTATCCACACCGCGGCGGGCCATAACCTCCACCGGCATACAGCCTTCAAACACCGCCCCGTCATCAAAGCCGTGGACAGCCGCTTCCTGCGCATTTGCAAGCTCCGTAACAAAGCGGAGATACTCCTCTTTATCCATCGGACAGTTTACATAATCTGCAGTTCCCTTGTCATACCGAGATGCAAAGAACGCGCTCGACAGATCCACACTCTCCAGTGTGACAATCGGAGCAACGGCATCGTAGAAATGCAGGCTTTCTTCTCCGCAGAGTGTGCGGATGGTGCCGGCAATGGCGTCACTGCTCAGAGGGCCGGAAGCAACGACGACATCCCCTTCCGGGAGTTCAGACACTTCTTCCGACACGATTTCAATATTGTCACAGGCGGAAAGCCTCTCCGTGATGGTACGGGCAAAACCCTCTCTGTCTACAGCAAGAGCACCGCCGGCCGGTATACGGTTCAGGTCCGCACTCTCCAAAAAGAGGGAGTTCATCGCCCGCATCTCCGCTTTAAGCAGCCCAACGGCATTGGAGAGCTCATCAGACCGTAGCGAATTGGAACAGACAAGCTCGGAAAAATACCTGGATTTGTGTGCGGGCGTCATTTTTTGGGGCTTCATATCAATCAGCTTTACGCCTATACCCCGTTTTGCAAGCTGCCAGGCGCATTCACTCCCGGCAGGGCCTGCCCCTATTACAGTTACCTGAGTTTTCTGAAACATGCTTTATCCTTGTTTTATGAGGAAGAAGCCGATTATTTCGGCTTCTTCGCGGATGATTTGGCGGCCTTGCCTGCTTTCACAGGCTTTGCAGCTTTGGCAGACCTGGCTTTCTTCGCGCCTCCGGTGGTGCGGCCTTCCGTGTCGGAAGCATCGCCCTCCTTCGGCTGTTTTGGTTTGTATCGTCTGTCTTCCAGCGGAACAAACTTTTCACATGCTTCGTTCTCGCAGAAGACCTTCGCTTGCCCGCGCCCGCTCCGTTTGAACATCGTTTTTCCGCAGGATGGGCAGAACTCTTTGGTAGGAACATCCCACGTGATAAAATCACACTTACGCTGCTGGTTTCTCTCGCAGGCATAAATGGTTTTACCCTCCGGATCCGTCAGGGTCAGAATCCTGCCGCCGCATCTGGGGCAAAACTCCTCGGGCGGCTTTTCCTCAGTGCGGAAGGAACAGAGCGGTTTGTTCTCTTCGCAGGAATAGAACACATTGTTGTTCCGGGATGTACGTTTGAGAATCCGCCCGCCACACTTCGGGCATTTGCCGGGCATTTCGATCACAATAGGCTTTGTGAAGTTGCACTCCGGGAAACGGGAGCAGCCCAGGAAATCCCCAAAACGGCCGCGTTTTTTCACCATCTTTGCGCCGCAGACGTCACAGATTTCATCCGTCTCCACGTCAGGAACCTTCAGGCGGACGCCTTCCGTCTCTTTCTCGGCAGCAGACATCTCCTGGCTGAAGTCATCATAGAAGCGCTGGAGGACACTTTTCCATTCCTCACTGCCGCCCTCGATTTTATCCAGATCCGTCTCCATGCTGCTGGTAAAGCCGACATCGACAATATCCGGGAAGTGCTCCTGCAGGAAGGAAGTGACGACCTCTCCCAGAGGAGTCGGCTGCAGATAGCGCCCTTCTTTTGAAACATATCCGTGCGAAGAGATGGTGGCGATAGTCGCTGCATAGGTAGATGGGCGGCCGATGCCTTTCCGTTCCATATCCTGGATCAGCGTTGCCTCCGTATAGCGGCGGGGAGGCTGTGTGAACTGCTGGTCTGGAACTGCTTTGACAAAGGTTAAAGGCTGCCCCTCCTCCAGAGAAGGCAGTTTGCCGGCCAGTTCGTCGGATTCCTCATCCTTTGCTTCTTCGTAGAGCACCGTAAAGCCCTTGAACCGGATTTCGGAGCTCTGTGCCTGGAATACATATCCTGCTGAAACCAGGTTTGCCGTCACTTCATCATAGACGGCTTCTGCCATCTGGGAAGCCGCAAAACGGCGCCAGATCAGCCGATAAAGCATATACTGTTCCCGCGTCAGATCTCCGCGGATTTCTTCCGGCGTGAGTGTAATATCAGAGGGTCGGATAGCTTCGTGCGCATCCTGTGCTCCGGCTCTTGCCTTGAAACGGCGGGGCTGAGAAGGAATGAACTGCGCTCCGAAATGGTCGGAAATATACGTGCGAGCTGCTGCGATCGCCTCTTCGGAGATGCGCAGCGAATCCGTTCTCATATAGGTGATCAGTCCGATGCTGCCCCGTCCGCTGATTTCCACGCCCTCATAAAGCTGCTGGGCAATCATCATCGTACGGCGTGGCGTCATATTCAGCCGGCGGGAAGCCTCCTGCTGCATCGTTGAGGTAATGAACGGAGGTGCAGGGCTTTTCGGTTTCTGGCTGCGTGATACCTGTTTCACCCGGAAAGGTGAAGCAGAAACAGCAGCGATAATCGCATCCGTCTCCTCCTTTGTCCGGAGCGTCTGCTTCTTTTCGCAGTTTTCCGGGGCAAAATAACGAGCTGTGAAGCTGTTGCCGTCCTCCGGCTTCAGCACGGCATCAAGATGCCAGTATTCTTCCTTCTGAAAAGACCGGATTTCATTCTCCCGGTCTACCACCATGCGGACCGCCACCGATTGGACGCGCCCCGCAGAGAGGCCATATTTGACGGTGTGCCAGAGCATCGGTGAAAGCTGATAGCCGACAATTCTGTCCAGAACCCGGCGTGCCTGCTGGGCATTGACGAGATTTTCGTCGATCTTTCGCGGATTTTTGATGCTGTTGGTCACAACATTTTTGGTAATCTCGTTGAACGTCACACGTTTGGCCTTTTCATCCGGCAGAGAGAGCAGCTCTTTCAGATGCCAGGAGATTGCTTCCCCTTCACGGTCAGGGTCCGTAGCGAGAAAGACGGTGTCTGCCTTTTTGGCTTCGGCTTTCAGGTCTTTAATCACCTGTGTCTTATCCCGCATAGAGATATATTTCGGTTCAAACGTATCCAGGTCTACGCCAAGCGAGCTCTTGGGGAGATCCCGCAGATGGCCCATGGATGCCTTCACCTTATAATTTCTTCCG
Organism: Candidatus Limivicinus sp.; assembly: GCA_045117135.1. Classification (GTDB taxonomy): domain Bacteria; phylum Bacillota; class Clostridia; order Oscillospirales; family Oscillospiraceae; genus Limivicinus. Next base: position 52,615 of record JBGUNA010000114.1, on the reverse strand, counting down.
AGATACTTCTCTATCGTTTTTGCCTTAGCCGGTGATTCGACAATCACGAGATTATTCTTCTCAGGCATAGTGGATGATTCCTCACTTATTCTTCACGGATGATAATATGACCGGCGGCATCACGCGTAGTGACACGCCGGATTTCAAGCATAGTCAGAGCGGTGAGCACAGCCTTTGCTTCCAGGCCGGTGTTCCCGATGATTTCCTCTGCACTTCCGGCGCCTGCTAGCACGGCCAGAGCCACCTGCTGCTGCGTCTCGCTCAGGGCAGAGAGCTTTTCTGATATGTCAATATAGCAACGGGGCGTTTCCTTGTCAAGGCGTTTTTTCTCGGTTTTTGGGGAAAGATTCTCCTTCGCGTCCCGATAATCCGCCTTTCTGTCGCTTTTTTTCAAAGTGTTTTTCCCTTTCAAAGCGGCAGAAGAAGCTACTGTTCCCGATTCCGGAAACTGCGGGAAAGTTGCCCGGCTGGAAACATTCAGTACTCCCGGAAAGGATGCATCCAGGTCTTCGGCAACGTCCCACCCGTGCGTCACAAGCCGTGCCCCTTCCCGGAGGAAGCGGATGGTCCCCAGGCCGCTTTCGCTGTCGGCATTGCCCGGAACAGCGAAAACTTCCTTTCCCTGCTCCAGAGCTTCCGCCACAAAAAGGCGCGTCCCGCTTTTTTCGGGTGCCTCTGCAACAACAACCCCGACGGAAATTCCCGCTGCGATCCGATTTCGGGCCCGGAAAAATGTCTTTCTCTGCACAGTACCCGGCGCATATTCCGAAATCAGTGCTCCCTGGCGGCAAACACGGGACGGCAGGCTGCTGCGCGCTGAAATCGGCGTGCCCAGCACACCGATGCACACCCCGCCCGCTGCGAGAGTTCCTTCGGCAGCAGCTGCATCACAGCCCTGGGTCAGGCCGGAAACCACGACGGCCCCGCACCGGGAAAGCTCATAAGCGATATTTCTGGCCATTTTGATGCCGTATGGGCTGGCATGTCTCGTGCCGATTACAGCGACGGGTACTTCCCTGTCAAGATCCGGCAACCTGCCCTTTACATAGAGGACAGCCGGCGGGGCATAGATCTCCTTCAGCCGCTGCGGATAACGCGCATCCTCCAATGTGAGGAAAGCTATGCCCTCTTTTTCGCATAGCCCCGGAATCTGAAGGGCTTCTGTGAGGTCACGTGCCTCCAGAGCCTCAGCGTCCCTTGCCGATATTCCTTCTATCCCGGCATAAAAACCCTTCGGTGCATGAAAAGCTGCCTCCGGATTACCGAACACTTCCAGCAGAGCAGCTTTGGCATTGAGATTGACCTCCGTCAGCGAGGAAAGCCACAGCCAGTAAACGGCGGATGATTCTCTCATGCTCTGCCTCTCATTTCCCACATAAAGATCGACGCCGCGACGGCTGCATTCAGCGACTCGCTGTCGGGCTGCATGGGAATAATTACCTCGCTCCGGCAAAGGTCAATCAGCTCCCGGCTCAACCCGCTGCCTTCACTCCCGATGGCGACCGCACAATGGGTCACGTCTGTTGCGAGAATATTCTGTGCTCTCTCGGAAAGGACAGCACCCACAAGCGGGAGCCCCCAACCTTCCAGTGCCTCTGTAAGGGAGGAAAGTGTATACCGCTCCGTCCGCTGGCGGAAGATCGCCCCCATTGTAGCCCGGACCGTTTTGGGGCTGTACAGATCGGCACACGCTCCTGTGAGCAGCACCGCTCCGATCCCCAGCGCATTCGCCGTGCGGATCACCGTGCCGACATTGCCGGGATCCTGCACATTTTCCAGCACAATGGCATTGTGCGGTGTGCTGTTCTCCGGCCGGGCAGGGATCTTCACCGTAAAGACCGGTCCCGGGCTGTTAGCCATGGGAGAGGCAGCCTCAAACACCTCTTCCGGTGCAATGATCTGGCGAACGCCGGGAAGCTCTGTCGGACGCGCTCCGCCCTCCTTCCAGAGGACCGTTTCTATTTTCGCCCCGGCGTGAAGTGCCTCTTCAAGCAGTTTCACTCCGTCACAGAGGTACAATCCCTGTTCCCTGCGCATCTCCGTCTCCCGCCCCAGAAGGCGAAGCTCTGCGATGATTCTGTTTTTTCTGGATGTGATTCTTTCCATATTTCCTGTCAATCGGTTTTAATACGGGGTCTTTGCCCGCTCCACATTCAGCATTTCAGCAAGCTTCTGGACCGGCAGCATAGTCTCTTCAGCTTCCAGAAGGCGGTTTGACACATACTGGAAGGTGGTACCGTTACCCGGCCGGACCGTCAGTTCATGGCGAAACGACTTGTCCGTTCCGTACCACTTATTCACGGCATCCACCACCATGGTGATCGTCCCGTTTGAATTATAAGTATAGCTTACAACCTCCGGGAATGGCGTGCGTGGGGTGACATTATAATAGTCCGTGTCATATCCGAGGAAGAGATAACCACGCAGCTGCGCTGTATAGTCTGAAATAGCGCGGAGCGTTCCGGAGTCGATACGGAAATAGACACCCACATTGTTTTCAAAAATATCCTGAGGAATCAGATACAGCTTGGTGCCGGCCACCGTATGATAATACGAGCGGGCGTTGTAGGAAGAGAGCATCTCTGTAGCGTTGTACATGGCAAAAATGTAGGCATACAGGCTGTTAAAGTCAATCGATGTGAAATAGTTCTCGTCCCAGTTGGTCAGGAAAAGATTGTTTTCAAAATACCCCACCGGCTCCACATAGCGCTGGCAGAGTGTCTTCGCTTCGCTGTCCATTGGGAGCACCCGCAGCATCACATAGGAATCGGTGTTGGCACGCTGGTTCTCATCGAAATCCGATGTATCCCGGTTGTAAATCAGCCAGCCTTTGGCTGTATAGCGCACCTTGCCGACCGCATAGCGCCCTTCGGAATAGATCCTCGCTGATCCGTCATCATTCCAGGCTGCAGAGGAGGAGTAGAGATGCCAGCGTCCTTCTGTGCGAGAAAGCAGGAACGCGCTGATATGCCCGTCCGGATAGACAATCATATACGTGCCGTTTACATCATCCTGCCCGTAAGCAGCCTTGCTTGCAAAATCATCCAGTGCTTCATAGCCCTGCATGTTGAAAGCACCATTGCTGTCCTGTGCAGAGTAGCCCGCTGCAGCAATTGCCGAAAGCATGGCGGAAAGATCCACCGTAGAAAGGGTGACATTCATGGCCGTTCCCTTGTCAGCCGCGAGGTAGATCTCCCGGCAGGCATCGCAGGCTGTGAGAAGGCGTGCTTTCAGCGTATCAATCAGCGCATCTCCCGCCTGCAGGCTGTTGTATGCCTCATCCGGAAAAAGCGCCGTCCCGTCGGTAATCTCTACACCCGGGTCTGTTGCCGCTTCTCCCGGCGAAGGCCCGTTTTCGTATCCGGTATGGATCACATCCTCCGTTTCGCCGGGTACCAGCACAATTTTTCCGTCGACCACCTCATAGCGGTCGCCGGATGGCTGCTTACTCCCGCATGCCGAAAAAAGCATGCAGCCCAGCAGCAGAAAGGCTATGATCGTTTTTCTGTGGAAAAGCTTTTTCATCTGTGACACCGTAAATTCAATCTACATTTTTATTATTGTAACCAATTCCCCATCTTAATGCAAGCCCCAATGTTGGAGCCTGCTTCGCATGTATTTAGAAAATATTCTAAATACTTCTTGACAATTCCGCACAGCAGATGTAATATATTATTTAGAAAATTTTCTAAATAACTTCAAGAAAGGAGATGTCAGAATGGCTTTTGCCGAAACTTTCAAAGCGCTGTCAGATCCGGTGAGGCGGCAGATACTTGAGCTGTTGAAAAAAGGGCCTCTCTCCGCCGGAGATATCGCCTCTCACTTTGATATGACAGGTGCAACCATTTCCTATCATCTTAAAATTCTGAAACAGGCTGACCTTATTTTTGAAAGCAGGGAAAAGAATTTTATTTATTATCAGTTAAATACTACTGTCCTCGAGGAAATACTGTTGTGGATTTCAACACTCAAAGGAGGCGATTCGGATGTTGAAAGAGAATAAAAGGACCCTGATCATCACAAGCATCGTGACAATCCTTCCGATTCTGATTGGTGTGTTCCTATGGAACCGGCTTCCGGATGTCATGGCAACCCATTTCGGGATAAACAACGAAGCCAACGGATTCAGCAGTAAGGTGTTTGCAGTCTTTGGGCTTCCCCTTCTTCTGCTGGCATTGGAATGGTTTGGTGCTCTCGTCACGGCACATGATCCGAAAAAACAGAATATCAGCCCCAAAATGTTTTCATTTGTTTTATGGATTATTCCGGCTGTATCCCTGTTTTGTGCCGCGATGATATACCCTTATAATCTGGGTTATCCGATCAACACCACTTTTATTGGCGAATTGCTGATGGGGTTGATATTAATCGTCGTCGGTAATTACCTGCCGAAAGCCAGGCAGAATTATACCATTGGCATCAGGATCCCCTGGACGCTGGCCAACGAAGAAAACTGGAACCGTACCCACCGCCTTGCCGGATATCTCTGGGTAATCGGCGGGATTCTGATGATCATCGCTGCTCTGACGGGAATCGCAAAAGCAAAGTGGATGCTTGCGATATTCTTCATCCTGGCGCTGGTCCCCTTTGTTTATTCCTACTGGCTGCACGTGAAGCGAAATTTGTAAACCTCTTTGTCCTGAAAAAATCTGGCAGCAGAAATCCTGATTTATGATCAAAAAAGCTGGCTGACCCCGAGTTCAAATCGGAATCAGCCGGCTTTTCAAATCTACTTGGTTAGTGAATTCAATGTATTCAATAGGCAGTACATACATAGAGTATCGGTTACTCGACTCTTTCAAAGGAGGCTTCCGCGATCGTATTCTTATCCCAATCGAGGAAGCGGATTCTCGGAATGTCGCCAAACTGTCCCTGTCCCTGGCTGAAAAGGGCGTAGCCGTTCGGGTCAATGCTTCCGGCTCCGTGAAATTCAACACCCTCCAAATGTAGTGTCAGGAGCTTCTCCGCCTCTTTCTGATCAAGAACATTCATTTTTAGACGCAGGCTGATACCCAGCGGTGTCTGCGTCAGGTTCAGCTCACCCAGTCTATAGCCAGGAACAGCGTACGGATTGGTAGGGGTGAATAATTCCTGTGATGATTTGTCTGCTTCCGCCAGCGTGACAGGAAGAGTATGCCTTTCAATCACATAGGAATCTGTGTCCTGTGCATCGGCCTCAGGTGGCCATACAAGGGCAACAACTGTGCAGTACGTCTCAGTCGGAGCAGTAAATTCTCCGTTGCGTGCACCCTCGAAATAGATCGTCATTTCTTGTGGCGAGGCATTCTCAAAACGTTGCCCGGCTGAGATAAGCCCCAATGTTCTCTGATCGAGATCTGCCTTTACAAACAGAATCGTTTTCCCTTCCTGCCGTGCATATTCACCAAGCGTTCCTTCTCCCGACAAACCGATCACTGACAGAGGGCTGTTGGGGTCCTCATCGGTAGGCGCAACAAGATATCTCGCATCGGCACTTATACGAACAGTTATCAGTACATTTCTCTCATCGCAATAGCTTTCCATCACCTGGGCACGCCAGCCATCACTTTCAATCTCCCCGCCCTGGGGGATTATAAGCTCGGCAGCCTCTTCAGGCATTTCCCCTCGGGTGGAGGTGGCAAAGAGTTCTCGCAATCCAAAGAGGTTCGCAGCATATGCCGCAATTCCCAACGACAATATCAGCGTAGCTGCCAGCGCGATGGTAAGAATGCGTCTTTTTATCGTGCTTCTTATTTTTACTTCCGCTTTGTATCCGAGCATTTCCCTCGCGTATTCCAGATAGCTGTCATCCACATCATTCATAGCTAAAATTGCTTTTTCGCTGTTCAGCATAATCCTTCCTCCTGCAACTGTTTCAAGAGCTTTTTCCTTGTGCGGTGAAGCATGGTTTTGACTTTGCTTTCTGTAAACCCGCTCTTTTCCGCGATTTCCGCAATGGAGGCTATATACCAGTATCGGCACAGGAAAACATCCCGCTCTTCTTTATCAAGCTTTTTGAGCAGACGGCGGATTTCGCGGTTCAGTTCCCTGAGCTCTATTTCTTTTTCCGTGTCAACACCGGAATCCAGCGTCTCTGCAAGTTCGTCCAGAACAAGAGGCAATTCTCCGTTCCCGCGTTTCAGGCAATCCTGATCCCGCAGGCGGTTCAGGGACAACCAGCGAGTCAGCTTGCCAAGATAGGGTGCAAGCCGTTTCGGCTTATTCGACGGCATGGTATTCCACGCTTTCAGATAGGTATCATTGACACACTCCTCTGCATCAGAGGTGTTGCCTAAAATGTTATATGAAATCGTCTGGCAATACTTGCCATACTTCATTTGCGTCTCTTTGATAGCCTCCTCCGAACGCGACCAGTAAAGCTCTACGATTTTGGCATCGTTCATATTCAAATGTCTCCTTTCTGAGATCCCTCACCTAAATAAAAACGATCCGAAGGAAAAGGTTACAGTTAAGAAGAAAAAACATGTTTTTCAAAAATTATATGAACACTCACATTGATAATTCAACATTGGAAAACATGGGTTCTCTCTATAAATCCCTATGTCGCAATATGTTATTTTTCAATAGAATACTGATTCCCCGGGCTCTTACAAAAAAGAAACTCAGAAAATTCAGACATTATATAGCAGAAGGAAATTATTTGTGTTCTTTCTGCTTTCTGGTTTTTTTCCTGTTCCTGATCCTGTCTTTGGGAGATTCCATCGTGTCAGCGTTCTTTTGGGAAAGAAACCAGCCCCAGTAGTTTTTCTTCAGGCTCTTCAATTCTCCGGTGATGATGGAAAACAGGGCGCTTTCCACCAGTTGGTAATTATCCACTCGAAACTTGTCCCTGTCCAGCTTGCCGCTGTATTCCAGATCATCGAGATCCCCCATGTGCTTTTTCACTTCCAGGGAGATCGGGTCTATTTCCAGAAACGCCGGCTCCCGCGGGATGGCAAGGGAGAAATAAGCATTCAGAACGCTCCAGAAAGCGGGAGATGTTTTTTCCAGCATGTAGTTCAGGGGAAAACGGGCATCACTGATACAAAGGTTTGAAGCGGCCTCTTCGGAAAGCCCGGTGTGCTCACAGATCACATGCAGATAGTAGTCCGGTGCCATCACATAGCTCTCCGTGAGCAGATAAGCCCGCGAAATATCGAAGATCTCACAGAGTCGGTCAATAATGTCCGAAGGGATCGTCTTCGTTCTCCCGGTGCAGTAGTTGGCAACGGTCTGTCTGGTGACGCCGAGGTGCTTTGCCAGTTCCGTATATTTCATTCCCCTGTCCAGCCTCAGTTCGTTGAGTTTCTCGGCGACTGTGCTTTTTTTTCGCCCTAAACCGTAAGAAATTTTTTCCATTTTAGCCTCCATTTTATTATAATGCACATTTTCTCTTGCGTTATTTTACTTTTCAACAGTATATATGATATAATCCGGGTATGCAAGGGGGAACTGGAAAAATGGAAAAATAATAATAAAACACAACCGAATACGCACCTTGAAAACTGAACAGGGATCATCGGACAAGCGCCCGGACAGCCAACTCTCCGACTCCAAAAACAAAGCCAATCTTTCAAAACCATAAGGAGGTATGCTTATAGATGGTTTTAACCCAACTTCTTGATCAACTGGAAAACGTAACCCAAAACGGAAAACAATACTCCGCCCGATGCCCCGCCCACGATGACCGGAAAAACAGCCTTTCCGTCACGCAGGAGAAAGACGGCAAAATTCTCCTCCACTGCCACGCCGGCTGCAAAACGGAAGAGATTCTCTCTGCCCTCCATCTCTCCTTGCAGGATCTCTATCCCTCCCCTTCGGAGAAGCAGGGCAAAAAGCCTGGCAGAGAACACCATGAGAAAGGCCGCGTGACGGATGAATACATCTATCACGACTCTCTCGGCACCCCGATCCTCAAAAAGGTGCGCCTGCAGTATTCTGACGGCAAGAGCTTTTACTGGCAGCACTTCACCGGAGCGTCCTGGAAGACGGGCAGAAACGGGATCACCCCACCGCTCTACAACCAGAATGCAATGGAGAAAGACACTATGATCTTCCTCGTAGAGGGCGAGAAGGATGTGAAAACCGTAAAGCAGTTCGGGTGGACTGCTGTCTCCCTGCCGGATGGAGCAGCCGGCAAATGGCTGGAAGAATACGGGCCCCTCTTTCGCGGTAAAGAGGTCTACATCCTGCCGGACAACGACGGCGCCGGCCAGCAATATGCCCGGATGCTGGCGGAAAAACTTTACCGGTACGCCGACCATGTTAGGATCGTTGACCTGAAGGCTGCCTGGCCGGAGATGCCGGAGAAGGGAGACATCACGGATCTATGCACCCGGCTCGGAGTCGATGACACCATCCGGGCAGTCGCAGAGCTCTGCAGTAAGGCGCCGGTCTGGCTCCCGCAGGGCAGCCCGCCTCGTTTTCTTGCCAAAAGCGCAGAGGAATTTGGGGAGGACAACACCCGCTTTGTCTGGCATCCGTACATTCCCATCGGAGATTACAGCGTGCTCATGGCGGAAGGCGGTGCAGGCAAAACCATGTTTTGCTGCGGCATCGCCGCCAGCCTCAGCCAAGGAGAACTGCTCCCCGGGGATGAGGTAAACAAAACCCCGCCGCCGGGCAATATCCTCTTCATCAGTGCAGAAGACCGGGGCGAGCTTCTGAAAAAACGGCTGGCGGAATCCGGTGCGAATCTCGCGCGAATCCGCATTCTCGATTGTATGGCGAGCGAAGGACTGAACTTTCATGAGGGTATTGAGGATTTCCGAACTCTGGTACTGCACTCCGAGCCCTGTCTTGTTATCATCGATCCGTGGCACGCCTTCCTCGGTGAAAAGGTAGATATCAACCGCGTCAACGCCCTGCGGCCAGTGCTCCAGAAGCTGGCAAACATCGCCAAGGAAGCTGAATGCGGAATGATACTGATCTCACATGTGAACAAGCGAGCTCAGAGCGAGAATGCCAACAACGCAGCCACAGGTTCCGTTGACCTGATCAACGCCTCCCGCTCCGCTTTCCGCATCATCCGCTGCGACGAACCTGGAAAGAAGGATTTGCGCATCGCGGTACATACCAAGAGCAACTATGCAAGAGAGGGAAAATCCATCCTTTATGCCATTACCAACGGCGGCGGTGTAAAGTGGGCGGGCTTCAGCGATATCACCCGCAGCGTCCTCGAAGAGGCCGCCCGCTATCACAAAACACCCTCCGAGCTCCTGATCCAGCGTGAGAAGGACGCTGAAGAGGAAAACGCCCTCGCCGAAGCTGTGCGGGAGCTGGCAAAAGAGGGCAAAACCGTCAATATCAGCTATGAGGAGATGCGTGAAACCTACGGAGAGAACATCTTAGGCACCGGACAGCCGAAAAAACTGCTGGACCGCCTGGCGGAGACCATCTATGTGGAGGGCATCACCATCGAGACGGGGAAGAACGTCCGTTGGAAAGGAAAAACCTACAACGGGTTTTCCGTCACCAGGCACGATCCTTTCGGAAACCCGGATGATCCTGCAGCCTAAGGTTCGCAAGGGCTGCCTGCAGATTTTACAGGCAGCCTGTTTTTGTTTTGTGTGTGCTTTTTGTTCAGCGTAGAAAGAACACACATCACACACATTGCAGCCTGACAGATAGGTTTTCACAAATATTATGTCTGTCTCTGCTTCTGTGTGTGATGTGTGTGAAATGTGTGCTTCTGCGCACTATGAAAATCACACACTGGAACACGACAGAAAAAACAAAATGCTCTGCTCCGGATAAGGAAAAAATCCGTTTGCGTATTTTTGAATTTTTGGGTTGCATCTGCCAACAACTTAGTATATAATTAGTCGGTAACGCGTTTAGAATCCAATAAAATATCAATTGCACATATTACTGAGAGAGGAATCAACAAATGGAAACCAAAAACATTCGCAACATTGCTCTGATGGGCCATGGAAATTCCGGCAAAACCAGCCTTGCCGAAAGCATGCTGTATATTACCGGTGCAGTCGACCGTCTGGGAAAGGTAGCTGACGGAAACACTGTCTGCGACTACGACGCAGAAGAAATCAGCCGCCAGATTTCCATCTCCCTTTCTGTCGCTCCGATCAGCTTCGCAGGCCGCAAGGTCAACGTGCTCGACACTCCGGGCTTCTTCGATTTTGCAGGGGAAGTTCTTTGTGCCATTCGTGCCGTAGAAGCAGGCGTGATTCTCTGCACCGCGAAAGACGGTCTGTCCGTCGGTGCCGACCGCTGCTGGAAGTACCTCAAGGCAGCCAACAAGCCTGTCATGTTCTGCATCTCCAAGTGCAACGAAGAGCACGGCGACTATTTCAAAGTTCTTGAAGCTCTCAAGAAGAAATACGGCAGCATCGTCTGCCCGGTCACCATTCCCACGAGCGACGGCAAGGGTGTTATTGACCTCGTCCACAACACCTGCTATGCGACCAACGGCGCTAAGACGACCAAGACGTCTGTCCCCGCAGCCGATGCAGGCCATGTGGAAGATCTGCGTGCCGAGCTGATGGAAGCAGCAGCCGGTGCAACGGAAGAACTGATGGAAAAGTTCTTCGAGACGATGGAACTCGACGAGAAAGACATTATTGAAGGCCTCAAGGTCGGCGTGGCAGAGCGTGCGGTCGTCCCCGTATTTGCAAGCGATGCGATGACCAACGTCGGTACCGAGGCAATGCTGCAGGGCATCTGTGATTACTGCCCGGCTCCCGAAGAGAAGGCAGATCCGGTTGTCGGATTCGTGTTCAAGACGATCTCCGACAAGTTTGGCAAATACAGCCTGGTAAAAGTGATGTCCGGCAATGTTACGGCAGGCATGACCCTGCGTAACGTCCGTGCTTCCTCCAGTGATAAGCTCGGCCGCCTTTACACCATGACGGGCAAGAAGAATGTTGAAGTCCCCGATGCCTGCTGCGGTGATATCGTAGCGGTCGGAAAGATGGACTGGAAAACAGGCGACACTCTCACCGATTCCAAGGATGATATCGAACTCCCGGCTATTGAAGTTCCCGAACCGATGTACTCCATGGCAATCGCCCCGAAGACCAAAGGCCAGGACGACAAAGTTGCAGCCGGCCTCTCCAAGCTCAACGAGGAAGACATTTCCTTCTCTCTCTTCAGCAATCCCGAGACGCACCAGATGGTTATCTCCGGTGCCGGCGATATCCAGATCGGCGTTCTCTGCTCCAAGCTCAAGAACCTCTACAACGTGGAAACAGAGCTTCTGCCCGCCCGCGTTGCCTATCGTGAGAAGATCAAGAGCAAAGTCGAAGCTCACGGCCGTCACAAGAAACAGTCCGGCGGCAGCGGCCAGTTCGGTGATGTATGGATCCGCTTTGAGCCGCAGGAAGAGCAGGACGATATGATTTTCGCTGAGGAAGTCTTCGGCGGATCCGTTCCGAAAAACTTCTTCCCGTCTGTTGAAAAAGGTCTCCGCAATGCTGTTCAGAAGGGCGTTCTGGCAGGATATCCGCTCGTCGGCCTGAAAGCCACCCTGTACGATGGCTCCTACCACCCGGTTGACTCGAATGATATGGCATTCCAGACGGCTGCCCGTCTCGCCTATCAGGACGGTATTCCCAAAGCCAAGCCGACGATCCTCGAGCCGATCGGCCAGCTCTTCGTCACCATCCCGGATGAATATCAGGGCGCAATCATCGGTGACATTAACTCCAAGCGCCGCGGCACCATGATGGGTTCCATGCCCGCTGATGACGGCATGACCACCATTGAAGCCGAAGTTCCGATGGCTGAGATGAGCACCTACACCATCGACCTCCGTTCCATGACCCAGGGCAGCGGCACTTTCACCTGCAAGTTTGTCCGCTACCAGGAAGCCCCCGGCAACGTCCAGGAAAAGGTCATTGCAGAAGCAAAAGCTGCAGAAGCAGAATAAGAAATATCACTTTCTCATACCTTCGGCATTCATTCGATGCCGAAGGTATGCTATACTGACATGAAACAAAACAGAATTACGACACTGAAAAATATGGTCTGGGCTTTCGGCATCGTGATCTGCCTGCTCTTTATCGGAGTCGGCATGATTTTTGCGATGTTCCACCGCTATACGCCGCCTGAGAAAACCTATGATTATTCGCTTTACAGCACACCGGAAACCGGACAGGTAGATCTCTCCTCCAGCGCGCTCGGAAGCGGTATATCCCGCGGCGCGCTTCATCTTCTCGGAGAGACTGCCGACGGCGGTGACAGCTATGTGAAGCGGATGACTTTCCTGGTGGACAGCACCTATATAGCCCTTCGGGATCTCGGTCTGGTCGATGCTGCGCAGGTCTGGGGTTCTCCCACCGGCAGCCTGAAGATGGACAATCTTCCCAACGCCGTGATCCGTTACCCCAATGACGGAAGTGAGATTTCCCCTGTCAGTGCAGCGATGATATCCAAACCGGATATTCTGGTAATCGCCATCGGGGAAGACGGGCTTGCCAATGTGGATGAAAACACCTTTATCACCTATTATGACAATCTGATCAAGGAAATCAAATCTGCGAGCCCTGATACCGTTGTGATCTGCTGCAGTCTTCCGTCGATTATCCCCGGTTATAACGGAAGTGACGGGCTGACTGTTACACGTGTCAGCGACGGGAACGACTGGGTTCAGATGGTTTGCCGTGATACCCAATCCTACTTCCTCAACTCTGCGGAGGATCTCAGTGAGAGCGTCCAGCTTCTCCAGCGCTATGCCTCCTCCAACGGCAAAACGCTCAACAGGGCCGGGCTGGAAGTATTTCTGCGTTATCTCCGTACACATGCGATCCCGAAAAACGCATAACCGTTTTCGAAAAAGACAGCACAGAGGTATTTGCCTCTGTGCTTTTCTTCGTCAGGGCGCAAAAAAAGCAGAGCCTGCTCTGCCTGCCTGAAAACCATATAAAAAGAAATAACCCTTGACTGCCGCATCTTTCACCTACAACAGCCAAGGGTTATTTCTCTGTCACTTTTGTATCGAGCATCCTGGTTACCTCTCTTTCATTTTTCTCTGCCGATTTCTCTCGCGGACCCCGTCTCCATGCACTCACTCTTATCTCATTTATTCCTTATGGAGGAACTCCCTTTTGGTGCAGATCCATTCCGCTCCGGGATCATCGGCTATATATAAATTAATTTTTGTTTTGTTGAACAAAGTATACTAAAGAAAACGAGGTTTGTCTATTGACATTTTGTACAAAATATACAGTTTTCTTTTGTGCACCGTGCACAAATATCTTCGTTATTTCTTCCCTAGGCTGAAAAAACTGTTCGGAATATGGCAATAACCACCCGGATTCTTGTCCAGATATTTCTGGTGATACTCCTCTGCGGGGAAGAAGTTTTTCAGTTCTTCCATCTCAACCGCAAGTTTTGCTCCCGCTTTTTGTTCTTCTGAGGCATAGACCTCCCTGATCTCCGGAAGCTGATCTTCACCGGTATAGTAAATGCCGGTGCGGTACTGAATTCCGCTGTCCTCTCCCTGCCTGTTCACAGAAAGAGGATCAATTACCATAAAATAATATTCCAGAAGCGTGGTCAGGGAGATTGTCTCCGGCTCATAGTCAATCCGAAGCGTCTCTGCATGTCCGCTGTTCCTGCACACCTCCTGATAGGAAGGTGCAGAATCCGGCCCATTGGCATAGCCCACCTCAGTTTCGACGACCCCGTCAAACTGGTCAAAAAACTTCTGCATCCCCCAGAAGCAGCCGCCTGCAAGATAGATTGTTTTCATGTTTCTGTTTCTCCCCGTCCTATTTCATGTGCTGGTAAGATCAGACGACAATCCTGGAGAATACCTCTCCGATGTTTTCCCGGAAGATCAGGTCAGCTTCCTGGTCATACTGCGTTGCACCGCGGTTACAGATAATCAGGAATGGCCCCCTGAAGTATCGCACCAGGCTGGCAGCCGGGTAAACGGTCAGGGACGTGCCCCCGACGATAAAGCACTGAGCAATCGAAAGCGCATCGATGGATCTCTCCCAGGCAGTTTCCGGGAGGCTTTCCCCGTACAGCGTCACATCCGGCCGAATGACGCCTCCGCAGCTGCAGTGTGGGATTCTCTCTTCGCTTTTATAAATATAATCAGACGGATACTTCTTTCCGCATCTGGAACAGTAGTTTTTCTCCGTGGTACCGTGTACCTCGTAGACCTTCCTGCTTCCGGCATGCTGGTGCAGCCCGTCAATGTTCTGTGTGATGACGGCATCAAGCTTTCCGGCGTCTTCCATTTCAGCAAGCTTCAGGTGCGCCGCGTTCGGTTTGCAGCCCCTTGCGTCCATTTTCTGCCGGTAGAACTCGAAAAACACATCCGGATGGTTAACCAGGCAGTCATGGGATAGCAAATATTCCGGCTCATATTTGTCGAAGCGGACATCTCTCTGATTGTACAAACCGTCCTTGCTTCTGAAATCCGGGATCCCGCTCTCTGTGGAAACACCCGCTCCCCCGAAGAAAACAATATGGTCACAGAAAGCGATGATTTTGTTCAGTGCTTCAATTTTATCATCTCCCGTCAGGGAATGCAGATACGCTTTGCGCTCCCATCCCGATTCCATCTTCAAAAAATCCTTAATCATGTTGTCTCCTTTCTCCATTTCTGTTTACAAAAGAACCGTATTGATGATATTCTGCTCCTATTTTATGCAATCAGGAGCAATCCGTCAAGCAGTTCCTGAAAACGGACAGGCGCAGGATCCCATCTTTCCCATAATCTTTCGGATTCTGCAGCTCTATGGGGCCGGGAAAAGACTTGACACCCCTGTGCGTCCCGAAATAATCCTCATTGAACAGGATGTCCGATCCGTCGGGGTTTTCAAAACGCTGTTCCGGTTCGAAAGCACAGCCCAGCGTCTCTGAACTGATCAGGCCGACCCGGAAATTCCCCAGCAGTGAATACAGATTTGTCTCCAGGAAGGTTTCTCCGTCCTGCTCCGTCAGAGCGACAAATGCCTTCTCCTGCTCACATACCAGATAGTCGCATTCCTTTTTATACACGGTAGCCCCGTTAAAATAGGCGTTGCCGTTGACCCAGACCGGAAGATGAGAAAAATGCCATTTCGCCAATGCTCCCATATCCGGCTCCTCATCATCCATTTTAAAGTTCGCGACCCACTCCTCGTAGGTTGGGAAAATGTCAAACGGAGCTGTTCCTGCAACTTCGTAATCCGAATTCTGCGGGGTTTTTTCCGGATCCGTTACCGGGTAGTGCTGGATGATCAGGTTGTTATAGATCCTGTCATCCCCGTGAAGAATCGTCATAAAACCGGCTACTTCCGTCCGATGACGGATATGGTAGGGCGTATAACGCGGTTCTCTCTGGCCGTTTACCACGCTGTCAACCCCGGAATTGATCAGGCTGAAGGATCCCAGCATCAGGTTATGCACGCATGCAATCCCCTCGCTCGGCATCGTAACAGACACTTTAGACAGCAGCAGGTTGTTATCGATCAAAGTCGGGCCGTGTCCCACTTCGATAAAGACATCCGTATTGAACATGGCACCGGGTGCCTGAGAGATTCCATCCGGGCGCTGGTTATCGTGCATCAGGTTCTGGGAAATCCGGGCTCCCTGTGCCTGCCAGTCACACCACACACCCATAATACAGTGATGGATATGATTTCTCCGGATGGTCACGTCTATGGCTGCATGGATCTTGATCCCGGCAGTTTCCGCACCGCCCAGCTGCTGGGAATTACAGATATCATGGATATGGCAGTCTTCAATCAGCGAGAATACAGCACCCATCCGGCCGACAATGCCGGTCTGTTCACAGTGGTGGATGTTACAGCGGCGTACAACATGATGGCCGATATTCTCCTTCAGCCAGCCGTGGTACTGCCCGCGGCAGACGGCATCCCGTTCCATCTGTGTGGGGCTTTTCACATGCCTGGTAGTAAAATACATATCATTTTCCGGATCCCGGTACTTTCCGAGAGAGATTCCGCAACAGCGGCTGTTGCTGATCTCGCAATCTTCAATGACCCAGCCTTTGCTCCAGTGAGGCCCTATCATCCCGTCCTGATAGGCTGCGGGAGGTGCCCAGGTTGTTGCAGCTTTTGTAATTTCAAATCCGCTTACCGTAATATAGTTCACACCGGTTTTGTCCGGCAGAAAGCAGTTCCGGCGAACAGTGATTTCAACCTTTTCCTGATTGGGATCCTTACCCCGGAAGTTTGCGAAGAAAACCGTTTTGTCCCCTTCCTGTTTTGAAAACCACTTATATCGGGATTCTTCTGCCTTCCAGGCATACGGATCCGGCTCTCCGGCCAGACATTCTTCCAGGGAAACAGTCTCATACATCATACGGTCATTCAGAAAGACGGAGCCCGTATGGCGGACTTTCGGAGCGAAATACCAGTCTCCGTATACAAATGTCGTATACGGATTGTAATTTCCGAACACACCGTTATCTACCCAAGCCGTCCAGACATCCTTCTCCACCCTTGTCCAGTCTGTCAGAATCTCAGCTCCGGTAATCACTGCCCCCAGCATCTTTTCAGAACGATAGATGATCGGCGCCTCTTCCGTCCCGGCGTGAATCGGGTTGACGTATTCCCGATAGATGCCCGGCAGCACTACCACCTCGTCCCCGGGAAGCGCCACGCGTGCCGCGTCATTGATATGCCGAAAAGGCCGTTTCCTGCTCCCGTTTCCGTTCACCGGTGCGTTGATATCCACATAGTAAACTGCTGTTTTTCTCATGATTTTTCCCCTCTCTTTATGGAGCATTGCTGCGGTTCTGTTACTCAAGCTTCAAAACTCCGGCGAATCCGCTGCGCAAGAAGCGTGTTCCTCTTCCGAACCGCCGTATTCCTCACAGCCAGGGCAAGCGCTTTCTTTGTTCCTACGAGCACAAGCACTTTCTTTGCCCTGGTAACGCCAGTATAAACCAGGTTGCGCTGAAGCATCACATAATGGCTCATCAGGATCGGCATTACAACAATCGGATATTCGCTCCCCTGGCTTTTGTGTATCGTCACGGCATAGGCCAGGACAAGCTCATCCAGTTCCGTAATATCATAGGAAACACTTCTCCCTTCAAAGTTGACGGTCAGTTCCCGATTCTCCGGATCGATGGACTCCACAATGCCGATATCTCCGTTAAAAACCTCTTTGTCATAGTTGTTTCGGATCTGCATCACTTTATCGCGTACTTTGAATTGCATTCCGCCCCTTCGAAACCCAGTCTCTCCGGGATTCACCGCTTCCTGAATAATCTGGTTAAGATTTGCTGCCCCAACGGTTCCTCTCTGCATGGGGCTCAGCACCTGAATCTCACTGGGTGGAATATGGTAATGCGAAGGGAGGCGCGTCCTGACCAGGTCAACGATCTCCTGTGCCGCTGCTTCGGCATCCTCCTGTTCAAGGAAGAAGAAATCACTCTCCCGTCCGTTGCTGAGGTCCGGCATCTGCCCCCTGTTGATCCTGTGTGCATTCGTTATGATGCGGCTAGCCTGTGCCTGACGGAAAATCTTTGTAAGGCGCACCACAGGGAAGCATTCAGAATCAATCACATCCCGCAGCACATTTCCTGCCCCCACACTCGGAAGCTGGTCCACATCTCCCACAAGAATCAGCGTCATGGTATCCGGTACAGCTTTCAGCAGGTTATGCATCAGGAGAAGGTCAATCATGGAACATTCATCCACAATCAGCACATCACCTTCCAGCGGGTTGGATTCGTTGCGCTGGTATCCTTCCGGTGGTTTTACCTCCAGCAGACGATGGACCGTTTTTGCCTCCATGCCGGTAGTCTCCGAAAGGCGCTTCGCCGCCCGGCCTGTCGGGGCTGCAAGCAGGATTCTCGCTCCGGCTTCCCGAAAAGCCGTAATGATTCCGCGCGTAGTGGAGGTTTTCCCTGTTCCCGGTCCTCCCGTCAGAATCAGAATTTTGCTTTCAACCGCCGTCAGGATAGCTTTTTTCTGGGTTTCATCGTAAACCATGCCCGTTTTTTCCCGGATACGATTCTCAAGCCCTTCCCGTTTGACCGAAACCTTCTTCGGGGCGGAGAAGATTTCCCGCAGGCGCCTGGCAGTACCGATCTCAGAAAAGAAGAATGGAGGAAGGTAGATGGCATCCTCTCCCGATTCCGGAATTGCTTCTGTTTTCACATCCTCTGCAAGGATCATTTCATCCAGGACAGATGAAAGCAGCGTTTCCTCCACGTCCAGAAGATCTGTACCCGTTTTGAGCAGCATCTCTCGCGTTGCATAGCAGTGGCCTTCCTCGCTGAGTTTGTTTATCGTATAGAGAAGGCCGCTTCGCAAACGTACGGGTTTAGCCCGGTCAAATCCCAGCTTTTGTGCGATCGTGTCTGCTGTATGAAACCCGATGCCCCAGATATCATCCGCCAGACGGTACGGGTTTTCCTGGACTACCGCAATGCTGTTTTCTCCGTATGTCTTAAAGATTTTGGAGGCATGCGAAGTGCTGACATCATGCCCTTGTAGAAAAAGCATGATATTTTTGATTTCTCTCTGATCAGACCAGCTTTTTTTGATCCTCTCAACACGCAGTTTCCCGATCCCGCTGATTTTCATCAGTTCATCCGGCTGCTCCTCAATGATCCGAAGGGTGTCTTCTCCAAAGGTGCTGACTATCCGCTTTGCAAAACTGGGGCCGATCCCCTTGATCAGACCGGAGCCGAGATACTTTTCGATCCCGTAAACCGTTGCCGGGAGAGTCTCTTCAACTGAATCTGCTGCAAACTGCCTGCCGAATTTCGGGTCGAGCTTCCAGTTGCCTGTGAGGGAGAGTACGGAACCTACATGCACCTCCGGCATCACACCGACTACGGTAACGAGCTCCTGAAATCCGCCGGCTCTGCATCTGATGACAGAATATCCGTTTTTATCGTTCTGATAAGTGATTCGCTCAACAACACATCGCATATGTTCCAATGCTTTCCCTCCCTTCCCATCAGATAGGATTCTGATCAGAATTATACGCCACCGTCTGTTCCTTGGCAAGAACCGGATTCTCCGGTTTCCGTGTTCCTGCAGCAGAAAATGAACGGAACGTGAATTATATAGTCCGATTTTTGTCTTTAGGCTTGACTTTTCTGATCCCAGAAGGTACGATATCACCATCCAGATTATTCAAAAACTCCGGGCGGACCGCCCGGAGTCCGGAAAACCAGAAAGGAGCACGATTGATGATTATGAAGCTGATTAGCTGGGTATTGTCTCTGATTTTTGCATTTTCCCTCGGTGCCGGAGTTCGAAGTGACAACAATACTGAAACGAATTCCGAACTGCAGCAGAAGGTGCAGGATCACATGGATGTGATCGTAGATGAAGCCGCTGCAATCGTTGACGACGTAACGGCGGAAATCCGCCAGAACGAGCATGTACAGGAAGCGGAAGCCTTTGCGGAGGACGTAAAAGAAATCGTCAACAACACGATGGATGATATCAAATCCCACTTTGGCACAGAGGAAGAGGTTAATGAGGCAGACGCCCCTACGGAAACGACGGAGAAAGCCCCTGAAACCACAGATACTGCACAACCTGCAGAAGAGAAACCTGCAGAACAGCCTGCTGCATAATTATCTACCCCGCCTGCTGCGAGCAACATGCTGACCGTCCGGAATATCAGAAAAGAATACCGTACCGGAAACCTCGTCCAGAAAGCACTGGACGGGGTCTCTCTGTCATTCCGGGAACGTGAGTTCGTTGCTGTGGAAGGGGTCAGCGGATCGGGGAAGACTACTCTGCTGAACATCATCGGCGGACTGGATCGGTACGATTCCGGCGAGATGACTTTCCGCGGTATTCCGACCAGCAGCTACAAAGACCGTGACTGGGATACCTACCGCAACCACACCGTCGGATTCATTTTCCAAAGTTATAATCTGATCCCTCATCAGACGATTCTGGCGAACGTAGAGCTTGCCATGACACTCTCCGGCGTGAAACGGCAGGAACGGAGGCAGCGTGCTCTGGAGGCGCTGGAACGCGTAGGTCTGGCAGAGCAGGCGCACAAAAAACCCATGCAGCTCTCAGGCGGGCAGATGCAGCGTGTTGCCATCGCGCGTGCACTTGTGAACGGGCCGTCTGTACTGCTTGCTGATGAACCGACCGGTGCGTTGGACAGTGAAACGGGTGAACAGGTGATGCAGCTTCTGCAGGAGGTTGCAAAAGATCATCTGGTCATCATGGTAACACACAACCCGGATCTGGCCAGCCGTTATGCCAGCAGGATCGTCCATCTGCACGACGGTCAGATCACGGAAGATACGAACCCTTATCACCCGGAAGAGGATTTCACTGAATCTGATCCGACTGATCTTCCCTGGAAAAAGCAGACAAAACATCCAACCAAAAAGCCTTCCATGTCCTTTTTAACAGCGCTTTCTCTCTCCGTCTCCAATCTACTATCCAAAAAGGCACGTACCATTCTGGTTGCTTTTGCCGCATCGATCGGAATAGTAGGCATTGCACTGATTCTCTCCCTCTCCAACGGAGCCAATGCGTACATTCGACAGATGGAACGGGATTCTCTCAGCCAGTATCCTATTGAAATCCTGAGTTCCGCCTTTTCCATGGAACAGACGATGCTGAACTTTGCTGCTCTGCACCAGCAGGCATTTGAAGCCACCGGTGACCAGGTTACGGAGCAGCAGATGATGGGAGGAATGCTTTCCTCTGCCCGTCTGAACGATCTGGCATCCCTGAAACGTTGGCTGGACAGTGGATTCAGCGGAATGGAAGAGGTTACTCGTGGTGTGGACTATCGCTACAGCATCAGCCCACAGATTTATCAGCTCCGAGGCGAGGGTTATGCCCAGGTAAATCCGGACCAGACTATGGCTGCTTTCGGGATCAGCACCAGTGACGGGTTGACCGGAACCATGGCAGGTTATGGAATGAATGAAATTTTTCGTCCTTTGCCGGACAACGAGGCTCTCTACCGGGATGATTATATGCTTCTGGCAGGTCGCTGGCCGGAGAAGGACACAGATTGCATGCTGGTATTAACGGGCTCAGGCGGGATCCCGGATATCATGCTGTATACCATGGGCATCAAAGACAGCAACGAGCTGAACTCTCAGATTGAGAGTGTGGTCGCCGGAAGCGGGTCCACCATGAAGCTGGAAGAGAGCCGGGTTTTTGATGCGAAAGATTTCCTCGGTATTTCTTTCAGGCTGCTGCCTGCTTTTGAAACCTATTCCTATGACGAGACACTCGGTGTTTGGTTTGATCGTTCTTCAGACCGTGACTATATGCTCTCTCTCCTTCAGCAGGCGGAAGAGATGCAGATCGTCGGAGTTGTAAAACCGGTAGAGGGAGTTTCCTTCGGGATTCTGGAGCTTGGCATTGAGTATCCTCCCTCTCTTCTTAATCGGCTGATCAGGCTTTCAGAAGAAAGCAAAATCGTTCAGGCACAGAAAGCCACACCTGACACGGATGTATTGACAGGAATCCGTTTCGGTGAACCCGGTGAAGAAGACAGTTTTTCTCTGAAGGATATGATTTCCTTCCATCCGGAGCATCTTTCCGATGCTGTTACAATCCGATGGGACAGGCTTGATTCTCTGGAGACGGATGAAACACGCCTGACTGCCCAGCGTACCGTCCGAATTTTGCGGGAACTCTCCAGAACAGGTACCTCGCAAACGCTGAAGGATATGATTTCCGCCGGGCTGCCTTTGCTGCTCGAGTTGGTTGAAATAGACGAAGATCGTATCGGCGAAGCCATTTCTCTGACGATGGATGAAGCGCATATGCAGGAAGTCTTTGCTGCCCGTGCTGCATCCCTTTCCGCAAGCTACAACGGAAATCTTTCCCACTTCGGCTATGCCGATTCGGATACTCCGATGCTCATCACCATCTATCCGACTGACTTTGAAAGCAAAAACGAAGTCATCCGCCTGCTGGATGCCTACAACGCAGCCATGGAAGCAGAGGGCTACGATGATAAGGTAATTGAATTCACGGACTATGTCGGTGCGCTGATGTCCTCCGTAACAACCATTATTGACGTGATCACCTACGTCCTGATTGCGTTCGTAGCAGTTTCCCTGGTGGTTTCTTCCATCATGATCGGAATCATCACATATATCTCGGTTCTGGAACGGAGAAAAGAAATCGGTATTCTGCGGGCAATGGGCGCATCCAAACGAAATATTACCGAAGTTTTCAATGCAGAAACCTTCATCATCGGAATTCTGGCCGGAACCTTTGGGATACTTCTGACGCTTCTCCTGCAGATTCCGATTAACAGGATCATCCGTACCCTCGCCGATCAGGAAGGTATCCGCGCATACCTCCCGCCGGGAGCGGGTACCATTCTTATTCTGCTCTGCATCCTGCTGACATTCATCGGCGGGTTTATCCCCTCCCGAAAAGCCGCAAAGCAGGACCCTGTCGCTGCACTCCGCAGCGAATAGATTCAAAAACGGGAAGCTGAATCGTATAGAATCGGCTTCCCGTATTTTATAGCTACAGTGTTGTGTTATCCGAGATTTGAAAGGCTGAGCTTCAGGTTCTCCAGCAAAGCCTCCAGCTTTGCTTTCTTTTCCCGCTCCGTATTGACAACCGCCTCAGGTGCACGGGAGACAAAGTTTTCGTTGGCAAGCTTTGCAACCTGCCCGGCAATCAGCTTCTCCGTCTTCTCTATCTCTTTCGTAAGCCTTGCCTTCTCTGCTTCAAAATCAACCAGATCAGACATAGGCATAAACAGACGCGCATTGTCCGTAATGACAGAAACCATTTTATCACTGCCATCCGGAAGATCAGAGAGAATGGAGACATCACTGGAATAGGCAAGCTTGGAGATATAGTTCTTTCCGGCTTCAAAAGCAGCCTGCTTATCCGTAACGATGAAGAGGTGTGCTTTTCTGGAGGGCGGCACATTCATTTCGGCGCGACGGGCACGCACAGCCTTGATGGCATCCATCACCATTTCGAAGTTGGCTTCATCCTCGCGGAAAGAGAGCTTTTCATCAAAAGCAGGATAGCTGCAGATCATCAGGGCAGAAGGAGCATTTTCTTCATGCGGAAGCGCCTGCCAGATCTCTTCGGTGATGAATGGCATAAACGGATGCAGAAGCTTCAGAATCTCGGTAAGAACATAAAGCAGGACCTTCTGTGTGTTTATTTTCAGTTCTTCATCGTCTGAATTGAGACGCGGCTTGGTGAGTTCAATATACCAGTCACAGTAGGTGTCCCAGATAAAGTCATAAATCTTGCCGGAGGCAACGCCCAACTCAAAGGCATCCATGTTGATGTTGACCTCACGTACGGTGTCGTTGAGTTTGGAGAGAATCCACTTGTCTTCAATCTCGAGCTTCTCCGGAAGCTCATTTTTGTCTATAGTAAGGTTCATCATGACGAAGCGAGAGGCATTCCAGATCTTGTTGCAGAAGTTGCGCATGGCTTCGCATTTTTCCACATAGAAGCGCATGTCGTTGCCGGGAGAGTTGCCCGTAATCAGGTTGAACCGCAGTGCGTCAGCACCGAACTGATCGATCATATCCATAGGATCGATGCCGTTGCCGAGCGACTTGGACATTTTTCTGCCCTGGCTGTCACGCACAAGCCCGTGGATAAAGACCGTGCGGAACGGCTCTTTGTCCATCTGCTCCATGCCGGAGAAGATCATCCTCGCAACCCAGAAGAAAATGATGTCATATCCGGTGACCATAACGGAGGTCGGATACCAGTAGTTCAGATCATCCGTCTTTTCAGGCCAACCCATCGTGCTGAAAGGCCAGAGCGCGGAGGAAAACCAGGTGTCGAGCACATCTTCCTCACGGTGGATGTTTTTGCTGTGACAGGCTTCACACTCACAGGCATCTTCGCGGCTGACTGTGATATGACCGCAGTCATCGCAGTACCATGCGGGAATCTGATGCCCCCACCAGAGCTGACGGGAAATGCACCAGTCATGCACGTTTTCCATCCAGTTGAGGTATGTTTTGGTGAAGCGCTCCGGGACAAATTTAATTCGACCGTCCTTCACCACTTCAATCGCCTTTTTCGCGAGGGGAGCCATCTTGACAAACCACTGAGGGCTGGTCATCGGTTCCACTGTTGTACCGCAGCGGTAGCAGCAGCCGACGTTATGGCTGTAGTCCTCCACCTTGACGAGATAACCCTGTTCTTCAAGATCCTTTACGATCTGCTCACGGCACTCATAACGGTCCATCCCGTTATAACGTCCGCCGCAGCCATCATTGATGATCTTCGCATCTTCATCGATAACCTGTACCATTTCAAGATTGTGACGAAGACCGACTTCATAGTCGTTGGGGTCATGGCAAGGCGTCATCTTGACAGCGCCGGTTCCGAATCCAAGCTCCACATAGTCATCCGCCACAATGGGGAGCTTTCTGCCCACGAGAGGCAGAATGGCATTTTTCCCAACCAGGTGCTGATATTTCTCATCCGCAGGGTTGACTGCTACGCCCGTGTCGCCCAGCATGGTCTCGGGGCGAGTCGTTGCGATGATGAATTCCTCATCAGAATCTTCCACCGGATAACGAATGTACCAGAAATGGCCCGGGATGTCCTTATACTCCACTTCCGCATCGGATAGGGCAGTACGGCAGTGCGGGCACCAGTTGATGATCCTTCTCCCCTTGTAGATCAGGCCTTTCTCATATAGATCGCAGAAAGTTTCACGCACAGCTCTGGCACAGACATCGTCCATCGTAAAGCGGGAACGGCTCCAGTCAGCCGAGACGCCGAGGGTTTTCTGCTGCTCTACGATACGGTTGCCGTAATGCTCTTTCCACGCCCATACACGCTCCAGGAACCTGTCACGACCGAGGTCATAACGGGTGAGGCCTTCCTTCACACGCAGTTCTTCCTCTACCTTGATCTGCGTGGCTATCCCTGCATGGTCAACACCCGGAAGCCAGAGTGCAGCATAGCCCTGCATCCGTTTATAGCGTGTTAGGATATCCTGCAAAGTGGCATCGATGGCATGTCCGAGATGCAGCTGTCCCGTAACATTGGGAGGGGGCATTACAATGCTGAAGGGCTTTTTGTCCGGATCAATTTTAGCGTGAAAATAGTCTCCGTCCATCCAGAGGTCATAGATCTTTTTTTCGACCTTTTTCGAGTCATACACTTTCGGAAGTTCCTTCATTTGTGAACTCCTCCTCATATGGAATCTCTCAGGGCAAATCTGCAGATACACACAAAAACGCCCCGAGGAAAACCTCAGGGCGATAATAATTACCGTGGTACCACCTGAATTCCGCATAAAGCGGCACTTTGCGAGGCCTCTGCCGACCCCTGATTCTGTAACGGGAACCACCCGCCGAAAGCTACTGCCTTCACCTCCGGAGCTCCAGACCGACCTTCCGCACGCTGCAAAGTAGGGCTCACACCAACCGCCCTCTCTCTGAACCCGCAAACAATGCGTACTCCTGCCCTTCTCAGCAATTGAGTGAATTATAAAGGGGCAAAGCCGAAAAGTCAAGCGAAAGTTATCCATCGAAGGAACCTTTTTTGATTGCCGGAGAATATGAAATTGAAAAAAAAGTTGTATTTGGATATTTAATCCGCTATAATAGAGCAAGATTTTTTGAGGTATGGGGGTTCAATATGGACGAAATAACTTCCCGGAATTTTATTGAACAGTTTATTGCAGAAGACATCGGCAAAGGCGGCCAGTTCGAAGGCATGCAGGTGCACACTCGTTTTCCGCCTGAGCCGAACGGTTATCTGCACATCGGGCACTGCAAAGCCCTGACAATCGACTTTGGGACGGCAGAGAAATTCGGCGGGATCTATAATCTCCGCTTCGATGATACAAACCCCGCCAAGGAGGACACGGAATTCGTTGATGCTATCCAGCAGGATATCCGCTGGCTAGGGTTTGACTGGGGGGATCGGCTGTTCTACGGGTCCGATTACTTTGAGAAAACCTACGAATACGCCATAGAGCTGATCAAGAAAGGGCTTGCCTATGTATGCGAGCTGACGCCTGAGCAGTTTCGGGAATACAGGGGAGATATCTCCCATCCGGCCGTGTCACCCTGGCGTGACAGGCCAATGGAAGAAAATCTTGATCTCTTTCAGCGGATGCGCAACGGAGAATTTGAGGAAGGCCGCTATACCCTGCGTGCCAAAATAGACCTGACCAGCGGGAATTTCAATATGCGTGATCCTGTACTCTACAGGATTCGCTACATTGAGCATCACCGGCAGGGCACTAAATGGTGTATTTTCCCAATGTATGACTTTGCCCATCCGATCCAGGATGCACTGGAAGGCATCACCCACTCCCTCTGCTCGCTTGAGTACGAGGCACATCGTCCGCTTTATGACTGGGTAGTGAGCAATGTATCGATCCCATATCATAAACCGCGCCAGATAGAATTTGCCCGTCTCGGCATTAACTATACCGTGATGAGCAAACGGAAACTCAGAGCTCTTGTCGAAAACGGTTATGTATCGGGGTGGGACGATCCGCGTATGCCTACGCTGTGCGGTCTGAGACGAAGAGGTTATACTCACCGCAGCATCCGCACCTTCTGTGAAACCATTGGTGTGGCGAAAAATGATTCCACTGTTGACTGGGCTCTGCTGGAGAGCTGCCTCAGGAAAGATCTGGATGATCATGCAAAGCGTGTTATGGCAGTTCTCGATCCTGTCCCTCTCACGATTACCAATTATCCGGAAGGACAGAGTGAGATGCTCACCGTGGAAAATCATCCGAAGGATGAATCTGCCGGGACACGAGAAATCTCTTTCTCGAGACATTTGTATGTCGAGCGGGAAGACTTTGAAGAAGTTCCGCCCCCTAAGTATAAACGTCTCTACCCAGGCAATGAAGTTCGCCTGAAGGGAGCCTACCTTATCACCTGTACAGGGTGCGTGAAAGATGAAAACGGCACGGTAACGGAGATCCTCTGCGAGTACCAGCCTGACAGCAAGGGTGGAAACCCGGCAGACGGGCACAAGGTGAAAGGTGCCACCATTCACTGGGTTGACAGTGAAACTGCTGTGGATGCAGAAGTAAGAATGTATTCTTACCTGTTTGCCGATCCGGATCCGGACGGACCGGACAAGAACTTCCTCGACTGTCTTAATCCCGATAGCCTTCAGGTGTTGGAGCACTGCAAGGTCGAAGCTTCCCTGGCAGAGTGTGCTATGCCGGAGCGCGGGAAGGACAGCGAAGGCTTCCAGTTCATGAGGCAGGGGTATTTCTGCCTGGACAACCGCGACGCCGCACCGAATCATCTCGTTTTCAACCGGAGCGTTGCCTTGAAGGAGAGTTACAGTAAATAAATTCCCTGAAACCAGCAAAAAACCGCCTTTCGGCGGTTTTTTGCTTATTAATCACCGTATTCTTTCCGGAACGCAGCAAGGAGTGCATCCAGATCCTCCTCGGAGTTTACGGAAGACGGCGCGTTTTTTCCGATCAGGGCAGAGATATCCTGCACACTGGAAGAGCGTGTTTTCTGTTCGGAAGGCGGGCGCTGGACCCGTTGAATCTTTGTCCCTCCTGATTTGGGAACCTTCGGAAATGCCTGCTGGGTGGGCTGTTGCTCCGGTCGAGACTGCTTCGGTTGAACCTGCTGTGTGCTTCTTTGCTGGTGCACAGGTGGTTGTGTTTTCTGCCCCTGCTGTACAGGCACATATGACGGATTCACCGCCTGTTGAACAGGCGGATTGCTCTCTCTTCCCTGTTGTGGCCGTCGAGCAGACTGTGATGGCTGTTGAGGCCTTTGCTGCGGCTGTCCGGCCTGATGGATAACCGGAGTTCTGCGCGGAGCAGACGGCTGCTGTTGAATGGACTGCTGCCGCTGCTTGGGATGTGCCTCATAAGGCCGCTGTGACACTCGGATCGGTGTTCTTCCAGTTTCGGCACGCTGCTGTTCCCTTTCCCAGAGCCGCCTCTGAACCTGCTGTCTCCTGTGCAGGCGGAAGAAAACTCTCAAACCTATCAGTATTCCCAGCAGAGCCAGCAGGCTGATCAGTGCGGCTTTCAACGTTCCTGATGTCAGAATGTCATGGATCTTCTGGTCCCGAACGATCTTTCCGTCCAGTTCTACGTCAGCATCGGCTGTGAGGCGGACGCTGGCATACTTGTCCCCTCTCACATATACATTGATAGTACCGAGTTCCTCCCCTGCTCGAATAGGTGCGACCAGGGCACCTGCATCTGGGATGATCTCCGTCACAATTTCTTTCTCCTGAATATCTTTCGGGACAAGAAGAACAAGGTTCTCCGTGGAACAGAGAGCAACCGTGCCCTTATTTTTTGCCTTTTCTACCGGGAGGCGCTGCATCGGCTCTCCTGCCAGGAAGATAGTCTTGTTGGTAAAGTTGGAAAACGCCCATTCATAGAGTTTGGCGGAATCCTGGAAGTTCTGATACTCACCGGCAAATGTTTTTGTAAGCGGGCCGTTACAGCCCAGCACAATAGCCATGATACGCGATTCTTTTCGCTGGCAGATAGACACCAGGCAATATCCTGCCGGTTGGGTAAAACCGGTCTTAACCCCGATGACGCCGTCATAGATATATCCGTCACCATACAGGCCGTGGGAACTCATCAGAGCATTGGAATTATGGATGTCAAATCCATCCGGCCTGTAGTTTGTTCCTCTCACATGGTAATCCGCCGTTCCGCAGATGTTTGCGAACAGCGGGTGCGTCATTGCCTCTCTGGTAATCAGATAAAGGTCATAGGGGCAGGAAAAATGCCCCTCAGTACGGTTGAGCATCCCGCAGGTATCATTAAAATGGGTGCTGATGCAGTGGAGCTGATCTGCCCGTTCATTCATCAGGTTGACAAAGGCACCTATACTCCCTGCCACATGCACGGCGATGGCATTGCAGGCGTCGTTGGCAGAATGTACGAGAGCACAGTAAATCAGGTCTTCAAACAGGAAAGTCTCACCCGGCTGGATTTGCGCGTTGGAAGAGCTGACATCCAGCCCCTGCAGCACGTCAGACTGTGCAGTAACCTGATCATCCAGACGGACACGCCCGTCTTCAACAGCTTCCACAGCCAGAAGGCATGTCATAATCTTGGTAAGGCTTGCGATGGAGTGAAACTGGTCTTTATTTACCTCATAGAGGATGGTGTCGGTATTCATGTCCACTACGAGCACGGCATCAGCGCTCTGGAGATGCGGAGGTTCTATTGCGAAAGCCGACACTGTAAAGCAAGGCAGTAAAATGCAGACTGTCAGAATGAACATAATGGTCTTCTTCATCTTATTTTTAGACTCCCATCGGACAGGAAAATCCTAATTGATTTATTTTACCACGAAATGCTTCCTTCGGCAATGAGAAATGTTTTCCTTGCCTTGCCATTATGCTTCTGCTACAATAATTATAATGATTATTCTTTTCTTTCTTTTGAGGAGATTCTTATGAGCTTCAGAGCATTTCTTGCCATCCTGCTGTGTAAGGTCCTGCGGCTGCTTTCACGCCTGCTGCATCGGGGTGGAACTGCCATGCCCGGCAGGTGGGCTGTCAAAGTCTGTCCAAACCTGCTTTCCCTTTTGGCAAGGAATGTTAAAACAATCGCTGTAACCGGGACGAACGGAAAAACCTCCACATCCCGTATGATTGAAGCAGCCTTTCAGGAGGAAGGTGTTTCCTATCTGATTAACCGCTCCGGCGCCAACCTGATGAGCGGAATTGTGACAGAGTTTGTGATGAACAGTACCCTCACGGGCAAATGCCGGAAACAGTACGCTGTGATCGAATGCGATGAAGCTGCAGCACGAACGGTTTTCAGCCAGCTCAAACCTCGCATTGTGCTCGTCACCAATCTTTTTCGTGATCAGCTTGATCGGTACGGTGAAGTCACTCATACGTTGGGAAACATCCGTATCGGCCTTCAGGGTGCTCCCGATGCACTGCTCTGTCTGAATGCGGACTGTTCGCTCACTGCCTCCCTTGCACAGGATTTGCCGAACAAAGCCGTATTCTACGGGATCGAAAAAGGGGCTGTCCCCTCCCGTGAAAAACCGGAAATATCCGATGCAACCCATTGCATCCGCTGCAAGACGGAGTATGACTACGACTATATTACCTACGCCCATCTGGGTGGCTTCCGTTGCCCCCATTGCGGCTACAGCCGCCCCACTGCGGCATACGCTGTAACGGAAGTTCAGGCCCTGCGGGCAGACAGCAGCACCGTGATCATGCGTTTCAGAGGTGAAAACCACCGTATCGACGTTAATCTCCCTGCCCTATACAACGTTTACAATGCTGCTGGAGCTCTGGCAGCCCTGTCGGAGCTTGGTATCCGAACAGATAACGTTATCCGTGCCCTTGGGGAGTTCCGCTGCGGATTCGGGCGAATGGAGCAGTTTGACATTGGCGGCGGAACACGCCTGATGCTGGTAAAGAATCCTGCCGGCTGTAATCAGGTGCTGGAATTTCTTCAGGGGGTAACAGAGGAATACATTCTCGTGATCTGCCTGAATGACCGCGGGGCAGACGGAACCGATGTTTCCTGGATCTGGGATGCAGATTTCGAAAGGCTTCCTGAACTGCTGCCAAATCTTCAGCACATCATTGTTTCCGGCGACCGTGCTGCAGATATGCACGTGCGCATCAAATACGCCGGAATCGATGAATCTATAATTTCGGAAGAGCGAAATTACGAAACACTTGTAAGCAAGCTCTCTGAGAGCAAACTTCCCGTTTTTATCATGCCGACCTATACGGCTCTGCTGGATCTGCGCACCGTGATCGTCCGCCATACAGGCGGATCAGAATTCTGGGAGTAGGAGAATCGTAACATGGAACTGAAAATCTGCCATCTGTATCCGGACGTTCTCAATCTTTACGGTGACAGGGGCGATATCATCAGCCTCTGCAAACGCCTTGAGTGGCGCGGAATCCATTCAGATGTAACCCGGCTGCCGATCGGTGAAAAAGCCGATCTCGGCAGGTTTGATCTGATCTTCATCGGCGGCGGACAGGATTTTGAACAACAGGTGCTGTTGGAAGACCTGCACCGCGGCAAAGATGCCGAGATTCGTGCCGCTGTGGAAGATGGGGTAACATTTCTCACCATCTGCGGTGGATACCAGATGCTCGGCAGCTACTACGAAACCTTTGATGGCCAGAAGTGCGACTTTATCGGTGTTCTGGACCTCTATACGGTTGGTTCAAAAGACCGTATGATCGGAAACTACAGTTTCCGGTGTGAAGAGGCTTCAGGAGGAAGCACTGTAGTCGGGTTTGAAAACCACAGCGGCAGAACCTGGCTCGGCAGCGGTGTGCAGCCGCTCGGAAAGGTGATCACCGGCTACGGGAACAATGGGAAAGACGGAACAGAAGGCGCCCGGTATAAAAACGTCTTCGGCACCTACAGCCATGGGCCTCTTTTGCCTAAAAATCCGGATTTGTGTGATTTTCTTCTCCTTACAGCCTTAAAGCGGAAATACGGCAGTGCTGAGCTCTCCCCTCTTGACGACACACCCGAGCACAGTGCACACGATGAAATGTTTGCCCGCCTTACAAAGCAGGCGGGCAAATAAGCTCAGTATTACAGATCTCACCTTTATGGTGAGGTCTTTTTTTAGGAAGCAGGATGTTGCCTCTTACAGGGCAGCCGCAACTGCTCTTCTGACTTCCTTCATATCTACGGTTGGCTCAAAGCGTGCAATGACTTTGCCTTCGCGATCGATCAGGAACTTTGTGAAGTTCCATTTGATATAGGCTTTATCTCCGAATGCCTTATTATTCATCTCGGCGAACTTGCCCAGTGCTGCACTTTTAAGCCCCTTGCCGAAACCTTCAAATGGCTTCTCGGTTGCAAGAAAGGCATAAAGCGGATCTGCATTTTCACCGTTGACATCGATCTTGGCAAACTGAGGAAACTCCGTACCGAATTTCAACGTGCAGAACTGATGAATCTCATCATCACTGCCCGGAGCCTGATTTGCAAACTGGTTGCAGGGGAAATCCAGGATCTCAAACCCCTGATCCTTCAACTCCTTATACATAGCCTCAAGAGGCTCATAATGCGGTGTAAAACCGCAGCCGGTCGCCGTATTAACGATCAACAGCACCTTTCCCTGATACTCTGACAGGCTGACATCATTACCCTGTCTGTCCTTCACTGTAAAATCATATACTGTTTTCATTCTGAAATTCCTTTCTTCTATTTTGTGCAATTAAATATTATCAAATATATTTTGTTCTGTCAAGTCTTTTTTTAAGACTGCTCAATCATTCTGTTCTGACAGCTTTACAGGATTCTCTTCGGCTTCCATTTCAGATAATCTCCTGAGACCAGACTGTATAAAATACCGTTCTTCTCTCCCTGAATGCTGTCATGAAACCGTGATTCACCGTGACTGTGTGCATAGATTATCTGTTCTGCTCCATACTGCTCCGCAATCTTTGTAAACGGGCTGTCATCTTCCAGGATATTCGTCGGCGGATAGTGCAGGAACATCAGATATTTTCTGAAGCCTGCTGCCCGAGCGTCTTCAAAGGATCTGATCAGTCGCTCAATTTCCCGCTCAACCAGTTTTATTGACTGCTCTTCTTTTTTCTCATCCCACCCAAGGATTCTGCCTCTCCGATCCAGATAAAAAGGACCCTCAAAGCAATGGCCTTTCGTCCCAACAAGGGCATAGTCCTCATAAGCATAGAAATTGTTCTGTAGAAAGTTCAATTCACCAGTATAATGAGCATTCAACAGGTTGGTTTTCTTGGCGTCCCAAAACATATCGTGATTTCCGCGGATCAGAATCTTACGCCCGGGCAGTGCAGCAATATATTCCATGTCTGCTTCACATTCCTTGAGATTTCTGCCAAAGCTGTGGTCACCAACCAGGACAAGTGTATCCTCTTGCTGAATCATTTCAAAACAATTCTTCTGAAATTTCAGCTCATGATTCTTCCAGATCCGATCTTTCATCTGAGTTTTTACTTTCAACTCAGTCTGAAAATGAAGATGCAGATCTCCGATAGCATACAGGGCCATATTAACCTCTTTACTTTATCTGATTGACCGCCGGAGAACTGATAAGGGAATCGTATCCGGCTTTTTTATTCTTTACCATACTTCGTCTGAATATTGAAAATACAGATTTTCACTATTCAAAATAGTACCACAGGTTTCTGTATTTCACAATCTATTATTCCGTATGCCTATGTCTGTTAAAGGCGAAGCTGTACGAAGAGCACTATTCGAACTTTAGCTTGAAACACACAGACCGTTAGGGTAAAATGAAAAATAACAACATACAATAAGGAGTGCCACTATATGAGTAAAAAACGTGAGCACCTCGGTGATCGCCCGGATGGCATACTTTTGCGGGACCTGGATTCCCTGCATTTTATTACAGGAATCATTTACCCGAACCGGTGCGATAACGAGGCATACATCAGCGAAACGATTGATTTGACCAACATCAATGCCTTTCTGGAAAGGAAAAATGCGGATCACCCGCCCTATAAATATAATCTGTTTCAACTGATTGTAACAGCTCTGGTAAAAACAATCACCCTGCGGCCGAAAATGAATCGTTTTATTGTCAACAGCAATTTCTATCAACGCAAAGAGGTTTCGGCTGCATTTGTTGTAAAAAAGGAATTTGCCGACAACGGAGCAGAGGCTCTGGCATTTCTCCATACCAAAGATACTGACACGCTGGAAACCATTCATCAGTATATTCACGACCAGGTGACAGAGTGCCGTTCAGATGCAGTTGACAGCTCTACCGGCGTTATGAATTATCTCAATAGAATTCCCCGGTTTATTTCCAAAACAGCGGTGAAAGGTCTGATGTTGCTGGACAGATACGGAAGAATCCCGGACGATATCATCGCAACAGATCCCTATTATTCCTCAGTGGTAATATCCAATCTCGGCTCATTAAAGATGAAAAGCGGATACCATCATCTCACAAACTGGGGAACCTGCTCCATGATCTGCCTGATCGGAGAAATCAACGATAAACCGGTGTTCTTCGCTGACGGCCATTTCGAATTGAGGCCTTCCGTGGAGATCGGCCTTACCATTGACGAGCGAATTGCAGACGGATATTATTATGCAAAAACACTTCGTCTGATCCGCAAACTTCTGGAAAACCCCGAACTGCTGGAACTCCCGCTGAAAGAAGAGATCGAGCTTAACTGAAAAACACAACACCTTTTCAAATAGGCAGTCTGCACAAAATAAGCAAGCTTTTTTTGTGCATTCTGCCGTTTTTTTGAAATCTTTTGTTTTTCTTCACTTTTAGCGCTTGTACTGTGATAGGATGTTAACAGCCTTTTTCTTTATTACTAATATTACTATTTTTGTTAAGGAGGATTCTCTCATGCAAACTATCACTGAACTCTGCACAACGGTAGTCGGAAAAGCTTTACTTGCCCTGATTGTATGGATCGTCGGGAAATTTATCATTAAGAAGATTCTGGGACTAGTGGAAAAGATCAAAGCACTGGACAAAATTGAGCCCAACACCCGTACTTTTGTGGTCAGCGCTGTCAGGTGGCTGCTTTATATAATGCTGGTCGTCTCCATTGTCGCAATCCTCGGTGTACCCATGGCATCCGTTATCACAGTTTTGGGTACTGCAGGTGCTGCCATTGCGCTCTCGCTGCAGGGTTCTCTCAGCAATCTGGCTGGCGGCATTATGCTGGTTATTTTCAAACCCTTCAAGGTCGGTGATTTTGTGGAAGCTGCCGGTGTATCCGGATTTGTGAAGGAAATTACCATGTTCTATACCGTACTTAACACGGTGGACAACTGCAGAATCCACGTTCCAAACGGTTCTCTGATGAATGCAAACATTATCGACTATTCTGCCGAGGATACGCGCCGCGTTGATCTCAGCTTTGCCTGTGCAAAAAGTGAGAATCCGGCTGCTATTCAGAACCTGATTCTGGAAACGCTCTCCGCCAACGAGAAGGTATTGAAAGATCCCTCTCCCTTTGCACGGCTCTCCGGAGGAACCAATGAAGCCATGCAATTCACAGCCCGTGCCTGGTGCAAAACGGCCGATTACTGGGATGTCTATTTTGATCTGACCCAGTCAGTCACCGAAAAGCTCGGCGCAAATGGTGTACAAGCTCCGGCTGTGCGTGTCATCAGCGGCAAGTAATTGAACTATATCATCCGGAAACATACCGGGGAAAGCGCTTATCTGCAGCTCTACCATCAGCTGCGGCAGGATATCATCAGCGGAGTCTGGCCGAGAGGTATGAAACTGCCTTCCAAACGGGTGATGTCAGCGGAGCTTGGTGTGAGTATTATCACTGTAGAGCATGCACTCTCTCTGCTCTGTGACGAGGGGTATCTGGAATCGAAACCTCGCAGTGGAATGATTGTGTCCTTCGGTGGGGCGGTTTCTTCTGCCTCCATTCCGAAACGGCCATCTTTGGAAGACATGCGAGCTTCCCGTACCGCACCGGACGACTTTCCCTTTTCTCTGCTGGCTAAAACGATGCGCAATGTGCTCAGCGTATACGATCGCCAGATCCTTTCCAGCTCTCCCAGCAGCGGATGCGAGGAATTGCAGATTGCCATCGCTTCCTGGCTTGGCAGAAGCCATGCGATGAATGTTCGCCCTGCGCAGATTATCATCGGCTCCGGCTCAGAATACCTGTACAGCCTGATTGTTCAGCTTCTTGGCAGGAACAGGCTCTATGCCCTGGAAGATCCTTCTTATGAGACCATCCGCAGGTCATATGAAGCTAACGGAGCACAATGCATCATGCTCCCCATAGGGGAGGCCGGGATCGACCCTGTGCTTCTTCAAGCCTCCGGGGCAGATGTGCTGCACGTAACCCCTTTTCACAGCTATCCGAGCGGCGTAACAGCAACACCTGCCAGACGGCGGGAATACGTCTCCTGGGCAAAACAGAACAGAACTGTTATCGTGGAGGATGATTACGCTTCGGAATTTGCTCCTTTGACCAGCCGTATAGAGACAGTTGCTTCCCTGCTCCCGGAACAGGTAATCTACCTGAACACCTTTTCAAAACTTCTTGCTTCCTCTTTTCGCACAGCTTTTATGGTTCTCCCGGAGCATCTGTTGGAGGATTACCGCAGAAAGCTGGATTATACTTCCTGTCCCGTTCCGGTATACAACCAGCTTGTGCTTGCTGAATTTCTGAATGAAGGGCATCTGGAACGTTATACCAGCCGTAAGAGAAGAAAAATGCAGAAAAAATAGGACAATAAAAATGGCTGCTCAAAACGGGCAGCCATTTTGTCGATGTTTATTCTTTTTTATGCAGCTGCATTGGCAAAGACAGCATCATGAACCGCCTGTGCAGCTTCTTTGATTTCTTCCTCCGTCTTCAGTTCCGTCCAGTCACCATCAGGAAGTTCAACCTGTTCATCTGTATCCGTGACAAGAAGGTCAATAACAGCGAGCTGCTCTTCGTCTGTTTTAATATTTATAGAATTGCGAACAGCTTCAAAAAGTATACCATCATCCATCTCTGTCATTGTGATAGTATCAAAATATTTATTAAAAATCATAAAAAGTTTATAAAACCCAAAATCTACTCTCTGACCTTTGTAGAGAGCTTTTAAAGTATCGGTATTGATGAAATAATGCTCATCTATGGCGTCCGGAAAAGCCAGATAAACGCCATCCTCTTTGATTCCCAGAACAGCATTCACCGGTTCACCGCGAACTACACCGTCAACTCGAAGGAGCAGCATATCATCCTCGGTAATGTTTGCCACAGCATCCAGAGCAGTTCCGCTGATCCAGAGATCCGCATCACCAAATCCCTCAGCATGGCCGCTGAGGCTGAGCTTTTTTGCATCACTGCTCTCATCCGCTGCGAAGGCAAATCCCGGCATGGTAAGAAGCAGGGCAAGCACGACAAAGATCGGGATCCATCTTTTCATAACAGTTCTCCTTTTCTATTTGATACCGTTAACTCTGTAACGGTTGAATTTACTTTCTACGGCAGTATAACCGAAGAAAATGATCGAAACGTGAAAGAATCATGAATTTTCAGTGAATAAACAGTTTTCCTCTTAAAAGCTCATCATTTCAGAATTGCAAAAGACTGCGGTCCGACTGTCAGCATTTCTCCCTGTACACTGCAGGAACCGATCTGAAATACTGTTTCTTCCGGTTTGCCTTTTATTTTGGTTTCCAGAGTCTGTCCGCTGGGATTCACCGCTATCAGAAGATCTCCTCTTCTGTAAAGGAAAGGTCTGTCAGGTTCACTGCACACTACGGCAAATGGTGCATCTGCCTGAAGATCCTCATACCGATGGCGGAGAGCAAGAATTGTTTTTACGGTGTTCAGCAGGGAATCCTTTTTCTGTTCCTGTTCACTGACAACAGGCGCATCGGCTGCAGGATCAACCGGGAGATACAGATTTTGTGCTTCTGCCGTTGAAAAGCCAAGATTCGCGCTTTTCTCCCACTGCATAGGCGTCCTGGAACCGGTTCGATAATATCCGCCTTCCTTGGTAGGTAAATTCAGATATCTCATACCGATTTCATCTCCGTAATACAGGAACGGGACTCCCGGCATCGTAAAAAGGAAAGCATAGGCGATTTTCAGCTCTGCCTCGTCAAGATTGAACCGAGGTCGGATGGTATCATGGTTACATGTGAGAAGTGAGATATATCCAAGGTTACGAGTATCTTCATACCATTTCAGATATTCGTCCAGAAAGCGGTTAATGTTCCCTCCGGAATCCTTCTTAAAATAACTGTGATCTTCTCCGTTGTGGTTCATATAATCCCGGAGCAGAGTTGAATAGCCTCTGCCTTTTTCATTGAGGCAGAAATCCATATCATAACCTGCGCGGAGAGCAAGAGGGGGATTGCTCCACTCCGAAACCATAGCCGCATCCGGGTACTCATAGTCGAGCATACGCCTTACATCGAGCCAGATTGCACTGGTGCCACTCTTGTTTTCATCATCATTTTTTACCAGAGAGGCTGCCATATCCACACGAAAGCCATCACAGCCTTTTTGCAGCCAGAAGCGCATGACATCCTTCATAGCTTCACGGGTCGCCATTACCGAGGGGTGATTGACGGGAAGCTGCCACGGCTTTTCCGTTTTCAGAAATCCATAATTCAAAGCAGGCTGACATTTGAAGAAATTCAGGATATATGTTCCGCTGCGTTCGCTTTCCCCTCCCACATAGGGGAATCCGTTCGCTCCTTCGAAACAGAAATCCGTCCAGATATAGCGATCGGAATACTCGTTCCGTGCAGCTTCCTGGCTCTTGCGAAACCAATTGTGTTCCTCAGATGTATGACCGGGTACCAGATCCAGCAAAACACGGATTTCTTTTTTATGTGCTTCCTGAAACAGTGTATACAGATCCTCATTGGTTCCATAGCGGGGAGCCACTTTTTTATAGTCACGCACATCATAACCGGCATCCTTGAATGGAGAGTCAAAACAGGGATTGATCCAAAGCGCATTGCATCCGAGGCTTCGGATGTAATCCAGTTTTTCAATAATCCCTTCGATATCACCGATTCCATCCCCGTTTGAATCATAAAAGGACTGTGGATAAATCTCATAGAACACAGCATCTTTCAGCCACTTTGCTGCCATGCTTTCACCCCCATATAACTGTATAAAACGTTTCCACAAACATTTTTCTGATAGAACTCATTTCTGTCCCTTTCCGGGACAGGAGACATCTCATATTCCGCCTGATCCAATCCGTACCATATCCGGATTCAGATCACCGATTTTTCTGGCACCGACCATGTACATAGAACTGGTAACTTCAGCAGCCAGCCTTTCCAAATAGATTTTGATTCCCTCTACTCTGCCGCCAAACCATGCAACAGCGAACGGGCGGCATATAAGAACTCCGTCTGCACCAAGCGCAAGTGCTTTGACGATATCTGAACCATGGCGGATCCCGCCGTCAACAAGGATGGTCGTCTGTCCCTTGACCGCCCGGACAATCTCAGGGAGAACCTCCGCCGTTGCCGGTACATCCGGCAGCGCACGGCCTCCATGGTTCGACACAACAATACCGTCCGCTCCTGCTTCGACAGCCTGAAGTGCTCCTTTCGCCGTCATGATTCCCTTGATAATAAATGGTTTGGATGTGCAGCTTTTCAGCTCTCTGAGATCTTCCACCGTTTTGGAACCCGGCTGATCTCCTTTATGTTTCCAATGGCTGAGACCGGCACTGTCTACAACTACTGAAACTG
The DNA here is from genome assembly GCA_045117135.1 of Candidatus Limivicinus sp. GTDB lineage: Bacteria > Bacillota > Clostridia > Oscillospirales > Oscillospiraceae > Limivicinus. Next base: position 13,545 of record JBGUNA010000114.1, on the reverse strand, counting down.
CAAGGGAGGCGCTGTCCTCAAAAAAGGTTATTCTCTCTTTAATACGTTCATTTGGCATAGGGTTCAGGACGGGAATTGCACAGGCTGGATACCTGGAAATAGACTTCAGGGCTCCCGGAAGTGTTTCCGGTGCTACGCCGTCGCCAAAGCAATCAATAATCCCCGTCTCTGATGCAGCTTGAATCATTGCGTCGTTAAAGGCAACCGTGACATCCTCCCGGCTGTATTGCAGCATCGATCCGATCGGTCCGGTCAGGATCGGCAGCGTGCATTCTCTGCCAAAGAGTGTCGAGCGAGTATCTACCGGGCAATCAGGTACAAATGTATCAAAATTTAATTTAATTGACTTCCAGGCTTTCCAGTTGTCATGTGCCCCGTTGCCCGGAGCCTTGGAACCCGGACCCGGCAGAGTATTCCCGCAGGCTAGTCCGTTACATTCCGGGCATGCTTTGCAGTTCAGAATTGTTTTTCTTGCATTTGCCAGTACTTCCTGATAATCCATCATATATTCTCCTGTCCGAAATAATTTTCTCTCCTGATTTCCATTTTCAAAATCAACAGTCTGAATTTTCACAGGTAATTCAGCTTTGCAAAAATGTCTCCGGTCTGAATCCGTTTTCTCTATTCTTTCAATTGAACAGTCTCTGAAATACTGCCAGCATAAGAGGCATTGTTACAACACACAGAATCATACTTAAAACATTGTAAACTCCAGTCTCAAACGCTTTTTTATTATACAATACTGTCAACTGAGATACTGTTGATGCCGGAGGTGTACACAATGCAATATAACAGACCTGGAACACCGGAACCAGAAGCGGCATTTTACCGGGAATGCCGGTCAAAGAGAACAGGAGCAGGATGCTCGCCGGCATGATAATCAGCCTTCCCAGGCAGATAGCGTATGCTCTCTTATCCGTAAACACTTTTTTCAGGTCACTTTCGGCTACAACCATGCCGATCACAAGCATTGAGCCTGGGCCTACCATATCCCCGAGGCCTTCCATCGCAGTATCAATAACATTCGGAAGCCGAATGCGGAAAAAGCAAAGAAGCAGCCCTGTCGTCAGTGCAACAATATTGGGGTTCAGCAATATTTTTCTGAAGTTCAGATGTTTTTGCCCGCTGATAAAACTGATTCCATAGGTCCACACAAACAGATTAAAAGGAATCTGCAGCGCACTTGCATAAAACACGTATTCATTGCCCAGGATCATGCCGATCAAGGGTAATGCAAGATTGCCGACATTGCTGAAGATCAGGTTGCACTGATCAACTTCATCCAGTTTCATCCGCTTTCCCAGGAGGCGAAGCAGAATGATCCAAATAATATAGGTCCCAACCCCGAATACAAGCGCGCATACAAATCCGTTTACACGGTCAGGTGTTATTTCAATCTGATACGCGCGACAAATCAGGCATGGTTGCAGAATATACACGATAAGCCTGGAAATTGTTGCACTTTCCTTGCTTTCAACAACGTGAAATTTTACTGCTGCATATCCGACGATTACCATAATCATCAATGCCGCAAGCTTTATCATTAATACAAATGCTGCTGAATCCATTTCTTTCCAATAAACGGCTGACGTTTACTCCCGCAATAATAGACAGTATATACGCTCATATCTTAATCTGTCATAAAGAAATTATAACAGATATCAACTTCAGCTTCAATAATATTATGACTTTGCCGCGTTACAGACTAAGAGCTTTTCGTATCCGATGAGATATTCTCTGGATAGCGAAAAGCCCTTTTTATTGCATTTATCTGCCTGTCCGGCCCTTTCCCAGGAATCAGACAGACAATTCTCGTATTACAACGTGTACACTGTCCCCGTCACCTTTTTTCATCTGTTTTCGGATCACTTTCAATAGCCCGATTATGTAGCACACATTGCCGTTTTTGTCTTTCAATCCCATGTTAACGATGCTGCCATCATAGGGAAAACCATCAAATTCAGCATGCACTTTTACGCGCCCTTTTCCGAACTCCTCTCTGATATCCCACGGGAAAACAACATAAGCTCCCCCGCTATCGGGAAGTTCGTGAATGACTCCGTCATACTCATACAGTTTCTGTTCCACAAATTCACCTCTCTGATCCAGGTGCTTTTGAAACACTAAGTCCTGTTTGCCTCCGCATCTTTAACCGGAAGAAGATTCAAATAATAATCCCGTTCAGATGATCGATTTCATGCTGACAGATTTGCGCCGGCCACCCGGATAGTTTTATGCTCTGCTTTTTCCAATTCTCATCCAGGTACTCCACTTCAACATTCTGATACCGGATGGTTTTGCGTACACCTTCGAGTGAAAGGCAGCCTTCTTCGGCTTCGTATGATCCGCTCTTTTTTTTGATCACAGGATTATACATGACGAGGTTCCGAAATCCCAAATTCACAATGATGATTCGTTTCTTTATCCCGATCATATTGGCCGCCATACCGACACATCGGTTCTTGTTGGCTCTCAGAGTGTCCTGAAGGTCCTGTCCGATGGGGAGGTCATCTCTTGTTGCTTCTTCCGACTTCTGGCCAAGGAAGTATACATCTCTTTCAATTGGTCTGATCACAATCTCACTCTCACACCCGAAACGTTTGCCGACGTGTTTCTCCAGTCACACATTGATTTCATCTCTTACTTTCTGACCTTCTGGCCGTTTACAATGACAACATTCAAGATCTCAACTTCCACTTGAGCCCAGACATGTTTTACAACGTATGGCTCAGACGCAAGATAAGAATCAAGCGCAGCGCGATCCTCAAACTCCACAACAAGTACAGAACCTTTCATCTTTCCTTCTTCATCCATCAATCCGCCTGCACAGATGATGTGTTCCTTCAGTTTGTCCATACCTTCCAGGTGCCTTGGTCTGACCTCCATTCGCTTTTTCAGCATATCAGGACCGTCATAGGCTTTGACGATAAACTGCATCAACGCTTCCTCCCATCTTCTTACATCGTTTTTCTACCTGGCGTATCCGCATTCACCTTTCACCGAAATGTTATCCCCGGATTCGTATCGTGCACAAAACTCCATATTGATTTCACGGATTTCTTTCTTGCCGTCAATATAATCCTGGTACATTTCTGCAAGCCCGGCTGCACAGCCATCACAGGCTCCGTTGATATTCCCGATAGATTCCGCAACGATTCGTTCCCGTTCTTCCCTGGTTGTATCTTTAATCAGAATGGAATTCATGATGACACCTTTACTTTCAACAAGAATTTGCTCTCCCAATTGCCTTCAAAGCAGCCCTTTGCACCATTTGCAGTTCTTCAATCGCGATGCAGTTCTCCAATGTACCTGCATCTACTGCACGGATGCATTCTTCCAGATCTATCCAAAGGACGTCCGCCACTTCTTCTTTCTGCAGGATGAATTTATCTTTATCAACATCTGCCCATAACAGAAAGATTCTTGTATACTGACGGTCATGATAGGGTACTCCGAAGAACACATCATCCCAAAAGATTGTCATATCTCCGCATACAATCAGATCAGCCCCGTTCGCGATAAGGCCAAGTTCCTCTTTTAACTCCCTGATTGCCGAAGGTATGTAATCCTGACCAGCCGGGATGTGCCCAGCGCTTGAAATATCATAACAGCCCGGAAATGACTTCGTCAGTGCACGCTTCTGCAGCAAAACCTGAATTCGGTTGTCCAGAGTACGTACCAGCCAAAGGTGAGCTGTCCTATGTGGTACACCTTCTCTGTGAGCTGCAGCCCTTTCAATGATAGCCCCTGTTGGCTGACCGTTCTCATCCACAACGTCAAGATATTCCGGCATACAGTTCCTCATCAATATGTCTATCTTATGGTTAAGCCTCCTTTTCCAGAGGGATATAGATGTCACAGTAAGTATCGTCGGTCGGAAACTCTCCGATGTTCTTCACATACCCCTCGGGTACCTTCAGAATGTGTACGGTATAGGTCGGACCTTCTTCCATCTCAAAGACAGCCATGCCGTTCTCATCTGTCTTGCCCATCATGCAGGTAGTGTCCGAGCAGAACTGCACCGTTACACCCTTGACAAGATCACCGTCGGTGTCGCTGACGATCACTCGATAGACGCCTTCACCGTTGGAAGCAGTATGGGGAGTGTCGGGCATTTCCGTCTCAACCTCTTCACCGTTCAGAAACCCATTGATGATTTCTTCATAGGGATCCATGGTCTGGGGAGCTCCTCTGAAGCCCAGGCGCAGCAGGGTGCCGTTGCTGTCGAAGAAATAAGATGTGGGGAGAGCACCGTTCCACTGAAGGAGTTCGTCCAGATCTTCAACGGGCATCAGATTGAGATAGTTCACGTTGTGCTCTTTCAGGATCTCTCTGCATTCATCCAGCTCTTCATCGGCATCCGTGCAAATGCCGACCACTGCGACGTTCTTCTCGGCGAAGCGCTCGGCCATCTCGCCAAGCTCGGTCATCTCACCGATGCAGTTGTGACACCAGGTAGCCCAGAGGTTGACCATGGTAATTTCATGATCCTTGAAGATGTCCTCGCTCTTGACGGGGTTGCCGTCGAGATCCGTGGTTTCAAAGCTGATGACGGTCCCGACAAGTTCTTCACCCCGAATAACCGGCGTATAGTATTCCGCATTCTTCAAGACTTCGTTAAAAGCAGCCTGCAAAGTCCGGTATTCCTCCTGGTATGCCGGTGCAATGCCGGAAAGATACGTCAGGGTTTCTTCGGCGTCTTCAAGGTTGTAGCGATAGAACACAACATCGCCGGCCGTTGCTATTTCTGTCACCATGTCTGCAATGGATTCCTGGATGGCAAGATTTTCCTCAGAGATCTTCGTGTAGTCAATGCCGTAAACCACTGCCAGTGTTCCCATTTTGCTTCTGATCAGATCTCTGTCGGCTTCGGAGTACTCATCTTCCTCCTTCTCCACAATAATGTTGAGTTCCTCCTCAGACATGGCATAGTAGATGAACGTCGCATAGTAGAGGCCGTCATCGATCTTCCCGGAGGGTCTGTCATCAAATACGCCCTTCAGATTCTCTTCATTGAACTCATCCGTGTACGTGAGGGTGATACCGATGTCTTCATAGACTTTCTGCCTTCCGTCCGCAAAAGCAGACGTGCTGAGCGAAGCCAGCAGCAGAACTGCCAGCAGCATGCAAAGGATTTTTTTCACTGTTTATACCTCCTGCATGATTTTCTTCAGGACTTACCAGATCGCAACCCTGTCTTCGGGTGCGAGATACATCTTGTCGCCTTCGGTGATGCCGTAGAAATCAAGGAACTCATCATATTGCTGCAAACAGGTATTGATGCGCAGATACGGCATGGGGTGCTCGTCTTCAAGGACCACCATCGCCCATACGAGTGTCTCTCTCGTGGCACTGCGGTCAGCGTAAGCGCGGAAGAATCTGTCATAATCGAAATCCGGCTTCTCTGCAGCGATACGGAGCAAGCACTTTAAAGCCGCCATATCCGCACAGGCTTCCCCGACCATGGCTTCACCGTTAAAATCCTGTCCTTCCCAGGGATGCATTGCGTTGAAATAAGCGGCCAGCTTTTCGTTCTTCTCGTTGAAAGCGGCATAGTCTGCCTCTGTCCACCAATTGATGAAATTCCCCTCTTTGTCGTACTTCGCGCCGTTGGCGTCAAATGCATGGGAGATCTCGTGCGCAATAGCTGATCCCATATACGCATAGAGTTCTTCAGCCGACATATCCGGCCTGTAATTTGGAGCCTGCGCAAACGCGGCTTTGATATAAATTGCGTTGGAGCCAGGCGTATAGCCGCAATTGCCATCAAACGGCAACAAATCCCAGATCGTTCTGTCATAGGGATTACCCGCTTCAGCGACAGTCTTCTCATGTTCATGCTTTTTGATGGCGCGGTAGGCTTCCCACAGACCACCGCCCTCTTCTTTTGAGACATAGCTCACATCTTCGAAACTGTAAGGCTCCCAGCTGTCCGGATACAGGACATGTCTGGCCATGTTGTCCAGCTTTGCGATGGCGCCGGCGCGGGTTTTGTCAGAGATGAAGTCGGCATCCTCAATGATACCGTAATAGGCAGTGACGATCTCGTCAACCAGCGCCGAAATGCGCTCTTTGGCCTCGGGATTCGAATGTTTTTCCACATAGAATTTTGAGACCGCCCAGCCAATGTTGATTTTCAGATCATCGTACACATCGGACTTGGAATAGTCTTCTCTGTTCAGTTCAAAATGATAACCTCCGGTGAGCATTTCCTGGCAATCGCAGGCCAAAGCGTAACTTTCCCAGTCCAGAGCTTCCGCCATCCGAAAAATTCCGTGCAAAATAAGATAGTCCCGCATAAGGGGTAGATTTTCCTCTGTGTAAAGCTCATTCAGTCTTTCAATCGCTGCGCGCTCCGGAATCAGATACCGTTCCATGACAGGGTAGCCATCGACTTTCTCCAAGGTTTCAAGAATCGGGATATTCGGCGTGGCCGCAAGCAGTTCCTCACGGGTGTAATGCGTATCGGCGGCGAATTTATACTCCGAACTGCTTCTTTCCTCCGCACTAGCAAGGACGGAATTCACCAGTGTCTCCCACGCAAAACAGTTGTCGAATTTCTGCCTGGCTTCCTCTTCGCTGTATCCGAATTTTAAAAGCATTTTTCCGAAAAAGGCTTCATAGGTTTCGATCAATTCTTCCCCGTAATTCGTCATCTCACGGTATTCCGCCGGATCATCAATGAAACTGTAGCCGTTTTTGATGGAAAGAATACTATAGCCTGGTTTTTCCGTGTCGGATCGGTTGCTCTCATTCCAAAGACAGTCAAGCCGATCTTCCCACGGCGTCTTGACAAAGTACTCTGTCAAGGCATCAAGACTTGTGATTCCTTCCACCACGTCGACCATTTCCTTTATAGGCGCGACCCCGCGGGCATCCCGGGTATCCCAGTCGCAGAGGAGATTGAAGTAGTCATAGGCAAGCCTGGAATCATGATCTTCCGGTACTTCCCCGTGGAACAGGGCCTTCAGATCCTCGGTGGCTTTATAGTTCACTTCAGAAGCGTTTCCGCCTGCTAAATATCCCGTCGGGATCTCCATACTGAGAATTCTGTCCTTATTGGCCCAGAGCGCATAGTTATCCTTCAGGTCGGTAGGGGTATCGGCCGTGACGTTTCCTTCCAGATCGATGTTCATCCACGGTGTTCCGGTAGTATAGTCAATCTCCTCAGCCCCATTCTCCGCAAAAACCGAAGTACCGGTCGACATGCACAGTGCTGCGGCAAGAAGGATGCTGATTGCTTTTTTCATCGGCTTTTCTCCAAAACTTCATCTGATGCGAGGGACATACGCCCGCATTATTCCGCACTGAGCTGCTCCAGGGCAGCGTTCAGCGCCGGGACATACTGATCAATAAGCGCGCCGCGGATTGGCTCTACGATCATCCGGCCTTCGCTGTCAAAGTAGAAAGATGTCGGGAAGGACACAGTCGGAAGCAGTTCAATCACATCTTCGGGCGGTGCGAGGTTCAGATAGTCAACACCGTTCTGTTCAAGAATCTCTTTAGCCAGTTCATCCATACCCTCTTCATCCGCATCCAGACAGATGCCGACAATCTGACAGCCGTTCTTTTTGAATTCCTTCGCGAGTTCGTTGAGCTCAGGCAATTCCTTCTTGCAGGCAACGCACCAGGTCGCCCATAGGTTGATCATGGTGACCTTGCTGTCGGCAAACAGCTCTTTGCTGTTCACCGGGTTGCCGTCCAGATCGGTCGTCTCAAAGGAAATCACATCGTCGGTCTCCAGCTTGTTCAGTTCATATTCAGGCGCATGGAGCGTCAGTGCATTGAGGAAGGTTTCGCGGTCGGCAGCAATGTCTTCGAGCTCAGCAAAGTATTCCTCGCCCATGACCTCTCGGTATTCTTCTCTGTTTTCCTCCAGCTCCGCATACTGGCCAACGAAGAAACTGAACTCCCCGTCGCTGCCAATCTTCTCGAGCCAGGCAAAATTGTCTTCGCGAATACCGTTATGTTCTTTCAGTTCTTCGCGCAGCTCCTCCTCGCCTCGGTCGGCGTTGATGATAAAAATATCGTAGAGATAGGCACATTCCATACCGGTCGACCACCTGGGATCGGCAGGTTCAGGGGGATCTTCTCCCGCCAGAACCGCGTTGAAATATGCGTTAACGAAGTCATTGTACGCGTCAAAATCTTCCGGCGGGAAGCAATAGTAAGATAGCTGAATCTGAAGGAGACCGTCGTCAAGATAGTGCGAACCCCAGTCCAGAGAACCCTTGAGATTTCGGTACTTCTCCGGCGTCACAAAATGGAATCCGATGTCCGGCTTGTCAAACACGAGAGGATCGTTCTCTTCCGCGTCGTTCCCCTCTGCCAGGGCAGGCGTGCCAATCGATACCAGCAACAGAGCTGCCAGCAGAATACATAACATTTTTTTCATTGTTTTTGCCTCCATTTAAATGTTGTACTGATAACTGCTTTCATCATCAAAAAGCAGACAATTCAGTATATTAAAAACCATGAACCGGGGCACAAGCAACCTCAGCTTCATGCCTTTTTGAGCTAAACGACGCTAACAGTTATTATTATAACAGAAGTATTTCAAAATGTCTACCTTACCTGGATGAAATGCGCGGCAATAAGCTGCCCAGGCACAATTTGTACTCTGTTTCGCTTAAGCTTGAATAGTAAGCTTATAGCCACACCTCTCTCCATAGGCAGATTCCCACAGGCAAAAAAGAGGGTTTCCATCCGGGGGAGCATGATTCGCTCTCGGTGACGGAAACACCTTGATTTCAGCTGTTCTTCGACCTTTTTAATTCTTATGAGCTAGTAATACTACCGTCTCAACATGGAACGTTTTGGGGAACATATCCACAACGGTAGCTTCTTCCAGCTGGTATTCGTAACTGTTAAAGCGCAGAATATCTCTCGCAAGTGTAGCGGGGTTGCAGGAAATATAGACGATCCGATCCGGTACCATAGAAGCAACATTCCGAACAGCATCCTCATCCATCCCCTTTCTGGGAGGATCGACCACAATACAATCCGGCTGCTGCGCTGCATCACGGTAAATCTCTGCAGTTTGGGCAGCATCTCCGCAGAGAAATGTAATGTTGTGAAACCCGTTTCTCTCTGCATTGGCTTTTGCATTTTGAATTGCTTCCGGTACAATCTCTGTAGCTGTCACTTCCCGGAATTTCTCTGCAAGAAACATACTGATCGTGCCTGCTCCACAATACAGTTCCAGCACAGTGTCTGTCTTCCCTCGGCATGCATATTCTACTGCTTTTACATATAACTTTTCCGCCTGAACAGGATTGACCTGATAAAACGCCTGTGGGGAGATCGCAAATTCATTTCTGCCGAGATAGTCTGTCAGATCAGGCTTGCCGTAAAGTGTATAGAAATCGCCGCTGAGAACTGCATTTCCCTTTTCCTTGTTGATACAAAGCACAATTCCCGTCAGTTCCGGACAAATCTCACGAAGCTCTTCCACCAGCGGTTGAGTAAATGCCCCGAACCCTCGTGCCGAAATGATACAGGCAACAGCATCTTCTGTATAGACAGCAGAGCGGCAGAAAATATAGCGGACAGTTCCGGTTCCGTCTTCTTCATGGTAAGGGCGAATTCGGTTCCGGTTCATAAAGTCACAGACTGCCCGGGAAACTTTCTCTCCCAATGGCATCTGAATCAGGCAATGTTCGATCGGCACTAGCTCATGAGTACGTTCCCGGAAAAAGCCAAAACAGGTTTTCCCATCAATCTCCGCGACATTAAAGATTCCTTTGTTCCGGTAATGAAGTGGGTTTTCGCAGCCGATAATCTCATTTGCTATTACTGTCTGCCTGCCGATATGCTGCAAAGCATCATTCACCTTTGTCAGCTTAAAACGCAGTTCTTCCTCATAGCTCATTTGCCAGGTGGAGCAGCCCCCGCATCTGGAAAAATTGGGGCACTGCGGTTCACGCCGTTCCGGTGAAGTTTTTAGCAGCTCCAGTCCTTTCCCGTAAACAGCAGCTGCTGTTACCTTCAGAACCTTGATATGCCATACTTCCCCTTTCAGCGCATTGGGAATAAAAACAGCTCTTCCGTCTATTCTGGCTACACCGGAGCTCTCCGAATTATAAGCTTCAATGGTTACAATATATTCTTTGTTCTTTTTTATCGTTTCCATAGTCTGAATGATAACACAACTGAAGGTACCTTGCAAGAAACGGAAAGATCTTTCCACAAAATAATGAAAAACACTTGAAAGTTCCCGATCCTTGTGGTATAGTAACAAAGCTTGTTTGTAAGATTATTCGAAAGGAATGTACTATAACGATGTCTGGACTCAAATTTTTCTTTACAATTCTTCAGGTTCTCTCCGGTCTCTGTGTTACTGTTATCGTTCTGATGCAGAGCGGCAAAAGCGCAGGCCTTTCTGGTGCTGTTGCCGGCGGTGCTGAAAACTTCTTTGCCAAAGGAAAAGCTAAATCATGGGATGAAAAGCTTGCCAAAATGACGAAGTGGTTTGCCCTTGCTTTTGTGCTTCTCACACTCATCCTTAACCTGATCTGAGTTTTATGAACCTTCCCCTCTGCCGATTACGGCAGAGGGTTTTTCTATGAATTGTTCACAAGCTAAAATCAGCCTCCCGGAAATCCGGGAGGCTGATTTTGATTTACTTTGATTAGAGCTGCGGGCCTGCTGCAACGAGTGCCTTACCGGCTTCGTTGTTCTCATACTTGACAAAGTTCTTAACGAATCTGCCAGCGAGATCTTTTGCCTTTGCTTCCCATTCAGCGGGATCTGCATAGGTGTCACGCGGATCAAGAATTCCGGTGTCAACGCCTTTGAGTTCAGTCGGTACTTCGAAGTTGAAGTAAGGAATGGTCTTAGTCGGAGCATTCTTGATATCGCCTTCGAGGATAGCATCAATAATTCCGCGAGTATCCTTGATGGAAATGCGCTTTCCAGTTCCGTTCCAGCCTGTGTTGACAAGGTAAGCCTTTGCACCGCTCTTTTCCATTCTCTTTACGAGCTCTTCTGCATACTTGGTCGGATGCAGCTCGAGGAAAGCCTGGCCGAAGCAGGAGGAGAAGGTCGGAGTAGGCTCGGTAATGCCGCGTTCAGTGCCTGCGAGCTTTGCTGTGAATCCGGAGAGGAAGTAGTATTTTGTCTGATCCGGAGTCAGGATGGAGACAGGAGGCAGAACACCAAATGCATCAGCAGACAGGAAGATGACATTCTCAGCAGCGGGTGCTGCGGAAACCGGACGAACGATGTTCTTGATGTGATCGATCGGGTAGGAAACACGGGTATTCTCAGTAACGGACTTATCAGCGAAGTCGATCTTGCCGTTTTCATCAACGGTCACGTTCTCAAGGAGAGCATTCCTCTTGATTGCGTTGTAGATGTCGGGCTCAGAATCCTTATCCAGGTTGATGACCTTTGCATAGCAGCCACCTTCGAAGTTGAAAACGCCCTTGTCATCCCAGCCGTGCTCATCATCGCCGATGAGAAGACGTTTCGGGTCGGTGGAAAGTGTAGTCTTGCCTGTTCCGCTCAAGCCGAAAAAGATAGCAGTGTGCTCACCGTTCATATCGGTGTTGGCAGAGCAGTGCATGGATGCGATGCCCTGAAGCGGGAGGTAATAGTTCATCATGGAGAACATGCCCTTCTTCATCTCGCCGCCGTACCAGGTGTTCAGGATGACCTGCTCACGGGACGTGATGTTGAAAAGGACTGCCGTTTCAGAGTTCAGGCCGAGTTCTTTGTAGTTCTCAACCTTTGCCTTGGAAGCACAGTAAACAGTAAAGTTCGGTTCAAAAGTCTTAAGTTCTTCCTCAGTCGGCTTAATAAACATGTTGCGGACAAAGTGTGCCTGCCATGCAACTTCCATAATGAAGCGAACGGACATGCGGGTATCCTTGTTTGCGCCGCAGAATGCATCGACAACATAGAGATTCTTGTCAGAGAGCTGCTTGAGGGCGATTTCCTTGCAGGCTGCCCAGGTTGCTTCAGATGCAGGATGGTTGTCATTCTTGTAGCCTTCCGTTGTCCACCACACAGTGTTCTTGGAGTTCTCGTCCATAACAATGAACTTATCCTTAGGAGAACGGCCGGTGTAAATGCCGGTCATAACATTGACAGCGTCCAGCTCAGTCAGTTTGCCGACATCATAGCCGGTGAGGGAAGGATCCATTTCATCTTTGAAAAGCTGCTCGTAGGAAGGATTGTAATAAATCTCCTTCGTACCGGTAATGCCATACTTGGTCAGGTCAAGATTTGCCATATTCTATATACTCCTTACATAAAAGATTTTTACAAAACAGAGATAACGGGAATCAACCGAAAACGGAGAGGAGGAAGCCTGCAGCGATTGCAGAACCGATAACACCTGCCACGTTCGGACCCATGGCGTGCATCAGCAGGAAGTTGGTCTTGTTGTATCTGCGGCCCACATCCTGGGATACTCGTGCCGCCATCGGAACAGCAGAGACACCTGCGGAGCCGATCAGGGGGTTGATCTTCTTGCCGGAGCCGTAATACATCGCCACACCGCCGAGAAGGCCGCCGATCGTGGAGATGGAAAATGCAATCAGGCCGAGGATAATGATCTTGATGGTGTCAAGCTTGAGGAAGTTGTCACCTACCATCGTTGCACCCACGGAGGTTGCAAGGAAGATCGTGACGATGTTCATCAGGGCATTCTGCATCGTGTCGGAAAGGCGGTCAGTCACGCCGGTCTCACGGGCCAGGTTGCCGAACATCAGGCAGCCGATCAGGGGAGCTGTGCTGGGGAGGAGAAGGATAACGAAGGTTGCCACAACGATCGGGAAGATGATCTTCTCGGTCTTGGACACTTCGCGGGTCTGCTCCATCTTCACGACTCTCATCTCCGGGGTCGTGAAGGCTTTCATGATCGGGGGCTGAATCAGCGGGATCAGAGCCATATAGGAATACGCCGCAATGGCAATAGGCCCGAGGAGTTCAGGTGCAAGCTTTGTGGTGAGGTAGATGGCCGTAGGGCCGTCTGCACCGCCGATGATGCCGATAGAAGCTGCCTGGGGGCCGGTGAAGCCGAGCAGCACTGCGCCGAAGAAAGCGATGAATACGCCCAGCTGTGCTGCTGCACCCAGCAGCAGGCTCTTCGGGTTGGAAAGCAGCGGGCCAAAGTCCGTCATCGCGCCGACGCCCATGAAGATCAGGGACGGGTAGATGCCTGCCTTGACGCCGATATAGAAAAAGTCAAGCAGGCCGGCATGGCTCATGATGTGGCCGTAGCTGTGATAATACGGGCTGGAGGAATCCAGAAAGGCTTCCCACAGCTCCGGATGGTACAGGGCATTGTCTCCGCCCAGGTGTACCACAAAGAAGCTCAGGTTGCTCAGCAGGCAGCCAAACGCTATGCCGCACAGAAGCAGCGGTTCAAACTTTTTCACGATCCCGAGATAGAGCAGCACAAACGCTATCACGATCATGATCAAGTTCTTCCAGCCGCCGGCCATGAAGAACGAGGCAAAGCCCGATTCCAGAGCCAGCGTTTTCAGGGTATCTAATACGTTCATCTGTGCCTCCTTATGCGATTACCGCGAGAGGAGC
>JBGUNA010000113.1:0-35976 GCA_045117135.1 Candidatus Limivicinus sp. | reverse complement strand
TGGTCAAATATGCCGATTATCGTCATCAGCGCCAGAAGTGAAGATGATGATAAAATTACCGCTCTGGATGCAGGCGCTGACGATTATTTGACAAAGCCTTTCTCTGTAGAAGAATTGCTCGCCCGTCTTCGTGTTACAATCCGACGCCTTTCCATGATGAAGACCGACAGCAATAATGACAGTTCTGTCTATACGAATGGTATCCTGAAAATAGATTATCCCGCAGGTTGCGCATTCTTGAACGGCGAAGAACTGAAGCTGACGCCTATTGAATTCAAGCTTCTCTGCCTTCTGGCTAAAAACACCGGAAAAGTACTAACGCATACGTATATCACCCAAAGCATATGGGGACGAAGCTGGGATAATGATATTGCCTCTTTACGGGTATTTATGGTCACGCTACGCAAAAAACTTGAACCAACCGCTGACTCTCCGCAATTTATTCAGACACATGTGGGTATTGGATATCGGATGCTCAAAATCGAATGAGGAATCGGGTGGCACGAACAAGACTTGTTCACAACCACCCGATTCAATTTTTCGCCAACCTGTATAGACAGTTGCCATATCATTTTGACTCAATACTTTCTTATGAGCACCCGCCGAAACCCGCCTCCTGTTTTTTTAGTAATACCCTACAGTAGTATCCTCAAAATCTTTTTTCTTTATGGTTTTCATTTCTGGCAGACCTTCTGTCAGTTGCATGACTTCTGTCTGTCCGTCATAGAAGATATAGGTTTCCAGCAGCCTGCGGTAATGGGTCTTGTCTCCGAAATAGTTCTCTTCGTCTACCCACTCCCCTCCAGTAACACAGCGAAACTCATAGGTACCGGTCGGAACACGAACCGTACAGCTGTCTCCTGCCCGGACATAAAAAATCAAAACCAGCAGCCCGTGTCTGTCCAGCATCCGAAAGCAAATATCGGAACGACTGCCGTTTTCAACTATCAGGCTGCCCCGCTCATTTCCGTAACGTCGGTAAAAAACCGAGCCGGTTTCAGGATTACCGTTTTCCCGTTCCACGGTAACAATTTCAACCTGAGGGGGCGTAACGGTCGGCCTCGGTGTTCCGGGCGTTTTCTCGGCAGGAGCAGGCATATTCTGTACACTGTTATAAAGTGCCGCACCGCATGCCGCCGTGATCAGAAAAATCAGGACTGCCGTACCGATCACCGGCCAATGCACCAGAGAGAGAAGCCCGGCTATTGCTGACAGAAGCACAATGGCAATAAGCCCGCAGATGATTGCTGCTGCAGTAAACGTCATTGCAGTCGGTTCACCGTCGGCAATCAAAGCTTCAAAAAAGCGTATGGACGGACGAGCTGCAGCAGCAAGCGCCCCAGCCAGGAGAAGAAAGACCACCCAGTTTCTATTCCGCTTTTTCTCTTTCTCTTTTTCGTCCATGCGCAGATAATAACATAAAAACAGCCACACGGCAAATACTTCTTGCTGTGTGGCTGATTCTTACTGTTAACGCTGCTATACGCGCTCGGAACCGGTTTTGTCTTATGACATTTCCGCAATGACTTCGCTGAGAATCTTGATGCCCTTCTCCATGGCTTCATTGGTGCTGTTGGAGAAATTCAATCTCATGCTGCGTACCCCGCGCTCTTCCTCGAAGAACGGGTCACCAGCACAGACCGCGATGCCCTTCTTCATAGCCGCGTACTGGACGTCGACCGCTTTTACGCCCTCCGGGAGGGTAACCCAGATGAACATACCACCTTCCGGTCTCGTGAAAGTTGTACCTGCGGGGAAGTATTTGTCCATGCAGGCCATCATGAATTCTGCTTTCTCTTTATAGATCCCGACACACTTTTCCACGTGAGCATCCAGATCGTTATCCTGCAGATACTGTTCCAGAACCATCTGGCAAAAGATATTGGTGTGGAGATCCATGGTGGACTTGTAGGCCAGCATCTTTTCCAGAACATCCTTCTGTTTGCATGCAATCCAGCCGATACGCATGCCCGGAGACACGATCTTTGAGAAAGTACCAAGTTCACAGCACTGCTCTCCGAGGAGACATGCAAAGCTCTTGCCTGCTTTTCCGGCATAGCGGAGTTCCCCGTATGGATTGTCTTCCAGCACCATGCAGTTACTCTCCGCAAGGATTTTTGCTGCCTTTTCACGTGTAGCATCACTGTAGGTCAGGCCGGTGGGATTTTGGAAATTCGGGATGATGTAGATAAACTGCGGGTTGTGTGTTTTGAGCGTTTCGGCAAGCTGATCGCAGTCAATGCCTTCGGCAGTGAGGTCAATCGGCAGAACGACCGGATTATAAAGATGAAAACTCTGGAGAGCCGCCAGATAGCTCGGGTTCTCCACCATGATTTCATCACCGGGGTCGACCATGACGGAGGAAAACAGGTCCAGCGCCTGCTGAGAACCGTTTGTAATAATGATCTCTTCAGGGGCGAAATCAATATCCTGCTTTTCTTTATAACGCTTACTGATATACTGCCGGAGCGGCAGATAGCCCTGTGCTGAGTTATACTGAAGGGCACGCACACCGTTGGTCTCGAGGACCTTGCGGGTCGCTTCTTCCATCTCAGCAATTGGGAAAGACGCTGGGTTGGGAAGCCCGCCGGCAAAAGAAATAATAGAAGGATCTGCAGCTGCTTTCAGAATGTCGGAGAGGAAATCTGCCTGAAAATCAGGCTTTGTCATGCGTTTTGAAATCTTAACTTTCATGGTTTTCTCCTTCTCTGTTATAGAATTTACAAATCGATATTATATGCGCCGTTGTCACTGGCGTCAAGATAGAGAATAGATGCAATCCTCTCAAAATGGAGATTCTTTCTATATCATGAAAAACCAAGGTTTTTTATCTCCGAATTAAAGCTGCTCTGCAACCGCCTTTGCGTGATCCTGCTTAATCTGCTCCAGCAGTTCCGGTTTTTCAAGCAGTTCAAGTGCTGTCAGGGCCAATGCCTTAGACCCCAGTGCAATCGAACGCAAGCCGCTCTCTGCACGGCACGCCTCGCGCTTTTCAATGCTGTGCCCGGCCACCGGAACATCACTGATACGGATCATCGGTTGAATCACCGGAATCACCTGAGAAACATTCCCCACATCGGAAGATCCGAGCGGCTGCGGAGGACGGTCATCAAATGATTCCCCCAGAGACTCCAATACGCGCCGGTAAACGGCATCAAAGCTTGGAGTCGGAATAATATTGTCTACAAGATTTCGCTGGGTCGGTTCCAAAAGTCCTGTACACCCTGTCTGAAGGGCAGCCCCTTCAGTAATGCTTTCCAGCTTATGGTATACATCCATCATCCGCTTAACCGTTGAAGCTCGGACATAGAACCTTGCTTCGGTGTAATCCGGGATAATATTCGGCGCGTCGCCGCCTTTTGATATGATACCGTGGATGCGCACATCCTGCGGCAACTGCTGGCGCAGCAAGCCAATGGAATTGAATACCAGAATCATCGCATCGAGTGCGTTGATACCGTTATGAGGTGCCGAAGATGCGTGGGAAGCTTTTCCTTTGAACACAATTCGGATCGGAGCACAAGCAATTTCCTTATGGGTCAGCTCATGATGATCCGAGCCGGGGTGTACACACAAAGCAGCATCGACATCCCGGAAAAAGCCTTCCCGCACAAAGCTGCCTTTTGCACTTCCGTTTTCCCCGCCTTCTTCGCCGGGTGTTCCGTAAACACGCACTTCACCGCCGGTTTCATCGATCACCTGTTTCAGCGCAGCCCCCGCAAGGCAAGATGTTGCTCCGAAGAGATTATGCCCACAGGCATGCCCAATTCCGTTCAGGGCGTCATACTCCGCAAGGAAGCAAAGCACAGGCCCTGGCTTTGCGGATTGATATACTGCTGTAAATCCCGTTCGGTGTCCTGCAACATCCACAGTAACCGAGAACCCTTCTTTTTTTAACTGTTCCGAGAGTGTTTCACAAGCGAAAAATTCGTAGTTGCTTATCTCTGGTTTCGCATGGATTTTCAGAGCGATATCCCGATAGATCGGATCCTGCTGATCAACAAAACGGATGACAGCATCCCGCCGCGTCATGACTCTCTCCTCCCGTTACCCCTGCGAACCTGAAACAGGCTGCGGTTTGTGGTCTTCTTTGCGAGAGCATTCCCAACCGACTGGAGCACAAACGTTACTGCCAGCAACACAACAACACATACATTTACGATATCACTGTGATTCTGGTTCTGCCCGTAATTAATCGCGAAAGAGCCGATCCCTCCCGCGCCGACCGCGCCGGCCATAGTTGTCAGCCCGATCAGACTTATTGCTGTAACCGTTGTCACGCGTACCAGATCCGGCAATGCCTCATGCAGATAGACACGGAAAATCAATCCGAATGTCCCACTGCCCATGCTGCGGGCTGCCTCGATCTTTCCTTCTTCCACACCTGAAAGGGCAACTTCCACCTGCCTAGTGTAAAAGGGAACTGTTCCGAACACAAGCGGGAGGATAGCGCCTTTCACATTAATAGCGGTTCCGACCACCGCTCTCGTCAGCGGAATCAGGAAAATCAGCAGGATAATAAAGGGGATAGACCGGAAAACATTAATGATCAGATTGGTCACCTGATAAAGGAAAACATTCTGTCGGATTCCGCCTTTTTTCGTAACCACCAGAAGAACGCCGAAAAAGAGCCCGATTGCAAATGCAATCAGACCAGCTTTATAAAACATCTGGAAGGTCGCACTGCAGGCAGCAAAAAACTTTGTCCGGTACGTATACAGATATGGCGCAATATTTTTAATCCACTCTGCCATCTTTCAGCACCTCCGTTTTTACATGACTTTCCTCCAGAAAGCGTATTCCGGCTTCCAGATTCTCCGGTGGTCCGCTGAGAATCCCGATGGTACCGCCAAGCGGGTTACCATGCAGATATTCCACGTTGGCAAGAATGATGTTGAGATCAATTCCGTAACGCTGTGCCATAGTCGTAAGGATATGTTCTCCAACACAATCCTTCTGGAACGTCGTTTTTACCAGAACTTCTCCGGGTTTTAGCTGTGTGAGGGAAGAATTCCGTGCAATCATTTTATCGATTTTCCCGAGTGGGGATGCGGACGCAATAAACTTGCGTGTAATCGGCGCCTGAGGATCAGAGAAGATGTCGTATACGGTTCCCTCTTCCACGATTTTTCCCTCTTCCATCACGGCTACTCGGTCGGCGATGGTTTTTATTACAGCCATTTCATGAGTGATAATCACAATTGTGATACCCAGCTTGCGGTTCAGTTCCTTCAGAAGCGTGAGGATAGAATCTGTCGCATCGGGATCCAGTGCGCTTGTAGCTTCATCAGAGAGAAGAATCTTCGGGTTTGCAGCCAGCGCACGTGCAATTGCGACACGCTGCTTCTGCCCGCCGGAAAGCTGAGACGGAAATGCATCAATTTTATCAGACAGGTCCACAAGTTCCAGAAGCTCTTTTACTCGTCCTGCAATTTCTGCTTTGGATCTGCCGGTATATTTCAGCGGATAGGCAATATTATCAAATACGGAAGAACGTTCCAACAGATTGAAGTGCTGGAAAATCATCCCGATTCCTCGGCGCATCTGGTTTTGCTGACGCGCCGTCATTGGTCTCCCCTGATAATATGGGATCCCGTTTCTCACTTCGATTCCCTGATAGTCTCCGATGGTAATGGTGCCTTCATCAGGGATCTCCAGCAGGTTCATGCATCGCACAAGAGAGCTCTTCCCCGCCCCCGAGTAGCCGATTACTCCGTATACCGTGCCGTCTTCAATAGAAAAGGAAACCCCGTCCAGTGCGACGACGTCTCCGCTTTTTAAATGGAAAGTCTTTTTCAGATTTTGAACTTCAATCATGTGGAACTCCGATGATTTCTTTTCTTGATAGGGAACAAGCGGCAGGCCGGCCTTCTGTTGAAAACCGGCTGCCGCTTAATAATCTGTTATGCTGCGATCTGACCTGCAGCTTCTTTGAGGGCATCCAGAGAATCAAACTTCTCGGAATAAAGTGTCAGCGGAGCAATCAGAGTGTCTCCGATGGCAACCAGATTATAGCCATTTGCCGTAGAGTCGCTCTTCAGATATGCCTTGTGCTGGAAAGCGTTAAGGTCGATTTCACCGGAGTTGAGGGCTTCGTTGGGAAGATTGTAAGCATCGAACTCTACCAGCTCAATGTAAATACCGGCATTCTCGTCGTCCAGAACTTTCTGCACAGCCTGCCACTGATCATTTGCAGAACCGCACACACCGACTGTCACAACCTGCTTGCCTTCTTTGGAGAAGACCGTTCCTGTGATTTCCTGGGCTTCCTCTTCCGTCAGGGTAATATTTGCATCGTAATCAAACACAGGGAGCTGAGCTTCTTTTCTGGTAACAAGCAGGAACTCTGCCACCAGCTGCGTCTGGTATGCCTCTACGATTTTTTTATAGGTCTCGTTATTCTCTTCGCCTGCACGGGCTACGATGACATTGATATACGGGTTGTCGCTACCTTCGCTCTGCTTTTCACTGATGAGGCCCTGGGACGGGAACAGGCCGTAAGGGACGGAATAGGTGCTGTTGATCGCGGAAGCACCAAAATCGCCCAAGGTAGAAGGCAGTGTATTTGCCTGTACGGGAACAACATCCACATCATAGAGATAGCCTGTAATGTCAGCAATTTCAGGTGTATAGCCGGCTGCAGGGTCAACAGTAATCAAGCCGGCTGTCTCCAGCAGCTTAATTCCACGGGAAAGGTTTGTGCCGTCATCAGGGATACCGATCTGAAGGGTTTCTGCAAAGGCGGAACCTGCGAGAGAGAAAACGAGAACAGCTGCAAGTGCAAAGGCAAAAAGCTTATTGGAATATTTCATGACAGATCTCCTTAAATATGTATTCAGTAAATTAGTTTCGTTTCTGTCCGGCTTCCGGACAGGGAGAGAATCAACTTTCATGCATTGATGAATTCACATTCGATCCTTTGCCCGGCCGGTATGCCAGAGCATCCATTGTCTGTTGTAATGCTGTACTTTTTTCATTTCAGAACTTCCTTCCGACAAAGATAAAACCGGGATGCCTGTTTCGGCTTCCCGGTTGAAAAGTTCTGAAAACAATCAAACTGGATCAAGAAGCTGACAGGCCGCAAACACAGGCGCGAAGCATCATGCACATGTGCATCCACATGCGCATCCCGGGCATCATCATAATGCTGTGTCCGTATGCCATCGTCAGCAATCCTTTCAATTTGATTTAACGAGGTAAAGTATAGCCTTGGCTCCTGTTTTTGTCAATTCTGAAAAATTCACAAAACCAAGCACACCATTTTTATAATATCCGTCAATCCTGCACAGTATTTCCACTCGTTTTTAACTCAGAAAAATTCTTAAAGCGAGACGAGCTTTTTATTAGGATCTTCCTTTGCATTGAGGATAGCCATAAACTCTTCCCCGGTGATGGTTTCATTTGCATAGAGATTTTCTGCCAGCTCATCCAGCTTTGCCCGGTTTTCACGGAGGATGCGGCTGGCCTTTTCATGCTGCTTTTTGACAAGCCCGACAACCTGACGGTCGATCTCTGTCTGCGTTTCAGCAGAACAGGTAAGAGAAGTATCCCCGCCGAGATACTGGTTTGTCACGGTTTCCATGGCAACCATATCAAAATCTTCGCTCATGCCGTAGCGTGTAATCATGGCGCGGGCAAGTTTTGTTGCCTGCTCAATATCATTGGCGGCGCCTGTTGTCACAGAGCCGAACACCAGCTCTTCTGCTGCACGGCCGCCTGTAAAGGTTGCAATCTTGTTTTCTATCTCCTCTTTGCTCATGAGGTAATGGTTGCCTTCTTCCACCTGCATGGTGTAACCCAGCGCTCCGGAAGTACGCGGCACAATGGTGATTTTCTGCACCGGAGCGGAATGGCTTTGCATGGCAGCAACAAGTGCATGTCCGATTTCATGGTAAGCAACAATTTTCTTTTCCTGATCGGTAAGAATGGCATTTTTCTTCTGATAGCCAGCGATGACCACCTCAATGCTTTCTTCCAGATCCTTCTGGGATACAAGGGAACGTCCATCGCGGACCGCCCGGAGAGCCGCCTCATTGAGGATGTTGGCGAGCTCCGCTCCGGAAGCTCCGGATGCCATGCGTGCTATCTTTTCAAAATCAACGGTATCTTCCAGTTTGAATTTCTTCCCATGGACCTCCAGGATTTCCTCTCTGCCTTTGAGATCAGGTAGTTCAACCGGAACCCGTCTGTCAAAGCGGCCGGGCCGCGTGAGTGCAGGATCGAGGCTTTCTGGCTGGTTGGTCGCTGCAAGGATAATGACGCCGTTATTGCTTTCAAATCCATCCATCTCTGTGAGGAGCTGATTGAGCGTCTGTTCCCGCTCATCATTGCCGCCGTACTGACCGCCGCGTTTTTTGCCGATTGCATCGATTTCATCAATAAAGACGATACAGGGAGCCTTTTCTTTTGCCTGCCGGAACAGGTCACGCACCTTCGAAGCACCCATTCCGACGAACATCTCTACGAATTCGGAGCCGGAGATTGAGAAAAATGGTACGTTTGCTTCACCGGCTACCGCCTTTGCCAGGAGGGTTTTGCCCGTTCCCGGAGGGCCCACAAGAAGGATTCCTTTGGGCATAGATGCGCCGATATTCTTGTATTTTTCGGGATCATGCAGATATTCCACAATCTCCGACAGGCTTTCTTCCGCCTCATCCACCCCGGCAACATCCGTAAATTTGATGCCTTCGGAAGACTTGACATAGATTTTCGCGTTCGACTTCCCCATATTAAACATCAGAGACCCGGGTCCGCCACCCGCCTTGTTCATCATCTGGCGGGACAGATACTGGCCTACTACAATGAAAAGCACCACCGGGATTACCCAACTCAGCAGCATGCTCAGCAGGGGTGACTGTTGTTCGATAATCTCAGTGGAAAACTCTGCTCCTGCTTTGTACAGGCGTTCTGTAAGGTTCGGGTCATCCATCAGACCCGTGCGGTAAAACTCGGTTTCGTCTTTGTTTGTAAAGATGATCCTGTTTGAGGAAATATCTACCAAGCCGATATTTCCGTCCTCCGTCATACTCATAAAAGTACCGTAATCTACGGTTTTTACCTGCTCTTCCGAAAGCTTTGGCAGCACGAACAGGTTAAACAGCATAAGCAGAATAGCGGCAATACAGTAGAAATATGCCAATGTCTTTTTAGGCTGTTTTACTTCATTCATGATATCACTCTCTTTTCTATATAGCTGCTAGCATTATAACATCGTTTTTAGCACTGTCAAGGTGCGAGTGCTAAACGAAGTATGAATTTTCTTCAAACTTTCCCTGCTTATCATGTGAACGCTTGGAAAAGGAGAATCCCCCGCGTTGACGTTTTCTTTGCATAATGATATGATAAAGAAAATCGAAAACAAAGCAGGTGAGAAAATGGCAACCGTTTTTGATTATCTGAACTGGCGCGGGGATGTCTCTTTTTCAGCCGATCCTTTTCAGGAAGTTGATAATCTGGTCCTTGCAGAGCTGGCTTATACGGATTTTCGTGGAATTGTTCCCTCAGACGGAAAGGGGATCACTCTTCAGGAAGCTTCCCAAAGTTTTTTCAGCACGCACAGCAGAGATGAGTTGATAGCTGACAAGTCTTTTTTTTCAAAGTGTCCTTTCCTGATGGATGAAATGGCGACAGGCGGCCGCTTCGGTGATATGAAGCTCTGCTGGCATATCGATGAGATCGATGTCCGACGGGAGGCTCAGATCTCTGCTATTACTTTTCTGCTGCCGGACGAAACTGCCTATGTAGCTTTCCGTGGGACAGACGGCTCTGTAGTCGGCTGGAAAGAAGACTTTAATTTCAGTTTTCTTTCGGAAACAGAAGGTCAGAGCAGAGCTATTCAGTATCTGAACGAGATCGGAGCAAAACTGGATCGTCCTCTGCTTGTTGGCGGGCATTCCAAGGGCGGTAATCTGGCTGTATATGCATCGGCTTTCTGCGATCCTGCTGTCCGGGAAAAGATTTTGGCGGTCTATTCCAACGACGGGCCAGGATTTAAACAGAAAATGACGGACTCAGAAGAGTATCTGCAGCTTTTGCCGAAAATTGTAAGTATTATTCCGGATACTTCCATCATTGGTTTGCTCCTCTCGAGCAAAA
Organism: Candidatus Limivicinus sp.; assembly: GCA_045117135.1. Taxonomy (GTDB): domain Bacteria; phylum Bacillota; class Clostridia; order Oscillospirales; family Oscillospiraceae; genus Limivicinus. Next base: position 25,881 of record JBGUNA010000113.1, on the reverse strand, counting down.
GTACACACCACGTTGTCAAGAGCTCTGCCAATGGTATCCTGCAGCATGACGGATTAACCTGGCAGGTTCAGCGAAACCGCTTCATTGAGGCCCCCCTTTCCCCTACTGCCGAAATCATCCATCAGACAATGGGTTCCTGGCTGGAACAGATGGACGACGAAACAAGACAAACTTTCACTGACACGGTGTTCTACCCGCTGGAAGCAACAGGGATGGAGACCTTCAGCGAAATCAGCGACCAGAAATGGAAAATTGTAGAATCGGTTCTGGATGCTGCCAAACAGATCCCCAGGGAGAAGCAAAAAGAAGTTCTCCATCTTCTCGGGCAGCTTGGGCAAATCGGCACACAGACAGTTACATCTTACCTGACTGGGCTGGTGAAGGGAAAGGAATCTGAAGATCCACCGGAAGATGTTCAGACTGTATAAGTATAAACAGAGCAGAGAGATTAAGCCTCTCTGCTCTCTCTGTTATAGATCTTTTTAACCTTTTGCCGTTGTCAAAAAGAGTGAATAATCAACCCAGTCACCGGGATACTGATAGGGGCCGATATATCTCGGGTTGGTATAGATGGTGTAATCGTCGTATTTAGCCTCATTCGGATAATACTCCCAGTTGTAAGGGAGTTGAATGGTTTCTGTACGATAAGTAAAATTCTGAACGGCCGGGTCGTATGATTCCCATACCGCCGTAACAGTCCGTAGCGGCATATCCCAGCCTTTCAGAGGTTCGAAGGCAGGAGGCGTTTCGTCGTAGACAAACGTGTTTTCCGAAGCGGGTTCTGTACTGTCCCCGTAGAAGAACTGCATCTTGCGGAGCAGAAGCGTCCCCTTATCTATTGCAGCGTTAGCGTGGAACCCGTATGGATGAATGAGTTGAATCCAGATCAGATCATTTTCTTCTCTCAGGAACTTTACACGCTCATAGTCTGTCAGGTATTTTTGAATCATCTTCTCCAGCTCTTCTTCCCGCATTGGGTCGCGATTGACAGATCCTACGCAGGGACGCCTCACTCCGTCTGTAGACTCTAACAAGTCAAAGCTGTACATGCCGTAAGTGCCAAAAGAGTAGTGGCCGGAATCTGTATATTGCACATACTCTCCGTTGTGTTTAAACGTCCACTGTTGTGCGTCCGCATCGATCGCGGGCATGCTAATTTTGACGCTCGGATGCCACCGCAATATATTCGAAAGCTTATTCTGCGCCATCAGGAGCTTCCAGGTAAAGTTCAGCGCAGGATCCCATTCTGGCTCTTCCTGGTATTTCTCCACACCGATAACCTTATAGGGGAACTTGCTGTACGGACTATCATTTTCAGCAAATGAAATGAGATAGGAGTATTTATGGGAATCCTCAAAAGCGTGTGAGATTGCTGTGAAAACCGCTGAAGTAGAATCTTTCATGCGGACATTCATCTCTGTTGTAACGCCGATCATGGCATCAAACATCTCTTTGTGCTGCCGAAAATCATAGTTTACTGAATTTCCTGCTCCGTGAACGATTTTAACAATGCCGTATTCTTCCCAAGTTGGAGGAAGGACGAGATCGCCTGTATAACCCAAAGAGGCCAGGAAATCCCTTGTATCCGCTTCTCCGAGCAGTTTCTGATCATATATCCGGTTATGAAAGGCACTGTACCACCCTGCCGCGTCCCAGAGGACAAGATCTGTCTGCCAGCCTTTCTGCCAGTCGCTTCCTACGCCGTTCAACCACGCCGCTAACCCAATAGAAAGTGCCTGGTAGTTGATCTCTTCCTGAATGGCCTGCAACTCCGCTTCTTCGGAAAATGTCTGTGGAACTATGCAGAGGACTAACACAAAAACCAGCAGGCAGCCGAGCAGTTGTCTGGCCTTCTTCATCCTGTTTTCCTCCTTCATGTTTGAGCAGATGTTTATTTACCGTTTTTTCTTATGTTCAACTGTGTTGCCTTCGATATCGAACTTAACCTACGCCGAAATACTTGTCAAGGGTAAAACTGGACTTCTCCAAGCCGCTAAGGTCAAAATCATACAGGGCAAATTTCCCGTCCCATTTATCCAAATCTAATTTCATCCCTTCTTCAGGTTTTAATATTTCATATTCTGGTTTAAATTTATGATATTCTGGTTTAAATTCATGATATTCGGGTTTATATTCATGAAAGAACCCGTAAATATCTACGCTCGTGATGTCGTAGCTTCCATCGGAATAGGATGTGTAGTAGACGGTGCAGTCACAGCCTTCTTCCAGCGAACCGGAAACCAGATTACAGAGATATTTGCTTACATAAACCGTAGAACCGTTTGACAACACGATTGTCAATGTGCTGCTGTTGACATTATACACGTTTCCGCCCATAGAACCATAGCTGAAAGACGGAGGAGGTGTCACCGGCGCAATAAGTCCACCTGTGCCATAGATGTCAACGGAATAAATGTCATAGGTACCGTTGGGGTAAGCCACATAATATACGGTGCAAGTGTCGCCGTCTTCAAAAGATCCGTTGACAACATTGCAGATGCTGCCGTTTACAGTTACCGGAGAACCATTTGCAAGGATAATATATATCGTATATGAAGTATCATGATATGCTGTGCCACTGGTGGAGCTGTAAACTGCCATTGCTGAAGTTGTCGGAGCTTTGCTTGTTACATAAATATAGGCGGTGCTGGTACGCGCTGTCTGCCCGTTGGAATAGAACGTACAGTATGCACCCCATCCGTTCATGTCCTCCCGGACATTTCCGATTGCCAATGTCGTTGAGTATTCTCCGGAAACGGACGACCCTGAAAAGACATTCCGGAAATTCTGAACCGAGTATTCTCCTCCGTTTGGCGCTACAAGTGTCCACACCAGGCTGTCAAAAGTGGATGCGTTGGCAACGAACAGTGCTGTGTCGCCGACTTTTCGGTTTTCGTTGGTCGGATTCTTGGTAATCGTCAGGTAAGTTGTCTTCGGTGCTGTTTGCGTTATGGAGGTAGCGACAGGGGCAGTTGTTGCCTGTGGGGCGACTGTCTGAATCGGCACAGCAACAGACGGTGTCACAGAAGGCCTCGGAGATGTAGTCTTGTCCGGTTCCTTTTCTCCGGAAAAAACCGCAAAGCTGTCCTTCAAGATGGAGATTTCCGACGCATCCTCATATCTGAACCAGTCAAAGTTCGTGCTACTTCTCTCTGCACCGGCGAAAGCATTCACGGCAGCGGCGTTATAAGCATCCGGCGAGATGGAAAGGCCGTTATTATCCATATAAGAAGTGGACATTGCCCCGTTCACTATTTCTGTATGGGAGATCGCATGCTGCTCATAGCTGATAGAACTGTCTTTCAGTTTGACGGAGCAACTCACATCGTATACATTCGCATCCGAGAGCATAATATGATCCAGGAAAATGTAATACCAGGTGCCGGTCTCTGCATTATAATATGTATCGGCGCTGTTTGAAATAATATCCGGGAAGGATTCTCCCTCGGGAACAACAGTTCTGCATTCTGTAAAACTGCTGTTGTCCGCACTGATTTCCCAGACCTTCAGATTGTTCGAACGGTCTACCGGATGAAGGGCTGCTGCTATCAGCTCCAGCCGGCCGTTGTGATCAAGGTCCGTTACCGCATAGCGCCAGGCTGCGCTCGTTCCTGCCTGTTTAAAAGATTCCATTGTAGCATAAATCGTATGGATGGCTGCATCTGCCGATTCTCCATCCTGGAGATCGGCCAGGGCCGCCTGTGTTCCAACTGCTGCAACAGCAAAGATCATTGTTACAGCAAGCAGGATACAGAGAAATGACTTCCTTTTCATGTTGATTGAATACCTCCTATTATTGTATTTTATTGTATTTTTTAATCTGCTCTCTCGAAGTATATATTCATGTAGCCCATGAATTCATAGACCATCGTTCCGTCCGCGAGTAGGCGGTAAGTGTCGGGCTGCCAGTTGCTTTCACCCGGCTCAACAAGTGTTCCGTCATCAGTAAAGGTGAATGCTTCAGGCTCCCGGCCTTCATAGGCTACGGTTCCGTTAGAGATGATCACAATGTTGGCCGGCAGGATTGGGAGCGGTCCGCTTTCATTTGCAGTATCATAGGCCATTGTCAGCCCTTCCATCGCGATGTACGTTGCTTTCCATCTGCCATCAAATTCGGCTGCACTTCCGGCTGCAACCGGCTCTGCGGGTACAAACACGGTGCCGGATGCTTCCCTCGTGAAGGTCATTTCCGTTCCGTTCTGTTCTCCGCGAAGACCTGTCTTGATCGGAGTGAAAATGGCATCCATGCCTTGTGCCGTGAAAACAGCGCTGTCGCCGTCAACTTTCCAGGTTCCCGTGATCTCCTGGCCCATCCCATTTAGGACAGCGGTGCCGTCCTCCGAGAAGACAAGCGTCATAGTTAAACCCATTTCGGCTGCATGGACGAGCGTTCCGCTGCCCATGTCGAGTTCGTCAACATACCAGGTGCCAGTGAAAGGATCGTCGGAGGCTGCTGCCACAACCGGTGCCTCTTCAGGCTGCTTCGGTACATCCGGGTCGGTGTTGGGAATAGCTTCAGGCGCAGCTGCCTTTTCTTCTGCAACAGCCAGCGTTGATTGAGGTTCTATCTTCTTGATGTCGCCGTTATAGATGGCAATCGAACCGCGGGCAGTGATCTTTGCAATGTAGGAAGTGCGGTTGTTAACGGAAACCACCTCTACAGGGTCCCCGTTTACCGTCACTGTAACATCTTTACCGTCACAGGAGAAGAGATACTTTGCATAGTGTTCATCATCAAGGGTGTAATTATCTGGGATATTGAACCAGTAGGCTTTTCTGAGTTTCCCGCCTTCTACAGCCTTTGCTTCCTGATAAGCTGCAGAGAAAGCTTCTTTGTCCTTCCCATTGAGGAACTTCAAAGCATCTTTATACTCGACGTTTGTGACCTGATTGATCGGAACGAACTGATAAATGGTGTCATCTTCCATGAGGAGAATCAGCAGACCGGGAATACCGGCGTATGGATCACCTGCTGGTTTACCTTGAGTGGGAATACTTTGACCTTGGGGAACATAGCCAAATTCAAATGGGCTGCTACTCTCAGCGAAAGCGAAAGCGCTGAAGCTGAGAACGATTGCAAGAATCAGCAAAAATGCGATTGTCTTTTTCATTTCCGTTTTTCTCCTTTTACCTGTATTGTTGTTTAATTCCCATTTGGAAACGTTTGCAGTCTGAGTATAACATACAAACAATCACAGAACAATCACACTACGGATTATCTGTCCGATTCTGATTTCTTTAAACAACAGGGCTCCTCCTGTCGTTCAGTAACAGGCAATGTTGCTGTCGGTACGGGATTCGGTTCCGCCGACAAGGATTCCGTCCGGCAGACGAAAGATAATCTGGCCGCGTCCGAAATCCGGGGTGCAGAGATTCACGTGTATATCATGGCCGAGGCGAGACAGCCCGCGGGCAAGTTCACTGCTGAAGCGTGTCTCGACGGTTACGCTTCCGTCGCGCATCCACTGCCAGCGCGGTGCGTCCAGCGCCTGCTGAGGATCCATGTGAAAATCTATTGCATTCATAACGACCTGCACATGTCCCTGAGGCTGCATATAACCTCCCATCACCCCAAAGGGGCCAACAGGGATATCTCCTTTCATCAAAAAACCGGGTATGATGGTATGATAGCTTCGTTTACCTGGCTGCAGGCAATTTGCCGCTGCAGGGTCAAGAGAGAAGTCCGCCCCGCGGTTTTGAAGAGCAATTCCAGTGCCATCTATTACAATACCGGATCCAAACCCCATATAATTGGATTGAATATAGGAGACCATATTCCCCTCACCATCGGCACAGCAGAGATAAACGGTGCCGCTTTTCGGCGGAACAGCATGCGAATAGACCTGTGCCCTGGTTCCGATCTCGCGGGCACGCACAGCTCCGTAAGCCGGATCCAGGAAATCATTCCAGTCAACTGTCATATTCGAAGGATCGGTAACCGTAGCCAGAGCATCCGCAAAAGCGATTTTCATAGCCTCAATCTGCCGGTGGCAGGTTTCAACGCTGTCTTTTTCCTTGAACTCAAATTCCTTGAGAATGTTCAGCGCCATCAGTGCAACAATTCCCTGTCCGTTGGGCGGAATCTCGCAGACTTCATAACCACGGTAGTTTATACGGATGGGTTCGACCCACTTTGCCCGGAAGGAGGAAAGATCCTCCAGCCGGAGATATCCTCCGAAGCGCCGGCTCTGATCGTCAATCCGGAGTGCGATGTCCCCGCAATAAAAAGCATCTGCATTGGTCTCGCCGATAGCGCGGAGTGTGGCAGCGTGATCAGGAAGTACGATTCTCTCCCCCGCCAGAGGTGTATGCCCCTCCGGGGCAAATGTTTTATACCACGGCTCAAATACAGGTCCGATGAGGCTGCCGTTATATCGTTCAAAAGCGTCCCGCCACAGTAGAGAAAGGTTCGGTTGACAGGGATACCCCTCTTCTGCATACCGCACAGCAGGCATCAGCACCTCGGAAAGTGATAGATGGCCGAATCTGCCGTTCAGTTCTGCCCATGCTTTCGGTGCACCCGGAACCGTTACGGGAGCCCACCCATGCCTTGGCATGCGGTTATCCGCTACAGAGCAGTCTCGTTTTATCCGTTCGATCGTGGCAAGCATAGGGGCAGGCCCGCTTGCGTTGAGGCCGTAAAGTCTCTTGTCCGCTTCCGACCAGACCAGCGCAAACGCATCAGAACCGATGCCGTTGGCTGTAGGCTCCACCACAGTGAGTGCAGCGGCAGCGGCAACAGCAGCATCCATGGCATTGCCCCCGCGACGCAGGATCTCAAGTCCTGCAGCTGAAGCCTGCGGGCTGGAGCAATTTACCATTCCTCCGCTCGCATAGATGGGGAAACGTTGAGAGGGATACTTCTGTGCAAGGGGATCAAATGACAGGGCAGCGGAACACCGTCCGGAAATAACTTGTTCTGCTTTTAGCATAACTTTATCCTCTCTTGAGAAAAAAACTACCTGTGCGGACAGGTAGTTTTTTCATTCTGAATGTTTTTTACATAATGATGGCGTCTTTCGGGCAGGCGGACTGGCAGGTTCCGCAACAGACGCAGTCATCCGCATTGAGCTCCCATGTTTTTGCTTTCCGGTCGACAATAATGGCTTCCTGTGGGCACTTTTTGGCGCAGAGTGTGCAGTAAATACACTTGGAAGGATCATTAACCGGTTTGCCGTCATCTCGTGGCTGTACTACGGGAGCTGCCGGTGCAGCTTCCGGAGCTGGAGCTGCTCCTGTGCTCTCTGCCGCAGGTGTTTTTTCAGTCTGGGCTTCGGACGCTGCTTTCACCGTGGCAGCGGGTTTTGCCGCTGCCGGTTTCGGTGCTGGTTTTTTCTTTTCCTTGAAGTGTGTTCCTGTGACGAGCAGATCCTCTTCCTTTGTGGCAATCATGTGATAGTCCGTGGTGAGGGAGATGGCATGCTCGTTACAGAAATCAGCACAGGTGTTGCAGAAAGTGCAGGATCCGAGATCAAAGGTGAGGGTGATATTCTCTCCGCCTTCCACGGGTTCCCGGGTGAGGGTAATGGCTTTGCCGGCACAGACGCGCACGCACATACCGCAGCCGATGCACTTGTTGGGATCATAAGCAATCCTCCCGCGATAGTTCGGTGCTGCCTCACTGGGAACGAAAGGATACATGTCACAGCTGGGTTTGCTGAAAAGCTGGGAAATTGCCTGCTTTACAAATGGGAAATCCATAGCTTATTCGTCCCCTTTCTCTTCCGATTTTTCTTCTTCTGCAGCTTTCGCTGGTGCGTAAGGGTTGGGGAGGGTTGCTTCCTGGTTGCCGGTTTTTTTCTTCTCCGCTAGAATCTGCGCCGCGAGAAGAAGGCCGTCCATAATGGCTTCCGGTTTTGGTGTGCAGCCTGCTATGTCCACGTCTACATGGACATATTTACTTAACGGGCCGCAGACCGAATAGCTGTCACGGAAGACATTGCCGCTCTGTGGGCACGAGCCACAGGTCACAATGCAGCGGGGTTCCGGAATCTGCTCCAGCGTACGCAGTACGCGGGGCAGGCTCTGCTTGGTCACAGGCCCTGAAACTACTGCGATATCCGCATGGCGCGGGCTGCCGACAAGTTTAAAGCCAACACGTTCCGCATCATAGCGTGGTGTCAGAACAGAGACGATTTCAATGTCACATCCGTTGCAGGAACCTGCATTAATGTGGAACAGCCAGGGGGACTTCCCGGTGCTCTCGATAATTGTTTTCTTAAACATGTTTGCGCTCCTCCTTACAGCCCGAACCAGGCCAGAATCAGGCTGATCGCTGCCAGACCTGAAACGACTGTCCAGTAGTACTTGAAAAGCTGCTCAATTTTGAGCCTTGCGGTCGATGCGTCAATCAGGGCGACGACGCAGATAATCACTGCAACACAGAAGAAAAAGTCAATCAGGCCGTCGACCAGGAGAATACCTGTACCGAGTCCGCCGAGGAACAACGCGACAAACAGGCTCGTGAGGGTGAGAAGTTTCACGGCATGGGAGAGCTTGTAAATAGCAAGAGGCTTTCCGCTATATTCGGCAAGCATTCCTTCGCAGATTTCAGTCTCTGCTTCCGCCGCATCGAAGGGATGGGTTCCGGTTTCACCGGGAATCGTCAGCAGAAAGGCTATTGCTGCGGGGATCATGGATGGCTTGAACAGGAGACATCCGTTTTCTGCCTGCCATGCAGAAATCGTCTGCAGGGAGAAAACCACTCCCGAACCAACCGCATTACCCACCGCTTTGCCAACCGCAAGGAGTACAAGCACAAGCGGAAGCTCACAGGAGATGATAGTGACCATCTCACGGCTGAGGCCGACGCCCGCAAACGGAGACCCTGTTGCCGCAGCACCGAAAATCTCAGCCAGCGCAGGAATAAGCAGCAGATAGAGAACCACAATGATATCTGCATTGCCTGTAAATGCCGTAAAATTGAATACGGGGATAAAGAGCTGAATCACCACAAGAGCTGCCAGCCCGATGATCGGCGCTGCAAGATAGACAGATTTGTTTGCCACTGCGGGAACAATGGTTTCTTTCCCGCAGAGTTTGAAAAAGTCATACATTGGCTGGAGAATTGGGGGCCCAACACGCTTCTGCATTCTCGCAACGATTTTGCGTTCAATACCGCAAAGAAGCATACCACACAGGAAGCAGAACAGGAAGCCTGGGAAAATCAGGATATAACCAAGATCAGTAAGGGCATTCAGGATTACATTCATTTCCGCAACCTCCTCAAAGCACAATCAGCATAAAGAGCATTGCCAGCGCAAGTGCCACAACCGCCCATAATGCATAGTCATTCAGGATACCGCTGTGGAGATCATGCATAAAGCTGAAATAATGCCTCCAGTTATGCTTGAAGCCCCAAAACAGATCGGAACCCCCGACCTGACTGTATACAGTTTCTTCACCGCTGAAGAAGAGCGAATGCTTGGCATCCACTTCCCCGCCTGCAAGTGAGCTGACTTTCTCATATTTCCCGGTTACGGCGACAATCGTTATCGCCAGCAGCACAATGCACAGAATCAACAACCAGGAAACCGGGTTCCAGACTCCCGCCTCATAAAAGACAACATTTTGTGCCGCATTCATAAAGGGTCCGAGCGCCGTGGATGCGTATCCCTCACCCATCATGGCGTCTATATAGCCATTGGCGTTAAAAGCAGCCGTTGCCGCAGGGTGTGTAAGGAATTTTCCGACGAGGTTCGGGAAAAGGCCCGTACCGACACAAAGTGCCGCAAACATTCCCATGGCAAGTCGCATACCCCAGGGAACTTCTTTTACACTCTCATACTTTTCAGGAAGCCTGCCGAAGAAAACACTCTGACTGACCTTTACAAAGGAAGCAAGCGTGAGAACGGAAGTAACAAGGCAGATCACTGTCACAAACAGGTACCCGATATTGCCGCTTTCCACCGCCTTTTCATAGCAGGCCTGATAAATCATCCATTTTGAGGCAAAACCGTTAAATGGTGGTATTCCACTGATGGAAAAGGCTCCGATAAGGAACAGAACAGTCGTATGGGGCATTTTTTTGCTCAGGCCGCCGAGTTCATCCAGGTTGGTTGTCCCGGTTTCATGCAGGACTGCACCAGCTGCAAGGAACAGCAGGCCCTTGAACAGTGTATGGTTCAGCGCATGATAAATCCCGGCTGAAAAACCGATTGCCGTATACAGACCGACAGCTGTGAGAACATATCCGATCTGAGAGATGGAGTGGAAAGCCAGGAGACGCTTAAAGTCATGCTGGGCAAGTGCCATGGTCACACACAGGAACATGGAAACACAGCCGATAAACACCAGCAGGAACCGGAAGGTTCCGAGCCCCATGGTCTGGAAGAGGAAATAAGTGAGACGAATAATGCCGTAGATACCGCTCTTCGTCAGCACACCGGAAATCAGCACGGAGATGGAAGCCGGTGCTGCTCCGTGAGCGTCTGCCGCTAACGGATGGAAAGGAACGATGAAGGCTTTCGTGCTGAATCCGACGAAGAGAAGAGCAAACGCGATTTTTACCGAGTTGTTGCTCATCATCCCCGGGATAATACCGGAAAGCTGTGCAAAGTTCAACGTATGAGCATTGGCATAGAGTACAATCACACCGGCAAGGATGCAGGTGGAACCCATGCAGCCTACAACGAGATACTTAAAAGCCGCTTCCAAAGCACCGAATACTTTGTTCCGGAATGCCGTCAGTGCTACTGCCGCAAAGGTGAGGATTTCCACCATGATAAACATGTTGAAAATATCCCCTGAGAGCACGAGACCCATAACACCGCCGGCAAGCATCAGGAAAAGGGTAAAATACTGCGGAATGTTGTCATCATGTGCCATATACTGAACCGAGTAGACACAGGAAACAAAAACCGCTGTGGAAATCAGGAGCCCGAAGAAGAGGGACAGCGCATCAACCTCCATAGCTATCCCGATGGCGTACCCCCCTGCGGGTACACGGCTGCCCATCCAATAGGCAATCACTTCTCCATTTATCATAACGGGTTTGATCAGCGCAATCATGCATGCAAGTGACAGGAAAGCCGAAAGAACGGCTATTACGTTGCGCAGGAATTTGCTCCTTCCCAGCACAACAATCAGGAACGCGCCGAGGAAAAGAACCATCACCGAATAAATCGGGAAGTGAATATAGTTCAGGAAGTTACTCATCCGTGCAGCCTCCTGATCTCTCTGGTGTCCAGAGTACCATAGCTCTCATGTAACTTCATCACAAGTGACATGGACATCGCCGTTACACAGGCACCGATTACGATAGAGGTAAGGGTAAGCGCCTGCGGAATGGGGTCGACAAAGTAACTGAGCTGATTGATCTCGCCTTCGGTGAAAATCGGTGCGGTACCGCCCGGTACATAACCGATCGATATAATCAGCAGATTCACGCCGTAGTCTGCAATGGAAAGCCCGATGACAGCCTTAACGATATTATACTTTGTTACAATCGTGTAAAAGCCGAGAGCAATCAGGAAGAAAGATGCGATATAGTTTAATGTCATCATGATACGCACCTCACTTAAGAATCTTGTTTCATCTGGCCGAGAATTGCCAGCATAAACAGGGCAAGCATCCCCACACCGGTGAGCACTTTCGCACCGACTGCAGCATTCATCAGGAAGATTGTTCCGGAAGACCAGAGATCACCGATGCTGCCGCTTTGGAAAAGAACGTTCTCACAGAAGTACCCGCCATAGACGACACCGAGCATTGCAAAGAGCACATAGCAGATTGAAGCAAGGCCTTCAGAATCATGGAGAAGACTGCTGTTGACGGTTTTTATGTTGTCATACCCGTAGCCGAGATAGATCAGTGTAAACACGGCAACCATCAGCACACCGCCCTGGAATCCGCCGCCCGGCGAAAGATGACCGTGGAGGATAATGTCAAACAGGAGGACAAGTGTAAGCGGGATCAGATAATCGCAGCCACAGCTTGTAATAACGTGCTTTATTTTCAGCTTTCCGTCATTCATCTTTTTCTGCCTCCTCCTTTTCTTCTTTTTTCTTCGCGCCGGAAAGAATTACTGCCGAACCGGCAACTGCTGTAATCAGGATAAAGGCTTCACCCATGGTATCATATCCACGGAAGTCAAATACGATGGAGGTCACGTCATTCACGGAATGGCTCTTTGCAAGGTTTTGCTGCACAATAGCAGCAGCTGCACCATCCGCTTTCGAGTCGTCATAAGCATCCGGATTCTGCTGCAGCTCATAGACAGGAACCGTTACCTGAGAAGGATCGTAAGTTGGGCTCAGCTTTCCCATGGAAAGCGCTGCCAGCACACAGCAGACGAGGATCGCGCCGAGAGAAAACCATGTCAGGAATTTTTTCATTTGTTGCCTCCTTTTCCGATTTTCTTCAGCGTCACAATCAGGATCAGCGGAGCAAGAGCCGCTCCAACCGCCGCCTCGGAAATGGCAACATCAGGCGCATGCAGGATCAAAAATTCCGCAGCTGCAAACAGACCGGTAATCGCAAGAGCGATAACTGCAGAGAGCAGGTTTTCAAGCTCTGCAGCAAGAATCGCGGAAACGACCAGCCCCAGCACGACAGCCACGTTCAGGACAAGAACCAAATTACTCATTGAAATCCCTCCCGTAGTCATCAGGATTAAGTGCGAGATTTTTCGTGCCGCGCTGATCAGCCTTGTAGGCACCTTTGGCGATAACATGAGATCCAATCGGGTTGGTGAAAAGAATCATCAGCGCAACCACGGCAATTTTAATGGCATTATCGGCGGAGTGCAGAAAACAGGCAGCATAGAGAATCCCACCGAGGGAAACGCAGATCACACCTAGCGTCGGAATACAAGTCGATGCCTGCATCCGGCAGAGCACATCCGGCATTCTGAGAATACCAAGTGTTCCGGCCAGAGCAAAATAAACTCCGACAACAATCAGCAAATCAATCAGAAGTCTTATAGCAATCATCTTACAGACTCCCTTCCAGATACCTGCCGACAAGCATGGTATCTATAATTCCGAGAAATGCTCCGATCAGTGCAATATTCAAGTAAATACCGCGCCCGGTGTACATGGAAAAGAGAATCATTGCACAGCAGAGCAAATTGTCACAGGCATCCCCGGCTACCATTCTATCCGCAGCGGAAGGACCCTTCGCCACACGGAAGACAAGGCTGAGAGCCATGAGTGCAAAGAATATTGCACCGATTAACAGCTCAATCATCAGTCAAACACCCTCCTTGTACCTTTTTCCAGTGCGCCTTTGATGGCGTCACCGGCTGCTTCGCCGCTCTCGGCAGCTACATCAATCCAATGAATATACAGATAGTTCTGGCCATTATCCTCAGCAACATCCATGGTGATGGTACCCGGTGTCAGCGTGATAGAATCCGAAAGAAGAGCAAGGCCGTAATCGCTCTGCATCGCTGTCGGAACCCTGACAATACCCGGCTTCAGCGCCTTGCAGCCTCCATAAACAATCTTCGCCATATTGATGTTTGCCTTCACCAGTTCTGAAAAGAACGTGACACTGTATCCGAGCAGGCTGAAGATTTTGACGGGATTGAAGAAACGGAAAGAATCTCCATGAGCAAAAAATCTGGAACAGAACACCGCTGTTGCGAGGCTTACCAGCACTCCTGCTGCAAGTTCCTGAACTGTAAAACTCCAGGTAATCAGAATCCACACAACCATGCACAGGATAAACGTGGCAAGTACCGCAGAGAATCTTGTTTTTTGCAAGAAAAAACCCCCTTACATAGTGAAAATGAAAACAACATACTATACTGGTTTACTCAACAGTAAGATATTCCACATAGCAGCGGAACTGGTCAGGGCTTTTGGTAAACGTCAGAGATGCACCTTCGGCAATCGTTCCTTTCGCAGCAAGCGGGAAAAAATCCGTAACACATTCCGGAACAATTCCCGAAAAATCTCCGACTGCCAGTGTAATGCCCAGGCATCTGTGAAACCCCTGTTTTTCCGCTTCATCGGAAATGAGCTTGATAATGCCTTCCGTTATGGCAAGCTCGTGCATTTATCTGTCGAGGCAGGAGAAACACGGGTCAATGCTGGCAATAATCAGTCCTGCATCCGCCACAGTGTTATCCCGCAGCATGTGCGGAATGGTCGGTGTATTTTTAAAACTCGGTACATGCACCGAAATCCTGAAGTTTTCCAGTTTTCCGTTGCCGACAACCATATGGCTCAGCTGTCCGCGCGGAGCCTCATGGCGGCAGACGGAAACACCTTCCTGTATCTTCGGAAGCTTATTGCCGTTGTTAATGGGGCCCTCCGGCAGATTATCAAGAGCCTGCTCAAGAATTTTAATGCTTTCCACACACTCCAGTGCTCTTACCACGACTCTGTCAAACACGTCACCGTTCGGGCAAACCGGAATATCAAATTCAAAATCCTCATAGGAGGAATACGGCGCGTCCTTACGGACGTCCGTCATCACGCCGGATGCCCTCGCATGCGGGCCAACCGCACCGAGGCGGATTGCATCCTCACGTTTCAGGACCCCTACGTTTTTGGTGCGCATGGCGATCGTTTTGTCGTTGAGGACAAGATCGATAATTTTATTCAGAGGAGTTTTCAATGCCTCACAGCCCTTCAGAAGGTCACGGCGGAGATCATCGTCAATATCTCTCCGGGAACCGCCGATGGTCACCATCGCATAATTGACGCGGTTGCCGCTCAGCCTCTCAAGCAGATCCATGATAAGCTCACGCTCATCCCAGATATGCATAAACAGAGAATCATGGCCGATGATATGGCAGGCGATGCCCATCCAAAGCATGTGAGAATGCAGACGTTCCAGCTCAGCCGTAATCACTCGGATGTACTGACCGCGCTTTGGAACTTCCGTCTTATTAATGGCTTCTACACACATGGCATAGGTAAAAGCATGGGAATGCGAGCAGATTCCGCAGACACGCTCCACAAGGACAAGCGTCTGGATAGCATTGCGTTCGGTAGCAAGCTTTTCGATCCCGCGGTGGTTGTATCCGACGAATACTTCCGCATCTTTGATCACTTCACCCTCGGTGTAGAGTGTGGCATGAATCGGCTCTTCCAGAGCAGGATGATAAGGGCCTATCGGAACAATATAGCTCATTTTCTCTCCTCCTTCTCCGTGCCATTCAGTTTGCGGAGTTCTGAGAGCGGTTTGACCATGATCTGGCCTTTGCCCTCATCCTCCAGCAGATCGTACGGCAAAAACAGACGTTTGGAAACATCCAGCCCTTCGAATGTCCAGCCGAAAAGTTCATTGAGCTCTCTTTCCGGCCACTCAGCTGCCACATCATAAATTCCACTGATGGAAGGCAGAACCGTCTCTCCTGTTACATGGTATGCCTCCAGCACAGGACCTACCGCATACTCGTAGGAAACGTCCGGTTTTCCCTCTTTGTCAAGAAAGCCGTGGATCATGACAAGGTAGACTTCCTTTTTGCGCATCCGCTCTGCAATGGGTACGATCTCATCTTTTGTGATGTCGATTCTCTTGTACTCCTGCATCAACTTCACCTCTCTTATTATTCTTCGCTATTGTACTTGTTCTATTTCATTACGGCATAAACCGTATTTTAACAAATTCTCGGCAGCTGAGCACCTGCCAGCTTCTGCAGCACTCTGTTTCCTCCGAAGCCGGTTCTCATGATGACCCGTCCGGGGCAGGTATTCGTAACCGTTCCGATCTGAGCTGCATTCTGCCCCTCAGGCAGCTGATGCATCGCCTCCAGCACCAGAGAGACATCCTCCTGTGCCGCCACACACAAGAGTTTCCCCTCATTGGCACAGTAGAGAGGGTCAAGCCCCAGCAATTCACAGGCTGCTTTCACTTCATTTTTAACAGGGACAGCCTTTTCCTCGATTGCTATACCAAGAGGAGTCCTTTCGACAAACTCGTTCAGTGTCGTAGCGATCCCACCCCGCGTCGGGTCACGCAGAACGCGTACTCTTGCTCCGGAACTGAAAACAGCTTCACACAATTTATTGATTGGTGCACAGTCACTTTTCAGGTTTCCCTGCATCATTCCGCTCCGGGCAAGCATCACAGCCGTTCCATGATCTCCGGCAGTGCCGGACAGAATCACCGCATCCCCATTTCGTATTGCTTTGGGTGTCAGCCCCCGCACTTTGAGAAATCCGATGCCGGCGGTATTGATGTAGAGCTTGTCTCCTCTGCCTTTTTCCACTACTTTCGTATCTCCGGTAACGATGCTGACTCCAGCACGCTCGGCAGCGGCACTCATGGAGGCCAGCAGCTTTTCCAGAACAGCCGTTTCCAGCCCTTCTTCCAGAATCAGCGCACAGGAAAGGAATTTCGGTTCTCCTCCGCATACGGCAATATCATTTACCGTACCGTATACGGAAAGCTCTCCGATATCTCCGCCCGGAAAGAACAGCGGATCCACCACAAAACTGTCGGTTGAAAAAACAAGTTCAGGATCTCCGGGAAGAATCGCTCCGTCCCCCAGTTCTGCCAGAAAAGGATTGTTCATCCTGGGGACGATCATTGATTCAATCAGGCGCGAAGTCTTTTTCCCTCCGCTGCCATAGTCCAGTGTAATAATCTCATCCATTTTCGTTGAAAGATTGATAATCCATATATTTATATGCTGCTGCGCATGCCCCTTCCGAACTGACCATGCAGGGCCCTACCGGATCCTCCGGTACACAATGTTTTCCAAACAGCGGGCATTGTATCGGTGAAAGCTGCCCTGTTATGATCTCTCCGCATCGGCAGGCAGATTTGACCGGAGAATCTCCCGCTGCACTGCGTACTTTCTCTCCAAGAAACTCTGCAAAACGCCTTTCCGCATCAAGTTCCGAATATTCTTTTCGAAAGTTCAGGCCGCTCGCCGGGATGATCCCAAGCCCGCGCCAGTCTGCTGTCTTTTTCTCAAAGCAGGTATTCATCATCTTCTGAGCCAGAAGATTACCTTTCGGAGATACTGCTCGTTTGTAATCATTCTCAAGCTTTGGCGCATGATCTGCGATCTGCCGCAGCAGATGCCAGATCGCCAGCAGGATTTCTTCCGGCTCAAAGCCGGAAATCGCTGCAGGCATTTCATATTCTTCGGGAAGAAAGGCGAAGCCTTTTTCTCCGACAATCGTTGCCACATGACCGGGGCACAGAAACCCCTGTACCCGGAACCCTTTCATCCCCATCAACGCTCTAAGTGCCGGTTCCACAGTTTTCAGCATGGAGAAAACCGTAAAATTGGATACGCCCTCCTCTTTTGCCGTAAGAGCGGCAGCAGCAGTACCTGGAGCAGTCGTCTCAAAACCGACACCGAGAAAAACCACTTCTTTCCCCGGGTTCTGCTTTGCCAATTCCACCGCATCAGCCGGGGAATAAACTACTCTGATTTGTGCTCCGAGAGCCCTTCTCCGTGCCAGATTGTCCCCCGGCGTGCTGCCGGGAACCCGAACCATATCACCATAGGTCGCAAGAATTACATCAGAGCGCATGGAAAGTGCCAGAACTGCATCAATGTCTGTCGACGGTGTCACACAAACAGGGCATCCCGGTCCGGACAGGAGCTTCACCCCTTTCGGAAGCATACTCCTGATCCCGCTTTTTGCAATTGCCATGGTATGCGTTCCGCATACCTCCATGAGGCAGACTTCCTTTTCCAAGGGAAGCGCTTCCATTGCCCTGCACACCTGCTTTGCATCCATCATTTATCGGCTACACGGGCACTGTAGTCTGTGCTCAGCGCTTGTTCCAGCTCTTCCCAGGATTCCAGATCTTCCCTGGCCTGTTTTTCCGGGAGGCGTTCGATGGCAAACCCCGCATGCACAATTACATATTCTCCAACCTGCGGGTTCTCAATAAAATCAATACGGATCTTTCGCTGCATTCCCATCGATTCCGCGACGGCCTCTTTCCCGTGTATTTCTGTTATTTTAAGTGGAACAGCCAGACACATTTTTTCCCTTTCCGAGTCGATAAAGAGCAATCACGGCCTGTCCAAGGCTCAGCCCCTCATCGTTGCAGGATACTCTCCGATGATGATAAACACTGAAGCCGACCTCCCGAAGGTGTTCCGGAAGACGTTCCAGAAGATAACGGTTCTGAAAAGTGCCTCCTGACAGCACAACACGCGAAAGGCCTGTTTCTTCTCTTGCAGCTTCACACTGCATCACTGCCATCTGGATGAGGGTATTCATAAACCGTGCCGCCAGACAGCCGATCGGTGTTTTCTTTTTCTGCTCTTCCACAAGCGCTTCAACCATTTTGCGCCAGTCAAAAAGCAAAAGATCTTTCTCTTTTACAAGTTCAAACGGAAGCAGCCCTGTTTCCTTCTCTTCAGCAGCAGCTTCCAGAAGTACGGCTCCCTGTCCTTCATAACTTGCAAGGTTTTTGATATTCAAAATTGCCGCAATACCGTCAAACAGCCGTCCCATGCCGGAGGAAAGCGGACAGTTCAGCCCGGCTGCCAGCATTGCTTCATACAATTGAGCATTTTCCGTGCCTGAAACATCTACGCCTGATTCTCTCAGAAGGGCGAACGCGACTCTGTCCAGTTCTTTCACAGCCCGGTCACCTCCGATCAGAGGAACCGGTTTTATCGACCCAAACCTGCAAACATGCTCATATCCGCCTGTCAGGCATTCTCCGCCCCAGATGGTCCCGTCCGTTCCGAGTCCGGTACCGTCCCAAATAAGGCCTATCACGTTTCCTTCCAGCCGATTGTCGGCCATACAGGAGGCAAAGTGCGCATGGTGATGCTGCACAGGAAAGAGGGGAATCTTCAGATGATCACTCATCTCGCGGGCATATTCGCTCGACAGATAATCCGGATGCAGGTCGCAGGCAATCGCTTGCGGTACAATATCAAAGAGGCGTTGAAAATGGCGGATCTGCTCTTGATAATGCTCGTATGTCTCAAAATTCTTCAGATCCCCGATATGCTGGCACGGAAAAGCGTATCCACCTTTCGTCACACAAAAGCTTGCTTTCTGTTCTGCTCCGCAGGCCAGGGCAGAAGGAAGTTCTTCCCACTTTGATATTCTGACCGGTTGCGGAACATATCCCCTGCTTCTGCGGAAGAAATACTCATCTCCGTCAAACACCATGCAAAGCGAGTCATCACAGCGTGTCTGAATCTCCCTGTTATGGAGCAGAAATCCGTCTGCAATTCCGTGGAGTTTTTCAACTGCTTCCTCATTGCGGTGCAAAATCGGCATATCACTCAGATTTGCACTTGTCATGACGAGAGCATCAAATTCTTCTCCAAAGAGCAGATAATGAAGCGGCGTATAGGGAAGCATAACACCGAGGTATCGGTTTTCACTGAGATGCCGCAGTTCCGCCTCTCTTTCAGCCTTTTTTCGGAGAAGTACAATCGGCCTGCGGTTTCCCGTTAAGATGCGCTCTTCCTCCGGTGTAACCTCACAGTATTCCCGAACACAGGAAATATCTCTGCACATAACCGCAAACGGTTTCTCATCTCGCTCTTTGCGTCTCCGAAGCGTTTCCGCAAATGTCCTGTTGTCGATGCGGCACGCAAGATGGACTCCGCCAAGCCCTTTTACCGCGAGAATCTTCCCTTCTTTGAGAACTTCCTTTGCCCGGGAAATGGACTCTTCTCCTCCTGCCAGTATATTTCCCTCTGCATCCAGGAAAACAGCAGCGGGCCCGCACACGGGACATGCATCCGGCTGTGCATGATATCTTCGGTTTTCAATGTCATGATATTCCGCATCGCAATCCGGACACATGGGGAAACAGCTCATGGAGGTCTTTACCCTGTCATACGGCACATCTTTTATAATTGTAAAACGAGGCCCGCAGTTGGTACAATTGATGAACGGATAATGATACCGCCTGTCGCCGGGAGTCTTAAGTTCTCGCAGGCAGTCATCACAGATACAAATATCCGGCGAAATCAGCGTATTTCGAATCGCTTCCTGCTTACTGTTTGCAATTTCAAAAGCTGTAAAACCCGCACAGGCCAGCCCATATTGTGTCTCGATGTCCTCAATCACAGCCAGGCCGGGAGCCCTTTGGGGAATCTCTGCAACAAGACGCTTCAGAATACTTTCTTCCCCGTCAAGCTCAAGCTCGACCCCGGAGGAAGTATTCCGAATGGTTCCATTCAGTCCATACTCCCGAACAAGCCGATGAATAAACGGTCTGAATCCTACCCCCTGTACGATACCGTTAATTTTTATGAGGGCTCTTTCCATTCTGCCCCTCTTTCAGGATCACAAAGCCCGCCTTTCAGGGCAATTTTCTGCTAAGAAGGCGCTCCTACAACAATTCTATCATTCCTATTTTTTATTATAGTATCCCCGTTATCATTCTGCAAGTGTTAACTTTTTTTCAGCAATAAATGCTTGAACTTTTGTGAAAATGTACAGATTTTCCGATTTCTCTTGATTATTTTGTGAATCTATATTATAGTACTATGAGGTTTTGTAATAACGATAACCGTTTTTCTCATTACCATTCAGAAAAGCAGGAAGAAAATATGGATACAAAAAAAGTCAGTGCGCTGCTTACAGCCCTTCATCGCGGGTCTCTGTCTGCAGCTGCGGAAGAGCTTGGCTATACACAGTCAGGTCTTACCCATATGATGAATTCTCTGGAAGATGAACTGGGACTTACCCTTCTGGTACGGAATAAAGCCGGAGTGCAGATCTCTTCTTTCGGTCAGGAGCTTCTGGCAGACATGGAGACACTGGTCAATGCTGCCGATAAACTGGAGCAGGATGCGGCAGCTCTGCATGACCGCACCTTTAAAAATATTCGCATCGGTTCCTATTCTTCCGTTGCGCGCAATTGGCTCCCTGCTATTCTCTCGGAATATAAATATTCAAGTCCGGAAACCGGAACTTTTCTGTCCATGCAGAGCATTTCGGAAGCATACAGTGCTGTAAAAAACGGCACCCTGGACTGTGCAATTGTCAGTTATCAGCCCGATCTGATGGCCGGCCTGGTCTGGATGCCTCTGCGGGATGACGAGCTTGTTGCAATCCTCCCGGGGACGTATTCTGTGGAAGATGGTCCTTTCCCGGTTTCCTATTTCTGCGGAATGGAATTTCTGATGCCTTCCGGGGGATTTGATATGGATATTCTGCCCATTTTCCAGAACATTCCTCCAAAGCAGGCTCCCGACTTCCGCTATACCAACATGGACGATGCCACAATTATTTCCATGGTAGCCCACGGACTGGGTGTAAGCATTCTCTCCCGCCTGATTATGCAGGACAGCAAGGATCACCCGGCAGTCGTCTCTCTCGATCCTCCGGCTTACCGGAAACTCGGGATTATTGTAAAAGAAAAACGCCAGAATGAAAAAGCCATTCGAAGCTTTATCACCTGCTCCCGAAATACGTTAAAAAAACTGTAATTCCATTTTTGTTATGATATCTTCACATTTCTGCCAAAATAATTGTTGACAACGGCAAGGCAAATGTGGTATCATCTCAAGGCTGACAAGGGAACGGCCATGCGGGTGTAGTTCAATGGTAGAACACCAGCCTTCCAAGCTGGATACGTGGGTTCGATTCCCATCACCCGCTCCAAGTGACCTGCCTTAGATTTGCGCCAATAGCTCAGCAGGATAGAGCAACTGCCTTCTAAGCAGTAGGTCGGGGGTTCGAATCCCTCTTGGCGTGCTTTTTGTAATTTGGTGGGATTAGCTCAGTTGGTAGAGCACCGGATTGTGGTTCCGGGTGTCGTGGGTTCGAGCCCCATATCCCACCCTCTGATTTGTTCAGTGTCGAGATGTCGGCATTGGCGGAAATGTTGGGATGTAGTGTAAGAGGTAACACACCGGACTTTGACTCCGTCATTGTGGGTTCGAGTCCCGCCGTCCCAGTTTAATACCTGCCCCAGTAGCTCAGCAGGTAGAGCACCGCCCTTTTAAGGCGGGTGTCCGGGGTTCGAGTCCCCGCTGGAGCATAAAAAACTCTTAGTCCTTTTTAGGATTAAGAGTTTTTTTATTGCCCGAAAATCGAAAGATGTTCTGATCTCCGGTCCTGAATAATTCAGATTTCTATAATAGCCTCGATTTCCACCGGAGCATCCATCGGGAGCTGGTTGACCCCGACGGCAGTTCTCGCGTGGCGGCCAGCCTCTCCAAAAACATCATAAAGCAACTGGGAAGCCGCGTTGACCACGATATGCTGCTGATTAAAGCCGGTCTTGCTGCTGACGAAAGCCTGAACTTTTACAACATTCTTCACTTTGTCAAGATCCCCGAGATAAGCGCGGAGCGCAGAGAGCATATTGATAATGCACTGTCTGGAAGCCTCCTGAGCCTGCTCCAGCGTTACCTCTTCTCCGACGTGACCGGGATAGAGCATCACTCCGTCTGCCATCGGGATCTGCCCGGCAACAAAGAGCAGATTTCCGACCTGCTTTACGGGAATGTACATTGCCTTTGGCGGTGAGGAATCCGGCAAACGGATTCCGAGTTCTTCGATTCTTCTTTCGATATTCATTCGTGCTCAACCTCCGTGTAAAAAGATTTTGATTTTTTATCCTGGAAAAACTCCTTGACGGAAAGCATAACCAATGCCCCTGCCGTCACGCCGGAAAAATCAAGCCAGACATCCTGGATCATCGGACCTCTCCCGGAAAAAATCTGGATCGTTTCATCCATCAGCGCTGTGAAAAGGCCATGCGAAAGAGCCAGAAGGAAAGCGTTCTTTCTGCTTTTTGAAAGTGCAAAGAAGAGGAGAAGTTCTGCCCCGAGCACAAAAAATTCGCAGAAATGCGCAAGCTTCCGGACGAGATGCTCCGTGACATTGCTTTTTCCTACAATCACTTCCAGTAATGGAGCAAGTAATTTCATCACAAACCCGCTCTCCTCGGAGGATGCCTCTCTCCCCAAAAGGGAATGCCCCCAGATCACCGTAAGCGTAACAATAATCAGAACGGTTAGAATTTTCTTGGAACCCAGCTGTTTCATACCTTACCCGCGCCTATTCCTGGTCAACCAGAATCCACGATGTATTGTCGGGCAGGTAATTGATGACAACGGGCACAAAACGGTTTTTGATACTGCCGACGGTACAGAGCGGTTCAATATCCTGTACATTGAACGTATAGGCATATTTATCGGTGTTGTAATAAACGCGGTCATAGAGCTTAAAAAAAAGTTCCGTATCCTGTCCGTTTGCCTGATCTGCATGTACAAGAGCCGTCGGGCTGTTGATATAAATTGAAACCCTTTTCCCGTCCTCCCGGTCTTCCAGCTGTTCCGCAACATTAACGGCAAATCCGCTCACTGCTCCGAGCGGGGTCGGCACAGTAGACATCTCCCTGGTATAGAGAACGGTTTCCGTTTTTGTACCGTCCTCATTTTCGATCGCCTCTGCTACGGGATGCATCACATTGTTGAGGACGACCTCGTCAAAACCCATATCCCACAGTTCCTGAACCAGCTGGGCTGCATAATTCCGCACAACAGTGTTGTATGGATCGAGCCAGTACCCGTTCTCATCATAATAATTGTTGCCGTACTGGTTTTTCAGGCAGAAATTCTCACTTCTGGAGCCGAGAAGCTCATCCATACAGCAGCTGATCTGTGCTGCCACATATACATTGTCACTTTTCAGTGCAGAAACAATGGAAATCAGGCTGTCCTTCGTCTCCGGCAACATCATATTCAACCCATAGGCGCCGGCAACCTGCGATTCCGAAAACCATGCAAGGTAACCGTCTTTCCGCTTCAATTCCAGTAGCAGCGCATTTCCGCTGGAAAGACGATTGGCATATCCGATGATCTTCTCTTCCGAAATATCATCATAAGGCACAAAAATAGCACGAATCGGGCGAATTCCCTTGCCAGCCACAGCAGGAACATCGGAATAATCCGCTTCCTCAAACTGGATATTGACCGACACAGGCTCAAAGATTTTGCTTTCGCTTCCCTCTTCATTATAGGCCGATTCGCCGGAGGAGAGAAGCGGAAGTTCCACAGCAACTCCATCGTCGGAAACCACGGCATACTTCTGCGTGCTGTAGAAAAGGACAATCCCGACGCTGAAGATCAGCAGGATAACGACACCCGGAATGATAGCATAATTTCTTTTCTTTCGTCTGCCTTTATAGAATTCTGAGCGACGCGCCATACTCAGGGCTGTTCAATTTTAGAGATTCTTCTGATGTGCCGTTCGTCTTCCGAAAATGGCGTATCGAGAAAAATATCTGTAATTTCAAGGGCTTTTGCTTCACTGATCACACGGGCACCCATGCAAAGCACATTGGCATCATTGTGCTCACGAGTCGCTTTGGCGGAAAATGCATCCCCGCACACAGCTGCACGGATTCCATGCACTTTGTTCGCTGCAATTGACATCCCGATCCCCGTTCCGCAGATCAGAATGCCTTTTTCATACGTGCCGGCTGCCACTGCCTCAGCAACAGGACGCGCATAATCGGGATAGTCACAGGATTCTTCCGACCACGTTCCAAAGTCCTTGTATTCTATCCCTCTGTCTTTCAGATGCTGCATCAGCATCTGTTTGTACTGATATCCACCGTGGTCACATGCAATCGCTATCATAAGAGCCTCCGATGTATGAATAATATTTGTCGTATTTGCCTTGCGACAATCAGGTTACACATTAAAACGGAAGAGCGTCACATCGCCGTCTTCCATCACATATTCTTTTCCTTCCGAACGAAGAAGGCCCTTTTCCTTAGCTGCAGCCATGCTTCCGCACGCCTTCAGGTCCTGAAATGCCACAATCTCAGCCCGGATAAACCCTCGCTCAAAGTCGCTGTGGATTTTTCCCGCTGCCTGGGGGGCTTTTGTTCCCTTCCGGATCGTCCAGGCACGGCACTCATCCGAGCCGCAGGTCAGGAAGGAAATAAGACCGAGGAGGTCATAGGAGCACTTGATCATCCTGTCAAGGCCGGACTCACTGAGCCCCATCTCTTCCAGGAAGAGCTGCCGGTCGTCTGCATCCAGCTCAGCCATTTCCTCTTCCATCTTCGCACAGATTGGAAGAACTTTTGCCCCTTCCGAAGCGGCAATTTCTGCTACAGCACGATAATAGGCGTTATTCTCATAGTCAGCTATGCCGTCTTCATCCATGTTTGCCGCATAAATGATAGGCTTGATGGTCAGGAGGTCAGACGTAGCAATAATCTCGGCATCTTCCTTGTCACATTCAAAGCTGCGTGCACTCTTTCCGTCATTCAGGTGCTCAGAAAGAGCTTTGAATACTTCCGCCTCATGAAGGAATTTCTTATCTCCCTTGGCCGCTTTCATCGCTTTGTCGATGCGTCGCTCGATCATCTCCATATCCGCAAGGATGAGCTCCATATCAATGATATCGATATCCCGGCGCGGATCGGCTCCGCCCTCGACATGGATGATATTTTCATCGTCAAAGCAGCGCACCACGTGGACGATTGCATCCGTCGTCCGGATGTCGCCGAGAAACTTGTTGCCCAGGCCCTCGCCCTTGCTTGCTCCTTTTACGAGCCCGGCAATGTCCACAAATTCAATAACTGCATTGGTCACCTTTTTGGGGTTATACAGCCCTGCGAGAAAATCTACCCGCTCATCCGGGACCGTAACCATGCCCACATTGGGCTCGATGGTGCAGAAAGGAAAGTTTGCCGACTGTGCACCGGCGTTTGTAATTGCATTAAAGAGAGTGGATTTGCCCACGTTCGGCAACCCGATAATACCTAATTTCATACTGCTTTAATCTCCGTAACAGATCATTTATTCTCCCGATCGGAGTTCTCCGACATACCTAAAGCTGCATCGGTTCTTCTGTTAACAATAGATTATACCACGTCCGTAAGGTTTTCTCAATATTTTTTGTCAATTGTCTCTCCCGTGTCTGTAGGTATTACAATGATGTGTGACAGTAAGTAAAAAAGAATAGCGAACAGGAGTAGCCTGTATTAAGGTTGAGTTGCTCAGACAAA
>JBGUNA010000112.1:0-2246 GCA_045117135.1 Candidatus Limivicinus sp. | reverse complement strand
CCCATCTCCGATTGAGAAGATGTGGTTCGGATTATCTTGCTTTGGTGGAGATAAGCGGGATCGAACCGCTGACCTCTTGAATGCCATGGTTCCAGTCAGCACTCAACGCAGGAAATAAGTTCACGAATACGCAAATTCTCTTGGAAATCCAATCACTTTTAGTACATTATTTTATGTTCAGTACATTGTGTTTCTTCTTTATTCCAGTCAATATTCCAGTCAGCTTTTTTACCTTTTCAATGCTTTGAGAAGATCAAAGAAAGCTAGAAAATGGGAATTGAATCTCAAACACTGATTCAAGAGGTCGACTGGAATGCCCATGGAATCCATCATTTATGCTTCATGAGATCAATTCTTGCTGCATGAACAACTGTGAAAGGAGAGCACAAATGATAATACAATACCATAGATGCGGAGACTATCTTCTCCCAAATCTTGCACTTAAAGAAAGTGAACAGAAACCTATCGGCAAATATGGCAGGATGCGAAAGCACTATCTGAAAGAATATAGACCTATTCTTTTTTCCAGTCTGCTTCTCTCTGAAAAGCTGTATCATCACCTGTCGGAGATCAATCAATCCTGCATGGATCGGATGGAGCTTCTCACCCGGCAAATGGCTGAGCAGGAAGGTGTGACCGAGGCCCTCAAAGCCTCTGATCAAATGGAGTGGGTCGCGCGCATGAACAGCATCCAGAACCGTGCGGAAGAGCTCGTGCTGCATGAGCTCGTTTACTTCTGAGGGGGTGCCGAAATGCAAGTTCTTGAAGATCTTTATTTAGGAGATATTCACCCCAGCGAGCGTAGCTTCAAAAAGGATAGCCAGTATTCCAGGGCACTCAATGAGGTCGTGAAGATTGGGGATGCCCTGCTTGGCACCCTGACCGAAAAACAGAGGGAACAGTTTGAAGCCTACATGACCGCGCAGCGTGAGGTCAATGTACTGACCGATTGTGAGACCTTCATCTATGCTTTCCGCCTCGGCGCGAAGATCATGATGGATGTGCTGACCGGGGGAAAAATGAAAGAACTCTGATGTATGAACGTAGCCAGGGCTGACGGCGCTCCGCCAAAGCCCTGGCCTTTTTTATTCGTTATACTGCGTTTCCAGGAACGCCGTCACGGTGTCCAGAAACAATGCGGCATCCGAAACCAGCTTCTTTGTGTCGGAAATGGAGCAGATGTAAAAATCCTCATAATCGCTTCGATTGCGAATAATGGACGCCATAGAGATGATCTTGCTCAGTTCCGGTGGAAGAATCTTGGTTTTCAGATACTGCTCTGAGAAGCGGGAAATCACGCCAGAATGCTTTTTATAATCCTCACCTGTCAGTGCTAGTGTGGCGCGCATGGCATGGAAGACGCAGTAATAGGCGCGATTATTTGCGGAGGCATAGTCCCCAGCGCCAAGATCGCGGCGGGCGGTTTTGAGCATCTCTTCCGCTCGCTCCAGTCTATACTTCGACAGGTCGATTCTCGCAGCGTCAAGCACTGTACCGCACTCCTTCTCGCGCAATGTTCTGATAGAAAGGCAAAAATCCCATGTTATCCTGGAAATAGCGGCGATTCTCCACAATTGGGGAAACCATCACACCGCGATCCAGAAGCAAATCAGCGGCAACACTGCTGATCTCCCATGTCTTTTCTGAAATGTCCTGACGGGAAGAATCCACCAGCACCATCACGTCGATATCAGAGTCGGCGTCCGCCTCCCCTCGCGCATAAGAGCCGAAGAGAATGGCTTCCATGGAGCCCTGCGGGAACAGCGGTTTGAGGCCAGAACAAAGCTGACGAATGATTGCATTAACTTCCTGCTGGGAACGCATGGTGACCACTCCTTTCCGTCTCGTCTGTAATTATTGTAGCATGATGATCCAAGAAAAACAACGGAAACATTTGATGGGAACCAAATATATTCCGATATTTCCTGTTAGATGCATCTAGACGGATGAACAACATCCTACATGCCTGCGCAGCACGAGATCTACAAGGCCAAGGATGGCGGTGCGCCGTCAAAGCCCTGGCCTTTTTTGCCGTTTCTCCGGCAAAAGTTCTGTCCTTGCCATTCGTTTATTATGAACGTCTGCAGATTGGATGAATATGCATCATTTCAGGTTATCAATTCTTGAAATCTTGGGGCCGCTGTGATATAATATATTCTTAAATTTTGGGAAAGAGCAGGCAAGTACAGCCCGCGGCACAAGGGGCTCTTATATCCGCCCTTTTTCCCTGACAATAAAACAGATGA
>JBGUNA010000111.1:0-11334 GCA_045117135.1 Candidatus Limivicinus sp. | reverse complement strand
TTTCGTCTTCCGTAGCCTGTCCATTTTTCAGGGACGTCCACCCCATGCATTTCTTTTGGCCTGTCCGTTTTTGTGGGTACAGTTTATCTCTCATTCATAATTCATAATTAATAATTCATAATTGCCGCGCAGCGGTTAATTCATCATTCATCATTCATAATTCCCTTATACTCTTCCTGTACTTTCCGGTAGCTCTCCAGGTTCCCGATGTCATACCGCTTTCCCGGCATCTCATAAGCATGCACCACCGTCTGCGCGCTCAGCCAGGCAATAAAGCTGCCCGGCGCATCCACGCCGCAGCCGCTCTCAATGCCCTTTTTCACCAGCGGCACATCCTCGGCTTTGTAAATATAAAACGGCGGTGTGCACCAGTGGCTCTTCGGTTCCGCCGGCTTCTCTTCCATATTCAGGATCCTGTCATTCTCATCCACCACCGCAACACCGGTCTTATGCAACTTCTCAATCGACGGCTCATAATACCGCATGATGCAGGTGGTTTTCTTTTCCCCGGCATAGCGGATAAACCCCTGCAGGCTGAAATCCAGCAGGTTATCCCCGGCAATCACCAGCAGGTCATCGTCCAGCCCCAGCTGCTCAATGGCAAACTGCACATCCCGCACAGCCCCCAGCCTGGTTTCGTTGCTCTCCGTGCCGTCATCCAGCACGGTAATCGGCAGCACATGCCCGTCTGCCCACTCTTGAAAATGATGGGCAAACTTGTGGTTGCTGATCACCACATACTGATCGACAACCCCAGCCTTGTCAATATCCTCCAGCAGCCAGTCCAGAATGGTTTTCTCCTGTACCTTCAGCAGCGGCTTGGGGAAATTCTCCGTCAGCGGATACAGCCTTGTGGCATACCCTGCCGCCAAAATCAGACACTTCATGCTCTCACCCCGTCTGCACTCTCGCACACATGGAAGGAATACTTCAGCTCCATCTGGGGGAATTCCTTCAGATATGCATCCCGTACACTGGCCTCTATCGCATCAATCTTCTCCGGGTCAACCAGCGCAATGCAGCAGCCTCTGAAGCCTGCCCCGGCAAAGCGCCCGCCGTAGATTCCGTCCGTTTCCCGCATGATCTCATACAGCCGGATCTGCTCCGGCGCACCGGACTCCCAGTTGTGGATGGAGCTCCACCCGCTCTCAAAGCTCAGCCTGCCGTATTCTTCCAGGTCTCCCCTTCTCCAGGCTTCCGCCCCGGCTTCCACACGCTGAAACTCCGTGTACCAGTGCTCACACCGTCTCATCCAGGGTACCGGCAGACGGTCCTTATACGTCTGATAGACATCCCAGGCCACATCTCTTGCATTGGCCTGATAAAACTTGCCGTATTCCATGCCGGCAAAAGCCTGCAGCGCATACACACCCGCCCGCAGCTCATCCACGCGCATATTGTACTTCGACCCTGCGAGGCTGTGCTCCAGCCCGGAAAAGAACACCGCGAAGCGGTACGGCTTCATCGCCGGGTTGGTCGGGATCAGCTCATAAGAGTCATCCCGGCAGTCCAGATACAGCATATGGTCTTTCTTCCCCAGCACTTCACAGCTCTGGTCCAGCGTGCCGACATTCACGCCCACATAGTTCTTCTCACCGTCAAAGGCAATATTGATCAGCTCCTGATCGGTCAGGTGGATGTTGTTCACCTTGCAAAGTGCGGACAGAAACGCCAGAATAACAGACGCGGAGGAACTCAGCCCGCCGATGGGCAAACTGCCCTCAATGACACCGCAGATCCCGTAGGACAGCACATGCTCCTTGCTCAGGGCCCAGGTTGCCCCGCGCAGATAGTCTGCCCAGTCCCCTGTCTTCTCCCCGATCTCCTTGATGTGCCACTGGGCCCGTTTTGGGAACTGCAGGCTGGTCATCTCAATGACACCGTTTTTCTTCACACTGTAGGCAATATGGATGCCCTGGTCGATAGCAAACCCGGTAATTTTGCCCAGGTTATGGTCGGAATGTGCCCCGATGGGGCAGATGCGATAAGGCGCAAAACTAATCTCTTCCGGTTCCCGCCCGTATTTTCCTTCAAACAGTTGTTCGCAATGCATTTCATACTCCCCTTTGCTTATTTACACTGTCCCCGCGCCCGCAGGCCCTCGTCCTCATTCATCATTCAAAATTCATAATTTCCCCACGCCCGCAGGCGCCCATTCATCATTCATCATTCAGTTCAGTCTCTCCTGAACAGATCTCTGGTATATACTTTTTCTTCCACATCATCCAGCGCCGCATCATAGCGGTTTGCCAGGATGCAGCCGCACATAGCTTTGAACTTTTTCAGGTCATTCACAACCCTTGACCCGAAGAAGGTGCTGCCGTTCTCCAGCGTCGGCTCATAGATCACCACCGTGGCACCCTTGGCTTTGATGCGCTTCATCACGCCCTGGATGGAGGACTGCCGGAAGTTGTCCGAATTGGCCTTCATCGTCAGCCGGTAAACCCCGACCACCGTCTCTCTCTGTTTGCTCTCCTTCGCCTTGCTGTAGCTCTCGCTGTTGCCATACGTCCCGGCAATTTCCAGCACACGGTCCGCAATAAAGTCCTTCCTCGTGCGGTTGCTCTCCACAATGGCCTGAATCAGATTCTCCGGCACATCCCGGTAGTTGGCCAACAGCTGCTTGGTGTCCTTCGGCAGGCAGTAGCCGCCGTACCCGAAAGACGGATTATTATAGAAATCCCCTACCCGCGGATCCAGGCACACACCCCGGATAATCTGCTGTGTACTCAAGCCTTTGATCTCCGCATAGGTGTCCAGCTCATTGAAGTACGAAACTCTGAGTGCCAGATAGGTGTTGGCAAAAAGCTTGACAGCCTCTGCCTCCGTCCACCCCATAAAGAGTGTCTCGATCTCCGTCTTCAAAGCCCCTTCTTTCAGCAGAGCGGCAAACAGCTCCGCCTGTTCCCTGCTCTTCTCATCACAGCCCACGATAATCCTGCTGGGATAGAGATTGTCATATAACGCCTTGCTTTCTCTCAGAAACTCCGGGCTGAACAGGATGTTGTCCATCCCGAACTGCTTTCTCACCCTGTCTGTATACCCGACAGGGATCGTCGACTTGATAATAACCGTCGGTTTCTTCTCTCTCTCCGCGGTGCACGCCTTCACAAGCGCAAGCACATCCTCAACCGCTGAGCAGTCAAAGTAATTGGTCTTCGGGTCATAGTTCGTCGGCACCGCAAGCAGGATGAAATCCGCATCCCGGTAAGCCGCTTCCCCGTCAACCGTAGCCTTCAGCTTCAGTTCCCTTTTTCCTTCCTTAGCCTCAGCCAGATACTTCTCAATGTATTCATCCTGAATCGGAGATTTCCACGCATTAATACATGCTGCCTTTTCAGGCTTTGTGCAGACAGCCGTCACCTCATGGTGCTGCGCCAGCAGCACAGCCAGGCTCAAGCCAACATAGCCGACACCTGCCACAGCGATCCTGTAAGTCCTGCCAATCGATTCCGGAGCTTTCTCCTCTTCTATAAACATCTCCGTCACGTCAAACCCCAGAACTTCGGCCAACGCCTCCATCTGGTCAACAGACGGTTTAAAGATTCCATTTTCAAGACTTGATAACACCGTCCGGCTCATGCCGACGGCATCCGCCAGCTGCGCCTGGGTCATTTTCAACGCCTTCCGCTTGCCGCGCACCGTCTGCGCCAGCAGCGAAAGAGATAATTTCCGCATCTCACGCCTCCATAGTCAAGAATGTCTGCATCCTACCACACACCGCCCCGTAATGTCAACAATTTTCCTCATTTCTTTTCCCCTTTCCTCAAAATCTCCCCATACACAAAAAGAAAATGTCGTTTAAACCGACATTTTCCAAAAAATTGTATTCCTGAAACATGCTCATATAGACTGACCCCTTTGCTACTTTAACTCAAAGAGCTATTTTCGCATTTACCTCATCATCAAATATAGGATAAACCGTCTTTACTGTTGATATTCTATGAAGATTCCTCCAATTGATAAATAGCATTGAGATTTCTTCAGGCAAATTGTTAAATGCCCCAGGATATATATCGTGCAATTCATTTATACGATACATTTGTGTCAAATTTATAAATTCAAACTCTCTATGAATTTCCTAATTTGACTATATTCTTCTCCTGTCAAATCTGGATAAGTTTCAAGCACCTTATTCACCCATTCGGGACCATGTTTCCCTATAGATTTTATAAAACCTTCAAGCTCACCAACTGGCACTAGAAAAATACCATTTTCTCTAAGTAACTTGTCAATCCTGTTATATGCCGCAGTAGCATCCCCAGAAGGTATAGCATAGATACCTGCTTCTTTAATAGCTTTCCATTTGGATTGAGGTGTTATTATTTTGCGAAGTTCCTTCAACTCATCTTCAGATAAATCAGGTGTTGAATCAGAATCGAATACTCTATTAAAGTCTATTCTAGCTTTTTCTCTTTTTACTTTTTCTTTTTTGCAATCTATATGTGATATTAAAATATGATAATCCTTTTCAACTTTTCCCCATTCTATACCACAAGCTTCAACTAACTCTCGAAATGTAGTCTGGTTATTTAAAACATCTATATCCGGTATAACTTTGACGTTTACCTCCAAAGTTCTCAAAGCGGAAACTGTTTTAGCCATACGGTCCTTACCACCACAGTGTATGAACAATGTTTCTGAATATATATTCTTCTCTTGTTTCAATTGATTATCTATGACAGAATACATTTTGCAGTCCGAATCACTCTCACAAAGTACTACAGATTTGTGGAATAGACTAGACATTATATTCGAATATTTAAGAAGTGGATCTCCAAAAACATTTGAGATATTTGAATTATCTAAAATTGAGAAAGAATTATGATCTCCTTCTCTCGTAATCCGAATAATTTTCAATCGGGCTTGACACACATCTATTAAGCCTTTTAATAATTCTTCGCTATGAGTTGATATAAACGCTTGTTGATTTTCCCTTAATGATGTTCCTATAATCTGCCCCATAATTCTTGCCTGTGGAGGATGAAGAAAAGACTCTGGTTCGTCGATCAAATAAATAAAATTATAGTCTAACATTAGATAAAGTAAAATACCTGTAAAGCTTTTTATCCCATCTCCTTGATCCTGAACTTGTTTATAATTAGAAAGGATATCAGCATATGCAAATTGCCGCTCCCGTTCATCATCATAATCATTCTCAAGTTTAATAGTATCTCCTATACACAAAGGAATACTTGAACCATTAAGTATATTAGCCGTCAAAGCAGTGTTAAAAGCCTTACGATAATTATCCGATAACCATTTGCTGTATTTACTATCAAAAGCCGCATAATGAATAGGATTCTTCTTATTTTCACTTCGGACAATACTTTCTGCTGGTTGGCATATTCCAAGTCGAGCCTCTGTATTTAGTTTCGTAACAAAAAAGTCTCTAAAAGATCCGAGAGTTTCTGACTGAAAAAAATCTCTCTCGTTAAAACCATAGTACATTACTTTATGTCCAAACAAGAAATAGTTGCTACCACTCCCATTATCCTGCCTGGTTGAAACAGAATCTAAAGCTAAACGTAATGAATCTCCAGATTTCTCTAATTTTATACCAGAAACTACAACAGTTTGGCTTTTTTCTTTACATAAGCTATAAATATCTACTAACGCTTGACTTTTCCCAACATTATTAGGGCCAATAAATAGTACGATATCATTATTGTTAATAGGTAATCTATTTCCATTATTAAACACGATTTCTGATATATGTATTCTTACTGGTTCAGACATGTAGAGGCCTCCTTAAAATGTCACTATTATACTCATTGAAAGATAACAAACAGTATTCTTGTTATTATAAACACCTATTAGTCTATCATCTGATATTTGGTATTTGGATTTATATGCATCAAATCTAAATCTCTTTTAAACATGGACATTTTAAATGATAATGAATCAACCTGATATCTTTATGAGATATTAAAAAGATTAAATTAGCTTTCTGATTATACTTGTTTCCAAGTAAGTCTTCGAAGTCAACATTGATAGTACATTTGGCAGTTTTCTGTTTTAGAGGATCCTCACTTTCATTCTTTGCTGCAGTAAATAAGACATTTGTTTCCCAAGATATTCCTGGGGGAATTACAATATCTTCAGCTGGATAACCATCGTCGTGCTTGCTCAATGAATTCCATTGTACTTTTGAATGGTGCAACATACCAACACCAACATTCAAAAGCTTTAAAAAATATGTTGCTCTTATCATATTCGCCTTATCAGCACTGGATATCTCAAAAATTGTATACGGGCATACAGGATCCCCGTTTTCATTTATCTTACCATCCGTTAGTTCAAGCTGTAAGTAAGGCATGACCTGTAAGCGCTGGGTTTCTGCAAACTGCCTTTTAGATTCCTCAATCTGTTCTTGTGCTGTTTGAACTGCTTTGTTGTTTGACCTATAAATTAGAATTGTGGCAATTACATAAATAGCTGTAATCGCTACCATTAACCAGTCAGTAACTGATGGCATATACTTCTCCTTTTAAATCGTTTTTCATTGTTTTCAAATTTAGATACTCTATAGCTAATAAAAAGTGTAAAACAATTTTTTTGCTAATAGTCATCCGGGCCATGCCCGGTAAATTAAAAACCTGCGATAACAGATAGACCGGCAGGCGCGGGAGGAGGCCGTGTTGGAAACCCGAAGGGTTTTCAATGAGGAGGACCCGCCCTGCCGTGAATAACTGCTTCACCCAAGATTTGCCTTATCAATTCAATTATATTCAACGATGGTAAATCTCCGAGTTTTTCATTCTTTGCATAGGCTCATTTTCGGAAGCCATAATACTGGTATCAGCTCTGCTTGTCAAGGGCATTTCACAATATTTAGAATATTTTTCCGGTTTGTAACCAATAATCATACAAAATATGGTGTTTAGTTAAATTGAGTGTGAACAGTAAACTAACTCAAGGCCCATCAAAAAAAACCGACACACAAAGTGTCGGTCTAAATGGATACTACAAACTTCCTCAAACCCTATACCATCTCAGGAGCTTCGGGATTTCTGTTTGCGGGAAAACCCTTAAGGCATCCCTGCGCACTCTGTTTTTCCCCTCAGTGGGTAAATGACAGAGGAACAGCTTTTCCGCTTCCGCATTTTTCGCTGCCATGCCTGCATCCCTTCCGCTGGAATGCCCTTTCTTCACCAACATCTCCTCATCTGCAAAAACGCCGGATGCTTCGTGGATCAGCACATCCGCTTTTGGGAGCGCAAGACCCGGCCTGGTGTCACTCGTGAAGATAAGCCGTTTATCAGCCTCTTCTATCATAATCCCGACAGAAGTCTCTGTATGATCCGTGACAAAAGTTTCCACCCGGAGTGAACCCTCATAGATCACATTTTCTTCCGTGACAGTAATGGCAAAAATACCGTTTTTCTCTCTCAGCCGGAACAGACTGAGCATCTCCTCCGGCAGATAGGACATGCCGGAAGGCACAACGATTTTCAGCGGCTTCTTCCTGTCCCGCAGCCAGGATTGATGCAGAAAGGAAGGCAGCCCGTATACATGGTCAATATGCTCATGGGTCAGCACAACCACATCTGGCTCCGCCTCGACGACAGCTGCAAGGTTGCAGGAGAGGTCTGCACAGAGGCACACTCCTTCTCCCTTGATGAGAAGGGATGTGTTCCCCACATGCAGCTCCTGAACGGAACCGTTGATCCCCAGGAAGCAGAACTCAATCATTTTTCTTTGCCTTTCTGTGCCGCAGCACGGTAGACACCACAATCAGCACGGACAGGACGATAAAGAACCAGCAGATCGGAGACGTATAGAACCTGGAAAAGTTGCCCCCTCCGAGCTTCACCCCGCGCCGGAACTGCTCTTCAAACATCGACCCCAGAATACGCCCGAGCACGATGGGTGCCAGCGGATATCCGTTCTTCTTCATGAAGTAACCGACAACGCCCATAAACAGTGCCGTGCCCACAAAGAAGACACCCTTGGAGATAGAAGACCCGCACAGCGCATACGGCCCAATAAACGACAGAATCAGCACAATCGGCATAAGCACCCGCTGGGAGATCAGCAGCACCTTCGGATAAAGCCGCACGCCGGCCAGTTGGAACAGCGCCATAAAGATATTGGCAATCGCCAGCGTGAGGAAGATGGAATACACCAGCGGCATATTCTGTGAGAAGAGGGAGAACCCGGGAGTCACCCCGTTGATCATCAGCGCGCCGATCAACACGGCAGTAGCAGAGTCCCCCGGGATGCCGAGGCTGAGTGCTGGGATCAGCGCCCCGCCCGTCACGGCATTGTTCGCCACTTCCGGAGCAAACACCCCTTCCAGACAGCCTGTGCCGGGCACATCCAGCTTGCCCTTGCTGCGCTCACAGATTCCCACCGCCGCATTGCGCGACATGAAAACCGCAATCGAAGCCCCCGTCCCCGGGATAGCCCCGATGAGCGTGCCGATCCCGAGGGAAGAGAGAATCACCTTCCACATTGAGACAATCTTCTTAAACGGCGGGAAGATATTCCCGATCTCCGTGCAGATATTGCCCTTTTTATTCAGCCTCAGGTTGTCCAGCTCAAAGAACACCTGGCTGACGCCGTAGAGCCCGATGAGCGTAGACGTCATATCAAAACCGTTGGCAAGGGGCGTCTTGCGGAGATAAGCAGCAAAAGGCATTCTTGCCGCACCGGACATCGGGTCCGGCCCCAGGAAGGCAAACACAAACCCCAGTGCCCCCATCAGCAGGCCTTTCAGAATGCTGTTGCCGGATACCGCCGCGATAATCACAATGCCGACCAGGGAGAGCGTGCACTTCTCCGCCGGGCCGAAAGCCAGCGTCATCTTGGCAATCATCGGGCTGAAGAAGATCAGGAAGATCTCAGACCCGAGCCCGCCAATCAATGACGCAATCACAGCCCCGCCGAGCGCCTGCCCGGCTAAACCCTTGCGGGTCATGAGCTGCCCATCTTCCACAGTGGCTATCGCATTCGGGTTGCCCGGGATGCCCAGCAGAATAGCCGGGATCGAAGCTCCCGCCACAGCCCCGCAGTAAACCGCCAGCAGAAGGCCGATGCCGGTTGCCGTATCCAGCTGATAAGAAATCGGGATCACAAGCGCAATGCCCATCGTAGCCGTCAGCCCGGGCAGCGCGCCAAGCACAATGCCCAGCACCGCCCCGAAGGCACACCACGCCAGAGTGGAAAAATGGGAAACCAGCGCAAGGCCCTGTAAAAACGTACTCATTCTTCCCCTCCTCTCAGTAGTTCAGCAAGCCCGGAGCCATTGCAACAGAGAAGAACTGCTTGAAGATGACATACAGCAGCAGCACCGTGGTAAATGTGATAATCCCCGCATTGGTGATTCCCGGATACTTCTTTCGCGGAGCGATCTTCACAAACAGCAGCGTGAACAGCACCACAATCACACAGGAGACTACCCCGTTGGGCACAGAGGTCTTGAAGGCAGCAGGGATCGTCCCCGCCCGTGCAAGCCGCATCAGCAGCTTCGACACATAGCGGAAGAGCATGTATACCCCGCAGGTCGCCGCCATTGTGCATACTCCCCCAAGAACTGCCGCCTTGATCTTCCGCTCTTCCCCGATGGTCGTATACACATATTCCAACGTATACAGAAGAAGCACGGACAAAATGACAAAACCGATCTTCCGGAGGAAAACCACATACAGCACCGAAAGCCCGAGCGTAAGCAGGAACAGCTTCACTGTCCCCTTGTCCGTATGTTTTCCGTCAGGCCGTTCCGTCAGGGTAATATACAGGAACCCCGCAAACAGAAAAATGCCCATCACCAGCGGCAGGATCTTGCTGCCCGGGTCCCCGCCGTACGGGTCAGCCACGAGCGTCGTGTTCTCCCCGCTGATCACATATACCAGATACAAAGCGGAGAAAAACGTCATCACCGCCGGCATTAACTTAACTTTTTTCATAAACAAAATAACCCCCGCACAAGCGAGTCAACAAGTCTTCTACCCAAATTATAGCTCGGAAAGAAATGTTTCTGTGAAGTACCATGTCTCCTTCCGAGCAATGCCTTAGCACTACGTTCGAAGCACAATACTAATCCCCCAAAAGAAAAACCCTGCCGACTGCCTTTGACAGCAGCCGACAGGATCAAAAGAAAGGATTACTCCGCGTACTCTCCTACCGCAAGGCCGGTTGCCTGAATAATGGGCTTCATGGTCTCAATCATATCAAGGTTGAATGCTTCAAAGTCCTCGAGCTTGGAGAACTGGCCGAGCAGGCCCGCGCCGTTGAGCCAGCCCTGGAACAGTTCGGAATTGTATGCCTCTTCCACAACATCGGCAACCCACTTCTCCATATCTTTCGGAGATCCCTTGGTGGTGCAGATACCGCGGAAGCAGCCGCCCGGAACTACCAGGTCGCCGTAGCCGGCATCTGCCATGTTGGGGACTTCTGCAAACTCAGGAATAACGGAATGGCCGTCTCCGAGGAAGACCAGCGGGCGCAGCCCGTCGGCATTTGCCTGAACCTCAGACTGGGAGAAGATGCCCGCATCTGCATGGCCGCCCAACACTGCCGGGATCAGCTCAGCGCCGCCGTTAAACGGAACCACATTGAATGCATTGTCGCAGGCAATGCTCAGGCCATATGCCACGACACCCGTCGTAGCCGTTGCGCCTGCATTGCCGAGGACGATCTTGCCCGGGTCTGCCTTGGCAGCCTGGATCAGGTCATCCAGCGTCTGATACGGAGACTCTGTCGGCACTGCGATCATAAACGGCTCGAGGGACAGGCCATCCAGGAAGTCAAGCCCTTTGTAACCGTCCGTATTTCCGGTCATCGTGCCGCAGATGACATAGGTGCCGTACATGAGCAGGGTGTAGCCATCCGGCTCTGCATCGATAACCTGGTTGGTACCGATACCCGTGGAACCACCGGTCACGTTCTCAACAATGATGTTGTCAAACCCGGAAACCTGCTTCATAGCTTCCACCAGCTGGCGTGCCTGTGTGTCAGTGCCGCCGCCTGCACCCTGTGGGACAATCAGGGTAATGGTCTTCTCATAATCCGGCTCAAAGTCGGCAAAGGATACAGCACCCAGTGCCAATACCAGAGCAAGCGCAAGAACAACTGCAAGAATCTTTTTCATAGCTTTTTCTCCTTCTAAAGATTTTTTATAAAACACAGCATTTACTGTATTTTTCTGATTGTTATTATACTGTTAAACTCTAACACTGTAAAGTCCAAACACGAGAAATCTCTCATCCCTCTTTACTTCGCTCGAACGCTTTTTCCCTCGCCCTGTATAGTTTCAGCACATCGGTAAGTAGAAAATGTCAGCACATCGGTAAGTAAAAGATTCAGCACATCGGTAAGCCGCGGTATAAT
>JBGUNA010000110.1:0-184370 GCA_045117135.1 Candidatus Limivicinus sp. | reverse complement strand
TCCCTATGCGTCCCCTAAACTGGCACTCTCCTAAACAGGTCCTTCTTTCTTTTCCTTCCCTGTAACACTTCATTGACAAACCTACATTTTGTCAATTGTCTCTCCCGTGTCCTGCAAATAATAGTACGTACGCCGCTGTGTGTGTGCTTTTTCGTTACGCGCGCAGAAGCACACATTTCACACACATCACACACAAAAGCAAGAATGTGTATAGTATTTGTGAAAACCTATCCATCCGGCAGCAATGTGTGTGATGTGTGTCCTTTCTACGAAGAGCAAAAAGCACACATGGAAACAGGGGTGCTGTTTCCAGCACCCCTGTGATTTTTGATATTTGCTTTTGTCTGTTGCTTTTACAGCTTAGGGATCAGCCATCTCAGCTAAAGAGTTCTGATACTCTTTGTACAGGACTTCTGTGGTGATGTTATGCGCCGGCATAACAAAGGTATACCACCAGTAACCGCCATCTTTATTGGACCACACAAGATCACCCATTGTAAAGTTCTCAAGCCCCTTGATATTGACCTGATCAAGCATATAGCCTTCTATCGGCACTATATACAGCGTTACCGTATCCCCTTCTACTGCATAATCCTGCATCAAATTCGGAATAGGATAACCTGTTCCACCATCCAAAGGATCTACTTCAATAAGGAACGAATTGTGACTATTTAGGTCAATCAATCTACTCGAGTCGAATGCACCACCATTAGAAATCACATACTTGGGTTTCTCTGCCTGGGATGTGAATACTATAAATTGAAGCGGTTCTTTATCGAGAATATACTCCATCATTGCGTTGACGTCGGTATCCTTAATCAAGTACCAATAATATCCGTCTCCATTCTGGAGCAATTCCTCAGTCTCGCCGTTTGATTTGACCAAAACAACCTTTTCAAGTTTTCTGTCTTCTTTCACTTCAAAGCGAAGCATTACGATATTGCCTGCAACTGCCTGCGATCCATCCGGGACATGTACTCCATTGATCCACATCTGGACATTGTAGCTACCCAAAGAGTCAGAAATGATCTTTGTCCCTGCGTTAAAATCATATACAGGGTGTGGTGTACCGCCATCTACATTGAACGCTTTAATTGTAACAGTATCATAGCCAGTTGCAGTCTCATTCCGATAGAACTTCTCAAAATAAGCCATTACCTGACAATCGTTCTGCGGCATTTCGAACTCTACATACAGGATTGAAGAATCTGCATCCTCTGTAACATCATCCTTTGCGACCTGATGTACATAGCCCTTAGCTGCATACTCCTTGGCATAATCTATATAATAAACATAATACTGATATGGAGTACCCGTCGATCCATCGTAGTCCCGCATGACGCGATAATTCGTAATCGGGGTAATCTTCATCCAAAGCTTAGTGCCCGCTGAAGCTGAACCAACTGCTTTAGCTCCAGATCCAAGAGTTGGTTTTTTGTCATATATTTCTATGGTGCCATAATCTGTCTGTCCGCCCGAAACGAGGTATTTCTTAGTTGTAGTGTAAGTATTATATGCAGCCTCACTATCAGTATAACTGTCTGGATCATATGTAATTACACTAGTATCGCTATATGAAGGTGCATTAAACCGTGCCTCTACATTTACACCAGCAGCAGGCATAATGAATCTATAACCGTCTTCTACCCAATAATAGTCAGCCAACAATGCGCCTGTAATAGCAATAGTTGTATAGTTCTTTGTCTCTGTTGGGCTGTAAATGGTATCGTATATCTGCGCTTGTCCGGGATTCGTCTCATCCCATCTGATTCCGGTAGTCACATATGGAACGATTTCAACCTTATCTCCGGGGAAAGCATACTCGGCGAACTTTCTGACCTGGCCTGTAATAGCATCCGTTACTGTAAAGGAAATCATGCCGGGACTTCCTTTGCCGGTCAGATTGACAGAAAGGAGATAATACGGTACTCTCTCAACAAATCTGATATATACTGCTACAAACTTGTTGACCGGAGTTGTCGGGATTGTAAAAGTATAGGTATATTCTGCAGCCTTTTTAGCCTGGAGAGTAACCGGACCACTCAAATCTCCGACGAAGAACGGCTCCGTCTCAATAATCCAGCCATCCGCAGGGATAACAACCGCCGTAACCTTATCTCCAGGATTTGCCTCTGTTACTTCCTGTCCGCCGACAAAGAACTTAACAACTCCCATCCCGCCAAATTCACCGCTGTACAATGCGGTAGCAGTATTATAAAGCAGTTTAACTGTAGTAGATATGCCAAAGACTACTTTCACCTTTGCATGCTGGTTCGGCATCGTGAAGTGGAAAGAGTTTGTCTTTTTGTCTTTCACCAGTGGAGGCATTAATTGTGTTTCGTCATCCTGTGGTTTTGTGGCATCCAAAACGAAAACACCCTTCACTTCATATCCTTCATCCGGATACGGGACAATTGTTACCTCATCACCAAAGAATGCAGAGTCTGCCGCGCTGCCGTAAACATAAGTGTCAAAGTGGCCGTGCGGAGAATTGAGCTTACGAATCTGCTTGCCGGCTGCATAGTCAATCGTGATCTGGACATTGCTGTTCGGCATGGTGAAAGCAAAATCATTCACCTGGATATGTGCATTGCTGTCCGTGCGCACAACTTTCACACCCGTCACAGCATAGCCGGAATAAGCATTCGGGCGGATGATAACGGTGGAGCCTGCCTGTGCACGCTGTACATTGGACTGAGTGCCGACAATGGCAAACGGAGCACCGTATTTCTTGTTGTCCGTTGCTGTAAAGCTGATGGAATAGCCGGTCGCCTGTGTGATAGAAGGTGCACCGTCATTACCTGCAGCTGTAGAATTATTGCCTGCGACAGCGTTGTTCCAGGTAGTGTATACCGGGATATAAACCGTCTGTCCGACATTCAGCTTTTCCACATTCTTAATCTTAGGGTTGACAGCTTTGACCGCGTCTTTGTAGTTAGCATAGCTGGTCTGGAACTGTGCACAGATAGAGCTGATAGAATCTCCCGGTGCTACGGAATAGGCAACCACAGCAATCGTGCCGCCCGCGGAGCCGACTTTTGCCGGGACCCAGAGCTGCTGACCGACCTTGAGGCTGCTGTCATTGGCAAGCTTATTCACGCCAAGGACGACAGACTTATAGTCATAGTAATTCACGCCGAGAGCTTTGCAAATGCTGGTGAGAGTTTCGCCCTTCTGCACTGTGTGCTCTACCAGATAATAGGCAGGGGTAAAGCCCTGGTAAGTAGACGCGGCTGTAGACGTAGTTGTTGTAGTCGTCGTAGCTGTCGTGCCGGTTGTTGCCGTTGCTGCAGCAGCAGTTGCCGTTGTTGCAACCGCAGCGGTAGCAGCAGTCGTAGCTTTCGACGCAAGAGAAGCGGCAGCCTGATTGGACGTCGGCAAAATAATCGTCTGTCCCGGCTGCAGCTGGCTCAGCTGTGCCTCATTGGTAAAACCGTTCAATGCCATAATGACATACTTTACCGTGCCATAATTCATTCCCATCTTCCCTACAAGTGTGTAGAGATTATCGCCGGGTTTGACTGTATATGTAATATAGTCTTCGGCGCTCGCGGTCTCCGCAAAGCCGGTGAACAGTGTTGCCACCATGCACAAGCAAAGCAGGAGACTGATCAGACGATTTGTTTTCATAGAAAAATCCTCCTGTATATTTCCGTCCCGCGGGTGAACATCCGTCTTCCTTTTACGCGCGACTAATATATCGATTGCTATAATACAGCAAACGCAACCAAATTGCAACAACAATTTTCAAATTATTTCAAAAAAATTTCAAGATTGTTGCTTTTGGTTGCTGATTCCCTGTTTCTGTTCTTCAATATATCATAATCTCAGCAAAAAGAAAAGTGAATAGAATGTAAATTAAAAAATAGTTAAAAACAAGAAACAACAGCTGTTTTGC
Source organism: Candidatus Limivicinus sp. (assembly GCA_045117135.1). GTDB lineage: Bacteria > Bacillota > Clostridia > Oscillospirales > Oscillospiraceae > Limivicinus. The sequence continues at coordinate 180,472 of JBGUNA010000110.1, read as the reverse complement.
AGAGCCGATTCCGACAGGCACTGAACAAAATCCGCTTGACGGCAATTTTAAAAACGTATATACTTTCTACATTATATTAAGCAGAAATTGAACCGGGTTTCCGGACCACTATCTACTCTGAAGGAATCGTCATGATGGAACAAAATAAGGCTGTTTCTTCCTCCAAACGGATGGACTGGCTTGATACTACAAGAGGTTTTGCAATGCTCCTTGTGTTCTGGGGGCATATTGCAAGCAGGAGTTCTCTTTTTAAAAATGCAATCTATTGCTTCTCGGCACCGCTTCTTTTCTTTATGTCCGGCTATCTGTTCCGGGTCAGACCAAATGAACGTTTTAGAGATTTTGCGAAGAAAAAGATAAAATCCATCGTACTGCCGTGCACCTTTCTTTGCATTGTAATCATTCTTTTTTCTATGCTCTGGCAGAGGAGCACGACACCGCTCTCCATGGTGAAGCTGCTGTTTTTGCAGACTCGTCCTTCCTGGCCAACCTGGTACATGGCCTGCCTTTTTATCCTGAACCTCTATATGTTCCTGCTGGTAAGGGTCACCGATCGGTTTGAAAGCAAAAAACGTAAGATTATTATTGTTGCAGTCAATCTTACTGCCGTAGCGGCAGGGCTGGTTTTTTATTCTCTCCCAGCTTCCAAATTGCTCCCCTGGTACGACGGAATTGTCTGCCTGCCATGGAACAGCGACATAGCCCTCATGGCCCTTCCCTTCTTCTCCGCAGCATTTTATGCCGCAAAGGGTGGTTGGGTTGACAGGGCTTCCGCGGCAATCCTTGCGAAGGTGAAAAACAATGTCATATTGTATGAGCTGGTCTGTCTTGCCGGCCTCAGCGTCAGTGCAGCGATCGGCCTGTTCAGCGGGAAGCTGTGTGGGATGAACTGGTCTCTCGATATGTATTATAATGATTATGCTTTCGTGCCCCTCACCTATCTGAGCGGACTGATCGGTTCCTTTTTCGTTTTCCTGGCGTTCAGGCCCTATTCTGTTGGATTTCTTCGGACAATCGGCAAACATTCCGTTATCTATTTTGCCTGGCATCTGCAGATCTTTTTCCCGATTCTGAAACGCTTTATTGATCCATTGGAAATTTCGCAGAACTGGAAAGACATACTGCTTCTTATCACCACCTGCCTGCTTGCAGAACTTGTCTACCAGTTCCTGGAGCTGACAGGAACCGGGAGCATTTTTGGCGTGAAAGAAAGTGTACAAGCCGATTCCGAGAAGCTTTGGGAGAAGCCGGTCACGTTGTTGGGAAAGTGGAGCACTACACTGCGCAAGGCAGCTATTGCACTTCTGTGTACAATATGTATCATCGGCGTTGGCGGGTTTGGGCTTTTGAAAATTTACCGCCACGAACATCAGATGAATAACAGGCTGGGAGAAATCCGTACCGCATCGGAACTGATTCCGGAAATATCAGAAACTCTCAAAGCTCCCGATCCTCCGGTCAGGCTTTCCATGCAGGAGAATTTCTATCGTACCGTCTGTGATGCTGTGACCAAAGGGCATGAGATTGATGCTCTGACTGCTCTCGCCTGCGGAAAAGACATCCGTGTTCTCTTTGTGGGAGATTCCATCAGCGCTCTGGAGTGGTCCACTGAAGCGACAAAATGGTTGGAATATCAGTACGGCATCAACTGTGAAACAAACAATATCAGTCTTGGCGGAGGGACGAGTTACACAGGCTATGCCCGCCTCAACATGCTGCCGGAGGACGAAGAGGCTTACGATCTTGCCGTTATCTGCTTTGGACAGAATGATGCAACAATGGATTTTGCTCTCCATTATGAAACTGTTATCCGGCAGTTATTGGAAAAAAACCCCAATATCTGCCTTTTCTCGGTTCTTGAGAGTTCTCAAAGGATCTATACGGAAAAAATCCGTGAGATCATACGCCTTGCCGACTATTATGATATTCCGGTGATAGACACACTTGCTGCCTATGAACAAAGCGAGTACTCTTATGATGCGCTTTCTCCCGATACCATTCACCCCGGCGAGCTTGGAGAGGAGCTGTATCTGAAAGCCTTCACCGAAGTGCTTTCTGAAAAGGTTGCCGAAGTATCTACGTCAGTTGCAGATTATGTTTCGGCCTGTGCCACAGGTGAAGATCCATCCCTGAAAAAAGCTCTGCCCTCTCACCGCCATGACGTAACGACTCCGGATGATACTCGGGTAGAAGATTATTCAACATTTACCTACTTTCCACTGGATGAATTTGTTCGTTTGAGCGACACAGCATATGAGCTGCGCGATGTCTCTGTTGCCGGCATACCCGGAATATTCTACTGGGTTGTTCCAGGCGCTAACGACCTGAAGATCTATCTGGATGATGAACTGATCATGGAATGTGCCGAGGATTATCAGCATTATAATCTTCAGACGCGCATTGAACTACTCGGGAAGGATCGGATCGAATGCAATGGTACTATCCGCCTGGAATATGAAAGCCGTATGCAGGCTGATGGCTTTTTTGGTCTTATTTTCAGTGATGCTTCAGTCCCTGCAGCCGCCGTTGCATAAGCGGGCAGCCTTTCTAAAAAACTTATGAAGCCAACATCCTCCCCCGGGATTCTTATGATTCTCTGCGGGTGCCTTACCGTCCCACTCAGCATTGTGATGATTCTGATTTTTCTGCATGTGCCGGTGCTGTCCGTCCCGGCTTTCATGCTGATGCCCTATATTCCTCGCATAACGGTTACTTTTCTATCGCTCACAGGTCTGGTTTTCCTGTTCTGCCGTGACAGAAAATCCCGAAAAGAAAAAATCATTCTTTCTCTCACTCTTGCCGGATTTACGATTTCTTTCATCATGTTTACAAGCGAGCTTATCATAGCAAAGAAGCAGAATGTGAACATTGATGTTTCTGCCGTCTTTCAGAACCAGGACGGCGATACCTCCTATGACGGTGATGTCTCTTATCTGGACTATGAAGGCAACGAGTATGCCCTTTCCATCTGGCTTCCAAAAAACACAGAAGAGAAAAGCTCTCCGATACTTCTCTGGATTCACGGCGGAAGCTGGATCTCCGGCAGCCGGCATGATTCCGCTGCCCACTGCAGATTCTTTTCCGAGCAAGGGTATCTCGTTGCGAGCGTGGAGTACCCTCTTTCCACGGGTGAAACCCACCTTTATGATATCCAACAGGGTGCTGTGGCAAAAGCCGTGCAGTGGCTGAAACACCATGCGGCTTCTTTCGGCGGAGATTCCAACCGCCTCTATCTCGGAGGCAGCTCGGCAGGAGGAAACCTTGCCGTTGCCGTTGCAGCAAGAATCAACAAAGGAGAACTCGATACCGTTCTCGGTGAGAGCCTCCCGAAAGTCCGCGCCGTCACGACCTGTTTCCCAGCCATAGATCCTGCAGGTGTCTATTATAAATGCGACCCCGTATTCCGCAGCCATATTCACAATGTCTGTAAAACGAACTGGGGCGGAACCCCTACTGAATATCCGGAACGCTACGAAGAAAGTACGGGCGCTGTACTTGCAGATAGCACTATGGCCCCGACGCTGATGCTCTATGGTAAGCTCGATCACCTGATTCACTACAGTACCTATAGCAGGTTTATCGAGCGGATGGCAGAACTTGGGGTGGATACTTCATCCATTGTTTTTCCTTTTTCCGATCATGGCTGTGATGTCTCGGGCACCGTTGAATGCCAGGTCTGGAGGCAAAAAACGCTTGAATGGTTTGAAAAATACTGAGGAGAGATTATGAAAAGAAATACAACCATTGATGTGATCAAAGGTGCGGTCATGTTCAATGTGGTAATTTGCCACGCAATGTGGACAGAGGCTGAGCGATTGAAACTGCTGTTTCCCTTCTGGGTTCAGATGACAATTCCGACGCTGATGATCATTTCCGGATACTTGTATACCAAGTCTTTCTCCAAAGCTCAGATTCATTCCCTTTCCCAGGCACTTACACCTTCACAGTTGATCCCTAAACTGATTCGATTTGCAGTTCCGTATACCATGGTTTATCTCGTTGAGGTGCTCGCCCATATTTTCCTTTCTCCCAAAGGAATTATGGAAATTCTCCTGATGTATCTGGCCGGAGGATGGGGCCCGGGCACTTATTATATCCCGTTTATGTTCCAGTTTGTTTTCTTTGTTCCCTTTGTTTATCTGCTAATAGAACGCAAAGGATCAAAAGGGCTTCTGATCTGCTGGATCGGTACTTTCATCTATGAACTCCTGCAAAAAGCCTACGGAATGAATGTGGAATGCTACACTTTTATTGTACTGCGCTATGCTTTTCACATAGCGTTCGGGTGTTATCTTGCTCTCTATTCCCTTGACAGTCTTCCGAAACCTCTCCGGATCGGAATGGGCCTTTTCGGTTTTTGCTGGTTGATTATCCTGTGCTATACTTCCTACAAGCCAATGGTCTTTCAGCCGTACTGGAAAAACACGGCGCTTTTCCCGGCTATGTTTATCATCCCCATCGTCGGATGGCTGATCGAGAAAACACAACTGAAGTGCAAACCACTGGAATTGCTGGGAAAAGCTTCCTTTAATATTTATCTTACTCAGAAAATATTCTATTACGGTATGGAAACTCTGTTTGACGGCCATTTTCCGTATATCCACAGCACATGGGTGCAGTGTCTCGTCAACCTTGTCCTTTGTTTCGCAATCGGCATTCTTTTCTATTATATCGAAACACCGCTGACAAAGACGCTTCTGCAAAAGATTCGAAAAAAACTCCCCGCCTGAAATTCAAGAAAAGGAGAAAGCAATCATGGGCAATGCGCGTACAATCGACTACAGGTTTAAGCTTCTGTATGCGTTCGGGATCGTTCTTGTACTCTGTGCCCATGCAGACGGTGGTGCAATTTCAATTCTGAAAGAGTGGTTCCCTTACGACGGAACGTATCTGACTCTGTTTGCTTTCGCTTCAGGTTATCTGTATCGAAGCACAAGTGAAGAAGATATCGGAGGATACCTTCTAAGAAAAATTAAAACACTCCTCATCCCGCTCTATCTCTATAATTTCGCATATGCCGCTCTCGTCTGGCTTTCTCGGATGAAAGGCTTCGAGATCGGCGAAGATCCCTCCTTTTACAGCATCTTTATTCTGCCGATCACAAACGGACATCAGTTCCTCTATAATATGGGTGGCTGGTTTATCATTCCGCTTTTCATGATCGAAGTCTTCAACATCCTGATCAGAAAGCTGCTGTCTTTCTGCCAGCCTGTTGTAGAAGAGTTTGCTGTTTTTCTGGTGGATCTTGTACTCGGAATCACAGGAAATATTCTCGCTTCAAAAGGTTATAACACAGGCTGGTGGCTTGTTCTCGTCCGGATGCTGTTCTTCCTGCCGTTTTTCGGATTTGGCGGATTTTACAAAACTATGCTGGAACCAACTGTACAAAAGATTCCTGACAAATGGTTTTACTGCAGCATTTTCCTGATCAAGCTCTGCATGAATCTGAAGTACGGTATCATGCCGACATTCGTTCCCGCCTGGTGTACGGATTTCAATTTCAGCCCTGTCACTTCAATCCTTTCCGGATATCTCGTTGCACTGTTCTGGATGAGGATTTTCACAAAGCTTGAACCATCTCTCGGCAGAAACAAAACAGTAAATCTGATTGCAGATAATTCCTACTGCATCATGATCAACCATTTTATGGGGTTTATGATCGTAAAAACGATCTGTGCGCTTCTCAGTCATATTCTCCCTGCACTGAAAGATTTCGACTGGGTCGCCTACAAGACAGATATCTGGTGGTTTTACAAGCCAAACGGAGCATATGCTTTCCTGGCGGTATACGTTGCAGCAGGGATCGCATTTCCCCTCCTTCTGAAGAAAGTGCTTGTTCTATTAAAGGATAAAATACATCCTTTAATACGTTCCGAACGGTAAACGGTTTTAATCAGCAACAGGCTGCCTGAGATACAGGCAGCCTGTTGCTGATTGATCATATTCAAAAATCCTGCGTTCAGAGTTCTCTGATAATCTTTGCCGGGTTGCCTGCTGCGACGCAGGAAGGCGGGATATCTTTTGTCACAACACTTCCGGCGCCGATGACGCATCCGTCACCCAGATGTACGCCTTTCAGAATCAGGGTATTGCATCCGATAAAACAGTTCTTACCGATCACAATCGGCGCTGTTTTCACCTCATCCCAGTTATTCGCATTTCGTTCCTCCACATCAAGCGGATGCAGATCGGAATCGAGAATTTTGCAGTTGGCCCCGATCAGAGTGTTGTCTCCGATCTCGATACCATTCCATGCATAGACAGTAGATCCTGAAATCCCGACATTTTTCCCGATCCGAATAGATGCTCCCCGTTTTGCCACAATAATCGTACGCTGGTACAGCCCGATCAGGTTTGACCAGAAATTGCTGCGGATCAGACAGCCGTCTCCAATTTCTATTTTGGAACCGGGAAAGCGAAAAATACACGGCCAGCCGATCAGCTTCACATTCTTCCCCATTTTGATTCCGTTGAGCTTAAAAAGTGGTCTTTCCAGCCAGGTGTTGAATTTGAACATCCAACCAGCCTCCTTCAGGAAAGAATAAATTTTGCCGCCTCAATGGCAACACACTCTATCATTGCCAGACGGGAATATCCGTTGATTCGGTAATCCCGGTAGCGGTCAAGGCAGCGTTTTTTGCACTTTGCAAAAGATTTTGCATTGCTTGCACCGCCCGTGACGAAGTTTGCAATCGTCTTGTTGACGATCGTGATTTTTTTCCCTGCCTTCCGCGCACGGAGATAGAATTCAAAGTCATCATGGATACCTTCATTCCGGTACAGGCCAAGCTCCTGATATGTTTTGCGAGTGACAAACATCGTCGGGTGATTCCAGTGCCGCGACGTCGGAAAACGGTCCTTCTTTGAGTGCTTGACCATCACACTGCCGTTTTCTTTTATCAGATTGATATCCGCATAGAACAGATCATAGGGCTCTTTTTCATATGCTTTCACAGCAGTTTCAACGGCATCCGGTTCATACCAGTCACCGGAATTGATCAATCCAACGAGATCACCTGAAGAAAGGCGGATTCCCTTGTTCATCGCATCATAGATTCCTCTGTCCGGCTCACTGTATATTCGATAATCGATTCCCTTTGCCTCAAAACGTTCGGAATACTCCTCGGCTATTGCAACTGTCCGGTCTTTGGATGCTCCGTCAACAATGAGGTATTCCAACTTATCCCATGTCTGGTTCAGGACAGATTCAATCGTTTTTCTGATGACAGCTTCGCTGTTAAAACAAATGGTTATCACACTGACAAGCATTTCGGTCTCATCCTTCTGTCAGCCGGATCGATTCCTCAAGAGAAAATCTCCGGTAGTTTTCTTTATACTCACTCATAGACATGTCATAGGCAAGACTCCCGAATGCCTTGTTAACAAGCCCTGTCGCCTGGCTGAGAAGCCTGAGCGGAACAGTACATCCTCCGACGAGGATGATGTGTTTCCCGTGTGCTTCTGCGATCATCTGCACGAGCTGTGATGTATTGCTGTACTGTCCGTTCTGCGGAAAGAAAAACCCGCTCTCTTCATTTTTGATCACAAGGCGGACAAATTCTACAAGATTGCCGATATAAAGCATCGACCGGCAGTTTTCAACTTTCGGGAATGCCGGAAGCTTCTGGGCCATTTTCGAAAGCACGGGATAATTACCTTTGCTGCCTTTTCCGTAGATCATCGGAGGACGCAAGATGGCAATTTTGAAATGGTCATCGGCAAGCGGCAGGATTCCTTTTTCAGCCTGCAGTTTACTGTCTCCGTAAAAGTCAGCAGGAGCCGGAGGAGTGTCTCTGGTTATCATCCTTTGAAATCCGATCGGAGCGGAATCCCCGTAGACGATCGCGGAGCTCATAAAGATGAACTGCCTTACCCCTTCCTCTTTGGCTTTCTGTGCAAGTGCAACGGTGAGATCACAGTTGACGGCATAATACCGTTTCTTAACTTCTTCCGAAACATGCCCGGTGTCAGCATGTGCGATCCCGGCCACATCAAAGACACAGTCATACCCGGAAAAATCCAGCGTTTTCCAGGCGTCATTCCGGACAGATATCCCATCCACCACTGCCTCTTCCGGATATTGTTCCATATAGCTGCGAAAAGCATTGCCGATGTAGCTGTTGACTCCTGTAACTAAAACGCGCTTTTTCATTTTTGTTTCTTTGCCCGATAGTAGAGCTGAAACATCGGGTAAGTCGGGTGTTTGTAAAGAGCCAGCCGAAACTTCCGCATCAGGGAATCCTCTTTTCCTGCTTTGATTCTGCTGATATGTCTGCAGACTGTCGGATCCTGCAGCAGCTTTTTATACTCTTTGTAAACTTCCTTTGCGGGAAGCGTATTCTGTTCGTTAAAGAAGTAGTGCTCCTCCGCTTCATTAAACCATGAAAAAACTGCCAGATCATTTGCTGCACTGTACTCCGCATCATCCGGGTGGTATTTCGCAAGATAGCGCTCCTGTTCCTGCAGAATCAGCGGGAGCATTTTGACTGCCACATCAGAATACTTATGGCAGAAGGAATCATAACGGATTTCATAGTGATAGATATGATGGCTGTCGAAAGCCACCTTTCTGCAATGCTGGAAGAGATGCAGACAGTAAACCGCATCCTCATCCAGGAAAAGATGCTCCGGCATACGGACGCAATGCTCCCGAATGACATCTGCTCTCATAATCTTTGCCCAGGTAGATTCGATATGGAACCCGATATCGCAATATTCATACGTCTGCCCGGACAGCAGGCATTTGTCAATAGTACGTTTCTCAAATGTAACGCGGGATGCAGGATCCTCTACCGGTTCCTTGTCAGGGCGATAGATGGCAAAGATAATCGTATCACAGTCGGGAGAGGACTCTATCCGATTCACGGCAATCTCAAATGCTTCCGGCTCATAAAAGTCATCCGTATCACAGATCATCACATATTTTCCTGCCATACGTTCGAGCCCGTAATTGACAGCGGAGGAGTGCCCGCCGTTCGGCTTGTGAAACACTTTGACCCGGCTGTCGTTTTTGGCGAATTCTTCACAGATTTCTCCGCTCCTGTCCGTAGAACCGTCATTGACAAGAATCAGTTCAAAATCTCGAAAGGTCTGTGAAAGGATGGCTCCGACGCTCATCTGCAGATAGTCCTCTGCATTATAAACCGGAATTACAACGCTTAACGGAAGGTTCATACAACGATCTCCTCTCTGAAAGTCTTTCCCCTTGAACGCTTTACTGCTGCATAGAAGTACCGATATACCATCCGCCCGTGCAGCGGAAAATACTTCCCGACAGCATATAGGATTCATCCGACATCAGATAAACAAGAGCTCCGATATAGTCACTGCGCTCATTCATTCTGCCGAACGGAATCACTTTGCTTGCTTCCCGGCGAAGTTCGGCTTCCGTTTGTCCCTGTGAAATACGGAGCCTGACTTCACCCTCTGTCGGCGTCCAGCCAAGCGTAAGATAATTGCAGCGGATTCTGTCTTCCCCGTAATTCTTGGCAATATGATCCATAAGCGTAAGCAGTACGCCTTTAGAACAGGCATACGCTGCACGGTCTTTTTCTCCGCCCCATGCATGGGGAGATCCGGTAAGAACAATCGTCCCTCCGCCGGTTTCCCGCATATGATTCACCGCATTCTGGCAGCAGAAAAACGCCGCCCGGAAATTGACATCCATTACTATGTCAAAAGTAGCCTGATCACAGGTATCCAGCGGAGAGACTGGCGTCACACCGGCATAGTTGAAGAATCCGTCGATTCTTCCATACTCTGCAGAAGCTTCATCAAAGAGTTTTTTACAGTCTTCCACATTGGTGAGTTCTGTATGGACAAAGATGCCTTCCGAGCCATAAGTGCGAATCGTTCGGAGCGAACGAAGTGCTGCTTCTTCATTACGACCGCCGATTACAATCTTAGCACCTTGGGCAGCGAACTCCTCTGCTGCCGTTTTTCCCACACCGGATGTCCCTCCGGAAATGACAATAACTTTCCCTTCAAGTCTTTTCTCTGCCATGTTAAACCTCCAGCGCTGCCGCGGCATCAAAACCCGCGACGAGCATGTTTTCACCCTGTGCGTTGAAGGCTTTGATCTCTTCCTGATATTCTTGTATTGCGCAAGCCAGTTCCTGCTTTGACTTGCAAACGAGGAATAGCCGCAGCATGACCTGCTGCTCTGTTCCGATCCAGGACGATAAAATCTCGTCTCCCTCAAAAAGCCTCTGCACTGCCGCAACTACACGGCTGTCATTTTTAGCTTTTTCAATTCCCTCGATTGTTTTAACCGTTCCTTCGTTCAGGAGGTACCAGACCGATGCAGCATACTGACCGTGGAAGCGAGGATCATCTGCTGCGGAAAGATCAAGTTCTCCTTCTGAGCCGGTCAGAGCAAAGGAAATCAGCAATTCTCTCTGGTCATAACCGCAAAGCTTCTCGATCAGAAGATTGGATGCTTCCCCCTGAAGCCGAAAACCGGTGTCATATACATAGAATTCCTCATTCTCATAAAATGCCTGTACCAGAAGCACGCCGTTCTTGATTCCCATAGATTTAAACAGGCGGAGAGCATTTCCGTGCATTCTCTCATAATAATGATCAATATGTTTGGAAGGATAGACGTTTCCAAGGGCAACCCGCCCGCCTCCGGTATAACGGTCATAGATGCAGGACAAGCTGCATACACCGTCTTTGAAGGTATAATACAGGCCGACATCATCACATTCCATGAGTTTTTCTACCACAAAACGGCCTGACTTCGAAGCCGCTATGGCTTTTTCCACCGCGGGACGCAGCTCATCTTCCGAACTGCAGGCTGTCATTCCGATCCCGGAATAGCAGTCAACCGGCTTCACCATCACAGGATACTGAATTCTCGCAAGATCACGCGGATTCATACTTGCGTCCAGATAACACTCGGGAACGCCGTGGATGCCGTATCGTTCACAGGTAGCCTTAAAGGTATCTTTATAGCCGAACACTTCGATGATCTCTTCATTGGCATAGCAGGGCAGGCCAAGCACATCGCATACCTTACAGTAAGCAGGGATAAAAATATCGTCTGTTCCGGGAAGCACACCGGCAACCTGTTCCTGTCTGGCCAGGGCAACCATTGCTGCAATATCGGTAGCATCCGTATCGTATTTCACGGCAGCACAGGCCTTTGCCATAGATTCCGGATTGGAACTGGACACGACCGTAACAGCCCCGAGATTATTTGCAGTTTTGACAAGCGGGACTGTCTCTGTATTTCCTCCCAGAAACAGCAGTTTTTTCCCTTCAAACGGTTTCATCATTCAAAATCCTCCGGTAAAATATACTGTTCGCCCATCTGCATCAGAAGATAGGCATTTTCCGGGCATTCCTCCTGCATATACCGGCGAAATACCCCGGGATCTCCTCCATGCGAGGCAAACATCCCATAATGGCACGGGATCGTCAGATACGGTTGTACCGCCTTACTGAGGCGAGCGCAATCCTGCTCATTGAGGTTGCCATATGCCCCGTTAATCGGCGCAATCATCACATCGATCTCGCCATCGGAAAGGATTTCCTCTGTTCTGTCAAGCCTAAGGCAGGTGTCTCCAGCAAAGAAGACTCTTCTCCCATCTACCGTAATAACAGCCCCTACTGCGAGCGGAGCCAGAGTCCCATGATCGCAGTTGACATAACGTATAGAAAAATCTCCTGTCCTGATTGCATCTCCCGGTCTGACATAGGTTACATCATAATAGTCCAGTCGCAGCTCTCTCACGAGATCAGCACAATCCGCCGCTGCAAGCAGTTTTGTCCTTCCGCTTGCCAAAAGTGCCGGCATGGAATCCCGATCAAAATGGTCAAAATGGAAATGGGATGCCAGAACCAGATCAAAACTGATTTCCTCCGGGAGAAGCAGCTTGGGAAGCAGCCGCTTAAACCCGACATTCCCTTCAAGGCGTTCCCCGCACTCGGAGAGATACAGATCCCATGCAAGAGTCTGCCCCGAAGAGCTTTTTAAAACAAATCCAGCCTGTCCCACTGAGAAAAGGTGCGTTCTTCCCGGCTGTGCCGACAGGATGCGGATAGCAAGATCATTCATTGGTTTTCCTTTCCGGCCGTTTCAAAGGCCGACTTTTCTGAATAGCTGCCCTATCACAAACGGCGTCTGTTCCCGGAAGAACCGGATGCAGTCCTCATAGGACTCAGGCAGGGAAACAGAATCAAAAAATTCCTGGCAGGTGAGCACCTGCGTGATGCCCTGTTGCAAAAACTGCGGCTCTTCTGAACAGTCGATCACCCCGCCCCGGTAACTTTTTACAGCTCTTTTATCAATCTGCCCGCAGACGAGGATTGCCTCTTTTTTGTGTTTTTTTGCCAGCATGGCGATGACTGCCGGTGCTTTCCCGTCTGCTGTGTTGTCGTAACGGCCTTCCCCGGTGATGATCAGATCATTGTTCCGTATTTTATCTTCAATTCCAAGAACCTGATTGAAATGAAGTCCGCCCAATGTATACCGAATGTTCGGAAAAATCTGCTCCAGTCCGAAAAGAAGCCCTCCGGCAGCACCGGTAAAATCCTTCTCCGGAGAAATGCCCGTCAGGGCCAGTACATTCTCAACTCCGGCTGTGGACTGTTCCACAATCTGCTCCTTTTGCTTTGAAAAAGACTTTCCGACTTTCAGCCCTGTAATGCCGGGCAAAGCATCCACTTTGGAATTCCCGTCCGCCACAATATGTACTTCAATTCCGGAAATGTCCATTTCCGGAATTTCTATACGGGACAACTTCAGAAGATCTTCTCCTCTGCACGGGTGCGAGATCAGTTTTCCGTCTGCATCGAAGAGCCTGGCCCCCAAAGCCTGAATGGTTCCCATCCCGCAGCATACCGTAGAAGTTCCACCGAGATACAATGTCAGCTTAGTACAGCCATGGCACAATGCATCTCTGATCATCTGGCCAAAGCCATAGTCAGTCAGTTCCAGAGGGTTTTTGAACTCATCTTCCTGAGGGAAAAGCCTGAGAATACAGGAAGAAACCAGATGCGCTTCCTTTCCCCAGAACAGACACCGGGAAGAAACCGGCTTTCCGTACGGATTCACAACCTGCTCCACTGTTCTCTCCCGGAAGTCGAAACAATGCTTCAGAACTTCAAAGGTATATTCTCCGCCGTCGCAGAAAGGCACCATGGAAACTTCATTCTTTTCCCTGTCCAGCGCTGAGCAGAGTACATCTGCCGCTTCCAAAGGGCTGTATACATCTTTGAATGAACCTGTTGCTACAAGAATCTTCATGGACTATCCTTTAAAAATCAACATCATAAAACTTCTTCTTCAGAACCAGCTTCTCACGGACGAGATGGTCATGCACAATTTCTGCGATTTTCCCGGAGGTGTTGCCATCCCCATAGGGATTGGAGGCATTGCGTGCAATTTCCCTGAATGCCGGAGAAAGAGCCGTTTGAATTGCCTCAGCAATGCTGTCGGCACAGGGAGCACAGTTGATGATGCTCTCTCCCTGCATACGACCTTTCTGTCTGTCACCGATATTGACCGTCGGAATGTGGAAACACGGCACTTCCGCAACCCCACTGGAAGAATTCCCGATTGCAAACAGCGCATGGCTCAAGGCACTCAGGTAGCGTTTCGCTCCAAGAGAATCGAACAGAAACACATTTTCCCGTTCAGAAGAATACTCTTCCAGCACGGTGTTGATCACCCTGCCGTCCGCATCCGCATTCGCCTTCGTACACAAAAAGGATATATCCGGAAACCGGGAAAGAGCTTTCACCAGTTCCTCTGCCTGCTGTTGAGCGGTATTCTGTTCCAGTGTAACAGGATGGAAGGTCAGAACAGCATAGTGTTTTCCAAGAGAGCATCCGAGGCTTTCTTCCAGCTCAGGAAGAGAAAGTTTCGGCATATGGATTGCGTTTTCCGGTCCCATCGCGCCAACCTGGAAGACCCGTTCCGGGTCCTCACCAAGCTGGATAACCCTCCTGCGAAACTCCGTATTGGCAACAAAGTGAATACAGGAGAGTTTTGTGAGTGCATGGCGAAATCCTTCATCTACGGCTCCCTCGGTCGTCTCTCCTCCGTAAAGGTGAAAGATCGGTATCCTCGCATTCACGGCAGCACAGGCAGCAGCCAGTGTTTCATATCTGTCTCCCAGAACAAGCAGTGCGTCCGGAGCGGTATCTGCGAAATAGTCTGCAAAACCGATCATTGCCAGCCCCATAGATTTGGAAATAGAGGACGGTGTATCAGCAGAGAGCAGGATTTCCAGCTTTTTATCGATTGGAATTTTTTCCGCCTCGATCTCGGAAACCGTCATTCCAAATTCCGGAGAGAGATGTGCCCCTGTGACAGCGAGACGTACATCCAGATCAGGATATGCCATCAGCTTTCTGATAATCGGTGAAAGGAGGCCGAAATCAGCCCTTGTCCCGGTGAGGACAGTCAGTCTTTTCATTATCTCAGCTCCTGCTTTACAGTTTATAGAAAGTCGGTGTACGTTGTGTATAAGAAGACGCATAGGAAAACCCTGCTTCTCTCAGCACTTCATATCCGGCCTCAAGACCGGAAAAAGCGCTCCGACAGGAATGCCCATCGGAACCAACCGTCACAATCTCTCCGCCAGACTTTCTGTAGAGTTTCAGCAGTTCAACGGATGGCATTGTTTTTTTTATCGATGACATCCGAAGGCCGCTGCAGTTGACTTCTATGCCCTTTCCTCTTCTGATAACAGTTTTAAACAGTGCTTCGTATCCCTCCTGAAATGATTCCGGCGGAAACTCTGCCGTAAGCTCTTCCGGGATAAAACGGAACAGATATGTAGCATGTCCGATCACATCGTAATCACAGGCAGATGCCATCTGCGTCATTTGGGTCAGATAAGAATCTATAAAACACTTGACATTTTCTCTGCTGAAAGGAAAGGATCGCGGATCGGAATATCCATCCAGCTCATGGGCAGAAGCAATGATATAATCTGGCTTTGCCTCTGTCAGCTTCATTTCAAGCTCCGCATCCCGCCAAGGCTGCCCTGTCTCAATACCGGAGCGGATTGCCGGAAACACTCCATATTTTTCCCTGCAGGTTGCCAAAACCGCTTCACGCTTTACAAAATCAGGCCATGGGGCTGTATCCCGAAGCGGGAATTCTGCATGATCCGTTAATGCAATTTCATCGATACCCATCTGGAGGGCTTTCTCAACGATATTTTCTATTTTTTCAGAAGAATCAAAAGAAAACTCCGAATGGAGGTGATAGTCACAGATCATTTCATTCCTCCAGCAATTCTGCAGGAACGTTCTGCTTGATCAGGTTATTGCCTTTATCGTCCAGCACAACCAGGGTCTTCTGTACGGCATCCATCAGATGATAGATTTCTTTTTCGGAATCCGCTGAAAGGCCGATTTTCGCAAAATTCTCTGCTGTTGACCCGTCATCCGGAACAACATCCCCGAGATTTTTGATCTGAACGATCCAGTCAACTCCCGGTATAGCCAGAACCTTATCGACATCCTTTACTTCCCGGATACGTCCAGGCCATGCCTGCAGATTCTGACAGGCATAATGCCGTTTGAAATGTGCATCAATTTTGCCTTCAAAATCAAACCGGTCATATGTTCCGGTGAGAGCGTAGTCAATCATCATGGCAAGCAGGTCAACTCCGCATTCCTGTTCCACGAATTTGTAGAAATGCGTTCCACCCCAGCGAAATTGCGTTTCAATCAGATATAATATACCTTCACTGATCATGCCGTCAAAAGAGATAATGCCGTTATGAATACCCAGCCCATGGATCATATCCGTTATGGGCTGCATCACCTGCTCTTCAATGACATTGATGTATTTGGAAGGATACATGTAGGAAATAGCAAGCGGAACCGCGCTTTCGGAAGTCCGTACGATGCACCGATCCATCGCACAGGCGAGGTATACCTTGTCGTTTTGTATGGCAAGGTCAAAAACAACCAAATGACCGTTTCGAAGGTATTTCTCCACGACTACTTTCCTTGAAGCTGAAGGTGCAAGCGCTTTTTCATAAGCCTCCCATACCCCTTCTGCTGAGTGTAAGACGGTCATCCCGCGCGTCCCGCCCGAGTCGATCGGTTTAAAGATCACCGGATACTGAAAGCGGGCGATATCCTGCTCGGTGAGATTTCCTCCCACGTAATATTCCGGCGTAACAGGAACTCCGTATTTTCTGCAGGTAACCTTGAAATCATATTTAAAGACGAGCGCATCAAGCTGTTCCCGCGTGGCAAAAAACGGAAGGCCAAGCTGTTCCGCTGCTTCCTGCGTATGAAAGAGGTTCATATCATTCCAGGAAGTAAAGAGGCCGTCAACCTTCTGTTCCCGGGCAAACTGAACGATATCATCTACCACATAGGTATCCACATCCGCAGCAAGATCGGCATACTGCTTTCCTTTTGCATTGGGATTGTTATTGATGACGATTGCATACGCACCCATTTCCTGCGCTTTCTTAATTGCAGGTTCAAAATGCCCCGATGCTCCGACAAACAGAAGTCGTTTGCCGAAATATTCACCCTTTGGATTCACCATTTTAAAAACTCCTTTACAGCTCAATCTTTTCGTCAGGTGCAAAGTCACGCACAGCAGCCAGACCGATTACACGATCCCACTCCATCGGTGAGATCCCTCCTCCCGGGCGCTTACAGGCGAGATTTTCCTCCGTAAAGATTTCCCCTTTGGAGATGGCACGGGAAGCAACTATGCTCTTACGCACAACGTTGATGTTCTTCCGCTCAGATTCTGTTGGAATTTTGATTCCCGAACCGAGTGCCTGTTCCACATGGCGGATGGATTCCACAAGTCTCTTTAGCTCATCCGGCTCAATGCTGGAAATCTGATCCGGGCCCTCCATTGTTCTGTCCAACGTAAAATGCTTTTCTATGATCGTAGCGCCAAGTGCTGCTGCTGCAATCGGGACTTCAATTCCGAGCGTATGATCCGAATATCCAACCCCAAGCCCGAATTTTTCCTTCAGAGCAAACATAGCGCGGATATTTGCATCCGGATAAGGTGTCGGATACTCCGAATTGCAGTGCAGGAGAGTAATTTCTCCTGCCCCGTTTTTTCGAAGATAGTCGAGTGTTGTTTCAATCTCCTCCATCGTCGCCATTCCGGTTGACATAATAATAGGTTCTCCATAAGACGCTATCAGCTTCAGCATTGGGAAATGGGTAATCTCTCCGGAAGGGATTTTCCAGAGGTGCATCCCCATATCATGCAGGAATGCAGCACACGGAGGGTCAAACGGAGAAGAAAGAAACCGGATGTGGTTTTCCTCGCAACATGCAATCAGCTCCGGGTATACTTCAAAGGGAAGCATCAGCTTGGAGCACATCTCCAGCTGGCTTTCTGCTCCGGAAGCATCTCCCGTATTTGTCTTCTGATACTCTGCCTTTTCAGCAAAAACAGAAACATCAAATTTGGGAACCCCGGTCTGGAACTTGACATAATCAGCACCCGAGGCAGCAGCTGCCTTTACCATTTCCTTGGCAATAACAATGTCCCCGTTATAATTTACTCCTGCTTCCGCAATAATAGTAATGCGTTTCGTCATCCCTGCGCTCTCCTTGCGAGAAGGAACTCGACCAGTGCAAGATCATCCTCGCTGTCAACGTCGACACTTTTTTTCCTGTCCATAAAAAGGGCATAACAGTTATCCTCATAAATCTCATCATCCGGAGGAATATTGATTCCGTTGACACTGAGAAGATAAATAGCCCCGTTGACCCGATAATAGGGTCTGAGATCCTGACGATTCACCCAAGCGAGGTCCTTCCGTCCAAACCCTTTCATGCTCCCGCTGTCCGGAATAGTATCACACCACAGAGGTGAATGATCCACCTCACAAACGGCAATAACCGATTTCGCCTGTTTCTTCTGGAAAAGGGCATAGGCTGCCTTTACATCCTCCCCTGTTCGGAGCGGCGTCGTCGGCTGCATCAGCATCATGGTGTCAAATCGTTTGCCAAGCTCATCATAACGGGCCAGCACTTCACGAACGGCGTCCCACGTTGATGCGGTGTCCGTTGCCAGCGCAGCACTTCTCAGGAACGGAACATCTGCGCCATACCGTCTGGCGATTTCTGCATAACGTTCCGAGTCTGTTGAAACATGGACTGTATCAAAACAGCCGGATTCAAGCGCCGCCTCGATCGTATAGGCAAGCAGCGGTTTCCCGTTCACCGGCTTGATATTCTTATCCGGCAGCCCTTTTGAGCCGCTGCGGGCAGGAATCACTGCAATATTCTTCATCTTCCGTAAAGCCTCTCTCTCATCTTCTCAAGCTCAGACAACTGCCCCATATCCAACCACTCACTCTCACTGACCGGGAAGACAGCAGCCTTTCTGCCGTGATCCAGCTGAGCCTGTATGACTTCCGGGAAAGTAATCGGTGTCTGATCCGGAATCTCTTCCACAACCTCCGGCTCTACAATATAGATACTTGTATTGGTCAGGAAAGACAACTCCGGTTTCTCACGCATCTGTTCAATTGCACCGTTCTTCCCCATCTCCACGATACCGTATGGTAAAGTAATATTCTTCCATGCACAGATCATTGTAACCGCATTGCCGTTTTCCCGATGGAATCTCAGCATGCTCTCATAATCCGACAGGAGGAGTGTGTCGCAGCTTGTAAAGAAAAATGTACTGCTCAGTTTTCCTTTGAGCAGGCTTAGCCCTCCGCCGGTTCCGAGTGGTGTTGTTTCATCGTACCAGGTAACTTTATACTGATTTTCACTTTCCCGGAAATAGGTTTTAATCAATTCCTTCTTATAATTGACAATAACGCTGAAATCTTCACATCCGAGCTTCTGATACTGCTGCATAATATGTTCAATAATCGGAAGATCCCCTACGGGAATCAGCGGTTTGGGGAGAACTCTAGTAAACGGATCCAGCCTCGTGCCTTTTCCGCCCGCGTTTATTACTACCGGTACATGAAGAGGTTTCTGCTGCTTCTGCGGCAACTCATCTCCGACATAAATATCAATAATATTACCGCAGTCATCCAGCACGGGAATGGCAATATAATACAGGCGGTTATACAGCTCTGAAGCATGTTTCAAACTCCTCGCTGTCCTGGGCTTATGATTGGCTGCCTTCTCCGCCTGATCGTTCAGTGTGCCTCCGTTGAAGAGGAAGCGGCGAATATCTCCATCCGTCAACGATCCGGCCAGATGCTTCCCGTCAGCAACGAAGAGGATTTTCAGGTCGCTTTTGTCAATAATGCGCATGGCATCGCATACGCTTGTCTGAAGATCAATGATCAGGTTTTCGTTCTCCATAAAAGCACCCTCCTCTGTATGTCTGACGTAATGCTGTGCTGTTTTGCAAGGATCAGTTCTCCCAGACCGGATGCTTCAACACCCATTCTCCGAGATCGTTCTTTTCAAAAAGTTCTCTGTTATAAAACCGATCTACGATTGCCCAGAACTCCGACTCGGAATAACCGCAGAACGTGCAGAAATCCCTCACGCACAGCGGGTCGAGTTTACTGTCATGTTCTTTTACGAGCTGAACTGCTGTTTCACGGTCAATCAGACCATAACGCACAAAACGAGAAGCATAATCGGTCGCGCTCGTATGTCCGAATTTCGGATATTTCAGCCAGGGATGCACAAGATACGCGCGGCTGTCCACCTGGTCAAAATCTTCAATACAAAGGGTTCTTCGCCATTCATGCGTCAGACCATGGAAACCTCTCGATTTGGCAAACACAGCATTTTTCACACTGTTCCAGGGTACAAAATAGGAAATATATATCGGGTCAAGGGAATCCAGGATACTCTGCTCCGGTGCTCTTGTCAGAGACAGATCCTTCGCCGTAACACCGGCCTTTTCAATCAGCTCTGCTTCGTCCACTCCGGAAGCAACTCCGTTGTTGAGCTGCTCCTTTGCAGAATAGGTCTCTTTTCTGTCCGCTCCGCCGTATTCATAGCTTACATTCTCCCCGTAAACCAGAAGAGGCGTGTTGAACTTTGCAGCCATATAGAGCGGATAAGTATAGATCAGACGGTCGACATACCAGGTTGGCTTCCCGTATTGCTCAAACATATAGCGCATCAGTTTTTTCTGAGCCCTGATATCCGGCTTCAGGCTGATGATATTACAGCCGAATTCTTCGGAAATATTGCGGATGTTGTGTTTGCCCGCTTCCGTCATGGGGAAATTATCCTCCACGCTGAACAGGATCGGGTTCATATGCATGACTTCCTTCATCAGATACACCTGATAATGGGAGTCCTTCCCGCCGGAAACGGCGATAGCACAATCGTAACCATCTCCGTTCATGCCGCGATAGCGGTCACAGATGGCTTCCAGTTCCTTCCATCTCGCATCCCAGTCAATATCTTTCCTTCTTTCAAAGGACTGACATCCGGAGCAAATCCCCTCTTCATTAAACGTGATACCCGGTCTGGTGTCAGGCATCACACATTTTTTGCAGTACCTCATGTCGCTCTCCTTATAAGTTATAGAGATCCGGTCTGTATCGGTCAAGATTCTCGCGAAGGAAGCGGATCGTTTCAGCCAGACCGTCCTCGAAGGATACCTGCGGTCTCCATTCTGTCAGCATCCTGATCTTTTCGCTGCATCCGAGCAGCCGGTTGACCTCACTCTTTTCCGGCCTCAGACGCTGTTCTTCGCAGACGATTCTGGCTTCCGGATTGATCTGGCGAATCAACTCGTTGGCAAGATCACCGATGGATATTTCCTTCTGGGTCGCGATGTTGATTTCCTGTCCGACTGTTTTGTCCGAACGGTAAATACAGTAAAAACCGTTCGCCGTATCACGGACAAAATTGAAGTCTCTCGTCGGAGACAGCGCCCCGAGCCGAACTTCCTGTTTCCCAGCCAGGAGCTGTGTAATAATCGTCGGGATAACGGCGCGTGCTGACTGACGCGGCCCGTAGGTATTAAATGGGCGCACAATCGTCACCGGGAGATCAAAACTTCTATAAAAAGCCTCTGCAAGCCGATCGGCTCCGATTTTTGTGGCAGAATAGGGGGATTGCCCCTGATACGGATGCTTTTCATCAATAGGGACATACTGGGCAGTGCCGTATACTTCCGACGTTGAAGTAACAAGCACACGGGATACGTCCAGATCCCTCGCCGCCTGCAGTACATTGAGCGTACCCTTCACATTTGTATCAACATAGGTATCAGGCGAATGGTAACTGAACGGGATGGCTATCAGCGCTGCGAGATGAAAAACCGCTTCGCAACCCCGCATGGCGTCCCGCACCCCGTTGGGGTCACGAATATCCCCGGAGAAAACCTCTATAGCGTCTTTCACATCCTGCGGGAAGGAATCGATCCATCCCCAGGTTCCGAGAGAATTATAATGGACAAACGCCCTGACATCATATCCTTTTGCAACAAGCAGTTCTGTCAGATGGCTGCCGATAAATCCGCCTGCCCCTGTAACAAGGATTTTGCTCATTTCTTTTACTCTTTTCTTTCTACGATTTCTTTGAACTTCTGTTCCTTCAGCTGAATACCACGGTTGTTATTGATCCGGTTATCAACGGTCTTTTCCCACTCTTCCACAAAGAACTTTTCCCTGAACCGTCTGTTTCTGATTTTTCTTCCGGTCAGCCGGTACCACCCCCGATAGGCCTTTTTCACAGACAGCTTCAATGGAAGATGATTCCTGAGAAGATAGTTTACACGGTCTTTCTCATAGGTATCCAGATCCTGCGCTTCCGGCAGTGGCCCGTCAACCACATCGGCAATCTTCCGGTAGGCAGGCTCCGGGCTGAAATCATAATAGTATTCAATCAGGTTCCGGTCGATTGGGAAAGCCTCTACACCGGGATCATATCCAAGAATCTGAGTTCGGAAAGATCCATAATTCTCTGCTGCACGAACTCCCTGATACAATACACAGTCGACATCCGGCGGGATTGGACAGGGGCGAAAAACAAGACAGTTCTTCCCGATAAAGTAGCTCTCGGAAATCGCCGTGCTGAGCCAGGTACAAGGGATGTCTGCCACTTTCAGCCATTGCTTCACCTCGTAATCCTGGATGCACCGGAAGCTTTCAGAATGCTTAGCAGCTACCTCCCGAACCTGCGGACTGCTGAGCTCGACCGGATGCGGCCTGTAGATGACAACATAATCATCAGTCTCGGTAAGAAATCGGTCAAACCACGAAAGTGTTGCCTTCTGGGAGGCATCTGTCACAACCGCAAAACGCTCCACATTATCCTCTGTATGCGTTTCTTTCTGGACCTCGTTGATCTTGCTGCCGATAAAGCATGCAAAGCTTGAAATATAAAGGATCCACTTTTTATCCGTCGGAAGGTTGAATTCCTTTGCGATACTGTCCCTGCTTTTCCAGTATCCGTCAAACTGCGGGCGCGTTGTATCAAGCTGAATGGCACCTGTAACGGGCAGCAGATCCGAGCTGACATTTTTCCTTTTCAGCCTATCCACTGTATGCCTGCCCCAGCAGATATGTGTAATTCTTTTTGTGACAGGATCCAGACTGTACAGTTCGTTGTCCTCCTCAATGGGAGACAGGACCTGCTCATACTGCAGATTCACAATCCTGCCGCTTTTGCAGTTGAATCTGTAGCGGTAGAACTCATAATTAGATTGAATATAACAGTTCGGTGTAATCAGGATATCTGTTTCCCGAAACCGAAGCTGCTCCGTTTTGCTCATGATACTGACGCTGTAGCCCCGTCGTTCAAGCTCGGCTTTCAGCAGCAGAGCATTATCCAGCTCTCTGTTCGCAACTTCTATAACTATAACTGCATTTTTCTTTCGCACGCCATTTCCTCCGGATGATGAATCTGATTACCCTTTGAGCTTTCTCTTTAAATCGTGAAACAATTTGGCAAGGACAGGATCTCCGGTCTTTGCAAGCCATACAACAGTGCATGTGACGAAAACAACAGCCCCTATGAGAAGCTCAAGCCCAATTTTCAGAATAATGTTGACAGAAATTCCGGAGACAAACCG
Source organism: Candidatus Limivicinus sp. (assembly GCA_045117135.1). Lineage (GTDB taxonomy): Bacteria > Bacillota > Clostridia > Oscillospirales > Oscillospiraceae > Limivicinus. The sequence continues at coordinate 157,503 of JBGUNA010000110.1, read as the reverse complement.
GACACAAAAGACCATCAGAATGCCAAAGAACACACTTGGCAAAAACGACCGAACCGCAGAGAAGAACTCCATGTTTCTGCTGATCACGAAAGCCTGAATCAGAAGTGTGACAAAATAAGAAGCAACTGTTGCTGCTGCCGCTCCCGCAGCTCCAAACCGGGGAATCAGGATAAAATTCAGAACAATATCGGCCCCCGCACCACTGAACATGGCAATCAGGTTCGCACGGTCCATTTCATGCGGGATGATATACTGATACCGCATTACCGTAGAAAAGCTGTTGAAGAAAACGATTGGCGCCATCATCATCACAAGTACAGCCGAACGTTCAAACCCGCTGCCAAGATACCATGGAATAAAATCACCGGCGATAGCGAACATTCCAAACGCCATTGCAATGCTCATAATGGAAGTATATTTGACCGTCGACCGGAACAACTTCTCGTCATCGTTGCCCTCTGCCACAAGGTTAGATGCATACGGCATCAGAACCGTCTCAATTGCTGTGGTGATAAAGGAAGGCAAAGTGACAATGTTTTCCGCATTCTGATAGAAGCCCACTTCCGCTTCCGTAGACCAGGAATCAAGCATGATCTTGCTGAGATACTGATAAACGCTTGTCGCTATGATCGGAAGAAAAAGGATTATATTCGGCCGGATATGCGATGCGATCTTCCTGAAGTCCGGCTTTCTGAAATCAGTGTACCGAAAGATCAACGGGAGAATAATGATGAGGGAGATCAGATTTCCGACGGTAATAATCAGGGTATACTTCCACAAATCCGATGGCTTCCTGACGAACAGAAAAATGCAGATCACAATTCCTATCCGCGTAAGGATGCTGCGGATACTTGTCAGTTTGAATTCCTCAAGCCCGAATGCAAACCAGTTGATCTCAAACACAGAAGAAAGAACATAGATAGCAAGTATCAGCTGGATATTAAAATGCTTTCTGTGAATGGAAATACTGATCAGATATGCCGCCAGCAACAGAAATGTCAGAAAAAACTGGAGATAATAGATCTGCCAGAAATGATCAGAAAGCTTGTCTCTGTCTCCGCGAACCTGCGCAATGGTACGGTTCCCGTAGTCATTGACACCGAGCAGGGTGAAAATAACAAAGTAGGTAGCAAATGCATTTGCCGAGGAGTAAATCCCAAGCTTTTCAGCCCCCAGAACCCTCGTCAGATAGGGAGACGTAATAAGGGGCATAATTACCACAACACAGCGGTAAACGGAATTATAAATAATATTTTTCTTATAGGATCTTCCCGCCATGATGATCTATTCCCTTTTTTTGGTACTTAACAGGCTGATAACTCCTCCCGCCGCAAGCCAGAGCAAAAGTGATGTAGAACGCAGGAAAAAGTTGTTGTGAAGATAAAAGACTGTGATGTTCATAATGCCAAGCAGCACCAGAAAGAAACCGGAAGAATTCTTTCTGCATCTGCCAAACGCCTCCCCGGAAAAAAAAGCAATAGCTGCCGACCAGAGAAGCGTCCCGGGAAGCCCGAGGTCACAATACGGTTCCAGAAGATAGGTACAGACGTTATAGGCACCGATATTATACTCAATGTCTGCATAAACATATTGCGGGATTTCCCAGGGATGCCTGAAAAATCCCCAAAAGGCCTCCATGGTATACAGAAAATATCCCTTGGGTTGAACCTTCTGCATGGCGGTCTGGAAATTTAGGAAATTCGGTGCAACATACAGATAGAAGTTTTCAACCGCATACCGAACCCTTCTCTCGAAAGAGTCAAACGTGCTGTCCCGGGTAACCGTTACAATAATAATAAATGCTAAAACCGCCACTCCGGCCAGAAGTGCAATAAAAAGATTTCTCCGTCTGTTTTTTGCGTCCGCGATATCCGAAAACAGAAAATACGACGTTGCAAGGAGAATGATTGCCTGAAGTGTAAACCCTCTCCATCCACTCAGCATTTCTTCAAAAAGATAAATCCCCGTCAGGGCTATAAGGCAGATTTTCTTCCCCCTGGAATCCGCAACCCTGACAGCAGGCGGAACAAACAGCAGGGAAAAACGCATCAGGCTTACAATCCGGTAATACCTGGTTGCTATAAATGATCCGCGGGTAGCATTGGCATCACCCGAAAGCTGCGGAACCACTCCCATATGCAGGACATTCAGTATAAATGCAACTGATGCCAGCAACAGCATACCCAAAACCAGATCAGCAAGCCTGCTGTCACCGAACGGTATCGCTCCTTTTTCTTCCGGCAGACAGACGGCATCCCCTTTTCCTCGCTCTCCGAGATGAAAAGCCCAATAAAACACCACTGTATTCAAGGTAACCAGACGAAGAAGCGGCGCGGACCATTCCTGGTGGAGCGGATAGGCCTCTGTCAGAAACATGCGGCCGAGGGTAATTGCCCCAAGCCAGAAAGCATACCAGAAGAAGAGAGGTGAAACAAAAAGCTTCGTCCGCAGATATTCCAGGACAAGAAGCACTGCAATCAGCACAAACAGGATCACAGTAATTTGCCAGTTATCCTTTTGTGGAAAAGACAGCCAATAGAACACCAGGTAAAAATGGAAGAGAAGAAACTCATAGATTGCGTATTTACTGATCCGCATAACCTCTTCCCTTCTCTTTCCTGTTCTACTTTTCTTTTCCTGTTTTTGCCAGCTCTCCGGTTCCGCCTTCTACCACACCTTCATGCCTCAGAACCTTCAGAAACGTCCCGAAAAAGCATCGGCAGTCAAAAAGGAAGCTTAATTTTTGCGCATACTCTCCATCAAGCTTTGCTTTCACAGGGATTTCCAGCTCGTCACGACCATTGATCTGCGCCCAGCCGGTAAGCCCCGGCTTTACGTCGTTTGCCCCGTATTTATCCCGCTCCTCTATCAGATCATCCTGATTCCATAGAGCAGGGCGAGGCCCGATTACGCTCATGTCTCCCTTAAAAATATTCAGCAGCTGCGGAAGCTCATCCAGGCTGTATTTCCTGATAATCTTTCCGCTCTTCAGCAGGTACTGTTCCGGATCCTCCAACTGATGCGTCGGTACATCATGAGGGGTTGACAGCTTCATGCTCCGGAACTTGTAAAGTGTGAAAAACGACTTATGAATCCCAAAGCGTTTTTGTTTGAAAACCGCAGGACCCGGATCTTCCCGTTTGATAACAAGCGTAATCACGGCCATGGGAATTGCAGAAACAATGAGCCCGACAAGAGACAGGACAATATCCAGCAGACGTTTTACTAATTTTTTATACATTGCTTGCTCCCAAATCATTCTTTACGTGCAGGCTTCCAGGAAACAACAGCCAGAAAGCACCCTGCCATAAGGCCGAGGAAAAGCCCGATCCCAACCCATTTCGTCTGTAAAACGGAAGGTGCCTGTATGGAAAAATCGCCGACTGCTGGATGCCCGGCTTCTTCATCCTCCAGGTTCAGAGATGCCAGCATTTCAAAATAGGTTCGCTCCGGTGCACTCATCACAGAAAGGACATCCTTATAGGAATCCAGAAACATCATATACGCCTGCAGATTTTCCGTATCGGGAGAAAACATATTCTCCCCACCGTATTGGCGAATAAAGCTTCTGTAAAGGCCTGCAAATGCTTCTGCGAAGGCAACTCGTTTCGGATCTCCCACACTCTCACGTGCAGCAAAGAGCTCCTCGCTGTAATACCCGGGCAAATCCTTTGCTGCTTCGGCATATCTGCTGTGCTGTGCCTGCGCATTTGCAAAGGCCTGTCCAGCATTTTTATATCCGTAACTCCCAAGCAACAGGGCTCCGACCAGTGCGCAGCATACCAACAGCTTCCATTTTTTGGCCAGCCTGCGGAAAAAATCCGATAAATCAATTGCCATTGTATTCATTCTCTGTTCCTTCCTGTCCTGCCGTCAATTTCGTTTTTGGCTGCAGCCTCACTCTGAGGGAGAATTCACATCCACAGTAGACCTGCCTGTAAATACCGTATTTCTCGCTCAACTCAACCGAGCGGTTTTCCCCGTCCCGCTTTTTGAAATCCGACGGGAGCCATAGAATATTGACTTCTCTTGCTACTTCTTCCCCGATGGTATTGATCAGCACGGCGTTTTTATGCCTTGAAACCGTAAGCGTGGAGCAGAAATAATCAAATCTGTATTTTTTTGCGATTCTCGCACATTCTTCCAGTCGCAACCGGAAGCATCTTTCACAACGCTTTCCGCCCTCCGGTTCTTCCTCATATCCTTTTATGGCACTGTAGTAATCTCCGCTTCTCCATTCCTCCGTCAGCAGCTGTACCTTTTCGGCTAAGCCCATTTTTTTAAGCAGCTCCTTCTGCGCATCGAGCCGCCTGATATATTCTTCCTCCGGATAGAGGTTCGGATTATACCAAAGGATTGTCACCTGAAAAAATTGGGTCAGGTATTCCAGAACGCTGCTTGAGCATGGACCGCAGCAGCTGTGGAGCAAGACCGTAGGCTGATGCTGCCCACACCGGCTGATGATTTTTTCCAGTTCCTTTTGATAATTTCTTTTGTTCATATTATGATTTTACCACTCCGGACTATAAAAAGCCACTGTTTTCTGCCTCCTGCCGGAGAAGGCACGATTAGCGTTTGACAATTGGCAGTCGCAAAGCTATAATACTGCCATTGAAAAAGAAATAGAGGTAACTGTTATGGACAGCAGAACCAGCAAACAGAATTATTATCTTGATATTGCCGATTCCGTTCTGGTACGTTCCACCTGTTTAAGACGGAAATACGGTGCAATTATCGTGCGCAATGATGAAATTATTTCTACCGGGTATAACGGCGCTCCGCGCGGCCGCAAAAACTGTTCCGATCTGGGTGTCTGTACCCGCGAAACTTTGAAAATTCCGTCCGGAGAGCGTTACGAACTGTGCAGAAGTGTGCATGCAGAAGCCAATGCCATCATATCCGCTTCCCGACGAGACATGATCGGCGCTACCCTTTATCTTGTCGGGCGGGATGCCAAAACAAACGAGCTGCTGAAGGACGCCATGTCCTGCTCGATGTGCAAGCGCCACATCATTAATGCCGGAATTGAAACCGTAATCATCCGGACAGGGCCTTCGGAATTCCGGACCATTCCGGTTTCCGACTGGATTGAAAATGACGATTCCATCTTCTTTGGTCTTGATCAGTAAAGAAAACCTATTATTCCTTATCTTCGGCAGGTAAACAGAATTACCTGCCTTTGTTTTGCTATTTCACCCAACAGCTTGACTGCCTGTTCATAGCGGGTTTCATCCATATTTACCAGTGCATCATCGATTATGAGCGGGCACGTCTCCCCCTCCGGGAGTGCAAGTTCACACACAGCCAGCCTGACAGCAAGATATAAAAGGTCGATGGTTCCGGCGCTGAGATATTCCGATCTTCGTGCTATGGCGTCATCCGTTGTTTTTGTCATTGCAGAAAAATCACGATTCAGCAGAACGCCTTCATACCGCCCGCCTGTAACAAAAGACATATATTCTGCAGCTACTCTCCCCAGTTCCGGAGAAAACCTGCTCTGAATCTCGTCATCTGCTTCTTTCAGCACAGCCTTTGCCAGAGTGATGGCTTCCAGCTCTTCCTGAAGCTGCAGCCGCTCATTTTCCAACCGGGCAATCTCACTTCTCATAACTACAGGATCCCCGGTCACCGCGAGTTTTCCCTTGTCGGTTGCGATTTTGTCCGAAAGGGCAACCGCCCGCTTTCTCATTCCGGCAAGTTCCCGTACAAGCTCCGCTTCAGCTGTGCTATTCGAAGCGCTGTCGGTATCTTCCGAAGCTTTGGCTTCCAGCCTGGTCAGGCGTTCATAGGCTTCGTCCGCTGCAACGGACGCCTTTTTTTCTTTTTCTTCCGCCTTACGTGCCGCAACGCATCTGGCATGGTGCTCATCGAGCTTCAGGACTATGTCTTCGGCATCGTCAGCCTTGTATTTTCGAAGAATCTCCTGTGCTTCCTCCTGTGCCTCCAGCAAGGTCGATCGTTGCCGAATATAAAGGGCAAAAAACACCATAGCAGCGAGGCAGAATACCGCTGCTGCAAGAATCACCGCAATATGTGTATATACCTGTTGGTACACGACGGCGCCAGCAAGTGCTATCAGGAAACACAGCATCGCGGGCAGCCACAGGAGGCTTGCCTTCTTTTCTGTATTCAGTTCCTCCAGCCGAGAGAGGTCCTTTTCCGCTTCCGCTTCGACAGATGCCGCGCTTCTCCTGCCGAAAATACTTTCACGAAGATCATTTTGTCTGTCATTGAGCTCTTCCAGAGCAGCATTCTGCTCTTCCGCCAATCGCCTTGCATCCGATCGGGCTGTGTCAATCTCCCGGAACATCTGCTTCCGGCGCTCTCTCCTTGCCCGGATCACATCGGATTCCAGCTCGCTGCATTTTTCTTCGCATGCATCCAGCTGTTCTTCCGCAGCCCTGATTTCAGCCGCAGTTGTATCAGCCCGTTCCGCAGATTCTTTCAAAGCGCCGAGCTTCATGTCAATCTCCGGTAAGAATCCCTGCTGACGATAGCTGCGCTTTCTCTGCCAGGCAGCAAGCCGTTCATTTGCCTCTGTAAATGAGATTTCCTCTTCTCCGGTTGAAAAGATTGATTGGATTCTCTTTTCCATTTCCGGGCTTCCAGTTACTGCAGCTGCCCCCTGCCCGACAAAGGCACTCCTGGCAAAAACATCGCGAGATACACCTGTCAGCATCTGGCCTGCATTTGTGGCATTCAAACCTTCTACAGGAATATTTGTACCAGTATAAACAGCCGAAAATTCTCTCATAGGAGCATTTTTCAACCGTGTTGACCGGATAATTGTAATATCGCAGTTATCGGCCGTCAGTTCAGCAGTTCCCTCCATCGGAGCGCCGGACCATGGAGCATACCGCTGTTTTACGGGAAGCGTTCCTGTTTTAGTCCGTTCCGAACTGTCAACCCCATACAGCATAGCCAGGATGAATGCACACCAGGTAGTTTTCCCACTTTCGTTCGGTGCTTCAATGATGTTCAGGCCGCTGTGAAATGTTATCGATTCATTATTGAACTTGCCGAAAGAGGCCGTCAGCTTATTGATTTTCATGCCGAACTACCTCCTCGCGGTTGTCAAGCGCTGCCACTCCCCACCGCACAGCCTGCTCAATTCTGTTCTTTTCCTCCTCCGGAGCTGCATCATACCGCGTTTTCATTTTCGAGAGAAACAGACCGCGCAAGGTGTCACTCCCCGCTCTAGCCCAGATGTCCTCCTTCAGCCGGGTTTCATCTCTCAGCTGGACTTCGAAAAAATACTCTGAAAGCTGTTCCGTCAGATTCTTCAGATTAACCGGTGCATCTGTCTCACCTTTCAAGATAATCCGATAAATATCCCGCACGGTATCGTCCGGCAATGCCATCTGGATAGCAAACAATGGATCTGTATCGGTAACATCCACGGCAATCTGCTCGTAAAGCCTAGAAGCAATTCTTATTGACCGTAAAGACCATGTCCCGTTTTCATATTCCACGAGATTGACCGTCTTTCTCCCTTGTTCGTCAAAGCCACGTCCTTCCGGGCATCCCGGCTGGGCATAGCGCGTATTGCCAGCTCGCTGCAGACCGCTTGCCTTGTGGATATGGCCGAGAGCAAGATAGTCCAGGCCGCTTTCTGCAATTTCCTCTGTTGTAATAGGATTGTAGGGGGATTTCGGAGCATCCGTTTCCCCATGAATACACATCAGGTTCAGCATTCCGCTTGTCCGCTCAGCGTGAAAACCGTTCAGCAGCGCTGGAGCATCTTTTCCTGTAAACGCTGCCCCATAAACCCGAAATCCCTTTTCCGGGAAATCATAGTGTTCAACTTCATTGTTTTGGAACAGATAGATATTGCTTGAAAGATCCATCCTGGCATAGGCTGAACTGCTGCTGTAATAATCATGGTTTCCCGGAGCGATAAAAACAGGCGCAGGAATTTTGCGCAGATACTGTGCAAGCTCATCTGCCGTTTCACGGTATACACTTTCACCATCCAGAAGGTCTCCGCTCAACAGCACCACATCAACTTTTTCCTTAATGGCCAGTGCAGCAATTTTCTTTGGAAGAGCCCTCAGCTCTGCCCGCCGGATCGCTGCTTTCCCTTCGGAAAGCGATTCGAACGGAGAATCCATATGCAGATCGGCCGTGTGAAGAATCCTGATTTTGCTCATATAAGCCTGATTCCTTCCGCTGAGAGGCACTTTCCCGTATCCGGATCGATTTCAAACATACAGCCTTCCAGCTTGCATGGCCCGGATGCAGAGTTGTAGCGCATGGGAGGGTCGCCCATAAATTTCCCGATGCTCTGTTCCGGATCGATCCCCAAAACAGACTCAACAGGCCCGGTCATGCCAAGATCTGTGATATATCCTGTTCCTTTGGGGAGAACACAAGCGTCCGAAGTCTGGACATGGGTGTGCGTCCCCCAAACGGCACTTACTCTTCCGTCCAGGAGATAACCCATTGCTCGCTTTTCACTCGTACCCTCCGCATGGAAATCCACAAGAATGATTTTTTCCCGGATCTCCCGCATGTATCCGTCTGCAATCACAAACGGATTGTCAGTATTGTTGTCCAGAGTAAATCTGCCGAGAAGATTCAGCACACAAATCTCTCCGAACTCTGTCCGATATGTGTTGATCCCTCGTCCCGGGCATTGCGGTCCGTAGTTTGCAGGGCGGAGGACTCTTTTCTTTTCATTCAGATATGGTTGGAGTTCTGTTCGCGTCCACGTGTGATTCCCAAGAGTGACAACATCAGCTCCCGCCCTCAGAATCACATCAGCCTGTTTCGGTGTAATGCCAACGACATTTGCATTTTCACCATTGACAACGCAAAAATCAATCTTCTCTTCTTCCCGGTATTGCTTCAGATGGTTTTCCAGAAAACTGAGCCCAGGTTGTCCGCACACATCTCCGACTGCCAAAATCCTCATTCCGGTTTCCTGCCATTTCATGAATTATAATATTATACCGTTTTTTCCAATAGAATTCAACACAAAATAAAAACCGCCGTTTCTTTCAAAAGCGGCGGTTTTTCTCAGCATTTTGTGAAATAAATGATACAAACAGTGGATTTATTGCGTCAGAAATGCGCTTATCCTTGCAGCCTCGGCTGCGAAATCACAGGCAATCGATCCGTCATCCTCCTGGTTCTTTTCCGGAACCTGAAGTTGCTGTGCCTCGGTATTGAGAAACTTTCCGGCATGCAGTGCAAGCCTTGCAATAACAGCAGCCGGAATGTCCATGTGAAGAAGCGGCAAAATCTCATCCATCAGAGACACGACCTCCGAAGTACTCATTGTGCTGACCTTGTCGATCACAGCCTGAACAGTCTTACGCTGCCTGCCTTGTCTGGCCCAATCATCATCCGGGGAGCGCAGGCGGCAGTATACCATGGCATCATGTCCGTTGAGATGGTTTTTTCCGAGCAGCATGTGAGCCTGTGTTTGAACCGGCTCGGCATGATTCATCATAATCGCTTCCATATACTCAATATTGATATCGATACCACCAATGGCGTCAATTACTTCCTCAAATTCATAGAAGTCGACCTGAGCGTATCCGTCAATTTCCACGTTGAAGTATTTTTCTATGGTGTCAACCATAAAATCCGCTCCACACCAGTGATAGGCGTGGGTCAGAAGATCAGACGTTCGCCCTTCCGCCTTTTCCGGCGGAACATCAACCATAATGCCGCGTTCAAAGGAAACTAGCTTAATAGCACCTGTTTCACAATTGAGAGAAACGAACATCGTACAGTCAGACCTACCGACATCGTGCGTATAGGCAAGTTTTTCGTCTGTACCCAGCAGCAGAATATTGACGATGTCTTTCCCCTTCTCCTCCTTATCATCCACAGAAGAGAGTTTAATATTCTTTAGGGGAAGTTCAGTAATTTCTGTCTCAGCTCCATCATCAGCCGCATAAGCTGCAGGAACACTCAATAAAAGAATTGCCAGGCAAAGCATTATCGTCAGGATTCTTTTCATGGTTCTCCTCCTATACCCTTTTAACAAAGATCCCCGAAACAACAACGTTTCGGGGATCTTTGAGCACGCTGTGAGGGATTCGAACCCCCGACCTTCTGGTCCGTAGCCAGACGCTCTATCCAGCTGAGCTAACAACGCATACTTTTTTACTGCCCGAGTATATTAGCACAGCTTGAAGAGAAATGCAACAGTTTTTTTCAGAAATTCTTACTTTTATCGGTTTCAGAGAAGAAACAACTGCAATTTTTCCGAGTTTTCGCAGATAATTTCTGTTGACAAGCTTCCTTAATATACTGTATAATCAACACTCGGCGGTGTCTTAGGGCAGTGCCGATAAAGCAGTCAACTACTTCGGGAGATATCCCGATGTTGAGTATTATGGATCGGGAGATTCCCGGCGAGAAAGAAAGGAGTTCTCTTATGGCAACAGTTCGTACTTATCACCCGAAAAAGCGTCAGCGCAGCAAGGTTCACGGTTTCCGTGCCAGAATGAAGACTGCGAACGGCCGCAAAGTCCTGTCTGCACGCAGGGCAAAGGGCAGAGCAACTCTCAGCGCCTGAGTGTTTGCTTTCACTACCGGGAATATATAACACAGTTATTAGGGTGGAGTAATCCACCCTGTGGTATTTCACAGGAGTTTTCCGGAGGAGGATGCGCTTGGATTCACGCTACACTTTAAAAAAGAACAGCGATTTCCGGCGTCTCTATTCCAAAGGGAAAAGTGCTGTAACACCCTACCTTGTAGTCTATTGCCGCAGAAACGGGCAGGCTGTTAACCGAGTGGGCTTTACCGTATCGGCAAAACTCGGCAATGCTGTTACACGCAACAGAGTGCGGCGGCAGCTTCGTGAAATATATCGGCTGAATTCAGCATACCTGAAAAACGGGATCGATATGATTATCGTTGCACGTTCCCGCTGCGTAAACGGAGATTACGAAAAAATGGAAAGTGCGTTTGTCACTGCGTGCGGCAAACTTGGTCTTACTCCTACGGAGAAATGCGAATGAAGAAAATTTTGATTGCCTTCATCCGGTTCTATCGGAAATACATCTCCCCTACCCGACCGGCATGCTGTCGTTTTATTCCCACCTGCTCACAATATGCGTTGGAAGCCATCGAAAAATACGGTGCTCTGAAGGGCGGATGGCTTGCCCTGAAACGCATCTGCCGCTGTCACCCTTTCCACGGGCCTGACTGCGACATTTATGATCCCGTACCGTAAGCGGGAAAATCATTATCAATCATTGAGGAGTTTCCTATGTGGGCCACAATTACCAGACCCTTTGCGTGGTTGATGTTAAAGCTCTATGACTGGACCGGAAACTACGGCGTCGCACTGATCCTCTTCGGCCTTACGGTTAACCTGATTCTTACTCCGTTTATGGCAAAAAGCAAGAAGAGCACCATGCAGTCGACCCGCCTCCAGCCCAGAATCCAGGAACTGCAAACCCGCCACGCAGGGAACCAGCAGAAGCTCAACGAAGAGATGCAGAAGCTTTACCGGGAAGAGGGAATTAACCCTATGTCCGGTTGCCTCTGGTCTTTGATTCCATTCCCCATTCTGATTGCGCTGTACAGCGTAATCCGCCAGCCTCTTACCAGAATGATGTTCATTACCAGCGAAGCGGTTACCGCTTTGCAGGAATTCTTTGTCAAGAGCGGCTGGTATACGATTCCGGAAAAGGCAGATGCTTATTTTGAAATCAAGCTTGCAGGTGTTCTCCATGAACACTGGACAGAGCTTCAAAATGCAATCGCCGCCGGAGAAGAAACACTTGCAAAAGTTGATCTCACAAGGCTGCATGATGTTGATTTCCATTTTCTCGGTATGGATCTCGGAAGCGTACCTGATTTTCGGTTTTGGAACTTCGATTGGAGTTCCAAAGAAAAATGGCTCCCGGCAGTCGGTTTATTCCTGATCCCGGTAATTGCCACTGTGCTCTCCTGGGCACAAATGAAAGTCGGAAACCTGGGCACACCGCAGCAGGATAATCAGGCTGCTGCCTCTATGAAGACCATGACCATGACGATGCCTCTTATGTCTCTCTGGTTCTGCTTTATCATGCCCGCTGCTATGGGTATCTACTGGACGTCCAACAGTGTGTTCGGTATGATCCGTGATTATTTTATGACCAAAATATTCAAGAAGCAGCTGGATGAAGAAGAGGCCGAGCGAATTGCTGCCAGGAAAGAGCGCGACCGCGATCTGGAGCTGAAACGTCTTGAGACAGAACGCAAACACGCAGAAGGTACCAACGAGAAAAACACCAACACCAGCAAAAAGAAAATCCAGGCAAACGAAAAGCAGAAAAGCAACGAGCGCAAAGCTGCTCTTGAGCGTGAAGATCGCGCAGCACGCAGAGAAATGCTTGGCATAGAAGATGCCGAAGTTCCTGCTTCGCAGGTTGGAAACCGGCGTTATGCCCGTGGCCGCGCCTATGATCCGGACCGCTTTAAACTTCCCGGGGAGTCCTCTTCCGCTGAGGAAACAACGGTCGAGGACGCTGCAGCTGAAGCCGTTGCTGAACCTGCCGAATACAACGAAATTGAAGAAGTAAAGGAAGAAACATGATAAAAACTCTTGAAAAAGCCGGCCGTACGGAAGATGATGCCATCAATGCCGCTCTCAAAGAGTTAGGTTTGGATCGTGACGACGTATCCGTAGAAATTGTGGAACGTGCAAAATCCGGATTTTTCGGAATCGGCGCAACACAGGCTGTCGTCCGCATTACTTATGAATGTGAAGACATTCCCGAGCCGGTAAAAGAAGCTTCTCCCGCTCCTGCAAAAGCTCCTGCCGCAGAGAAAGAGCCGGAATCCGTCAAGGCTCCTGCCCCGGAAAAGAAGGCTGCTGCAGTAAAAGAACCCGAAGAAAAGAAAGCCGCTGAACCTCAACCGGTTGTTGCATCTGTACAGGAAGCCGAAAATGCCAGATATGCTGAAATCCGGGCATTCCTGACCGGCCTCTTTGACAAGATGGGCATTGATGCGCAGATTGACATCAGCACACGAGAAAATGGCAGCATTGATGTTGAGCTCTCCGGAAACGGAATGGGCGCTATCATCGGACGGCGCGGTGAGACGCTTGATGCGATCCAGCACCTGACGAATTACGTCTGCAATCATGGCGGAGAAAAACGCTCGCACATCAACATCGATGCGGAATCCTATCGCAGCAAACGGGAAGATTCGCTAACGCATCTTGCTGAGAAGATGGCTGAAAAAGCGATCAAATATAAACGCAGCATGGCTCTGGAGCCTATGAACTCCTATGAGCGTCATGTCATCCACACCGCACTGCAGGATTACAAAGGCGTTACCACCGCCTCAACCGGTGAAGAGCCGAACCGCCGTGTTGTCGTCAGCTATGTAAAGCCTGAAGGTGGAGAAGATGCCTCTGCCGGCAAGCCCAAAATCCGCGAATGGGCATAAATTTATCATATTATCATTATATATAAATTTATAAAAGGAGATTATTATGACTTTCGAAACCGTCAGAGACACTCTTGCAGAACAGTTTGAAATTGATCCATCAGAAATTACGATGGATACCAATCTCATCGACGACATTGGTGCAGATTCTCTCGATGTTGTTGAACTCATTATGTCCCTGGAAGACAACTACGGCATCACCATTTCCGATGAAGATGCCGCTGAGCTTGTCACCGTTCGTAAAATTGTAGATTACATTGAAAGAATGCAGTAAGCGGTAAAACGCAAAAATCCCGCCGGATCAGAGTCATTTCTCTAACCGGCGGGATTTTTGTTTCCTGATATCTGTCACCTCGCGATATGTGCACAGCGGGCTGCCCTCAAAAGTGAAAAACCTTTGATTTCAATTCTCTGCCGCGAGCTAAGCGCAGAGAGATCTGTTATGTCCTGATGCGGAGCTGGTCCTGTGTGGAACCGTCATCCGGAAAAACGATGAACTCTCTGACATCCAGAGTTACGGTATCTCCTTCCCGGAATTCCCGGTGGCTGAATCCGTCCGTTATCACCCGTACTAAGGCTTTTCCCACACGGACACGACAATCTGTTTCATCACCGAGATAATACAATTTCTCCAATTTGCCCCTGATTCCGTCCGATTCTTTAGATATCCGGATGTTTTCAGGGCGAATGGCTACCTCAATATTCCCTCTTTTTTCCATCTCCGGGTACTGCAGATCCATCTCCCAGTCACTCAGGTGAATGGTTCCGTTTTCCGCAACTCCCTTGAAAAAATCCACTTTTCCCAGGAAGTCCGCCACAAACTGGTTCGCCGGATGGTTGTAGATTTCGTCCGGCGTACCGGATTGCTGCACAATGCCGTTGTTAATGAGAAAGATTCTGTCGCTCATGGCCATGGCTTCCGTCTGGTCATGCGTCACATAGACGACTGAGATGCCAAGCGATTTGGTAATCTCCTTGATTTCAAATCGCATGGATTCCCGCAGTTTGGCATCGAGATTGGAAAGTGGCTCATCCAGAAGAAGGAGATTCGGTTCGGCCACCAGCGCACGTGCCAGAGCGATACGCTGCTGCTGCCCACCGGAAAGCTGGTTGGGCAAGCGGTCGGCATATCGGGTGAGGTGAACGGTTTCAAGAATCTTGTCAACCCTTGTCCGGATCTCTTCTTTCTTCACATGTTTAATCTGCAGCGGATAGGCGACGTTGTCAAATACATTCATATGAGGCCAGACAGCGTACGACTGAAAAACCATTCCGATATCGCGCTTTTCCGGAGGAAGAAATGTTTTTCCGCCCGAAACCAGTTTATCATCAATCCAGATTTCACCGGTCGTTGGAATCTCAAATCCGGCGATCATCCGCAGCATTGTCGTTTTTCCGCATCCCGACGGCCCGAGAAGTGTAACAAATTCCCCATCACGAAACACTTCGTTAAATTCTTTCAGTACCTGAGAACTGCCAAAGCTTTTCGTCAGATTCTTTATTGTGACAGTAGACATTTTTCTTTTCCTCCCTTTCACTTCATCCCGTCAAATGGAGAATTCGCCTTTGGTCAGCCTGTTAAGCACAAAGTTCAGGATGACCACAATCACCAGAATTCCGAATGCCATTGCACACGCCATCGGTTGGCTGGTAAAGGTCCAGTACTCATAAAGCTGGAAGCCGATTGTTTTTGTTGTGCTGGAGTACAGCAAGGTGGTCATGGATAGTTCATAGAAGCTGGGGATAAAAATCAGAAACCATCCTGCTGCAATAGACGGAAAGATAAGCCTGCCGGTGATCCGAAACATTGTCCTTAGCCAGGAAGCACCCGCAATCTGGGAACACTCCTCCAGGGAGACATGAATCTGTGACATCGCTGAAACAACCGTGCGCATGCCCATCATCAGGTACTTGATCAGATACGCGATAATCATGATATAAGCGGTATTGTATATATTGATGCCGAAATTGCCTTTCATGGTCATGATCAGGCCAAGCGCAATGACAACAGAGGGAGTGCCGCTTCCGAGTGTGATGAGGAAATCAGGGATTTTCCGCCCCCGAATTTTCGTTCGCTGCAGGAGATAGCTCATCGTGCAGGCGATTACGATGCCAACCGTTGCCGCAACCGCTCCGTAAATCAAAGAATTCTTCAGGCAGTTCATGGTTTCAATTCTGCCGAAAACAGTCTTCCAGTTTGTAAGGGTAAAGTTTCCGGAAAAAAGCATGCTTTTACCGACGTCGATTTTAAAGGATGTGGAAAAAATGGTAGCAAACGGAATCAGAATAACAATGACAGCGAACAGGGATACCAGAATTGTCAGCGGGATACGCCATCTGCGAAGATCCACGATTGCCGGGCTGACTGATTTACCCGACACCGTGATATACTGCTTCTTCGCCAGTACAACGTCGGACAGGAAGAGGATCAAAATCGCCACTACCATCAGGAAAACTGCCATACCGGTCGCATCATTCAGCCCCTGCTGGCCCAGGGAAACATACTCGACGATTCTTGTCGTCACCGTATGAACACGGCCCGGACTTCCGATAATAGACGGAATCCCGTAGCAGCTTGCTGCACTGACGAAAACGAGGAGCGCACCGGAGATCAGGGATGGCATCATCAGCGGAAGGGTGACGGTAAACACAGTCTTCAATGGGGAGGCCCCTGAAACACGGCTCGCCTCCTCCAAAGACGGATCCATTTTTTCCATAGCGCGGCTGATCGTGATAAACGCATAGGGATAATAAAAGGTACTCAAAACCCAGATCAGCCCCGGCAGGGAATAAACATTCATAGGCCCGGGTGCATCGCTTAGGTGCAGGAGCGCCCGTATCCACTGGTTGATGGTGCCGACATTTGGATTGAGCAGGCGGAGCCATGCCATGGCTCCCACGTAAGGCGGCACCATATAGGTCAGCACAAAGAGAGAGCGGAAGAATTTCTTTCCATAGAGATTTGTCCTGCCGATAAGCCATGCAAGCGGAAAGGCCAGAAGTGTGCCGACAACCATCGTTGAAAGTGCCGCTATTGAGGTGTTCCGCAGCGCATCCAGATTCAGGGAATAGGTATAAAGCCGTTTGAACGTTTCATAGGAAAATGTGCTGTCTGGGAAAAATGCCTTGATTACCATATAGACCAACGGCATCAGCTGAAACAGAAGCAGGAAGTCTACAATTACAAGAATGATGATCCACTTCATATCAAAGTGCCAGCTTCTTCCTGCAGCCATGAGGAAGGCAAGCAGCAAAGCATCCAGTGCAATTAGAATGCCGGCAAGGATAACCGTTCTGCTGTGGCTGATGACGAACTGGCGCACCCCGGAGACTTCTTCCAATGCAATCATCCTGAACGCAGAAAGCTGCATTCCCTTGTCTCTGACACCTTTCTTCAGTGTGTTGATATCCTCAGTCTTCAGCCTGCCGTTTTCACCAATCCCCGTAAAGAAGAGCTGCATCAGCGTAGCATAGCGCTCTGCCCCTTCCAGTTTCTCAACTGCCGATTCGGCTACTGCAGGAATCGGGGCTGTTCCATCCAGAAGGGCATCAAGAAGAGATTTCTGCACATCCTTCTTCTCCCCCACCGGGACTGCTGCCAACGCCTTTTTTGTTGCGCTTGACACTTTCGGCCCACCGGTCTGATAAGTTATATAAAGAAGCTTATAAATCAGTTCTTCCCTTCGCTTCTCTCCCTGCTGCTCCAGAATGGTATCCAGTTCCTCTCCGGAATTCTTTTTTTGCCCTTCCCATGCATCCCGCAGAAGGTTATAAACCTGTTCTTCCAGAGCAGCCCTTTGTTCAGCCGTGAAGGATTCAAGGTGCGGGCTGATTTCCTGATTCCAGTCCGATTCCACCGCCGTTGACAGAGCATAAATAGCCTGGAAAGCCGATTCCGAACTGAAACCGGACCCTTCATAGGTTCTCAGCCCGGAAGCCCCTGCAAAAATAATGCCGATTCCGATGGCAAAGACAAGAAACAGGGCAACTTTTGCTATGGCAGAGCTGTGATCCCGGCGATCCATCAGTTTGCTGTCCATATGAATTCACCTTCTCCGATGGTCTTAATGTTCAAAGGGGAAAGCCGTATGCCGGCTTCCCCCTCTCGGAAGCTTTTTTGAATGATCTTACTTGGTGGTAACCTTTTCTGTCCAGGCGGTGTTGATGGCTTCACGGTTACGGTAAGCATTCTCCCAATCAACACCCAGGTCTTTTTCAATGAGCCAGTTCGTATCAACAGAGTCAAACGGGATCTCTTCCATTCCGGCGAAAACAGAATGCATATAGCCCTGGAGTATAAGCTTCTGGGCTTCTTCACTAAGGAGCCACTGTTCAACTGCTTCACAGGCTTCTACATTTACATTGGCAGAATGATCTTCCGCAACTGTCATAACCGTGGAAGGAATCAGCACAACGCCGTCCTCCGGATAGATGCACGCAAGATTTGTAATCGGCGTGCCGGCATCTTCCGCTTCTTTCAGCACCTTCAGTATGGACTCCTCAAGGATCATAATGGCAGCGCACTCACCCGTCTGCAGCTTGGTAATTGCAGTAGAGCCGGATTCAATCATTACTTCGTTTGCAGCCAGGCCATCCAGGAAGGCTTCACCGTAATGGTTGTCCTGTGTGAGAGATGCAACTGCAGCAAATGTTGTGCCCGAGGTCATCGGGTTGCCCATGGAGATATAGCCTTTCAGCGCCGGATCATTTGCAAATGCTTCAAATGTCTGCGGGATAGTTACACCCTTTGCTGCCCATGCATCCACCATCTCCGGGTTATAGGCAAGCACCATGTTGCATACACGGACAGGGTACCAGTAACCTTCTTCATCATACGGGAAACGGAGAAGATTTTCTGCATCTTCAATCTCGATCGGCTCAAGATATCCGGCTTCTTTCAATTCCAGCGAGAAAGCCGGCTCAGCAACAAGCATCATGTCGCAACCCAGCGTTCCGGTTTCCATTTCTCCATAGACTTTGGTAATCAGAGAAGATGTACCGCCATAGAAGAAAAAGCTGCCGTCAAAAGCAGGGGTCAGATTCGGAAATTCAGCTTTGAGTGCATCATCCATCATATCAATAACAAACTGATACATGGAAGAATAAATGCCGATGGTTCCTTCCACATCTTCATTGACAGCGGATGCACTGACTGCCAACACACTTGTCAGCATTACCACTGTAAGAATAAGTGCGAGTATTTTCTTCATTTTTTGAAGACCTCCTAAAAATTATTTTGATATTTCTTCACCGCTACCTGCAGTGTAATATCTTTTCGACTCAGATGTAGTAATAATATCATATTCTCAATTCTCTTACAATTATTTTTTCTACCTGAGGTTTCTCTGACTTTTTCCTATACTTCTTCTGTTTTCTCTGCTATAATAGCTGTCACTGAATTATAGTAACTCGGAAAGGGTGTAAAATGACTTACGAACAGGCACTGAAAGAAATACCCTTCGGTCTCTACCAGCACTTCAAAGGCAGGTATTACGAAGTGATTGATATTGCGCGGCATTCCGAAACAGACGAAGCAATGGTCATCTACCGCCCGCAATACGGAAAAAAACAGCTCTGGGTAAGACCTGCCGACATGTGGGCAGAAACAATAGAGCGGGATGGTTATTCCGGACCCCGTTTCAGAAAAGTGGAGCAGAAAAGCCGCTATATTGCCTTTGATGTGGAAACACCGAACCACCTTAATAACAGGATGAGTGCCCTCGGCATTTGTGTGATTGAAAACGGCAAAATCATAGAGGAATTCTATTCCCTCGTCAATCCGGAAACCTCCTTTGACCCATTTAATATCCAGCTCACAGGAATCTCAGAAGAACTGGTCGCCGACAAGCCCAACTTTGCTCAGCTTTGGGAAACCATAGAGCCGATTATGAGCAGCGGCACACTGGTGGCGCACAACGCAATATTTGATCTTTCTGTGCTGAAAAACTGCCTGAAAGGCTATGGCATCTCCTGGCAGAAAAGAGCCCCTTATGCCTGTACCGTACAAATGGGGAGAAAGGTACATCCTGAGATCCGCCATAATCTGAACGTGATGTGTGATTTTTACCATATTGATCTGGATCATCACAACGCAGGCAGTGACAGCCATGCCTGCGGTGAACTTCTCTTGACGATGATGGACGAAGGTGCCGATATCCAACAGTTTATCAAAACTTATTATTTTTAAATGAATCACAATATATGAACACCTCCATGTTTGGTTTCTCTGACATGGAGGTGTTTCGTTATTTTCGCATTCTTTTATTGTCTGTGTGCCCAATCGGCTAAGATTTTCGGGTAATTGGTGAAAATTCCTTCCACACCCCATTCATACAGTCTTTCAAATGTACCCAGATCATTTACTGTCCATGAATTTATACCGATGCCAAAATGATGGCAGTTATCTGCGTTTTCCTTTGTAAAGAGGCTGCTGTCCGGATGGTAGTATTCAAAACCATATTTTCTGCAGTAATATCCGGCAAATTGAAGATCATCATGTTCAACCAGTGCCCCGACCGGGCAATCCGGAAGAAGTTGCTTCATTCTGACAATAGAAAGATGATTGAATGAGGAAAAGATAACTCTGTCTTCCAGCTTAAAAACCTTAATCATTTCTGTCAGTTTCTCTTCAATTTCAGGGTAATACACGATGCTCGTTTTGAGTTCAACGTTGGTTATCAGATGTGTATCCTTTACCCATTTACAGTATTCCTCAAAACTAGGGATGACTTCAGGAGCAAATGTATCCCCTTTGATAACAGAAGCGTTGAATGACTTCAGCTCAGACAGGGTATAATCTTTTACATATCCCTTTCCCGTTGTCGTACGGTCCAGTGTTTCATCATGAATGATAACTAGTTCGCCGTCTTTGGACAACTGGACATCCAGCTCTATTCCGTCAACACCTGTTTTTTCTGCTTCCCGAAATGCAAGCATCGTGTTCTCGGGATACTTTCCACTATACCCTCTATGTGCAAATACTCTCATCATGCTATCACCACCCATATCCAGGAGAATAATTTTCACTAGACCAACCATAACCCAATTGCTGGAGCTGATCCTGAAACACCTCCATACCTGTTTTCTAAGGCATGGAGGTGTTTTTAGAATCAAAACAGGTTGTTACATTGATATGGATCCGTTGATCGGGCCGTAGATCAGATTCGGGACAACCGTGACAAGCACCGGAATAAATGTGATCAACAGAAGCACGATAAACAGACACAGGATAAATGGCCAGACTTCTTTAATAAAGTCTCCTACACGACAGACTGTGATACCGCAAGTGGTAAACATCATGGAGCCAAACGGAGGAGTAATGCCGCCGATCATGATGTTAACGATGCACACGAGACCGAAATGTATGGTATCAACGCCGAGGCTCTGAGCAACCGGTAGCAGAAGCGGAGTTGCTATCATTAGAGCAGCGCCGCCTTCCAAAAACATACCCATTACCAGAAGTACAACATTGACAAGCATCAGGAAGACATATTTATTGCTGGTCAGGTTTGTAATGGAAGCAGCAACAATTTTCGGGAGATTGATGTAGCTCATATAGTTGCCGAATGTACTGGCAGATACCATAATCAGAACAACGCTGGAGGTACCTGCAATCGTATCCAGCAGGATGGGGATAAAATGCTTCTTAAAGCTCAGCTTTTTATACACAAATTTTCCGATCACAAAGCAGTACAGCACGGCAACTGCGCCGCCTTCTGCCGGTGTGAACAAGCCAAAACGCATTCCAAGGATGATTCCGAACGGGAAGAACAACCCCCAGAAAGAGATAAACGCCTGCTTCAGCACAACCTTCATCGGCGGGAACTTCTCGCGTGTCGTCGGATATTTACGCCTGTGAGCTATGATTGTAACCACAATCATCATACTGATTGACATCAGAATACCAGGCACATAACCTGCTGCAAAGATACGCCCCAGTGACGCCTGCGCAATCAGAGAGTATACAATCAAATTGACACCGGGAGGGATAACCGGAGTAGCTGCCGAAGATGCCGCCGTAATAGCCGCCGAAAACGCCTTGGAGTAACCGCGCTTCTCCATTTCAGGTACCAGCATTTTGGACTGCATAGCGCAGTCAGCATTCGCAGAGCCTGAGCAACCACCCATCAGCATACTGAGAAGAACATTGACCTGCGCAAGACCACCCTTCATATGTCCGGTGACACATTCACAGAAGTCCATCATTTTATCGCTGATGCCGCCATAGTTCATGACAGAACCCGACATAACGAAGAACGGAATGGCCAGCATGGAGAAGGACTGCGTGGAGTTCATAACCTTCTGCAGAATCGTCCACGGCTGAACCCCGGTATTGATGAAGTAGAAATAAAAGAAAGTAGAGCCGAAAAGTGCATAGACAATCGGCATTCCCATAAAGTAGAGAATGAATACGAGGAAAATGGGGATCAGATTCACAAAACTTAACGTACCCATCAGAATGCTCCCCCTTCCTGAATTTCCTCTATCTCCGGAGTTTTCGATTTAATCAGATGCAGCTGATCCCTCAGGAAAAAGAACACGGAATAGCAGAAAGAAAGGCCAAAGCCAAGAGGAACCGCAATACCGGTCCACCATTTGGGAAGCCGCAGGGTATCCGTATAGGTAAGCTTAATCTGCCCTGCATACTTGAATACCCCGTCTACAGTTTTGAAGATGATTCCTCGTTTCCAGATCAGATTGGCAACATACTGCGCGCTGATATAGGTCAGCAGCAGCAGAATTGCCATTTCCAGAATACTAACAACAAACGCAATAACATCCTTTGATTTGCCGTGAATCAGGTTGACAACAATATCGACCCCGAGATGGGCGTGCCTGCGGTGCGCATAGGCACTTCCCATAAAAACCGTCCAGACAAAGAGAGATGTCACGATCTCATCCGTCCACTTGATGGGGTTATTCAGGAAGTAGCGAAAAATAACATTCACGTTGACCAGAATGACACAGAGGGTCAACGTCGTACCGCAGATGATTGCGTCAAGGTTTGTAAATATGAGTTTTGGTGTAATTTTCTTTTTCATAGGCAATCCTTAACAAAATCAACGGAAATGGCTTCTCAGCCATTTATCTGACATGGACTGCCCGAAAAACGGGCAGTCCATCTTAATATAAACAGAAATGACTGACTAAGTCTCTCCAGCTCAGGCAGCTGCCTTTTCAGCACGGAAGCCGTTGATCAGATCAACCAGCTGCTGATGGAGCTCAGGTGTTGCACCGTACTCTTCAACAATCCAGTCATAAACCGGTGCGCAGGCTTCGGTGAAGGCATCGATGTCAACTTCATTCCAGGTAACACCGGCTTCTGTCTTCATCTTCTCGATCTGAACAGCTTCGTCGTCAGCACACATAGTCTGCTCCCATTCACCGCACTCGGCAGCGCAAGCATCCAGGATATCTCTCCACTTCACAGGCATCTCTTCATAAACATCCTGTGCCATAAACAGCCAGCGGGTTGCAATGAAGTGGTTGGTAAGGGCGACCTTCTTTACGAGTTCGTACGGAGCACCTGCACCTGCAAGAGTGGAGGTGGAGCCTTCAAAGCCGTCAACAACGCCGGAGGAGATGGAAGAAAGGCATTCGGTAAAGGACATCGGGACAGGTGTTGCACCAAGGCACTCAATCGTCTTGATGAAGAGGGCTGCGGTGGTGGAACGGAGCTTCATGCCCTTAAGATCTTCCGGCTTATAGATGTCTGCATTAGTAACAACAGAGCGATAGCCGAAAGAATAGTGGGTATCAAGGATATGGATATTCTCCTCTGCGAGACGATCCAGAACGTCTTTCACGATGTCTGATGCCATGACATAGTTGTATTCCTCGTCATTGTTGTAGAGCATCGGACCGACGAGAACAGCACAGTCTCCAACCCAGTCAGCAAACAGGGAAGGCTCTTCCAGGCCGATCCACTTGTCGCCGTTGACAGCATGGACAACAGAGTCGCGATAGCAGTCCAGCTCATTCAGGCCGTGGAATTCAACTTTTACGTGGCCCTCGGTCCTCTCGGTAACCATTTCAGCAAACTTTTCAGCTGCCTTGTAGTTCCACTCTTTCGGATTGAAGACGTTGGAATAGATCAAATCGATGTGATACGCTTCGGCTTCAGCTTCTTCTTCTGCTGTGTAGCCATCCGCATGAGCAATTGCTGCCATGGCAAACACCATCGTCAGCGCCAGGATTACTGCAATGAGTTTCTTCATTTTTGTGTTTTCTCCTCTTTTTTTGATATAGTTTTTATTGGCATTTCAGCATGCCAATTGTTATAATTATCATACCATTTTGGTCTCTAATTGTCAATGAAATGCCCTCATTTCAATAAGTTTTTTTTGGAAGTTTTGCATAAACAAACGTTGTTTTTCTTGCGAACAGATCCTTGTCTTTGTCAATTCTGTTATGCTTGTGTTTTTCCTGCAGATATGATAGGATGAATTACTTCATAGAGTTGAAGAGGAAGAAGAATGGAAGAAAAACCGTTTTTTGAGGTCAAAATGCAGCATAACGAGGACACGCTTGTAGCACTTGCCCATATGCAGTATGACCTGTTCTGTACACGTAATCGTGTAGCACGCAGTTTCCTGAGTGTTATACTGATTCTGATTGCATTGCTTTACGGCGGGGGAAACTGGTGGAGCCTGCTGATTATTGCTTATGCCTGTTATCTTACTACGACCACGTATGCTTCTTCCAACCACACAGCCCATAAGCTTGCCGAACATCTGAAAGCGGCCAAAATGCCATTTCCTTCCTCTCGTTATCTGTTTGGAAAGGATGCCATGCAAATCATTACGTTACCGGACGGTGAACAACTTGACCCCCTGCCTTACAGCCAGGTACTTCAGCTTGGAGAAGATTTTAAAGCATATTATTTGTTCCGTGATCAGTACGGAGGATACAGGATTCCGAAGGAGGAGCTCGGAGAACGAGAAGAGGAATTCCGAAAATTCGTACAGGGAAAGACCGGCAAAAAGTTTATCCGGCGGCTTACCCCCCTGCGGAGGCTGCGCATGTGGCTGGATCACCGTGCAAACGAACCGGAACATTTATAAAAGAAAAGGCCGCCGTAAGGCGGTCTTTTTGTATTAGATCAGTGCTTTGAGATACTTGAAGCGGAACCGATTCCAGTGAGTCTGGCTGCTGTATACCCGATGCTGCATCAGATGCAGATGAGCCCGGCAGGAAACTGCTTCATCCTGTGTTATTTCATGGGCACTAAAAGCAGCCTTTTCAGCGCATCTGATAATATCCTGGGGAATCTCCGCACCGAAACGGGATATTTTTTCTGCCATACGGTAAACCGCCACAACAGCTTTGTGTGTATCCTGCTGCTCTACACTATGGCGGTGCAGGGCAAGAATCGCTGCACGCCGAAGCAGCACAAACGCTACAGGCAGCACAAAAACAGCAAATAAAAGCATCAGTCTTCGTTCTGTTGTCTGGCGCTGCAGCGCGGCAGAGTCTTGCGGCGGAACTGGTTGGGTAATCATCCCGATTGGCAGTTGGGGTGTGGGTTCCGTCTCCGGCACCGGTGTTGATTCTAAGGTAGATGTTCCTTCCGCTCCGGAGGAGTCTTCTTCTCCCGCTGCATTTTGCAGAGAAGACGTCTCATTCATTACGGTTCCTTCCGCTCCGGTTTCGGGATTTTCCACTCCATCCCCGGAATTATCCATTCCTGCTGCAGATTCTTCTGTTTCAGGTTTCCCCCCGTCTGCTTCTCCTGTTCCAGATTCTTCTGCACTGAGGATTCCATCGTCGATACCGCTTTGCCCGGTAACCTCTACGGGGATCCACCCGATCCCGTTCTGATAAATCTCAACCCAGGCATGGGCATCTGACCCTTTCACATCGGTATAATGCCCGGCAACTGTCTCCGTTACGAAGCCGGCTGTCACACGGGCAGGAATGCCCAGGCTGCGGTAAGCGGCGGCAGCAGCGGTTGCAAAATGAATGCAATAGCCCTGATGCGCCGTTGTGAGAAAGTAAACGGCATAATCGTCGCTGGGATAAGCAAAGGTATTCAGGTCGTAAACCCCGGCATTCTGAACATACGCAGCAACCCTGGCAACCAGGTTTTCCCCACCTGGATAAAGCCCCTGCTGAGCCAGAAGCGCCAGCAAAGTACCCCTGGTTCCATCAGGCAGGCGAGTATAAACGGACTGCGCATAACTTCGATAGTTCAACTCATTCTCATCCGGATCCGGAAGATCGGAGACGTTCGACAAGGAAGGAATGCTGATATACGCTGCATCATAACGGGCTGAACCGTCAGACGGGACATAGCTGTCTGTTCCACTCCCTTCCCGGCTGAAATATGGCAGGAACCGGTAAGCCGAAGAGGAAAGATCGCGTACCGCAAGCAACTTTTCCTCGCCTCCAACAGCAGAGATTGCGTTTGCCGTAAAAGCCAGAGAGGAACCCCCTGCATAGTCTTCTGCCGCTTTCCAGCCTGTTCCGGTATAATCACCGAAAGAAGAGCCCCGGAGATAAAGCCGCCCACTGCCGTCCGCTTTCACCCTGAGAAATACTTTATCCAGTTCTTTGGAATCTGCTTTTTGTGTGAGATCCAGCGTCCCTGCCGTACCCTGCCAGATCAGGGACGCTGCTGTATTTTCTACCGGGATTGTTCCGGAATCGGGCAATTCACTGACTGTGGACGGCTCCTGTTCCCTGTTTCTCTCCTCTCCGCTTTCCGGACGGGGCGCAGTAAGAAACTCCGGTATCGAATAATCCTGATCTTTCATCAGATTCTCCGCCCATTGGTCTGCTGTTTCCAGGGCCTGCCTGATTTCTTCCCGAAAATCCACTTTCGGTGGTTCATAAACGTAACTCTCCGGGTTAATATAGAGAAGCAAAAGACAAATCAGCCCCGCAAGAGGAATCGCAGTCCCCAGAACAGCCGAAAAGCTCCCGGATCCTTCCCAGTAAAAACTGCCACCGACTGCTGTCAGAAACAGGAAAAGCACCACCCCGGCAACTGCTGGAGCCGGCGGCGTTTCATTCACCATGATACAGATTGCAAAAAGAGGAAGCGTCTCAATCAGCACAAGGCTTGTTCGTGCCCCCTGAGAGGACAGTGCCATTGCAACATAGCACGCCAGCAAAAAAGCAACGATCAGGAAAAGGATCGTATGGTCCTGCACCGCATTCAGGAAGGGATAGGTCCGACCTCGGTAAAGAACTGTTTCATAAAAGACACCGGTCACACGGTCACAGAAATTCTGAAACTGCAGTTTCAGATCCGGCAGCAGATATCGTGCAGTGCAAGCTGCCAGAATGCCGAATATCGGCAGGCCGATTAAAAATCCGTGCCGCGCATGCACAACAAACCAGATGAACAGGCACAGCAGACCGACCCATAGCGGAAACCACTCAGAAACCTCACACCTCACCGTGTCAAGAAGAAGCGTCAACTGAGAAAGAATGCCCAGCACAAGCAGGCCAAGATTTACCAGACGGTTGAGCTTTCTCTTCATAAAACCGTCACCTCCCCCGCCTCGATACGGAAAACGCACCGCGCCTTGGAATCATCAAAGCTGCAGGGCGCCACAGCAGGAGAGGAGAGAATCTCACAAATTGCTTTCAGGCTCATCTGTTCATTTTCGACCGGGTAGAGATCTCCGGAAACAATGTAATGTGTTATTTCCCGCCTCGTCAGCTCAGCCGACAGCCACCGAAGCACTTCAAGTCCGCGATGATTTGCTCCAACGTCGCCTAACACAACAAAGATCTGTTCGTTCTCCGGCACAAGCGCTTCTTTGACAATCAGTCTGTCAGCTTTTGAGCTCAGTTTCCAGTGAATGCTGTTCCCCATATCACCGGGACGGTAATCCCGCAGATCATAGTCCTCCGAAAATCCACCGCCGTATTTCGGCTTCAACCGGACTTCTTTCTGACACGCTGCCTCAATGTCCAGGTGTTTCTCCGGCCCTGTGGAAACAGGCAGCACAGTGGCCGTAAACATCTCCTGACATCTGCGACGGATGGAAAAAAATCCAAGCAAATCCCGGCATTCCCAGCGGGTGATCCGAAAACTGATTTTTCCGCAGGAATCTGTCGGGAAAAGGATCACCCGTACTTCTCCCCCGGAGACGCTGTAAAACAGTTCCTGCGTGTGAAAGTGTTCTCCGGTATAGTGATTTTCAACAAGAATCGACAAACTGATTCTGCCTACTGGAAGCAGGCGCTTGGAACGGAACACGAATCTCGCCTCTCCCCGCTCTCCCTTCACCACATAAGGCTTTCCCTCTATCCGCAGTTCTGTCCTGAGCATGGCAGGCAGTGAGAGCAGCAAAATCAGCACAGGGGCTGCTGCCATCACAAGCAGGAGATACGGTATCGCCCATCCCCGGTAAAAAGTGCGGAAGAGATATACTACTCCCAGGCACATCAGGTAAAAAATACAGGTTAACGTCGGCATGTTACTGGATGGCAGGTGCTTTGACAGCTTTCAGAATATCTCCGAGAACAGATGCGCGCGCAGCCGGATCATTGACCTCCTGCTGCCAGATCAGGCGGTGTTCCACACAGTCATAGAAACTGAACCGTACATCCTGCGGAAGAACAAAATCCCTCTTCTGAAGCCATGCCGCAGCCTTTGCAAGTGAAGTCAGAGCAAGAGAAGCCCGTGGGCTTGCACCCTGCAGGATATGAGAATTATCCCTCGTCTTCTCGCATAGCGTAACGATATATTCAATCAACGAATCCTTTATAAAGACCTGGTCAACTTCACGGCGCAGATTCAGCAGTTCCTCCCGTGTTACGATTTGCCGCACCGATTCTGCACTGATTCCGCCCTGGCGGCGACGTACCATCTCAATTTCATCAGCATGGGCAGGATATCCCATTGTCAACCGCAGCATAAACCGGTCCAACTGCGAATCCGGCAGAAGCTGCGTGCCTTTGGCACCTGCAGGATTTTGCGTAGCAATAACGATAAACGGCTGCGGTACCGGGTAAGTCTGGTTATCCACCGTGACTTCTCCTTCTTCCATTGCCTGAAGCAGTGCAGACTGCGTCCGACTTGTGGCACGGTTCAGTTCATCCGCCAGAAAAAGGTTGCACAAGATGGCACCTTTCTGATAGAGCATGGTACCGGTATTTTTATCGTAAAGGGAATACCCTGTAATATCGGACGGCAGCACATCCGGTGTAAACTGGACCCGATTGTAATCCAGTCCCAAAGCGCGTGACATAGAGACTGCGAGCGTCGTTTTTCCAACGCCCGGAATATCTTCCATCAGAATATGTCCGCCCGCCAGGATTGCAAGAAGTACTTTCACAATGACGGCATCTTTTCCTGCGATGACGCGGCTGACCTCACGGATAATCTCTCTTGCGCTGCTGTTGCGATCTGTATTTATTTCCATAAGCCCCCTCCGGGTTAATCATTTTTGTGCATCCCAGGGATGATAAAACGTTGGAATGTTGTCTGATTATAGCAGTTTCTCTTTGATCTGGCAAGAAAAGCACGGTTAATGCACTGTTTTCTTTACAGATTATCCAAAAACAGGTGATTTTCTGTCATCTCTTTATCCATACTTGCATCTTCTTCTCTTTTTTGCTATGATAGGCGGGCAGTTTTAAAAAGGGGGAATCCCTAATGAAAGATTACGATGTGATTATTGTCGGCGCCGGCCCCGGCGGAATTTATTCTGCTTATGAACTTTCTTCTCTCCGCCCAGAGCTGAAAATAGGTATATTTGAATCCGGAAAGCCCCTGCAGCAGCGGCATTGCCCCATTGACGGAGAAAAAATCACCAAGTGCATCGGATGTAAACAATGCTCCATTATGACTGGGTTCGGTGGCGCAGGTGCATTTTCCGACGGAAAGTACAATATCACCAATGAGTTTGGCGGAACGCTGCATGAATTTATCGGCAAAAATAAAGCTCTCGAGCTCATGCAGTATGTTGACGGTATCAACGTGAAATACGGCGGCGGGAAAACAAAGCTCTATTCCACAACCGACTCAGATGCTGACCTGGAACTGAAAACCCAGTGCCTGCGCAACAACCTGCACCTGCTGGATGCCTCCGTCCGCCATCTTGGCACGGATATCAACTACGAGGTGCTGTCCCATCTCTTCAATGACCTGAAAGACAAGATAGATTTTCATTTTCTTACCCCTGTCACGGATGTAAAGCTACTGGAGGACGGCTTCCAGGTAGAAACCGAAAAAGCACGCTATACCTGCTCCAACTGTATTATCTCTGTAGGTCGCAGCGGCAGCAGCTGGATGGAGCAAATCTGCCATTCTCTTGACATTCACACCCTCTCCAACCGAGTCGATATTGGGGTGCGTGTGGAGTTGCTGGCCGACATTTTCAAGCACATAACAGATGAAGTGTATGAGAGCAAAATCGTCTACAAAACGGAAAAGTACCAGGATCTTGTCCGTACGTTCTGCATGAATCCACGCGGTGCGGTAGTAATGGAAAACACCAACGGTATTGTCACCGTCAACGGCCACAGTTATGAAGACGAATCACTCAAAACAGAGAATACCAACTTTGCTCTGCTGGTTTCCAAGCACTTCACAGAGCCTTTTAAAGACTCCAACGGCTATGGCGAGAGTATTGCAAGGCTTTCGAACATGCTGGGAGGCGGGGTCATCGTACAACGTTTCGGGGATCTGATTCGTGGGCAAAGGAGCACGGAAAAGCGTCTGGAACGTGCCTTTATCACACCCACGCTCAAAGCTACCCCCGGTGATCTCTCCCTTGTCATGCCGAAGCGGATCCTTGACGGAATCATCGAGATGATCTATGCCCTTGATAAAATCGCTCCCGGCACAGCGAATGACGATACCCTGCTTTACGGAGTGGAAGTAAAATTCTACAACATGGAAGTTCAGCTTGACCACAATCTTGAAACACGCTATCCCGGCCTTTATGTGATTGGAGACGGCAGTGGTGTAACGCATTCCCTCTCTCATGCTTCAGCCAGTGGTGTTTATGTTGCTCGCCGGATTGCGGAAACACTGTAATTCTGTTTTTTTGTAAATAATAAATCGCGAAGGTAGAGCCAAGTCCCGGCTTTCCCTTCGCGGTTCTTTTTTATTGTTGTTTAGTACAGATTTTCCTGTGCAGCAAAACTCTCAGCCTGCCATATGGTTGGGGATAAACATTATGATATCCGGAACATAGGTGCAAAGGAACAGCAGAGCAATCATAATGAGCACCATCGGGATAATCTCCCGGATAACGCCGCCAATTTTCGTTTTGCCAAGCCCGGATACAATGAAAAGCAGCATACCGAAAGGCGGAGTAGAGAGCCCGATCATCATATTCAGGCAGATCACAACGCCGAAGTGCACAAGATCAATGCCAAATGCTTTGACAATCGGCAGCACCATCGGGACGAAAACGAGCTGAATGGTAGAGACATCCAGCACACAGCCGAGGAGCAGGAACACAATGTTGACGACCAGAAGGAACAGATTCTTATTGGTCGTAATGCCTGT
Source organism: Candidatus Limivicinus sp. (assembly GCA_045117135.1). Classification (GTDB taxonomy): domain Bacteria; phylum Bacillota; class Clostridia; order Oscillospirales; family Oscillospiraceae; genus Limivicinus. Next base: position 126,623 of record JBGUNA010000110.1, on the reverse strand, counting down.
AACAAATCCGGAAACCGCATTCGGAACCTTTTCCAGCGCAATGATCTTGGAAAAGAGGTAGGCTGTGCCGCAGAGTGCTGCAAGTGTTGCAGTGTTTGCTGCAGTCTTCTTCAGGATGGTGGCAAGGCGTTTCCATCCAAGCGTCCTGTAAACCAGTGCACTAATCAGAAGTGCATAAGCAGAAGCTACAGCACCGGCTTCCGTCGGCGTGCAGACGCCGGAATAAATACCACCGAGAAGCAGGATAACCGTAAACAGTGCCGGGAAAGCCACCAGAGTCGCCTTGCCGAACTGTTTGAGCGTCATTTTAACACCGGCCGGATAATTCCGCTTATAAGAAATATAGAAGCAATAGATCATCAGCACGACAGCCAGCAGAACACCCGGCACCATACCGCCGGCAAACAATTTGCCGACCGATGCTCCGGAAAGCATCGCGTAGATAACCATAGGGATCGACGGCGGGAAAATCGGGCCTACGGTTGCGGAAGCAGCCGTAATAGCGCAGCTGAATTCGGCATCATAGCCCTCTTTCTTCATCTGCTCGATCTCCATGAGGCCGATACCGGAAGCGTCCGCAATGGCGGAGCCGCTCATACCGGAGAAGATCAGGGAGATGAAGACATTGACCTGTGCCGTGCCGCCCTTCAGACGACCCAAAAGACCGTTGCAGAAGCTGAACATTTTGTCTGTGACTTCGCCCTCGTTCAGCACATTTGCCATAAAGACGAAGAGGGGTGCTGCCAGCATGGTAAAACCGGTGATCATATCACCTGTGATGACGGAATAGACCATGCCCATGCTTGCCGGGCGGGCAATCAGGAAGTAAACGATACAGGATGCCAGCATGGAAAAGGAAATCGGCATGCGGATGATAAAGAAGATCGCAAGAGACGCGAACAGTGCAAATACACCCCAGTTCATGCTGTCACCTCCTCTTCTGCTTCCTTCATCTCAGCCTCTGCTGCAGAGACTGGATGCGGATGTTTGTATTCGTCAATAGCTTTTTTTACATTGATCAGGGAACGGACAATAATCTCTCCGAGCATCCAAAAGAACGGTGCGAAAGCAATCTTGTACGGGATCTTCAGAATACCTGTTTTCATGGTGCTCTTGAGCATCAGGGTCAGGCTCGGTTTGAAGGCGAGAGCGACCAGAACCGCAAGAATCAGGTTATAGGCTATCTTCATGAGCATCTGTACTTTGGGAGAGCATTTATCATAAACGAGCGAAAAAACTACATGCTCGTCATTTTCCATTGCCTTGCCGCAGCCCCAGAACATGATCCACATGTAACACAGGACAGCGAGCTCATTGCCCCAGGAGAGGGACTTCCGGAAGAAGTAACGAAGTACAATCGTCGCCACAAAGCACAGAAACAGGCAAACGAAGATCAGACACGGTAACCAGACACCCCAGACGTCGGAAATGCGCTTCATGACCTTTTTAAAATTATTCAAGGCTTATAACCCCCTTAAGCAAAGAATGAAGGATCGGGAGCAGATCCGGTGATCTGCTCCCGGTAAAGGTTACTTTTTGTTAAGATATCGCTAAGGATTATTCGCCCTGAAGCAGTGCGTAGAGGTCCATATCCCAGTTACCGGTGACTTCCGGATGGGAATCATACCATGCAGTGGCATTGGCCTTGAAATCTGCAAGGTCAGGATAGGTGACAGTGCAGCCTGCAGCCTCGAGATCAGCTATGATACTGTTCTCCTGGTTGATACGCTCCTCATCATTGTACTGGCGAGCAGCTTCGAAAGCTTCCTTCACACATGCCTGCTGTGCAGGAGTCATAGAATTCCAGGTTTCAGTGGTGATGCAGGGAAGGATGGAGTCGACAACGTGGTTGGTGATAGCAAAGTACTTTGCGACCTCATAGAAGCCTGCATTCCAGTCGGAAGGCAGCGGGTTGTCCTGGCCGTCAACAGCGCCGGTCTGGAGAGCGGTGTAGAGTTCGGAGTAAGCAAGCGGAGTGGGCTCAGCGCCGAGAGCGCGGCCAAGGTTCTGCCATGCTTCGCTGCCGGGCATACGGAGAAGAACACCCTTCATGTCTTCATAAGCATTGATGGGTTTGTTGCGGGTGTTAACAACACGGGAACCGAGATAGAAAGCGTTGATTGGGGTAACGTTGGTTGCTTCAGCGATCTTATCAAAGATCTGCTGGCCGACCGGCCCATTGAGGGTGGAGGTCATGTGCTCATAGGAGCTCCAGAAATAAGCGGTACCGATCATCTCGCACCACTCGAGGCCGGGCTGGGTGGAGAGTGTCTGGAAAGAGATGTAAGCGATGTCCGCACCGCCAGCCATACCGCCGGTGTTGATGGCATCCCACTCGTTTTCAGAGGAGAAAAGGGTGGAATCGGAATAAACATCGCAGGTGACGGAACCGCCGGAGAGCTCTGCAACTTTGTCTGCAAAGACCTGCATAGCTTTGCCGTGCCAGTCGGAGCTAAGGGCATTTGCGGTGAAAATCAGATTGACTTTCGGGTCTTTGGATGCGTCTTCAGCAAAAGCGGATGCGCCGAGCGCGACAACCATTACCAGTGCGAGAAGAAGTGCGAGGGTCTTTTTCATCGATTTTTTCCTCCTGTAAAAAATTTGGATAAGGATAAATATGTCATTAACTCCTGGCGGAGTGAATGCCGACGCGTAAAGATCAGCCGAAGAAAGCCTTGCGGAACATCTGCTCACAGGCATAGAACTGGTCAATTTCAATAATCTTGCTGCTGGGATACTGATCAGCAGTGGCTGTTGTCACCTTATTCCAGGTGAGCTCATCTGGTTTACGGGTACGTGTGACAAGGCTCATCGGGACTCCCATCAGATTCATATGGTACTTGCAGTTGACCGGATAAACCTGGCATTCCACCATAGAGGTAGCCCCCAGGAAAGCCATCATCTGCTCAACCCGCTCTGCTTCGGCAGGATTCTGATAATTCTCGATCAGCCATGCATAAAGATCGGAATGGAAGTTCGCCATAACCCCGGAATAACCGGCAACACCCATTCTCATGCTCTCAAGCAGCGTAGCAGCATTTGCATTAAAGATCTTCAGTGTAGTTCCTTTCACAGCTTCGCACTTAGCCTTCAGCATGTCTAAATCGCAGCAGGTATCTTTCAGAAATGCAAACTTTCCGGTAGATGCAATCCACTTCAGCAGCTCCGGAGAAATAACTCTCTTATACGGATATGGGCATTCATAAATACCGAAGCTGTCAGCCTTCACATGGTCGATGAGATACTGGATCCGCTCTTTTGCAACATCTTCGCTTTCTTCGGGTGCTGCAAACTGATTGGAGATAAACACATAGGAATCCACTCCCATGTCAACAATTGCCTGTGCTTCCACTACCTGATCTTCTACCGACTCTGCAACATGGCCGGAAGCGATCACGCCCATGCCTTTTTCATGGCCGTGGTCAATCACATATTTGGCGAGTTCCAGACGCTCTTCTTTCGTGAGGAAGAACATCTCGCTGGACTGGCAAACGGCAAAAATACCGGTGACTTTGTGGTCAGCATACCAGTCAATAATACGCTGGACCGCTGCGTAGTCAATTTTGTTGTCCTCCGTAAACGGAGTAATCATTACCGGCCATACACCATTGGCAATTTCTTTCATATCGACTCCTTTATATAAATAATTTTTTACTGCGTGTCATTCGTATCTTCCGGGCAATCCGTTTCTTTGTCAACCTGGTTCATCAGCATATACCAAAGCTGCTTCTTCTGATTGAAAGCAATATCCGGTCTTTTTTCAGTTACCTTCTTTTTTTCTTCCTCAACGACTTCCCGCAGAACACTCGCAAGAAAACCGTCTTTCTTCATAGGCGCTCCTTAAGCTCGAAACAGGCTTGACGGAAAGACATATTACTAATTATAATAATAAACGATGATTGATAAAAATGCAAGAAAAAAGAACGGTGATAATTATGAAAGCCTATTCCATCCTCCCGAAATCTCATCAGGGCAGGCTTATTGCTCGAATCGAATTGGAACAAAGCCGGGTGCTTTCCAGACTCATCAAAACCATCCAGGCTGTACTTGCGGTTATCCTTCTTGCAGCGGGGTGCCTTTTCTTTCCGCCGGAATACCTGACAAACATGAGTGAGCCTTTTGAACATCTCACGATTCTCATGCTTGGAATGCTCTCGGTCTCCATTGTTCAGGAACTGGTTCGGGGTTTTCTGATGCGTTTATTCAGCAGTGTCAGGCCTGATCTTCGCTTCTCCGGAGCTTATCTCCATGCCGGGTGCAAATCATATTTTGCACGAAGAGAAGAACAGATTCTAAACCTCGCTCCTGTTCTTTTCCTGACACTTCTGCTTCTTGTTCTGCTCCTTACGACAGCAGACATCAGCTGGAGATGGGTGATCTGGATTATTTTTGTTGTCAACCTGTGTTTTGGAGTTAGGTACGGATATGCAAGCATGCGTTTTGCCCAGATGCCGGAGGATATTCTCGTCATGAATCTCGGCCCTACTTACCTCGTCTACTCCGCCCAGGCAGACACAGAATAACAAAAGGAAAAAGAATGAAACCTGCTGAATGGATCTGGCTGCCCGGGGTTCGTGCCCCGGAATTGCAGCACACAAAACATACTGTTTTTGACAGCCGGGAAGTTCCCTTTGCTGTTGTTCAGTTTAAAAAGAAGTTTGCTTTTGCTTCTCCCATTTCCCGAGCAACGCTGCATGTTTCAGGCGATTGCCGCTTCAGGCTGATCGTCAATGGCAACTATCTCGGTATGGGTCCTCCATTTCCGGGAGGGGACTGGGCTCGTGCTGAACCAATGCCGCAGCGTTATTATGATACATATTCGTTTGATAATATCGGAAAGTCGCTTCTGCTCCTTGCAGAGGTGCAACTCTGCCCAACTATGCTGTGCGACATTTCTAACGGCAGCGGAGGATTCTTTCTGGAAGGGGATATTCTCTTAACAGACGGGACCTGTCATACTATCGGTACAGACAGCAGTTGGTACTGCCGTGTCAGCTCTCAGTGGAAAAATGATCTGTTTTACGACGCCTCCGCAGCGGAAGAGGCATGGAACCTTGCAGAAGCATCCGCCCGTCCAAGGCCTCTCCCCTCTGAAATCCCTGTCTGTGAACACCGTATCATACCACTTGACGGTTCCGGAGAAGCGGAAATGATTTACACAGGTACTCTTATCTGTGATATTGAAGCTTCGGAACCCAGTGAACTCCGCCTGATTCCGTATGAAACACCTGATCTGGAAGATGAGGCAGAAGTAATTCGCACAGATACTCCCGTTCATTATGAAGGATTTCGCATCCGCAGCGTCGGAGGCGTTCGAGCAGAAATAACCGCCGGGCACCCTGTCATTCATTATCTCGCCGTACGAGCCGTATCCTATCCGGGTCCTATCATCGGGGAATGCATAACCGTTGACAAAGCACTGAACCAGGTGATGACTACTTGTGCACATACACTCAAGATTTGCCGTCAGAGCATCCATCTCGACTCTCCCCGCCACATGGAACCTCTCGGCTGCACGGGTGACTATTACGTGGAAAGCCTGATGGAGTATTACTGCTTTGATGACCATCGTCTCACCCGTTTTGATATTGTGCGAACCGGTCGCCTGCTGGAGGCAACCGGAGGTATCATGTTTCATACTGGCTACAGCCTGATGTGGGTGTCCATGCTGAAAGATTATGTGCTTTACACCGGAGACTCTTCTGTTATTTCAGAGGTAGAACCTGCCATTCGTATCCTCCTGGCAAAATTCCATTCCTATGAGGATGCGGAGGGCCTTCTTGACAACCCGCCAAATTATATGTTCGCTGACTGGGTGGAAATCAGTGGGTATTCCATGCACCATCCGCCAAAAGCACTCGGACAGGCTATCCTGAATGCACTTTATTACAAAGCATTACGGACAGGCTCCCGTCTCTTGAGGGAACCGCTCTATGAACAGAGGGCAGAAAAAGTAAAAGCCGCTTTTTCCCGTTCTTTCTGGGATGACAAACGCTTGCTGTTCTTCTCCGGGAAAACCGGGTCGACAGATGTAAACGAATGGTTACCGCAGAATGCTCCTACCCCCATCTTTACCCTGCATGCAAATGCAATGGCAGTTGCATGCGGAATCATTGACGGGCCTTTTGCGGTACAGGTGATGAACAGGATTCTTACAGATTCTTCCCTCCCGGATTATCAGCCTTACTTTGCCCATTTTGTTTTTCATGCTCTTTGGAAAACCAACCTTTTTGAAGAACATGCTATCCCGCTGTTCCGACGCTGGATTCCCATGGTAGAAAACTGCAGCAAGGGACTTGCTGAAGGTTGGATCGCACCTTGCGACGGTTATATTTTCGATCACAGCCATGCATGGGGTGGCTGTCCCCGCTACTGGCTGCCAAGAGCGCTGATCGGCCTGGATATTCTGGAACCAGGATTCAAAACAATCCGTCTTCTTCCGAGGTTAAAAATGCCCGGTAATTCAACAGTAACTGTTCCCACTCCTCACGGGCTTCTCACATGTGAAGTGCAGGACGGTATCATAAGAAAAATAACCTCGCCGAAAGAAATAACCATCCTTTCCGGCGAGGCATAACAGCAGTGCATGTATTATCTGCATTCATTTTTTAGATTGGAAACAGCGCCGTCAATTTCTCCGTTTTCCGGTTCTGCTCTTTTTCCCATGGTTCCTTACGGCGCTGACAATCAGGATGACCGGCACTGCCAATGCCAAGGCTCCGCCAACACCGCGAATCGCCCATAAGACAAAGTCCGGTGAATCTCCGTTGGGAACATAAGCAACTGGTCTCTCCGTCTTATATCCGCAGACGCTACAGACACCTTCCTCTGTCCCGTCTTCTTTTTTGGTTGCTGCGATTTTCTCCGTCCACACCATGTCATGGGTACCTTTATCACTGATTTCTGTACTCTCGGCGTTACGGCTGTTGTGCCAGTGGTAATCTTCGTCATTATCCCAGCTCAGATCCCAGTCCTCCGGAGTAATATAAATACCCTCCGGGAGCTCCTCATCCTGGGGTTCTTCCGTTACAATCGGCTCGGGGGTTGGAACCGGAGACGGCGTCGGTGAAGGTGTCGGCTTTGGTGTCGGAACAGGGCTCGGGGTAGGAGCAGGCGTCGGGCTTGGTGCCAGGGCTGCATCGAGCACCCGGATATAGGCATCCTTTGTCACAGTTTTCTGTTCGTACAGGTTGAAGATACAATAGACCGCCCAGCCGTCTAATCCGGCAGGAACTTTATTGAAATTACAGCGGACACCCGTGGCTTTTCCTAAATCATCGATAATTACATTTACTTCCGGGAAAAGTCTGTTTATTTCTTCCGCCTTATAATCTGTCCCTTCCGGTGATTTCACATGCCACTCAAAAGAGGAATTGCCGGGCTGTGCGGAAGCGAAGAAATCAAACCTCTCTCCCATGTTGTGTGCTTCATCCGTAGGATTATGCCAGACTGTTGGTTTCAGATAGTTCGGCTTGATTACCCGGGAGATCGTAGCATAATGCCAATCATCCCATACCATCATATTTGCCGCTTCATTATTAATATATGCTCTGCTGTCCTGCGTGAAAACATAGTTCGGATCAGTTGTCGATACATCAATCAGAAGTGTATATTGCTTGTTTTCTACCATTCCGGCACAATCTCTCCCGTCACTGTCGCGAAGAGCCCAACCGACTACATTGATTCCGTCAATGGAAGGCCGGCATGAAAACGAGGCATAATCCTGTCCCACATTGGGGAGGTCAACTGTGCCGTTTCCCGGCAGCGTCTGGCAAAGGACCCTGTCTAGAACCAATTCAGCTCCCGCAGAAGGAATAAGCAGCAAAACCAGTGAAATCTGGATAAAAAACAGAACTATCTTCTTCATCTAAACCAATACCTCCGGAAAGTATTTCCATTCAGGTATAAAAAAGATTGTTATCTTATTATATTATCTTGATTTCCGGCGGTCAAGAATTTATAATTCCATTTATGATTATTTTTAATGCTGGAAAATGTGATATTGCAGTAATCGGTGCGGGGCATGCCGGAATTGAGGCAGCCCTTGCATCAGCGCGTCTCGGGATGGACACCATTTGCTTCACCGTCAACCTCGACGCAGTAGGAAATATGCCCTGCAATCCTGCTATCGGCGGGACAGGAAAAGGACATCTTGTTCGTGAGCTGGATGCTCTCGGAGGCCAGATGGCGAAAGCAGCAGATGAGGCCTGTATCCAGTACCGTATGCTCAATCTTGGAAAAGGGCCTGCCGTACATTCGCTCCGTGCGCAGGCCGATCGAAGGCGATACCAGGAAATCATGAAGCATACGCTGGAATTGCAGGACGGGCTGCGCGTCAAGCAGGCAGAAGTAGTTGATCTTGATGTGGAAAACAACAAGGTAGTCTCTGTAACAACCGCTACAGGAGCCCAATATTTCTGCCGTGCCGTGATACTTGCGACAGGCACCTATCTTGATGGGAGAACCATCACCGGTGAAATGGTGCGCTCTTCCGGGCCGGACGGTCTTGCTCCAGCCATTTCTCTTGCGGAAAAGCTTCGTGCGTTAGGCCTTGACATGCGCCGATTCAAAACAGGGACGCCTCCCCGTATCAACCGCCGCACAGTGGACTTCTCAAAAATGGAAATCCAGGAGGGCGACAGTGAAACAGAACCTTTTTCTTTTTCCACCGTTGATGCACCGGAAAACAAAGCTGTCTGCTATCTGACCTATACCAATGAGGAAACGCACGCTATCATCCGTGCCAATCTGGACCGCAGCCCGATCTACTCCGGTGTAATCGAAGGCATCGGTCCACGCTATTGTCCGAGCATTGAGACCAAAGTTATGACATTTGCCGATAAAAAACGGCATCAGCTTTTTGTCGAACCAATGGGGCTGAATACAGAAGAACTCTATATTCAGGGCTTCTCCTCTTCGCTCCCGGAAGAGGTTCAGCTTCAGATGCTCCATACAATTCCGGGCCTCGAGCACGCAGAAATGACGCGCCCGGCATATGCCATAGAGTACGACTGCATTGATCCTACTGAGCTCCGTGCCACACTGGAAAGCAAAAAAATTGAAGGCCTGTACGGTGCCGGCCAGTTCAACGGATCATCGGGTTATGAAGAGGCAGCCGTTCAGGGATTTGTTGCAGGAGTAAATGCAGCGTTGAAGCTGAAAGGCAAAGAGCCTCTGATTCTTCGCCGAAGTGACGGATATATCGGTACGCTTATTGATGACCTTGTAACAAAGGGCACAAATGAACCCTACCGTATGATGACCTCCCGCAGTGAATATCGCCTTCTTCACCGACAGGACAATGCCGATTGGCGTCTCAGTGAAATTGGATATCGTATTGGCCTTGTTCCGGAAGCGCAATATCACTCCGTTCAGGAAAAATACGCTGCTGTTGAGCAGGAAGTAGCCCGACTGGAGCATACTTATCTTGCACCGACAGATTCGCTGAACGCTCTGCTCACTTCCTGCGGCACTACACCCATGCAGAGCGGTGCCTCTCTTGCCGATATGATTCGACGTCCTCAGGTGCATTATATGGACCTGACACCGTTTGACCCTTCCCGGCCTGCACTGAATAAAGCAATTGTCAATGAGGTGGAAATCACACTGAAATATGAAGGCTACATTCAGCGGCAGTTAAAACAGGTCGAGGAATTTACAAAGCTGGAAGCAAAAACTATTCCGATCGATCTGGACTATGATTCCGTTACCGGTCTGCGCCTGGAGGCACGCGAGAAGCTAAAAAAAATCCGTCCCGAGAACTTCGGGCGGGCAAGCAGGATTTCCGGTGTGTCTCCGGCTGATATCAGTGTGCTGATGATCTATCTGGAGAAATAAAATGGAAAGAATCGTTCTTGGTTTTTCCGGCGGAGTGGACTCGGCCGTTTCCGCTGTGCTGTTAAAAAAAACCGGATGTGAAGTGGTAGGTCTATACCTCGATAATGCGGACACTGCCGCACTTGCCTGCGCAGAAGATGCCGCCGCCTTTATCGGCATCCGGTTTGAGTCAATCGATATCAAAGCTGAGCTGGAAGAAAAAGTATGCACTCCCTTTCAGCAGGCCTATCTCAGCGGAGAAACACCAAACCCCTGTATTCTCTGCAATCCAGCTATAAAGTTTAAACATCTTCTTTCTTACGCTGACAAAATCGGTGCAGACTCAATTGCGACGGGGCATTATGCCCGTGCAGAGAATGGGATGCTTTTCAAAGGCCATCCGGAAAACGACCAGAGTTATATGCTTTGCCGCATTACCCGAGAACAGCTCAGAAAGCTTGTCCTTCCTCTCGGGCATTTTGCCAAACGTGAGGTGAGAGCCCTGGCAGAGGAGTTTTCTCTCCCGGTTGCCCACAAGCCGGACAGTATGGAAATCTGTTTTATTCCAGATAAGGATTATATCGGGTGGCTCTCAAGAAGGACCGCTCTCCCTGTCCCGGGGAAACTGCTGCTGCACGGGCAGGAAATCGGTATGCATAAAGGTATTCACTGCTATACTGTCGGTCAGCGTTTTCCCGGCCTGATGGATGGGCGGAAGATCTATATCAGCAAAATCAACGCCGCTGACAATACCATCGAGCTCGCCTTCTGGGATGAGCTTTTCCATACGGAGATTCTTGCTCGTGATTTTAACTGGTTATGTGAGACCCCTTCCGATGAGATAACCGCAACCGTCCGCGTCCGTCACACAAAGTGGGAAAATCCGCCCTGTAAAGCTCATATTTGCGAGGACAACACCGTATTTATTTGCTGCGAAGAACCCGTTCGTGCTCCGGCTGCTGGCCAGAGCGCCGTTTTGTATGCAGGAGACCGAGTCCTGGGCGGCGGATTTATTCTCACATAGTTGACAACATTATTTGTTTTCTCCCTTGCCTAAACTCTCAAAAAATGGTAGTATAGAGGTAACTCAAACGGTATGCCGCAATCCGGCAAATTTTTTAAAGGAGTTTTTCGTCATGGTAAAAACAATTTTAGGAATGAAGGGTTCGGGAAAAACCAAAAAGCTGGTTGACCTTGTCATCGAAGCGGTGAATGAGGCAAACGGCGATGTTGTTGTGATTGAAAAAGACCGTAAGCTTACTTTTGATATTCCCTATCAGGCACGTCTGATTGATGCCGGTATTTATGACATCGGTTCGTATGAATTCCTGAAAGGCGCAATCTGCGGGATCCATTCCGGAAATTATGACATCACCCATATCTTTATCGACAATTTCTTCAAGCTCGTCAATGACAAAAGCGAAGAGGCCGTTACGGAATTCTTTCACTGGCTCTGCGGTTTTGCGGAAAAAGAGCATATTGATTTTGTGATTAGTATTTCCTGTGATGCAGAAACTGCACCTGCAATTCTCAGAGAATTGTCTGTATAAAATAAATTTTATATCGTTGTATGCAAAAACGGGCCTGATGGCCCGTTTTTTATATTTCCTGTATCTCGCGATACATTGCCGCAGCAGATGCTTTACTGACGTTGTCCTCCGTAGAAAGGACTTCCACTTTCAACACCTTTCTGCCCAGGTTCAGCTGGATAATGTCTCCTATCTTCACCTGGTACCCGGCTTTCTGTTCCCTTCCGTTTACCAGAATACAGGATTCATCACATGCTTCATTGGCAACAGTTCTCCGTTTGATAAGCCTTGAAACCTTCAGATATTTATCTAAACGCATTTTTTCCTCCTGTGTGGCATAAAACTGTTTATCCGGTTTTCTATTTCATATGCAGCAGTCTGCCCAGTTTCTCTCCGCCGGGGATCAGTTTCATATCCTCATTGGTTATTGCCCTTGACCGAATTACAGCTACAGCATAAATTATAACTCCTGCCACAACGGCCAGTGCCATACTGACAAACATTTTCAGTGTACCTGCAGTTCCGATCAGCCGGCTGCAAAGGGAATAGACACCGAAAGCAGATGCTCCCATCAGAACACTGCAAAACAGCGGTCTTCCGAGCACCTTGCCAAGATGCGGGTTCTCTCCCAGTGCCTTGCGAATAAAGATATAATCCAGCACTGCCATGCAGCAATATCCAAACAGCGTTCCGATCGGTGCGCCATAAATATTTACCGTAGGGATTGGAATGATAATCCAGTTGATAAGGATTTTCAGAAGAGATCCACTGATCAGTGCTACCATCGGTAGCTTTTCCTTCCCGGAAGCCTGAAGGATAGCATTTTCCATCAGCACCAGGCAGATAAAGAAGGATGCGATGCCCATGATGCTTAGAAGCCCCGGACCTGCCGCATTGCTGTTTGGATACAGCACGTTTACAATCGGGTAAGAAAGAACTGAAAGCCCGACACCCATCGGCATGGAAATCACGGAAGCAATGCGCATAGCATCTTCCGACGTTTTTTCCGCTTCTGCCTTTTTTCCGATTGCCATCGCGCCGGCAACCGCAGGGACGATAGCAATTGTAAGCGGCGTCATAAAAGCAGCCGGCAAATTAAAGAGCGTCTGTACTTTAGCATAAACTCCATACAGCACTCCCGCATCATATTTGGAAAACCCCGCTGCAGCAAGCCGGCTTTCGCAGATTCCCGGGTCAAGAGAGCTGAGGATTGCCATAATGCTCGCACCAAGAGAGATAGGAATTCCGATGCGAAGAATATCCATTATAATCTGCCCGGTGCTTTCTGTTTTCCCGCTCCGGTCCCTCACCGCAGGGTAATGCTTTTTCTTGTAGAAAAGCATATATCCGAGAGAAACCACCGAACCGATGGATACCCCAAGAATTGCTCCGGCAGATGCTACCGGAAGATCGTAACCGGCCTTTACCAGCAAGCCAGCTATAATCAGCCCAGAGATTACTTTGAAAAGCACCTCCAGCACTTCGTCCACCGTTGTAGGAATCATATTCCCGTTCCCCTGGCAGTAGCCTCGATAGGCCGATACCAGGCAAACCAGGAAAATTGCCGGCGCCATTGCCCTCACGCTCAGTGCCGCATCCGGTTTTCTGAGATAACTCTCTGCCAGCCATCCATTCCCGAAAAACATGATAGAGGAAAACAGAATCCCAATCACAGCAAATGTGCCGATTGCAGTACGGAAAGTTTTTTCTTTTCTTACCTCCAAACCGTTGGCGTCTGCCTCTGCAATCAGGCGGGAAAGCGCAACCGGCAAACCTGCTGTGGAAAGTGTAAAGAAAATATTGTATACATTGTAAGTAGCAAGAAACAGACCGTATCCGTAGTCTCCCAGGATATTCGCCAGAGGAACCTTATAAATTGCCCCCAGCACTTTCATAATCATAACACCGATCGTCAGAATCGCAGCGCCATGCATAAAGTTCTGTTTCTTTGGCGTTCTTTCTTTCATAACTGTCTCCATTGTCTCGATACATGCCCGAAGATTTTACAATAGATTCACACACTTTGCAAGTAAAAGCACTTGCATTTTCTTTTTCTATCAGGTAAATTCATAAAAAGAACATTCTTTTGGAGGACTTTCATGACTATAACACGCATTATCAAACTCGGTACTGCACTTGCCGGTTTAGCCGTCAGCCTTATTCTGTCTGCATCCGATACAAAAAAACGCATTATCGACCTTCAAGCAAAACGTGAGGAAGAAAAAGCTGCCTGGCAGAATCGTCAGACAGATCAGTTCCTTTCCGGTCTTAATGCTTTTCGGGAAACACCGGGAGCACTGCTTCTCGACGTTCGCGAAGAAGAGGATTACCATGCAGGCCATATTCCAGGCAGCACGTTCGTCTCTCTTCAGGCTATTCCCACTCCAGTTTTGCAGACAGTCTCTGATAAAAGCACCCCGCTCTTTGTCTACTGTTACCGCGGCAACCGCAGCCGTTACGCCGTTTCGATCCTGAAAGAGGCCGGGTACACAAATGTCACAAACATTGGCGGTATCGAGTTTTATCACGGAGACTTGGAAAAATCCTAATGGAGCGTATTAACCCTCCAGTTCACACGTTGAGGAAATCGATGATTCCACGTACAAACAAAAAATCCGGAGCCGAAGCCCCGGATTTTTTCATTTCATTTTAAATTATGCGTTGCGGACGCTGTCAATGTGACGGGTGAGGTCAAGCATCTTGTTGGAGAAACCCCACTCATTCGGGATCGCTCCGCGCTCCCCAAGGCAAAAACCGCGAGGCTAAAGATCCTTTGTCCCCCAAGAAAACAGGGGCAAAAGAAAAACAGAAATACCAAAACTGTTTTTTCGCTATTCTGTTGTCAAGTAATAAAATAGTTTTCGTTGTCGTAACAGGAACGGCAACTTTTTACGTTTTGAAGTATATCATAACTTTTCCGATTGTTCAAGGTTCAAATAAGCAAAAAACATGCTGTAAACGCGAACTTTTTATAACATTTATACGAACTATGTACAGGATTCAGCCAAATAGCGCTTTATTCCTGCATTTTACTGTTCGTATTTCATCAATTTTACGAAATCCAAGTGAGAAAGATACAACTTTCAAGTAACTTTCCTGAGACTTCAAGCAAGATCAAAATGACTTTCAAACAGCTTTCTAATGACTTCTAAACAAGTCTTTGACACAAGGCAGCTTCCCGGGATTATCTGATTACTTTTCAGGCCGGAAAGCTGCCTTATTCTCATATCTCATGTACCATTAGAATGACAGGTTTTTGCTTCACGGCTGGTATAATTAAATCAGAAAAGAGATGAGGAAACAAAATCCTCCGAACAGAAAGGAAGTAAAGAAAATGATTATTCCAGTGGGTTTTGACTTTGTTGGTGCAAAGAATGCAGACAAACTCTTCAAGGACGGGCATACCTATTTTATCGACATGGAAAGAAAAAGAATCATCATGCCGAAAAGACTTCTGGACATGCGCAACACGGAACTGAGCGCAGGCAGGCTCTATCGCGCAGCGCAAGAGAGATACCCCGACTACAGAGTTATTGTCCGGTGAACAAGTACCAATAGAATGACAGGTTTTCATCTCGCCTGAGTTATAATGTAATCACAAGAGATGAAGAAAAACTTCAAAAAAATTAGGGTGGCGACCGACGCCGTTAGCGCCAAGAGCGCAGAAAGGAAACATCATGAATACCATCAAGACCAACGCTATCGCCAACTCCATCCGCGTGATCCGTAAGTCCCGCGAAATCGTAATCACCAAGAGCTTTGACAAGGCTGCATCCCGTTTCGGAACGGATGAGTATGAGGCTTTGCAGCAGGCCCGCAGGGACAATCCTTCCTATCGTGTTGTTGTCAAGTCTTCCCGATCCAACAAGACCGATCACTTCAAGGGACTGACCTACGATTTCATGGAGAAGTACATTGCTTCCCATGACAACGCTGATGAGCGCATGGCAGAGTTCAACGACCTTCGCGCTACGAGTGAGGAAGCCAAAGAGTTTGGCATCGGCTCTGCTTCCTACGGCGAAATCAAGGCTTGGTTCTTCAAGTCCTACCCTGAAATTGCGGCTTTCCAGAAGCGCCGCGAAGAGCTGCTGAGTGATGCAGCCTAAAACAAAAAGAATAACAGTAAAGGAGATTACTACAATGAAAGCTATCACAGTGAACTACAGCAACAAGGAAATCGTTATCAGCTCCGCCTTTGCAAAGAAGTGCTTTAACCCCGGAACGCACGAATACGATCAGCTTCAAGCTGTTCGTCGTGACTTCCCTGATTTCTCTCTTGAAACCAAGCAGTTCCAGAAGAACACGAAGCAGGAGCACTTTAAGGGTTTGAACTACGATTACATGCGTTACTACATCGGCAAGGTTGAGCGCTGCAACGCTCCTGCTGTTCTGGAAGAGCTGGAAGACTTGATCGACATTGGAAAATGCCACAGTCTGAGCAAGCGCTATCCTGTTGTCAAATCGTGGTTTCTTGCACGCTATCCCGAAGTTGCAATACACGGCCTTTCCAAAGAAGAGATTGCGGAAGCTGCTGAAAAGGCAGAGCTGCGTAAGATCGAAGCTGCTGAAAAGGCGGCAAAGGCCAAGGCTGCAAAGGAAAAGGAAAAATGGATCGCTGAAAATGTCCATCACATTCCTTCTGCTGAACTCGAAGCAGAAAAAGATGCAGCCTGAAAGGTGAAACAAATGAACAGTGTATAAATCTCTGCTGAATCCAACAGCAGAGATTTTATTTTTGTCTAAAAGTTCTTAATTCCATTCAAATTGCGCATTTAGTTTATTTTATTCAAAAAATATGTTATAATATATTTGTAAAAAAGAAAAACCCCAAAGGTTTTCCTTTCTTTACTTACCAATAGAAAAGGAAAACGTTTGGGGGAAAGAGCAGAAGGGCTTGTTTCATGGAATAGTTAGAAAAACGTTTTTACGGAAGAAAAGAGCTTGCTGAAATCACAGGAGCACGGCTTGAAGATGTTAAGCATTTTGCACGGAATGCAAAAAACGCGCTGACGAATTGGGGCTACTGTTTTGAATGGGTGGATAGATTCGGAGCAGTCATCACACATGTTCCTGAAACTTCAGAGGAACGTTTGCGGGAAATTTTAATCAGGCAGTTTCATGTTGACATACAAGTTGACATGTACGCTTTCTCCTGCTTTGTTACAGCTTTTTCAGACATTGCGGGCTTCGATTGTATGCCGTGGGATGAACGGGAAAAAGAATACTTCAATTATTCCGGAATCTTTGTAGAACAAAAAACACTGAGTAATTGGAGCCGGAATCTTTTTGAACACGGCATTTTGATGAAAGGAGAAGCCAGAAGCTATTGGAGAACTGACGTTTACAAAGACGGTTCCAAGAGCCGCACTCTGGTAACGAAAGAAGAAGCACAAGAGTATTTGAACAGGCGTTCAGAACTGATAGCACAAAACCTGAGGGGCTTGCGCATGGTCATCAACATGACACCAAAAGAAAAGAATAAACAGGCATGGGCAGCCGCCTACAAAACCTTGTGGAAAGAGTATAATTGTTGCTATTATTCTTGTAAAACATTCTCTTTTACCGCATTTGTCGAACAAGGCCCTCTTGCGGAAGTGTACGAATTGACAAGAGAAATCTCAGGGAAGGAGGAAAACCGTGGCTAACTACGTAGATAATGTGTATGAAAAGTTCAAAAAGAACGGGCTTGCGGACAAGTACGAACATCCGGGAATCTACTGCATCAAAGTGGACGGGCAAATCGTTTACATCGGAAAAAGTCTGAACATGCTGAAACGTGTTGCGTAGCATTATGTGGGTGTCAACACACAATCAGAGCGCAAATACCGCGTACTGTCAGAAGTGCAGAAAGCCGGGCATTGCCTCGGATTTGATGTGCTGTACTACGCGCAGAAAACCCAGTTTCTTGACATTCAAGAAGAAATCGGTGAAGCAGAAGGAAGATACATTCGGCAGTATCGTCCTCTGCTGAACACACAGATACCAGATGCAGAGGATTGGAACAAATACGAATACAACGCAGCAGCGACAGAGATCACGGCTGAACAGGTTTTACAGGCCATTTCAGAATAATTGATCTGTCGGAAAAATCATAATTCTATGGGGAACAGAGCGAAAGGGCTTTGTTCCCCTTTATTTCTTTTGTACAAAGGAGAATAAAAACATGCTGATTTCAGGAAGGACGCCTCTCTACTATTATCCGGGGATGCACGAAGACGGTTACACACCTACAGAGATTTTATTCGCTGCGCACAACACAATGTACCGGGATTATCTTGAACGCGAGGCCGCACGCGAAGACGCGCTACCGAGTAATGTGAAAATATCTGTGGAGACGAAGCAGAAATGAGACTTGAAAGCGCAAGTGACCGCGAGAATCGGAAGAAAAAGAAGAAGCAGCAAGAAAGTTAGCTGGAAAAAATGATCTTCTCAATCATGGAAAAAAGTATTGAAGAGGCCATGCGATAGGCTCTTGACAACATTTTCAAGGACTGGAAATAACCAAAAGGGTAAGCAGTATTGGGTGCTGCTTACCCTTTCTTTTTTTGCCTTTTTCCGGGAACACCGTTTTTCCGATTTTTATTCCCTTTGGGTAATTGTGCGGGCCACGCCTTTTGCCTCTGCGGTCAGGCGCTTTTGCGCGCCCGAAACCCAGCCCCCCGCAAACATGCGGGAAGCATCAAATGACATGAGCAAAAGCAGAGGCTTTATTCTTCTGCTGTTGGACTTTCGGAGATGTACTCCATCAAGTCCCCCGGCTGGCATTGAAGGACTTCACAAAGGCGTGCAATTGTCTTTGAGTCAAGGCCGCCCGTTCCGTTTTTTATGGCTGTCAAAGTTCCCTGTCCAATCAACTTCTCTTGCCTGATCTTGTATGTTGTGTAGCCTTTTTCCTTTAGAAGAGAAAACAGCTTATCGTACACAATGGGCATTTTTCTAAAACGCCTCCTTTTCCACTGTACACAGTATAGCACAAGATGTACACAAAGTCAAGTGTATATTGTGCACAAAATTAAGTGCTTATTTGCCAAAGATATTCACTTAACTTTGTGTATATTGCCAATTGACTATGCACAAAGTTTAGTGTATAATGTAATCACAGTCAAGGGAGAGAACAAAGCAAGTCAGACTGACGGGCAGGTCGAAAGACTTACAAGACGGTCAAAGGCAAGAGTGAGAACGGATAGAAGCAGAGAGGCAAAGTGATCTAAAGCCACTCACCACTTGCAAAATCTCTCAAAAATAAAAACAACAAAGGAGATTACAAAAATGGCTAACAACGAACTGCTGAACAAGATCGAGGCTCTGAACGAATGGGAAGCACTCATGGAAGAGGCAAGAGCCGAGGCCGAGGCCATCCGCGACAGCATCAAGCAGGAGATGATGGAGCGCGACACCGAAGAGCTGGAATGTGGACAGTACATCATCCGTTACACTTCCGTCCTCTCCAACAGGTTCGATACCACGGCTTTCAAAAAGACCTACGGTGACCTGTACAAAGCCTTTACCAAGCAGACCGCAAGCAAGCGCTTCTCCATCGCGTAAGAAAAGCCCCTTGCCTGAACGCCGACCAAAGCCACAGGCAAGAGGGCTTCCACCCAAACCGAACGGAAAGGGCAAGAAGATTATACCTTGCCCCTTCCCCAAAAGCAAGAAGGGAGAAAGAGAAAATGAAACAGCTCACCACGTACAACCGCGCAGCCGCCTACCTGAACAGCATCTTTGATCTGCTGAACGCAAGGTATTTTGAATGTGCACTTTCAAGGCCAATCATCACGATTCAGTCAACTCCCAAAGCCTACGGACACTACACACTCTACGACGCATGGAGCGTGGACGGCGACAAGGGGATGCGGGAAATCAACATCGGCGCGGGTACGCTGTCAAGGCCGATTGAAAATGTTGTGGCAACGCTGCTGCATGAAATGGTGCACTACTGCAACGATCTGAGCAGCGTGAAGGATTGCAGCCGAGGGAACACCTACCACAACCGCAAATTCAAGGAGCTTGCAGAAGCCTGTGATCTGTTGGTAGAGCATCATCCGACCTACGGCTGGTCGATCACTTCTCCGAGTGATTCCCTTGTGGAGTTTTGCATCGACAACGATCTCCGTGAAATCCGTCTTTGCCGTAACGACGTTGAAATCTCCCACGTTTCCGGCACGGGATCACATGCAGGAACCTTCACTTTTGGGGGAACAGGCAGAAAGCCGAGCAGCACGCGGAAATACGCTTGCCCTTGCTGTGGAATGAGCGTGCGGGCAACAAAGGCTGTAAACATTGCCTGTCTTGATTGCGACGAACAGCTTGTGCTTGTGGCTTAGTTCGTTTTAGGCAGGAAATACGAACACCAAAAGGCAGGAAAACAAGGGAAAAGTTAAAGAACAGCACAGAACACGAACTTTTCCCTTGTGCAAATACGAACAGGAGCTTGACATGAACAAGAGAACAACGGCTTTGACCACTGAGCAGTACAAAGAAATCATCCTCACCCTGAAAGAAGGGGCTTGCGGTTTCCGGCCCAATGAGCGCGTGGCGACTGCGCTTGTGCTGGAAGGAAACCTTGGCTTGCGGATCAGCGACATTGTGCGGCTCCGGCCTTGTGACATTGTGAACGATGGCGGGCGCTTCCGGCTGTCGATCACCGAACAGAAAACGGGCAAGCAACGCGTTTTCACTGTTCCCCTTGTGATCCAGCAGTACATCGAAAACTACTGTTTGCGCAACGGCATAGGCCGCACCGATCTGATCTTCCCGATCACAGCAAGGGCAGTTCAAAAGCAGCTTGCCATCGTGTGTGACTACCTGGGCTTTGAGGGAATCAGCACACACAGTTTCCGCAAATGGTACGCAACAGAGATTTACAGAAACAACGGCTATGACATTGCTCTTGTGCAGCGCCTTTTGCAGCACAGCAGCGCAAGCACAACACAGCGTTACATCGGCATTGAGCCGCAAAGAATTGAACAGGCTATTGAAGGCCATGCGGAACTGTTGTGAAAAGCAAGGGGGGACGAAATCGCCCCCCTTGAAAATCTACGCTATTGAGTTAATGTGCTTTCTGCGGTGTTCCAATAATCATCAAGGCTAAACTCCAAAATACCCAAAGCGCCCATGTAGAGCACAGTTGTATTTTTGCCGCCTAAGATACCATGCCATTCTAACCAAGGAGAATCAAGAATAGAATCTTCGCTTTCCGGTTCTCCAAACCATCGTTTAAGCGTCGGCTCAAAATTTGGGGCATTGATAGAAACCCTTACTAACTTCCCATCATACTTGTCATGGAATCCAAAGAAGTAATAATCATCTGATACGGTGGTAAATCCAAATTCTTCATTTCTATCTGTTTCAATTGGTGCTTCATTCACTTGATTCTTTTTGATGTAATCTTCGGCATCATTAATTGTCATGTTCCATGTGAAGTCATCACCAAAGAAATCAATTGTATCTTTAGGAACTGTGGCCTTTGGATTTCCGCAAGCAACAAGAGAGAGACAGATTATTATAATTATAGCTAGGTGCCGTTTCATGCTGTTCTTCTCAAGGGATTGTATTTATAAACGGAAAGCTGTTCTGTGGAGGAAACGAACCGTCAGGACTCATCTGATAGGAACTTCCATCAGTAGAGTACAATATTTGCACATTTGCAGTAACATTTTTCAAATCATCAATAGTATTCAGTTCTAACGCGTGTACTCTATCAAGAATTATGTAAAATCTTGTATTCGCTTTTGCCTTTGGTGCATAACGATCGACTGTAGAATAAAACCCTGCTTGATCATCAAGCATAAAGCCATCAATGACCACATTATTAGGTATCGAAATCATCAAGCTTATATCTGATTTATTCTCAACAATCGCTTTATAACCATAAACCTGATTTACTCCTGTATCATCAAGTCCGGCATATTTTCCAGTTACAGTGATCTTTGCATAGTCGTTATCAAGTACCACGATAGGCTCATCAAAAGTAATATCTGCTTCTTCTTTTGCTGTTGGTGTTGCAAAGTTCATCACTGTAATGTTCTGAACAGGCTGTTCTGCTGCTTGTGCATTTGCTGCCTCTGCTGTTGGTGCAGGCGTTGCTGCTGCCGGTGCACTAGGCGCGGAATCGTTAGCTTTAGTGCAAGCGCAGAGAGATATCGCTAGGCTTAGGATTAGAATAATAGCTGTTAGTTTTTTCATTTTCTGTCATCCCTTCAAAAAATAATAAAAAAGTGCGCAGCCCAAAAGGAACTGCGCACGAAAAACGCAGAGCTCCTTTTGCTGCCACGCAATTCTTTAACATCCCAAGAGAATGCAAAGATGGAGAATGCGTTTTTACCGAAGTAAAAACATCATTCTCTTGGGAATATTGAATTGCGTGGCAGGGTTATTTTACCATAGCAGCATAGAAAACACAATCTTTTACTTTCCTTGCTTTTCTGCTAAAATAGCAACAGGAAGGGGGCTTTTCCGTGGACATGGACACTTTAGGCTTCTTCATCTACATGGATGAACAGGAAAAGAAGCAAAACCAACAGCAAGAGGAAGAAGAGAATGACGAAGCCGACGAATGACGCCGCGCTTTTCCGCGAGGCTCAAACAGGCCGGGGCAAGCGTGAACATCAAAAAATAAAGCCCTACCTTGTTTTGCAGTACCTCATGCAGCACACCGACGAAGAGCACACGGTTTCTGCTGCTGAGATTGTCGCCTATTTTCAGGAATACTACGGCATTGACACAGAGCGCCGCAGCATCTACAGCGACATTGATGAAATCAACAAGGTTCTGTACATGCTGGACAATGATTGCTCTATCCAAGAGGCAGAAGAAGTCATTGACGATGAAGAAGGCGAAGAAGAAAAGTTCATCGTCTACGACAAAAACCGCAAGGGCTTCTTTGTACGGCAGCGCAAGTATGATCTGAACGATGTGCGGCTGTTGGCTGAGTGCGTGTATTCAGCGCGATTCATTGATGAAAAGCGTGCGCGGCGGCTTGTGGAGCTTACTCAGTCTTTTGTGAGTGAATGGCAATCACTCAGCATCACACACGACGTTTTGCTCATTGACCGCACGAAAACGACCAACACAAGCGTGTACTACAGCGTGGAAACGATCAACCGTGCCATGAGTCTTGGTTCCCGCGAAGCTCCGCACACTCCCGAAAAGATCACCTTCAAGTATCAGAAGTATAGCATTGAAGACGTGAGCAAGACAATTGACCGCAGAAAAGGAAATCTTTACAAGGTGAGTCCGTTCCGGCTGCTAATAAACGACGGCAATTATTACATGCTTGCCTTTGATGATAAATCCCAGCAAATGCGGACTTACCGCGTAGACCGCATGAAAGCCGTGAATCTGACGGGCGAAGCCCGTGACGGTGAAGAGGAATACCGGGCGCTGGACATGCAAAGCTACACGCAGCGCGTTTTCGGCATGTTCAACGGAAAGCGCGTACAGTTGACCTTGCGCTTCATCAATCCTCTGTTGGACACTGTGATTGACCGTTTCGGCACGAAGGGCGTCAGCTACGCAAAGCATGATGAATCACATTTTACTGTCTCCCCCGAAGTGGAACTGTCAGAACAGTTCTTTGCTTGGCTCTGTGGCTTTGGAAACAAGGTGAAGATCATCGGCCCGGATTTTGCGGCAGAACAATTCCGGGATTATCTGGACAAAATACGCGCTTTGTATTGAAAGTGCACATTCAAAAACCCCCAAACGTTTTCTTGTTTATCCTTTTTCTAAGGAAAAGAAAACCTTTGGGGGTATTTTTTGTTTTAGACTTGCTGTGGAGTCAGTTAAAAGTTGTTAAAAGTCATTAGCAAGTTGCTTGATTCTCAGTTGTTTCTTGCTGCTTTGTTGCTTACAAGTTGGCTAAAACACTGGTTTTTCGTGCAGAATTGAGAATCTGTGTGTCCTCAATAGATTCAAGATAACGTTGTGTTATCGTTACGCTCTCATGACCAAGCAATCGGCTGAGACTGTACAGATCAAGACCGTTCTTCAACTGTTGGTGCGCGAAGGTGTGGCGGCATGTATGCGGGGACACTCTGACTTTGGGATTGACGCCGACAGCATCCGCAGCTTCTTTCATGAAAACTCTGATTGCCTCTTCTGTCAGGCGCTTTCCGTTTTTGCTGAGAAAAACATAATCATCTTCACAGTTCCGGGCTGCAAAATACTTTTCCCTTGCGTTCAGATACTTGTAAAGAAATTTGCCTACTGCCGCGTTTTTCGGCACAACACGTTCTTTCCTGCCTTTGCCGTAGATCACAAAATAAGTGTCCTGAATCTGGTCGAGCTTCATTCCCGTCAATTCACTGAGCCGGATTCCTGTGTCAAAGAAAACCATCAAGACCATTTTGTTTCTCAGACTGATGTAATCAGAACCGTTGTAGTATTTTATCATCCGTCCGATCTCTTTGCTGTTGAAGGTGTGAATCAGCACTTTCGGCTGTTTCACATTCTTCACTCTCTTGGTGAGAACATCTTCACTGTACCCTTCCCTCTGTGCGTAGGAGCACAAACACTTTACAGCTTTGAGTAGATCGTTAATGTACGCGGGCTTGCATCCTCTGTCTTGCAATGAGCTGATGTACTCCTTCACATGGATGGGTTTCAGCTCTTCAAACTGAATTACCTGAAAGTTTTCCCTAACAAAGTGCCTGAATTTGTTGAGCTGTTTTTCATAGTTGGAGCATGTCAAATCCGACAGCTCTCTCACCTTGCAATCAAAGAGAAATTCGTGTATCAGCTCCGTCATGAACATAGAAATGCCCCTTTCCACTTGATAACTTTCAAGCGAAAAAGGGCATTGGAACAACGTTTTTCTAAAATTGAATAGTTTCCCTAACAGACGAAGTCTTCCCTAACAGGAAATAGTTTTCACAATTGCTTCAAAAGTTCTGAAAACTACTCAGATCAGAGTGATTTCAGTATGAAATCAGGCCTTGCGGACGGCGTCGATGTGACGGGTGAGGTCGAGCATCTTGTTGGAGAAGCCCCACTCATTGTCATACCATGCAACGAGCTTCACGAAGTTGCCGTTGAGAGCGATACCGGCTCTGGCATCAAAGATGGAAGTGTGAGCATCGGTACGGAAGTCAGAGGAAACAACATCGTCATCCACATACTCCAGAACACCCTTCATCGGGCCTTCGGAAGCAGCCTTCATAGCAGCGCAGATCTCATCATAGGTAGCGGACTTCTCAAGGCGGAAGGTCACATCAACAACAGACACGTCCGGAGCGGGAATACGCATGGACATACCGGTGAGCTTGCCGTTGAGTTCGGGGATAACCTTGCCGACAGCCTTTGCAGCGCCGGTGGAAGAGGGGATGATGTTGTTGTAGATGGAACGTGCACCGCGGAGATCCTTCTTCTTGGGGAAGCCATCAACGATTGCCTGAGTAGCGGTGGACGCATGAACTGTGGTCATGAGGCCTTCGATAACCCCGAAGTTGTCATTGACAACCTTGGAGATAGGAGCAAGGCAGTTGGTGGTGCAGGAGGCATTGGATACGAACTGCATATCAGCAGTGTACTTGTCAAGGTTGACGCCGCAAACGAACATCGGGGTATCGTCCTTTGCAGGGCCGGACATGACAACGACCTTGGCGCCGGCATCGATGTGAGCCTGTGCCTTTTCCTTGGTCAGGTAAACGCCAGTGCACTCAAGAACATAGTCAACACCGAGTTCGCCCCAGGGAATGAGGGTTGCATCGCGGTAGCTCTTGTCGGAGAGAACCTTAACGGTCTTGCCGTTAACGGTAACAGTGCTGTCCTCATCGTTGCCGACAACTTCGCCATCGAAGCGGCCGTGAACGGAGTCATACTTTACACAGTAAGCGATGTGGGTAGCAGGATGACCCGGAGCGTTGATTGCAACGACCTCGATGTCGTCCGACTTGATGGCTGCGCGGAAGGCCAGAGAACCGATGCGGCCGAAGCCATTGATACCGACTTTAATCATTGATATATCCTCCAATATAAAAAATAAACTGAAAATAGCTTATCCGGGAAAATTCCCCTTAAAAGCCTAATAATAATAACAAAAAAGTCCAGAAAAATCAACTAAAACCTCAAAAATGCCGCTCTCTAAAAATGCTGAATTTTGACGATATTTCAGCTTTTAATCATTAATTTTTTGTGCAGTTTGCCTAATTATGCGTAAATACCTCCCCCAATGAACTCCCTCAGGACGGAATCTGCCGGAACATCGCTTTCATCAATCACACCGAAAAGCTGAATAGCAGGCAGAACTGCTCTGAGCTCATCATAGCGTTCAATCCCTTCGGGCACAGATTGAAAAAGCTTCGTAGCCGTATGATTCATAACCGCCGCTTCACAGGCAAGTGTTGAATCAAGCTGATAATTCGCCTTGCTCTTAAACGGAGAAATATATAGTTTTTCCCCACGGCGGACGTTTGCCCACATTGCCATTGTCTCCGCCGGATCTGCTCCCCGGAAATTATAATCCCGGACAGTTCTTCTCACGAGCCGGAACCACGTTGGTTTGAAAACTTCTTCTCCCCTGAAAGCTACTCTGCTTGATGCAGATACATGAAGTTTAAAAGCCTCCGGATGTCTTCCCGCAATTTCATCATTCAGAGCATGAATCCCTTCAAAAATACAGATTTCATCCTTTCCCAGCTTGATGGATTTGGAGGGCTCTGTCACACGCATCCGTCTGGAAAACTCATACTTTGGGACAAAAATGCGTCTTCCCTTTTCCAGATCATCAAAATGCCTGTTCAGCAGTTCCATGTCAAGGCATAGAGGCGATTCCAGATCATAGTCCCCTTCCGGCGTTTTCGGTGTATCCTCGCCTACTGTGCTAAAATAGTCATCCATGCTCACATAGTGTGTGCCGATTCCCCTCCGGTTGAGTTCCTCACTGATTTTCATAGCTGTTGTTGTTTTCGCCGATCCCGAAGGCCCTGCCAGCAGAACAATCGGACTACTGGTCAGGTTATTTGTGATCATTTCCACTGCGCGGCTAATCCTTTTGTTATATCCCGCCTCGCATTCTTCACAGAAGCCTTTTGGATCTGCAATTGTTTTCAGGTTGATTTCACCGAGATCAAATACCATAAAATTCACCTATCTTTCTTTTTTCCTCACAGGTTTTTTCAATCTGCTGAATATATTCCAAAGGATATTTCGGTGCTGTAATGCGTATATTTTTTCCGCCATTCGGATGGATCAGCTTTGTCGATCCGCCTCCGCCAGAAGCAAGAATACTGCAAAGTTCTTCCATCATACAGATATTGTAGAGATTGAGTTCTCCGGGTTTTGCCCACCCGGTATTTTCAAATCCCCCCGACATATTTTTCTGCCGATATAAATAATATGGTGAATATCCTTCTTTTTTCAATGCTGCGTAAGCTCCGTCCAGCATCTCTCCGACGTCTTCCGCCGAAGGGATCGCGCCTTTCTCCCGTATCAAACTCGAGCCTTTTTTCAGCGACAAAGTATGCACAGTAATGTTTTCCGGTTTCAAAGCGAGAACTGCATAGAGAGACGCAGCAAATCCTCCGGGATCATCCCTCGGAAGTCCGGCGATGAGATCCATATTTACCGCAAAACCGCCTACCTGTCTGACTTTTTCCAGTGCATCATAGATATCCTCCGCAGTATGCTTCCTTCCGATCGCCTCCAGGACACTGTCACGCATCGTTTGAGGATTCACAGAAATTCTGCTGACGGCATGCTCTCGTAAAACAAGCAGTTTTTCCTTCGTGATCGTATCCGGTCTGCCCGCTTCCACGCTGAATTCCCTCAAAGCGCTTAGATCAAACTCATCTTCCAGCATTTTGCAAAGACGATCCAGCTGCTGAGCAGAAAGTGTTGTCGGCGTCCCGCCGCCGGCGTAGATTGCAACAACTCGCAGCCCGCAATTTTTCACCTGTTCAGCGTTGGCTTTTATCTCCCGAAACAATGCATCCAGGAACGGATCCATCAGTGCTATGCTTTTCTCTGTTGCCTGACTGACAAAACTGCAATAAGCACAGCGTGTCGGACAGAATGGGATTCCGATATAAAGACAGATATCTTTTTCTGCAAGCGACTCTTCGGCTTCTATTGTAGCAAGAGAAGTCTCGTAACACAGTTCTGCACGTCGTTTGGTAACATCATATTCCGTTATGAATCTGGAAAGCGCCTCTTCCCTTTGCCCGCTTTGCCGGATAATTGTATGCATCAGTTTTCCCGGGCGTACTCCCGTCAGCGCTCCCCAGGGTGGTTTATCCAACCCCGATGCCCGCACAGCTCTGTATACCGCGTTTTTAATAATAAACTGGCACAAACGATCCCGTTCCGTTGCATTGCTGATGGATGCCGTCCTGACGGCTGCTTTACCAAGAAATCTTCCTTTTTCAGATCTGTAGATACAGGTAGCGGTTGTGTATATGGGAGATTCATTCAGATTCACGATCATCCCGCTCTCATCCTGCCTTGCGGGTGAATAAACCGGCTTTTCTCCGGGAAAGACCGTAGCCAGCATCTGCTCAACCGCATATTTGTAGTCATGGCCGAAAAATTGAAGCTTCATCCTGAAAAACTCCGTCAAATAAAGAAATATTTGTCAAAAAAAGCTTGCATTTTTTGCAGTTATGTGCTAAAATGATACTTAGTTATATAGTGGGGGATTATTTTCGGTGTATTCGGTTGGTGATAAAATTATATATGGAGAAAGTGGCGTCTGTACGGTTGAACATATTGCCCCGTTGGATTCTTCCGGTTCTGCTGACAGGCTTTACTACCACCTCCGCCCTTATATCGGAAGCGGCACGTATTTTTCGCCTGTCGATTCCGGCGCATTTATGCGCCCCGTAATCAGCCGTGAAGAAGCGGAAGCCCTGATAGCTTCTATTCCCGGCATTGAACCTGCTATCTGTAACGACACCCGTTTTAATCATGTTGATGCCTTCTATAAGGAATTATTCCGTCAACACACTCCTGAGGCGATGGTCTCCATCATCAAAGGTCTTCATATCCGCATCAATTCCAGAAAAACAAAAAGCACACGTGCTGAAGCCACAATGAAGCGCGCCAAAGAGGTCCTGCATGGTGAATTAAGCGTTGCGTTGGATATCTCGTATCCCGAAGTAGAAGATTATATCAAAAGTCGTCTTGGAGATGGAGAGGTTTAGGCCTCTCTTTTTTATGTCTGGGAAGAACCCTGATGGAAGTGTCTGTCCCAAAAACCCGCTATTCTGGAAAGCGGAGAGCCCTCCCGCATGATATAGGAAGACACTTTGTACCAGATTTGCTCAATCACTCTTCCGCTTCTTATCAGCCTCCCCGGATTTGCAATTCTTACCGTGTCACACAGTCCGGACTCCGGATCTTCCACAGTGAGAAAGCATTTTTCTCCTTTTGGGCAGACAACAAGGATTTTACCGTCCTTTACCGCTATGCTGCACCGATCATTGTCACAGTGCAGGTCACAGTTTTCCGGCACCGTATGCATACCTCCGGTATAAAGAGCGAAGACAGCCGTTCCATCCGTCCCAACATCATAGTCATATACGAAATTTCCTTCCTCAGTCATCAGTTTCAGAAAGGAGATTTCGTCGTTTTTATTCCCGTATGCTTCAATCTCTGTAAGTCCCGCAGAGTTATCTTCCGTTTCTAAGAGTGTCACAGTAAATCCGGTGATCTTCTTCGGCTGTTCAAAGAAGATTTCTGTCCCCTCAGATCTGATCGCACCGGTATCCAATTCTGTTCCGTCAGAAAATAGAATTCTTGCATTTTTTACGGAATGCTCTTCTGACGGGTTGCCATATAGACGCAGGGATGCGACTGTGGTCTCTTTCGGGAATGAAACGGAAACCTGCCGCAGTGCATCTTCCTTCTCAGGGATCCACACTCCGTCGATGGGAGGAGCCCAGCTCCAAAGATCTCTGTTATCCAGCAGTTTAAAATCATTCAATTTAGTCGCTTCGCCGGAACTTACAGTGATTTCGGCAGTATAGCACAAAGAATCTGTTCTTCTTTGCCAGAAAACTTTATCTCCGCTGATCACAGAACATGCATGGGCTTTTGCATTCTGTGACTCATGCTGTTTTGCCGCACGATAAACGGAACACTGGTACAGAGATCGTGAAAGAGATCTCGCGCTGACCGGCAGTCGTACCCTTTCACTCCAGAGATAGACTCCATCCTCCGTTCTGTCCCCTGCATAAGGATTTTTGGTGGAAAGAAGATTCGGATCGGAATAAAAATCTTCCGGGGCATAGAAAGCCGTGCTGTAGGCATATCCTTTATAGACCACCGGTTGATATCCGACGCCCTCTCGCAGAATACTCCCCATAGCTTCCTCAAAAGCCAGAGAGACCGCCTGATGATCGGTATGGCTGTCATAGTCATTGCAGAAGATGACATCAGGCTTCTCCTGAAGAATACACGCTTTGATATCTTCGATATAGTTCTCTCTCGTAAAGGGATGCTCTTCAATAAATGCTGGATGGAAATCCGCTCCGTGCGTCTCCATGAATCCCGCCTCAGAGATCAGTCTCTCTCCGTCATAGGCATTATAAAGATGCTTGTAAAGATATCCATCGCCGTATCCGAGAAAAACGATATTATCCTCTGTTACGCCGACTTCTGACAGTGCGTTGATTGCTTCCCGAATCCTTGTTTCACGGGGAAGATATAAATCTCCGTTTGTAACGAATACAACCTTTACATTGCTTCCGTACTTCAGGTACTCTTCAAAAAGGCCGCCGAACAGATTGAGCTCGTCATCTTCATGCGGCACAATCACCATCACTTTCTTCCCTGCAAAAATATCTGCCTTTCCCTGATCAGCATCAGCAAAAGCTGCACTCCGGCTGAAAGCAACCCAAACCGATCCGGCAAACCCTCCGATTAGCAAAAGCAACACCAGCAGAACTGCAACAATTTTACCAACCGTCTTCACAGTAAAGCTCCAATCGGCTTGGCAAGGCAGGTAAACGGGACTTCTTTCGCCATAGCAGAACAGGCTTTTTTCGCAGTATTTTCATCGGTAAATATCCCGAAAACAGCTGAGCCGGTACCGGTCATTACAGCTCCTTCCGCCCCTTTATTGATAAGTCTGTTCTTGATCCCGCCGATGATCTTCATCCGTCTGTCAGGAACATCCTCAAACACATTGTACATTCTTCTGCAGATCTGGGCAAGATTCCCTTCCCGAATGGCCTCCAGAATCCCGGCGGTATCGGGGTGAACACGCAGCTTTTCCCTGTCAATAGCGCGAAACAGTTCTGGTGTGGAAATAGAATAGTCCGGCTTGCAGATAACAATTGTACAATCCGGCATATCACGCAGCGGTGTCAGGATTTCGCCCCGTCCCTCAGCAAGGGCAGTGCCGCCCAACACACAGAAAGCCACATCGGATCCTGTCTGCTCCGCAAGCGCCATCATCTCATCTTTTTTCAGTTCCTGACCAAAATTACGGCTGAGAGCCCGGATTACGGCAGCCGCATCAGATGATCCCCCAGCCATCCCGGCCCCGACGGGGATTCGTTTCTTCATGCGGATGACAGCGCCAGTACCTTCCCTGCCGGTTTTAGCAAAATACAGTTTTGCAGCTTTGACGGCCAGATTGCGGTCATCCCTTGGGATATATCGCAGATCTGCCTCCGCTCTCACAACACCCGTCTGATCCAGCGTAATGCTCAGTTCATCACACAGTGAAACCGTCTGCATTACCATGACCATGTCATGATACCCATCCTCCCTGGCTTTGGAGACGTCCAGAGAAATATTCAGTTTGGCATATGCTTTTTCTGTAATTGTGTTCATGACGATAATCCTGGTTCTTCTTTTGGAATCAGCTTTTTCTGCTTTTCGGCATCAGAAGGATCAAAACCGGATAAATCTCCAGTCTGCCAATGAGCATTGTAACCGACATAATGATTTTTGAAAACACTGAAAAACCCGCAAAATTATACGGCGGCCCTACCTTGGACAGGCCAGGCCCAACGTTGGAAATGCAGGAAAGAGAGGCTGTGAAACTGGTCGTAAAATCATTTCCGTCA
Source organism: Candidatus Limivicinus sp. (assembly GCA_045117135.1). Lineage (GTDB taxonomy): Bacteria > Bacillota > Clostridia > Oscillospirales > Oscillospiraceae > Limivicinus. Next base: position 95,266 of record JBGUNA010000110.1, on the reverse strand, counting down.
AAGGAAACAACAAAGGTGCAAAACAGCAGAATAAGGATATAAAGGGAGAAGAATGTTCCGACTGTAGTCAGCACACTGTCAGAAACACATTTTCCATCCATCCTCACGCGTTTGACACGTCTCGGAGAAACCATTCTTCTTACATCCGCACGGGCGTTCTTGATCAGCAGCAGCACGCGCGAAAGTTTGATTCCGCCGCCTGTGCTGCCTGCGCATCCTCCGATAAACATCATCACTACAATCAATGCTTGTGTATACTGCGGCCATGTCGTATAGTCCACTGTACAGAAGCCCGCCGTACTCATAATCGACATGACATAGAAAAATGCATTTTTAGCTGCCACACCGATGCTTCCATAGATGCCGATAATTCCTGCCGTAATTGCCGCAACAAAACCCACTATCAGAAGAATATACCAGTGCAGCTCTTCGCTTTGCATCGCAGCTTTGATCTTTCCTGTCAAAATCAGATAGTACAGGTTAAAGTTAGCCCCGAAAAAAACCAGAAATGTAGCCATGACCATTTCGATATAGCTGCTGTGAAATGCCCCGACACTTGCATTTCTTGTAGAGAATCCTCCTGTTCCAGCGGTTGCAAAAGAATGCAGCAGGGCATCATAAAAGCTCATCCCGCCAAACAGGAGAAAAATCGTCTCCAGCACAGTCAGCCCCGCATAAATCAGATATAGGATTTTTGCAGTGTCACTGGCACGCGGTACCAGTTTGCCAACGACTGGCCCCGGTACCTCCGCCCGCATGATATGCATTGAGTGTTCTCCGCTCATGGGGAGCACCGCCATCATAAACACAAGCACACCCATTCCGCCGATCCAGTGGGTAAAGGAACGCCAGAAAAGGCCGGCTCGGGACAACCCCTCAATGTTGTTCAGGATAGAAGCTCCTGTCGTCGTCAGGCCAGACATTGTTTCAAAAAATGCATCCACATAGAAAGGGATATCACCGGCAAGCACAAATGGAAGTGCACCGAATGCTGACATGGCAAACCACACAAGGGCTACTGCTACAAAACCGTCCCTTGCGTACATAGTTTCTCTGTTCGGTTTCAATCTTGTCAGCAGAAAGCCGACAATTCCGGTTACAACCGCCGAAAGGAGATATGCCACGGGTTTTTCCCTGAAGCACAGGCCGGCAATCACGGGGAGGAGCATCAGGCCGGCTTCCAGACAGAGAGAAAGCCCTACAATGCGCCAGATCATTTTTCTGTTCATTATGCGCCTTTCATGATGCCGTCGATGGTCTCCAGCCAACCGGCTTCTGTCACAATAACGGCATGATCACCTGCTTTAATCTCAGTGCTGCCGTCCGGAATTACACTCTTCCCTCCGCGAATCAGTGCCGCAAACAGCACATTCGGTTTTAACTGAAGCTCTCGGATCGGGATCCCGATACATTTTGCATCTGGATTGATTTTGAATTCCAGCGCTTCTGCCTTTCCGTCAGCCAGTTTGTAAAGAGTCTCCATGCTGCTTCCGACGGAGTTGCTCATAGCACGCACATATCGCGTAATCTGCTGCACAATTATTTTTTTAGGAATGACAATGCTGTCAAATTCCTTGTCGCTGAGGATTTCCGCAAAGTGTTCATGGTTGATCCGTGTGACGATTTTCCCCTCTGTGCAGTGGCGTGCATAAATAGATGTAATGATATTGTCGCCGTCGTCCCCAAAAAGAGTAACAAAACCGTCTGCAGACTGTATTCCTTCCTCCAGCAGAACATCGCTCCGCGAGGCTTTTCCGCATATGATGCGGGCATTCGGAATCAGTTCACAAAGCTCCTCGCAGCGTTTGCGGTCTTCTTCAATCACGGTGACACTGATTCCGTTTTCTTCCAGAATTCTCGCCAGATAAACGGATGTTCTGCCACCGCCTGTAATCATCACATTTTTTACCGGGCGTTTGTAAGATCCTGCAGCCACGAAAAACTTTCTCAGTTCTTTGGATATTCCTGTGATACTGAGCACATCTCCGCCCTTTACAGTAAAGTCACCTTTTGGTATAATCGCTTTCCCATCTCGTTCCGCGAGACTCACAAGCACTTTTGCTCCGATGATTTTCTGCAGATCCCTCAGGGATACACCATCAAGCATTCCTCCCGGTGCAACGCGGTGCTCAACGATTTCAAGGCTTCCTTTTGAAAAAGCATCCACTCGTGATGCACTAGGAAAACGCAAAATACGCGAAATCTCCTTTGCACACTCATACTCCGGATTTACAAGCAGTTCTATTCCCAGCGCATCCCGCAGAAATTCCGTCTTGCCCAGATATTCCGTATCTCTGACACGAGCGACCACATGCTGTGTGCCAAGCTTTCGGGCTGAGATCCCGCATACCATATTTACTTCATCCTGCTCGGTAGCTGCAATGAGCAAATCGGCATTTTCTGCGCCTGCTTCAGCCAGGACATCCGGATTCGTGGCACTCCCCTCCATACAGATTACATCAATATCACTTGAAACATGGGAAATGGTTTCCTCGTCCCTGTCTATTACCGTAATATCATGTCCTTCTTTGGAAAGCACTTCTGCCAGAGAACTGCCAATCCGTCCTGCACCCGCAATAATAATCTTCATTTTCTCTCACCTCTGAGGAAATCTCTGTACTAATCTTCCTGAAAAATGATTATATCACAAATCATTCGTCTCGTACAGCATTTGGAAGATCAATTTTCGCACTTTACTGAATACAAACTTAACTAAATACCATATTTTGTATGATTATTGGTTACAAACCGGAAAAATATTCTAAATATTGTGAAACCATCTTGACAAGCATAAAGGAAAGTCCTATTATATGGATGCTGCCGCTTTGCGGCAGCATCCATCTGCAAAGGAGATGCCATGTTTCTTTCCGGCCTGCAAAAACTGACCCTTCTGGATTATCCCGGTAAAGTAGCCTGCACAGTGTTCACTGCGGGCTGCAATTTTCGTTGTCCTTTCTGTCACAATGCCGGTCTTGTCCTGCCGGAGAGGCTTTTTCAGGATGTGACGGAAGCAGACATCCTTGCTTTTCTGAAAAAACGTGTCGGAATTCTTGACGGTGTAGCAGTCACCGGCGGAGAACCTCTGCTCCACAGTGAGCTTCCCGCCTTTCTTCGTCAGTTGAAAGAGCTCGGTTATCTTGTCAAACTTGATACCAATGGTTCCTTTCCGGATCGTTTGAAGGAAGTTGTTTCGGAAGGGCTTGTTGACAGAGTTGCGATGGATATTAAAAATTCCCCGGATCTCTACGCAAAAACGGCAGGTATCCCTCATCTTGATCTTACTGACATCGAACGCAGTAAAAACTTTCTGCTTGCCGGTCCCGTAGAATATGAATTCAGGACTACTGTAGTAAAAGGCCTCCACACGCGCGAAAGTCTTATAGAGGCTGCAAAATGGATTGCCGGCGCTGACGAATTCTATCTTCAGCAATTTAAAGACTCCGGTGACGTGATTGCCATCGGCGGCCTCTCGGCGTATGACGAAAAGGAGATGCATGCGCTGGCCGATGCTGTTTCGCCCTTTGTTCCGCGGGTTCAGGTCAGAGGCATTTAAAGAATTGGAATCAACAGGAGAATTGTCATGTATAACAAAGTAACAAAAAGAGACGGAAAAGTAGTGGATTTCGACATCCAGAAGATTGCCGATGCAATCCGGAAGGCTTTCGACGCCACAAATACAGAATATAACGACACCGTGATTGATTTTCTGGCGCTCAAAACAACGGCAGATTTTCAGGGCAAAGTGAAAGACGGCGCTATCGCAGTGGAAGATATTCAGGACAGTGTTGAAACCGTACTTTCCCGTGGTGGATATGAGCAGGTGGCAAAAGCATATATCCTTTACCGCAAACAGCGTGAGAAACTCAGAAACACCAAATCCTCCTATCTTGATTACAAGGAAACAGTTGATAAATATCTCAACATTGAAGACTGGCGTGTGAAAGAAAACTCTACCGTTACCTATTCCGTCGGCGGTCTCATTCTCTCCAATTCCGGTGCAATTACTGCGAACTACTGGCTCTCTGAAGTTTATGATGAAGAGATCGCCAATGCGCACCGCAATTGTGACATACATCTGCATGATCTATCCATGCTCACCGGCTACTGCGCCGGCTGGAGCCTGAAACAACTCATTCAGCAGGGCTTGGGAATCCCGGGCAAAACCAATTCAGCCCCTGCGAGTCACCTTTCCACGCTCTGTAACCAAATGGTTAACTTCCTCGGTATTATGCAGAATGAATGGGCCGGTGCCCAGGCATTCTCCTCCTTTGATACTTATCTTGCTCCTTTTGTAAAAGTAGACAACCTCTCTCAGAAAGAAGTCAAGCAATGTGTCCAGAGCTTTATCTTCGGTGTGAACACCCCGTCCCGCTGGGGAACGCAGGCTCCTTTCTCCAACATCACGCTGGACTGGACGGTTCCTTCTGACCTGAAAGACCTTCCGGCAATTGTCGGCGGCAAGGAGATGGATTTCACATATGGTGACTGTAAAAAAGAGATGGACATGGTCAATAAAGCCTTCATCGATATTATGATTGAGGGCGATGCCAATGGCCGTGGTTTTCAGTATCCGATCCCGACCTACTCCATAACCCGTGATTTTGACTGGTCTCCTACTGAGAATAACCGTCTTCTGTTCGAAATGACGGCAAAATACGGCACTCCGTACTTCTCGAACTATATCAATTCCGATATGGAACCTTCCGACGTTCGTTCTATGTGCTGCCGTCTCCGTCTCGATCTCCGTGAACTCCGTAAAAAATCCGGCGGTTTCTTCGGTTCCGGCGAAAGCACCGGCTCAATCGGTGTCGTCACCATCAACATGCCTCGTATTGCTTATCTCGCCACCGATGAGGCTGACTTCTATCGCCGTCTCGACAAACTGATGGATATTGCCGCCCGCAGCCTCGATGTCAAGCGGAAAGTGATTACAAGGCTTCTCGATGCAGGTCTTTATCCGTACACCAAGTATTATCTCGGCACTTTTGCCAACCACTTCTCTACCATCGGTCTTGTCGGTATGAATGAAGCCGGTCTCAACGCCAACTGGCTCCGCTGTGATATGACAGATCCACGCTGCCAGGAATTCACCAAGCAGGTTCTCGACCATATGCGGGAACGCCTGAGCGATTACCAGGAAAAGTATGGAGACCTCTTCAACCTGGAAGCAACTCCGGCCGAATCCACTTCTTATCGCCTTGCCAAACATGATGTTGAGTTGTATCCTGATATTATTACCGCTGCAGAACCCGGAGGAACCCCCTATTACACCAACTCCTCCCATCTCCCCGTCGGATATACGGATGATGTTTTTGCCGCTCTTGACATTCAGGACGATCTTCAGACACGCTACACCTCCGGCACGGTCTTCCATGCATTCCTCGGCGAAAAACTTCCGAGTTGGGAAGCTGCTGCCAATCTGGTGCGGAAAATTGCGGAGAACTACAAGCTTCCTTATTACACAATGTCTCCCACCTATTCCGTCTGTAAAAATCATGGTTATCTCATTGGTGAGCAGTTCACCTGTCCGGAGTGTGGCGAAGCCGCGGAAGTCTATAGCCGTATCACTGGTTATTATCGTCCTGTTCAGAACTGGAATGCCGGTAAAACGCAAGAGTTCAAGGAGCGTAAAACCTATGTGCCGGAAACTTCTCACCTGACGCACACCGGGCCGCTCCCGGACGGAGAGGCTTCCGCTCGTCTGTCCAGATCCTCTTCTGCACAGCCTTCTCCAGCATCTGCCGCAAAAAGTTCCGAAGAGGAAGGAACGCGCAAAGCCATCCTTTTCAAGACGGCAACATGTCCCAATTGCCGCATCGCAATCAGTTATCTCGACAAGGTCGGCTTTCCGTATGAAGCCCTTCTCGCCAATGAAAATGCCGAACTTGCCACGTCATTTGGCGTTAAACAGGCACCTACTCTCATTGTCTTCGCGGAAGACGGTTCCTACAGCAAATATGCCGGAGCCGGTGCTATTAAAGGCTTCCTTAACGCGAATGCTTCCGTCAGTGCATAAGCATTAAGAGAGTACTGTTTTCAGAAAATATCTATACGGAATTTGACAGTCATCCCTTCCCCTGCTATAATCACGGCATGGGGAAGGGTATTTTTTTACTGGTTTCTCTAGGAAATGGAATGAGGTGGAATCCTTGGCACACAAACTGAATGAACTGAAACCCGGCCAGTCTGCCCGTATCGAACAGGTCGGCGGAGAAGGCGCACTGCGTCAACATTTTCTGGATATGGGCGTGATCCCCGGCGCAGAGGTCACGATGATCAAGCTGGCTCCGATGGGGGATCCTATGGAGCTTCAAATCCATGGGTATGAACTTACTCTGCGTCTTGCAGATGCGGAAAAAATCAGCATTTCTCCGCTGGAGCAGGTCTCTGCTGCGGAAGAAGAATCTCCCCGGAAAAAGCATAAGGACCATCCCGGTCTCGGTGAGGAAGGCCGATTTCATCCGAAAGGCACCGGTAACCCGCTTCCGGAGGGAACGATTCTTACCTTTGCTCTTGCAGGGAACCAAAACAGCGGAAAGACAACACTGTTCAATCAGCTCACAGGCGCCAATCAGCATGTCGGCAACTTTCCCGGTGTAACGGTCGATCGGAAAGACGGTGCCATTCGTGGTCACAGCGACACTTCCATCACAGACCTGCCCGGAATCTACTCCATGTCCCCCTATTCCAGTGAAGAAGTTGTCTCCCGTGACTTTATTCTGAACAGCAAGCCAAAGGCTATCATCAATATTGTAGATGCCACCAACATCGAGCGTAACCTGTATCTTACCATGCAGCTTCTCGAGATGAACATCCCCATGGTAGTGGCCCTGAATATGATGGACGAACTGACAGGCAACGGTGGCACTGTTGACATCAATGCCATGGAAGCCATGCTCGGCGTTCCGGTTGTACCGATTTCTGCCTCCAAGAATGAAGGTGTCGATGAATTGGTACATCATGCGCTCCATATTGCGAAATATCAGGAAAAACCTTTACGGCAGGACTTTTGCAGTGCGGAGGATCACGGTGGAGCCGTACACAGAGCACTGCATGCCGTAAGTCATCTGATTGAAGATCACGCAGATGCTGCCGGGCTTCCGCTTCGTTTCGCAGCAAGCAAACTGATTGAAGGAGACCCTCTCATTGCCGAACAGCTGGATCTGGATCGAAATGAGGAAGAGATGCTGGAGCACATTATCCTTCAGATGGAAAAAGAACGCGGACTGGATCACAGTGCTGCAATGGCTGATATGCGTTTTGAGTATATCAGTAAAATCTGTGATGCATGTGTCATCAAACCTCATGAAAGCAAGGAGCACATCCGAAGCCGGCGCCTTGACAGTGTGCTGACCGGAAAGTTCACAGCTATTCCCATGTTTATTTGCATCATGGGGCTTGTTTTCTTCCTCACCTTCTTCCTCATCGGTCCGTTCCTCCAGGATTTGCTGGCCGGTGGAATTGAAGCTCTTGGCACCTTTGTAAAGCAGACAATGCAGGCAGGGCATGTCAACGAAGCCGTACAGAGCCTTGTAATGGACGGCATCTTTGAAGGCGTCGGCAGTGTACTTAGCTTTCTTCCTCTCATCATTATTCTTTTCTTCTTTCTCTCCCTTCTGGAAGACAGCGGCTATATCGCCCGTGTTGCTTTTTTCATGGATAAACTTTTGCGCCGCATCGGCCTTTCAGGGCGAAGTATTGTCCCGATGCTGATTGGTTTTGGCTGTACCGTTCCTGCTGTTATGTCAACCAGGACGCTTCCCAGCGACCGTGACAGACGTATGACTATCCTGCTCACCCCGTTCATGTCCTGCACGGCAAAACTGCCAATCTATAGTTTTTTTGTCAATGCTTTCTTCCCTCGCAGCAGCTGGCTGATTATTACAGGTCTATATCTGCTTGGGATCGTAACAGGGATACTGGTTGCCCTCGTTTTTAAAAAGACGCTTTTCAAAGGGGAGGCCGTTCCGTTTGTCATGGAGCTGCCGAATTACCGTCTTCCAAGTGCTCGCAATGTCATGCAACTCTTATGGGAAAAGGCAAAGGACTTCCTTCAGCGTGCCTTCTCTGTCATTTTTATCGCCACGATTGTTGTCTGGTTTCTGAAGAGTTTTGACTTTGGCTTCAACCTTGTGCAGGATTCTCACAGCAGTATCCTGGCTGCTGTTTCCAGTGTCCTGGTACCTCTTTTCAAGCCGATCGGGCTGGGTGACTGGCGTATAGTTACTTCCCTGATCACCGGTTTTATGGCAAAGGAGAGCGTTGTATCTGTAATGGAAATTCTCTTTGCTTCTGAAGCTGGCATCACTTCCATGATCACAACCCTGACTGCTGCTTCTATGCTTGTCTTTAGCCTTCTTTATACTCCTTGTGTTGCTGCAATAGCCTCCATCAAACGGGAGCTCGGCAGAAAATGGGCCTTTTATGTGGTGTTGTGGCAATGCGGAATTGCCTGGCTCATGGCCTTTCTCGTGCGGCTGGTTGGGCTGACACTCGGTCTGTAGAAAGGATTTGCTCATGAATCTCTGGGATATTCTGATTCTTTTTCTTGTTGCGGCTCTGGTACTAATTGCTTTCAGAACACTGCGAAAAGGCAGATCTGGCTGTTGTTCTGCCGGCTGTTCCGGTTGCAGTGCTTGTCGCTGTTCAGATTCCTGTGCATCCTGCAGCAAACAAAACGAACGTCATTTTCCCTCTGACAGGCCCTGATTTCCCTGTTGTATTCAAGGCGAAAATAGGGAGAATTTGCAAAATATCCATTTTCCGGTACTTTTTCGATAGAAAAAGCAGGTCATTTTGACCTGCTTTTTCCATTTTCATGAAAGGGCTTTATTTTCACTTTTTCAGGATGGCATCATTGGTTCCAGTTCTCCGGTTTCATGCTTGCCGGGAGACGTTTCATCAGCAGTGATGTTACGGTACCTGTTACAAATCCCGTCACAAGCCCTGCCAGCATCAGAATAGCCATATAATAAACCAGCCGATCCGTTTCCAGAATAACCATGGCAAGCCCAACCTGCCCAACATTGTGGAAAACCGCACCCGCCATCGCGATTGCAATGGGAGAAAACCCTCTTGCCTTGTACAGCACAGACATCACGACCATGCTTAGTACCCCGCCGGCGAAAGCATACATCATTGCACTTACTCCGGAAAACAAAATCCCTGAAAGAACTACCTTCACAACCATCAGGATCAATGCTGTGGGAATACCCAGCCAATAAATGGCAAGGAGCAGAACACTGTTGCTCAACCCAAGTTTAATGCCCGGAACACCGGTCGGCACGAGATTTTCCAGGTAGCCCAACATCAGCATTACGGTAACAAGCAATGCAGAAACGGTAAGCCGGCGTGTTTTTTTACCCGTTCTCATCTTTTCCTCCATCCGCAGGGACAGCAGAAGCGGAAATCTCAGGATGTGAAGCCTGATAGGCCTCCTGCCCGGCATACAGTTCCAGCATCCGTTCTTCCGTTTCTGAGGGCGTCAGCAATTCCAGAGAGAGCTGGTGCGGAAGGCAGATCACCATATTGAACAAGATCCTGCTCTTTCTGTTCTCAAGTGTTACTTCCCCCTCTCCCACGCAGTTCTGGTTGTCACAGTTGGAAGACTCCATGTAGAAGGAATTCTTTCCGATATGAACAACATTCTCACTTCCGTCCGCCTGTTTAATACGGAATGCGTTTTCACCATTCAGCGGAATGGGAGAATAAACACCGTTATTTGTTGTTACCAGCAGATAAGCCTCTGCCGGATATTCTTCCAGATACGCTCTCGCGGCTTCCCGCGCTTTCTCGGAATAATTGTCGAAAACATTCTTCCCTGCCTCCGTTTCAGAGAAAGGATCCTCTGACGGAGAGGCCATTCCTGCTTCTGCAGAATGCTCCAGCTTTGCGGTTTTCGATGTACGCATCGAAAGCCCGTAAATAAGCAGCACCACAGCAAGCAGCAAGATCGCAAATACCACAAAGAGATCTCTCTTTTTCATTTTCGCTATTCTTATTTTGCTACAGCGTAAATATCTTCCCGCAGGCAGTTAAAAGTAGGCAACTGAGCACGAACAACCTCTGTCCGTGACAGATCAATCTCCGCATAGAGAATCTGTTCTTTTTCGTCAGCAGCAGCAAGTATCGGGCCGAATGGATCTACAACCATTGAGTGACCCCAGCATTCGTAGGAGAACCCTTCATGCCTTGCTGCCGATGCACCTGCGAAGAAAACCTCATTGTCCACAGCCCGCATACGCAGTGACATTTCCCAATGGGCCGGACCGGTCTTCATGTTGAACTGTGCAGGAAGAAAGATCATTTGTGCTCCTCTTTTTGCCATTGCCCGGAACAGTTCAGGAAAACGAACATCAAAACAGATTGCCACGCCAAAACGCCCGTAACGGGTATCAAACACCGTGATATCTCTGCCCGATGTAAAGGTGTCAGACTCCCGGAAACACATTCCCGGAATATCCACATCAAAAAGATGTATTTTCCTGTGTCTGGCAATCTGCTCCCCTTTTTCGTTAAAGACAAAGCAGGTATTATAGATTTTTCCGTCTTCTATTTCCGGAACTGACCCGCCGATCAATACAATCCGGTTCTCTCTTGCCCAGGAAGACATGGCTTTTACACTGCTTTCATGCCCCTGTACTGCAATTGTTCTGAAATACTTTTTGGAATATGGGCAATTGAACATTTCCGGCAGGCAGACAACCTGAGCACCGTTTTCCGCCGCTTCCCGCACCATTCCCTCGGCTTTTTTCATGGTTTGCCCCTGGTCAAGTTCTGTCCGGATCTGGCAGATGGCGGTTTTGAAAGTGGTATTCTCCATTGCTGCTATCCTTTTTTATTAATAAAACAGTTTTGCAATCGGGCTGTCTGCATCTAAAATGAGTGTCTTTTCTGCTCCAGTCATCGATTTCGTCAGAGCATCCAGAGCAATCATATATGTGTAGAAGTCCGCTTCTTCCTCAGAATCATACACATCCGCCAGAATCCGCATATACTCCGCGTCTCCTTCTGCACGAAGCTCAGCCGCCCGGGCATTCGCTTCCGAAAGGGTAATCATGACCTTCTTGTCCGCCTCATTACGGATGCGTTTCGCCTCCGCATTGCCTTCTGCAGTATAGGAAGCTGCTATATTATTTCTCTCTGAAATCATGCGTGTATAAACAGCATCTTTGTTATCGTCCGGAAGATCCAGCGTTTTAGTTTCAACCGCAAGAATTTCAATCCCATATCGATCAAAATTGTTACCGATATTTTCCATTACCAGTTTTACAACCCGACCATCCCGTCCGGAGATAATAGTCTCCTGCTTCTGGGATGAAATTACGGTTTTAAGTGCATTATAAATAATGGCATTGATGCGGCTTTCCGCATTGGCAACGCTGCCTGACAGCGACTCGATAAACAGCCTCGGATCACTGATACGCCAGAGTGCAAAGGAATCCAGAACCATGGAGTGCTTATCTCCCGTGATGACATCACTGATGGGAAGGTCATAGAGCAGCTCCGTTTTCGGCAGTGTAGAAACAGACTGAACAAACGGTACTTTAAAGTAAAGCCCCGGTTCACTTCTCACATTGTTCACAGCCCCGAACTGCCACACAATACCGTATTCATTCTGATGCACGATATACACCGATCCGAAGAGAATCAGGAGAATAACCAGTAAAGCAACAACGGCAAGAATCCGGCTCAACGGCTTTTTTCCGGCAGTAAAACTCATTGTCTTCCTTCCTCCTTTCCAGGCTGCACGAAATCATCCAGCGGCAGCATGGTCGTCATTTCTGCACCGTCCTTCCCGGCAATGACGATCTTCATCTCCGGGAAGATATCTGAAACGGTCTCATAGAATAGCCTCTGCTTTGTAATTTCGGGATACTTTGCGTATTCTTCATACAGTTTCTGGAATCTCGACGCCTGCCCGTTGGCTTCATTAATCCGCGAAGTCTTATAAGCTTCTGCCTTTTGCAGCACTTCATCTGCATCTGCCTGTGCCGCTGGCAGAACTTCATTGGCATATTTGTTGGCGTTGTTGGTTGCCGTTTCAGCATCCTGCTTTGCCGTCTCTACCGCTTTAAATGCTTCCTGTACTTTAACCGTTGGAGGTTCTGCATCCTGAATTGTAATGTTCACAAGTGTAATACCGAGATCTTCCTGCTCCAGACGGGCAAGGATTTTATCTTTAATTGCAGACTGGATTTCGCTTTTCCCTGTCGTTATAACGTCGTCAACCTTATAGAGGCCAATCGTATCTCTGATATACGACTGGCACAGCATCTTGAGAATCCCTACGGGGTCTGCAGAGTTATAAAGATACTTCACCGGATCCGTCACACGGTATTCAACATAGAAATCTACGTTGACAAAATTGTAGTCCACCGTAATCATGACAGACTCTGTAGGAATAGAATTACCTGTCCGTATATCATATCCGATGGCGAACCCTTTTGTGGCTTTGGAGACCAGCGTTTTCTGCTGGATAAACGGCCATTTGAATTTTAATCCGGAGGTCGACACAACAGACGGTTTCCCAAGTGTTGTGATGACGGCAAATTCATCTTCCTGAAGCTCATAAAATGAGTTAAAGAAGATGGAGATGAGCAGCAGCAAGACCACTGCTATGGGAATCAGTGCCGGTTTGAAACGGAACTGCGGCCTTCTCGGCTTTTCCTGCCGTGGCTGCGGCTCCGGATCCGGGCGTTTCCAGCTGTATTCGTTTGGATCCATTGATTTTCCTCTCTGTCCTTCCGTTTCACGGAAAATAATTTATAAGTTTATTGTACCGTAAACAAACCGTCATTGCAAGCATTTCTGTCCTGTGTGACAGTTGTGTGACGCCTCTTGTGTTAAACTGATTGTGTCACAAAAAATCTGTACTGAAGTCGGGAAAATATATTTCTAAAATTTAAAAAATTGTTACAATTAGGTGCAGATTTTTCGAGTCAACTATGATATAATTTTAAAAATCAAATTGGAGGTGCAACCCATGGCAAATGACATCATCAAGAATAACCTGGAAGATCAGGTACTTGACGCTGTGACAGGCGGCGCAAACATTATCAAAACTACAGTTAACGTACCAACGGATTCCAAGATTCCTCCCAAAATAGACGGGGAACCGCTCAATGACCTGGAGCTGCTGAACGTATCCGGCGGTGTTCTCGCTACCCCCGTTGGCGAAGAAGCAAAACCACAGCCCGTTTTTACTCCGGCTTATTCGACAACATATGTTGTCAAGCGTGGTGATACGCTCAGTGCCATTGCCTTGCGTTACCATACTACGGTATCTGCCCTGCAAAAATTGAATCGCATCGGAAATCCTGATCTCATCACGGAAGGCACAACGCTCCTTATCCCGACTAGATAAGCGTCCGTTTCCAACAGAAAAGAATCCAGTCATCGGAGAGATGTATTCTTTCCCCTGACTGGATTCTTTATGTATATGCCAAAAAGGTCAGTGCAGTATAAATTACAGCAACGGTGAAAAGGATGATCGCCTGTTTTCTGCGATGCTCAGTCAGAAGCCCGACATACTCTCGCACAGCCGCATTTGGCCAGAAATACCATTTCGTCGGTGCTCCCATACCCACAGCATCCAGGCCTGCCTGTTCTGCCTTCAGGCCAGCACGGAAAACATGATAATTTGTTGTAAAAAAAGCAACTTTTCCATTTTTCCGCACTCCATCAATGATCTCTTTGGAAAAGAGCATATTTTCCAGTGTATTGACAGAACGGTTCTCCGCAAGAATCTGCCCGTGCGGAATCCCCTGTTCCAGCAGATATGCCTGCATCGATGCTGCTTCCGACTGCACTTCGTCTGCTCCCTGCCCGCCGGAAACCACAAAACACGCTTCCTTGCCGCTCTCCTCCAGCTGTGCATTCCGGAACTGTAAAGCGAGGTCAAGCCTGCCTCTGAGGAGGGGCGTCGGTGAGCCATCTTTCTTCAGGGCACAGCCAAGAATAATCAGGAAATCCCTGTCCTTCTCCGCTTCGGTTTTCGCAGCAATCACATCAGCAACTGCAGATCCGATGATCATACATTCAAAATAGAGATAAAATGCCGCCAGGAGGTTGATCAGCAGATTTTCCCACAGGCTCTGCTGTCCGTATACAGCAGCCCGGTAATCCAGAAAATCAATCAGAACCTGTCCCGCAATAAGAAGAAAGGAAAGGATGATTCCAAGAACATTTACAAAACGAAACCCTTCGTGCCGAATCAGCATTATGTTGGAGATAAAAAGGCTGGCTGCAAAAAGCAGCAAAAAGGGTGCTGTCAGAAGCATATAGTTCTTGGCAGAATGAAGCAGGGTAAAAACCGTCTGTGCTTCCCGAAAACTCTGCGGATTTTGAAAGCAATGAAAGGTTATATACACATACGTCCCGGCGAGAGAGAGGATAAACAAGGCAAATCCAAAATAAAAAATGGTGTCGTAAGAGTACAGATTCTCTTTCAGCTGTAGTCTAAATGCTCGCCAGAGCAGACAGACAACAAGAGAAAAATAAACTGTCAGCACCAGGTTTGTCCACATCAGCCAGCCCGGCTTGCCAAGCTTTATGAAATACAGCATCAACATCCCCGTCACAGCTGAAAGCCCGATAATGCCTGAAATTCCCGGCATCTTTTTACGGATGCCGGGTTTCAAGGCTTTCTCTCTTTCTCAGAAGGATCTGCACTGTTGGGATGGGTGTGCAGGAGATTCATCATAAGTGTTACAAACCAGGAATGTCTGTCGACACCGTCCTGATCCCGAAAAGTGTCAAATCCACCTGTAACGGAGCTGAGTTCCTCATCAGGAAGAGCTCTAGTTTTCCGGATTGGCTCCGGTTCCGTGACTATTTTCATAACCGGTCCTCCTGTCATACTTTTGAAAAAGCCTCTGCCCAGAAAGAGCAAAGGCTTTTTCCGATCTCTGACGAAGGTCAGAATTTAATAACCAGCTTCTGGCCTACCGAAATCTGATCGGCATTTTTAATGTTGTTCCACTGGCAAAGCTGCTCGACTGTGCAGTGGTATTTCTTTGCAAGTTCACCCAGAGTATCTCCGCTCTTGATTTCATAGGGGAGCTGTGTTCCGCCCTGAATGCTGCTCAGTACTTCATCGTTCAGTGCTACTTTTTCCATATCCATCTTTGTTCCTTTCTGAAAAACTTGTTCTTTCTTTTCTACCCGCAAACTGTTTCTCTCTTTGTCTGCAGACACAGTATAATACAGGAAATGTCACACAACTGTCACACAACATCAGTACTTTTTGCGAATGCGCAAAATATTGTGTCCTTCTCTGTACTCATAGCTCACGTCATCCATTATCCTCTTGACAAGAAAGATACCCAGCCCTCCTGTCGGGCGATCATGTGCTGCAAGGGATACATCAGGGTCCTTCTTCGCCAGGGGATCATACGGTCGCCCCTGATCCAGAAATATTACAACCGCCGCACGCGGATCCTTCTCCAGATCCACCTGTACGGTTGCCATACCGGTTCCCGGGTCATAAGCATAATGGGCAATGTTGCTGAACAGCTCATCGATCGCTACATCGAGTTGCATCTGCGTTTTCATCGGACAGCCTGCTTCTTCCAGCTGTCCATTGACAAAGTCGGTAACTTTCTCAACATTATCAATAGTAGCGGGAACTGTCAGCTCTCTCATTATTCAATATTCAGGATGTCTATAAACCCGGTTACTTCAAACACTTCCATGACAACTTCGTTCGCATGGAGGAGCCTCATGCTCCCCTGTTTTGCCATCATCTTATGGGCAGAAAGCAGAACGCGCAGTCCGGCAGAAGAGATGTACTCCAGGTCACTCAGATCAATCACCAGTTCTGTCACGCCAGTGAGATTGTCTTTCAGAAACTGCTCCAGTTCCGGGGATGTTGAAGTGTCAAGACGCCCTTTCAGTGCAACTTCCAGAACAGTGTTTTCCGTCTTTTTGCTGATTTCTAACATGATGCCTTTCCTCCTGTTATCATTCAAAATTTTTAACAATGGTGAAGCTTGCTTTTTTCTTTTTAATGCCGACGATTACATCGTCAGACAGTTTAGCCACAATAGATTTCTCCAATTCATCCCAGGCTTCCCTGTTCTCTGCCCTTTCTTCCCCAGGAACAAGATTCTGCCTGTATCCGTTCAGAGACCAGACCGGGATAATCATTGACTCTTCGCCTGCCCCTGCAAAGTTCACTTCTGCAGGAACCACCTGTGCTCCATATTTTGCTTCCATCTTGCCGACATCATCATAAAACAGCAGGCTGTTTTCGATAATATCAGCTATTTTACCCATAAACCCTTTTCGGCTTGCATTTTCTCCGGACGTTGAGAGTGCTATCAGCTGATCCTTGCGGTCCCGATCCATATCGGTTTCCACTTCAAGACAAATATAACAGATACGGCCTTCATATTCAAGCCAGAATTTTCCTTCGAACCCATCTGTCATTGCCCGTACCATTCCAAGCGTCTCCTCCACAAGAAGCTGGAGATGAAGCCAATCCTTTCTGGAGAGGCCGAGGCGCATAGCCACATCGTCCGTAATTTTCATCGCAGCGGGAAGCCGGATATTTGTGTTTTTCACCGGCAATTTATTCGTCTGCATTGTTAAACCTCCTCTATTCTTCGGCAGATCCGGAATTCTCTCCGGAATCACCGTATTATTCTCCTGTCTTTTCCAGGCGCTGGCGTTCTACAAGTTCGGCAAACCGTCCGCCTTTTGCAATCAGCTCTTCATAGGTTCCGTCTTCTGCGATTTTTCCCTCCTCAAGGACTAATATTCTGTCACAGTGACGTATGGTGGAGAGCCGATGTGCTATAACAATCCGCGTGCATTTAAGGCTGTCCAGTGCTTCCGATACCTGTTTTTGGGTTTTATTATCCAGCGCACTGGTTGCTTCGTCAAACATTAATATTTTCGGCTTCGGTGCGATTGCCCGAGCAATCATCAACCGCTGTTTCTGCCCACCTGAAATACCTCCCTGGCCTTCACTGATTACTGTATTCATTCCCATCGGCATAGCACGGATATCATCCGCAATACCGGCAATCTCTGCTGCTTCCCACGCATCCTTGACTGACAGCTGTGGGGCAGAAATCACAATGTTGGAATAAATATCTCCCTGAAAGAGGCTGCCGTCCTGCGTCACGGCTCCGATCATTCTTCGCAAAGAACGAAGATCGATTTTATTAATATCCTTTCCGTCATAATAAATGGCTCCGCGCTCGGGTTTTTCAAAGCCGAGAAGTAACCGCATAAGGCTGCTTTTTCCTGCTCCCGATTTCCCGCAAATGGCTACATATTCCCCGGCTTTAATTTTCAGGTTCATACCGTCAATCACATAAGGCATATGCTCATTATATCGGAAAGAGACGTTATTCATCTCAATCGAACCTGACAATCTTGTAAGAATTTCTCTGCCCTCGGAAACCTCCGGTTCCGCTTTCAGAATCGGTTCTGCCATCTCCAAAATCGGACGGATCTGTGCCACAGATACCGCAATTCCGGCAAGGGAAGAAAATGCTCCCATAACCATTCCATACGTTGTGCTGAACGCCAGATAATCAGAAGGAGAAACCTGGGTTTTCACAGCGAAAAAATAAATGACAATCGTTCCGACCAGTGAGATTGCCGTAAGGATCGCGGAATTGATCTTCAGAAACAGTGGCGGGTTATATTGCAGCTCTGCTTCTTTGGCATATGCATCAGCCCATTTAGCAAAGGCCCGCTTTTCCGCCCCGGCAAGCTTGATTTTCTGTACACCGGTAATCAGTGCATAACTTAACCCGCTCTCCTTCGCGTTGTACTCCATCTGCTGTTTGCTCAGCTTCATTCTCGTGAGCGTCGTGATCAGCGATACTGCCACCGTTGCAAGAATCACACATAATGCAGGTGTGGTAAGCGCCGGAGCAAAGCGAAAAATCTGCCCAATGTATAACAGCGACGCCAGTGAAGTGATTCCTGTGGAAAATACACTTCCCAGCAGCAGGCTGCAAAGCTGATTCACAGCCTGGCTTCTTTTGGACAATTCTCCAGCGCTGTAAGACCTGAAAAACGGTGCCGGCAGGCTCAGAAGGCGCTGCATCATAGCAGCTTCAACTGCAAGGGAGGTTTTTGTCTCAATTCGAGCCATAGCCAGTTCTCGCGACATGGTAAACAATTGTGATGACAATGCTGTACATATCAAAAATCCGGCTGTACCCCACAGCAGTGTAACATTTCCGAGTGGACGAACAAAACCTGTCAGCATCTTCGTCAGTCGCGGAACCAGAATTCCTGTGAGGACAATCAGAAATGCCAGTGCAACAAACAGCACAACGTCCCCTGCATTGAGGCAGTTTTTCAGATACAGCAGAAGATCCGGAATCCCGATGGTCTTCAATGGTAAAGGCCGGTAGAAGCAGAACGCTTCCTCTCGGAATTCTTTCGCAGTTCGCTTTGTGACCTGGGTTTTTTTCCCGGTCGAATCTTTATACCAATAGCCTTGAAGCGGATTTGGGATTAATGCAACCGGACGCCCGTCCTCTTTCAGATAACCGAGCATAGGTCCGAAAGCATCTTTCTCCCATCCCTCGCGAAGCACTACCGTCCGATACATAATGCCGTGCGGCCGGAATGCAAAATTCATCTGGTCTTCCGTGTTCCTGACTGAATCGGGAATCTCTGCCGGCTTATAGTGATAGTACTTCAGTATATCATCAATTGCATCACGTGTAACAATGCGCTCATCTGCCAGGCTTCCTGCATTTCTCGTCCCGATGACAGAGGAGGCCATCCGAAGCATGGAGTCTTCAAACAGTTCCTGATCATGTCTCTTTCTCTGTCGGATCTGTTCATCGAACCAGTTAAACATAGACCTGCCTCCTTTCTCAGTCACTCGTCACAAGTTCTGTGTAATACCCGCCTTTTGCGTATAGTTCATCGTGGGTACCACGCTCTGCTACCCGGCCATGGTCGAGAACAATGATCTCATCGCAGTCGCGTATGGTTGACAGTCTGTGTGCAATGACGATGCAGGTAATGCCCCTTTCCTTTACGGATTTTACAAGCTCATACTCTGTTTTTGCATCCAGTGCACTGGTCGCTTCGTCCATAATAATGATTGAAGGA
This sequence comes from Candidatus Limivicinus sp., assembly GCA_045117135.1. Taxonomy (GTDB): domain Bacteria; phylum Bacillota; class Clostridia; order Oscillospirales; family Oscillospiraceae; genus Limivicinus. The sequence goes on along the minus strand of JBGUNA010000110.1, from coordinate 76,174 downwards.
TCCTGTGCCAACACACGGGCAATCTCCAGGCGTTGCCGCTGACCGCCGGACAGATCCTTTCCGCCTTCGGCTATCCGTCCCTGATATCCGCCTTCCCTCTGTACAATGTCCTCATGGATTTGTGCGTCACGTGCTGCGAGAATCATCTCGAAATCTTCAATGGAATCGTCCCACATTTTGATGTTGTCGGCAACCGTTCCCTCAAAAAGGATGATGTCCTGATCTACCACCGCAAGTGATCCCGTAAATACATTTCGGTCAATCTCATGAATCGGTCTTCCGTCAAAAAGGATTTCTCCGCTCCATGGCTGATACAGCCCTGCAATCAGCTTTGCCAGAGAACTCTTTCCTGAACCTGACATCCCTGCAAACGCCACACGGCTTCCGGGTTTAATGCTCATGGAAAAATCCTTAATCAGCGGCTCCGACAGAGGAGAATAACCGAAGGTAACATGCTTCAGTTCAATTGACCCGCTTAGCTTTCTGAAGTCACAGTCTTCCGAAAGAGCTTCTTCGCGATAGGGTATATCATCCGGAACCTGCATCACATCTTCCACTCGTTCCATTTGCGTCCGCATCTCCTGGATGGTTTGTCCCGCTGAGATCATCATCATGGCAGGATTCAGAAACGAAGAGAGGAAAGCCTGGAAAGTGAAAATCATTCCGAGCGTAAATTGCCCCTGCATGGTAAGGTAAACGCCCAGCACCAGAACTGCATAGTTGGCAACCGAGGAAAAGAATGCCGGGATTATTCCAAGGTAAGCATTCAGCTTGGTAAATTTTACGGTCTGTGCGCTGACGGATGCCTGATACCCGGCCCACTTGGCAAAAAAACCGTTCTCTGCACCGCTGGCTTTAATGGTCTCCACCATTTGTACCCCGGAAACGGTAGCGGCAGCCAGCTTTCCGGCATCCCGCATTTGCACTCGTGTGATGTTCACCCGTTTTTGGGAGATGATTCTGCTCATAAAGCCGTTTATCACAATTGTCGCGAGGCCGACCATAGTAAGCACCACGCTGTATCGCAACATGACCACCAGATAGAAAACCATCATGACAACGTTCAAAAGCAGCGGAGCCAGTGTATTGACAAGCGCACCTGCAATAGCAGCATTGGTATCCTGGCGCATCTGAATGTCTCCTGCCATACGCTGTGAGAAGAAGCTCATCGGCAAATGCAGAACTTTCCACATATAGGTGCTGCTGCCAATTACTGCCATCTTCCCGTTAATTTTCAGAGCATAGACTTCCTGGATGGCACTTACCAGAATCTGCAGTCCTCCAACACCTGCAAGCAGAATCAGAAAAGGCATAAGCAGCTCTCGGTTCTCCTCTTCGAGCAGCCAGTCCATGAAAAAACGCGAAAAAACAGGGTTGATAATACCGAAGAGATAGCTGATCAGCGTCGTTACCATCACGAAGACGACCGCGGCTCCGGCTCCCGTAAGGCGTTTACGAGCAAAAGATAGTGTACTCTGCCGTTTTCCGTCAGGCTGAAAGCCTTCCGTGGGTTCGAACATCAGGCAGATCCCGGTGAAGGATTGGTCAAACTCTTCTGCAGTAATCTTTACACTGCCGCGTGCAGGGTCATTGATATATGCATATTTTCCCCTGAAGCCGCATAAAACGACAAAATGGTTGAAGTTCCAGTGCACAATGCAGGGAAACTCTCCTTCTGTTCGCAGGGCTTCGGGTTCCAGCCGGTAGCCTTTTGCATCCAGCCCATAACTGCGAGCCGCTTTCAGTGCGTTCAGAGCATTGGACCCGTCACGCGAAACACCGCAGTCAACTCGCAGCTGTTCCAGCGGTACCCACTTCTGGTAATATGCCAATACCATTGCCAGGCAGGCTGCGCCGCATTCCAGTGCCTCCATCTGCATGACCACCGGCACTTTGGCTACTCCGTGTCTGACGGGTTGTACAACCTTTTTCGTCACAGGCGTTCCCCCCGTCAATTAAACAAGAGATGCAGGATCTGGGTACTATGATAGCCCACTTTTGCATCATAAACTCCGTCCGGAAGATTCGCAGTAGCAGTTGCTGTTATCCGACCGTTTTCATCGGTTGTCACGGAGAGTATCTCTGCACGGGTATTGCCCACCGTAACTTCCATCCCGGGCTGAATTTTCTGTTCTTTCTTTTCATCCTCAAAAGTGACCGTAAGCACACCTTTTTCCGCAACAGCTGTCCCCGCTGCGCTGCTTACAATCGAAGTAAAGTTGCTCCAGATCAGAAGTCCTGACAGCAGGAGAACCACAGCCGTGAGCACCACCCAAATTGCGGGGTTCGTAACATGCAGATAATCATTCAATTCCTCCGGGGATGACAGCCTCTCCAGACTTTTTTCCCTGAATATCTGATTCTCCATCTCTTTTGCTCCTTTACATACTATCTTAATTTTTTAGTATAGCACAAAACATTTCGCGTGAAAAGAAAAATGAATGTCTCTTTCTACGGAAAGATGAGCGTCTCCTTTGGGAAACGCTCATCTTTGCAGTTTATTTGTTCTTCTTCAGACGATTGTATCACCAGAGGTGATAATTGCAATAGGGACAATACTCATATGCTGACTGAACTTCCATCCCGCAGTTGGGGCAAGTCACAGTAGAACTGCCGGCCCAGCCGCCACCAGCTCCGTCATCATAGATCATTCCTCCGCCGGTTACCTCGCCGTTATAGTCATAATTCTCGAAATAGGTTCCGTATTCGTTATCATAGTAGTGGATTCCGGCATAACCGCCATCATAAGCTCCACCGTAGATATCTACGCTTGTGATGTCATAGCTGCCATCGGAATATTGAGTATAGTAAACAGTGCAGTCACAACCTTCATAGAAGGTGCCGGAAACATTGCACTTATAGCTGTCAACATATATCTGAGTGCCGTTTGAAAGGTTGATGGCAAATCCGCCGCCTCCCGAATAGGCTTTGCCGCTCATGGAGCTGTAAGTAGGCTGCGGCTTCGAGGTGGGCGGGACATACGGGCTGCTTTTACCGTAGATATCAACAGAATAGATATCGTATGTACCATTGGGATGCGCAACATAATAAACTGTGCAGCTACAGCCATCTACATAGTCTCCATAAAGGATGTTGCAGAGCCTGCCGTCCACATGTGCCGTCACACCGTTCTGGAGAACAATGTATTCGGTAAAGGCCGTATCATGGTAAGCCGTTCCGCTGGCGGAACCGTAGACATCCTGATCTGTTCTGGGCTGCGCTTTGTTCGTTACATTGATGTATGCCGTGCTGGTACGTGCTGTTTGCCCGTTATAGTAGAAAGTGCAGTAGGCGCCCCATCCGTTCATGTCCGCCTGGATCTTGCCGACAGACAGTGTTGTAGAGTATTCACCGGAAACTGTTGAGCCCGGAAAAACACTCCGGAAGTTCTGTACGGAATATTCACCGCCGCTCGGTGCTACAAGAGTCCATGTCAGGCTGTCAAAGATTGTTGCATTGGCAACAAACAGTGCTGTGTCTCCAGTCTTCCGATTCTCATTGGTCGGATTCTTGGTGACCGTCAGGTATGTCGGAGCCGGATTCGGTTTCGGCGCTGCCGTCGGTTTCGGCGCTGCCGTAGCCTGCGGAGTCTGTGTCTGAACCGGAACAGCTACCGTCGGTGTCACGGAAGGTTTGGGTGAAGTGCTCTTATCCGCTTCTTTCTCTCCTGTAAATACTGCATAGCTATCTTTCAGGAAAGAAGCGTCTGTTGCGTCCTCAAATTTGAACCATCCAAAGTTTGTGCTGCTCCTCGCTGCATTGGCGAAGGCATTTACGCCGGCATCGTTATAGACATCCGGGGAAATCTTTATTCCGTTGGTATCCATATACGCTGTCGACATAAACCCATTCACCACCTCCGTATGAGAAATGGCATGCTGCGTAAAGCCAACAGCACCATTTTTCAGATTGACGGAACACACTACGTCGTAAACATCGGATTCCGAGAGCATAATGTGATCCAGGAAGATATAATACCAGGAGTCTGTTCCCGCATCATAGAAGGTATCCGCACTGTTGGACAGGATATCCGGGAAAGACTCTCCCTCCGGGACAATTGTTCTGCATTCATTGAAGCTGCTATTGTCCGCGCTGAGCTCCCACACTTTCAGGTTGTTTGAGCGATCAACCGGATGCAGAGCAGCTGCGACCAGTTCAAGCCGCCCGTTGTGGTCAAGGTCAGTCACGGCATAACGCCAGGCTGCACTAGTCCCGGCCTGTCTGAAAGAATTCATCGTTGCAAAAATGGTGTTGATGGCTGCATCTGCCTGCTCTGCTGTTTGTGTGTCAGCCAGTGCCATCTGTGTTCCGCCTGCTGCGAGTGCAAATACCATTACCATCGCAAGCAGAATGCTGAGAAGCTTTTTTCTGTTCTTCATATTTTTCCTCCATAAAAATATTATACCTTTTGCTGTTGATTTCCTTTCGGCAATCGAAGTATACTGCGTCATTTGTCACACATTTGTCACAATAATCAGTAAATCTGTCACATATTTTTTTCTAATTCGGTATAATATAAAATACTACAAACCATGTTTAAAGTCAACATAATTTAGTATAAAACTGCTTATTTCGACTTCGTCCGGTTTTTGACAAAAGTTTACTCTTGCATTTTTCCTTTTCTTCGTGTACAGTGACACTGTCAAGCAATGGAAACAGAGCCGGGCTTTCGTTCGGCATTGCCAGTTGACAGAAAGGAGCAGAAAATGGCTCATCCCCTGATTAACAAAGCGTTCTATGACGCAATCCTTCATTTTGAAGAAAGCGAAGAAGCTCAGGAATACTATTATAAAATTATGGACAGCACGGTAGAGCGTAACGGAAAAACTTATTCTGTGCGCAACCAGATTCTCCGTGCTTATGCCATGCTGTTCTGTGATGATATCGGTGCTGTTGCCGGCCAGATTGCCGGTCCCGAAGACGTGGAAGCCACTGCTGACCGTCTTCATACCGGCAACATGGGTTTTGACCCCCGACACTGGTATCGCATGCAGCATCACTTCCCCGTGATTGACGAAGATAATTACGACCGTTTTGCAGCTCTCGTCATCGCTGATCTGAATGCCGGTCCGCTTCGCGATGCCGCTGTTCACGGGGGCGACATGCTTCTGGTCGGTGCGGTTGATCCCCTTCATATGACGAAAGAAGAGCGGGAACAGCAGGATGTCCGTGTTGTTTCTCTCGATGAACTCGGAGGAGACAACAGATGACGATTTTGGCCGTAGAAGAAAATGCCGATGTCCGGGAACAGCTTTCCCAGTTAGTCTCCGTTCTCTCTCCGGACTCGGAACTTCTTTGTTTCGAAAGCAGTCTGGCAGCGCTTGCCGCCGCCAGAAGCAAAGAGATTGATCTGGCTTTGATCGATGTCAATCTCTCAGAACTCACCGGCATAGACCTTGGGCAGTATCTTCAGGAACTTTATCCGCTAGTCAACCTGATCTATCTGGCGGACAACCGTGATTACGGATACGAGGCCATTCAGCAGCATGCCAGCGGATATCTCCTCAAGCCTGTTGCAAAAGAGGGGCTCTCCCGCGAACTGGATGACTTACGCCACCCGGCGCTCCTGAAAAACCACAAGCGAGTCTTCGCACAGACTTTTGGGAATTTCGATCTGTTTGTAGACGGAGCCCCGGTTGTTTTCAAATATTCGAAGACCAAGGAAATTGTAGCTATCCTTGTCAATAACCGCGGGGCCCAGACCACCAACGGCGAACTCATAGCCACTCTTTGGGAAGATGACGGTGACCCGGAGAAAAAAGCTTCCTATCTGTCCAACCTCCGCCAGGATCTTCAGAATACCTTCACCAAACTGAAGCTCAACGGTATTCTTCTCAAGCAGCGCGGCAGTCTTGCCATAGCAAAAGATAAAATTGAATGTGACCTTTACGATTGGCTTGAGAATAAACTTGAATCGAAATACCAGTATCTTGGCGATTATATGAATCAGTACAGCTGGCCTGAAACTGTCCATGCTGAAATTGACGAAATCAGCTATTCTCTCTATGATGACTGATTCAAACACAATCAACCAGAATGCGCTGCCTCATTCAGAGGCAGCGCATTCTGCTATCCAGCCGGCTGTGTCTCTTCAACATGACCGCCCGATTACTGTTTTTCCAGATATTCTTCCAATGTCAGGCCTGAAGCTGTGATTTCTTCTGCAGCCGATAGCCCGACATAACGGTAATGCCATGGTTCATAGATAATTCCCGTTTTTTCTGTGGTTCCGTTCGGAAAACGAAGAATAAAACCGTAGTCCACACAGTGCTCCATCAGCCAACGCTGTGCCGGTGCCCATTCCTGTGTCCAGTCGAGATTCGGGTTGTTAACATCCAAAATGTCCATAGCAAGGCCAAGCTCATGCTCACTTGTGCCCGGAACAGCAACCTCTTTTGCAGCTTCAGTCAGAGCTTCCTCTCCCTCAAATCCGTTTGCCCGTACTCTCAGGACCTTGTCGTCAAACAGTCCCTGCTGGTATTCCCTTGTTCGATAACCGGAAATCGGCACTGCAATAATACCCTCCGCTTTGGCGTCTTCCAGCATATGCTTGAGTGCTCCTGCTGCGCGTTCATCAAACAGCATTCCATCACCGATATCCGTCAGGTGCGGTTCATACGCTTCTGACAGTTCATGCCACGGGTTTACCAGTGTCAGTAACTCCTCCCGGTTTCTTGCAAGGAAGGCATCCTTCAAAGATAATCGTTTCGCTTCTTCATTTGCCTTTTGCTCAGCCTCTGCTTCTTCAATTGCCGCCCTCTGCATCTCTGTCATACGGTGCAGAGTGAGCTCCATCCGGTACTTAGCGAGCTCTTCCTGCAGAGCTTTCTTTTCTGCCGTCATTGACTGAACCCAAGCTGCCCCGACCAGGAGCCCCAGCGCTGACAGCAAAAGGATCAGGAACCAGAGCAATCCTTTTGCTTTGTTTTTTCTGCTCTTTCCCATGATCAGAATTTGTTTTCAAACTTGTATGTCAGATCAATCTTTCTCAGATCAATCTTTGTTTCGGTACCTTCGCTGATTTTTTTGAGAGCCGGCAAATGCCGAATCAGAACAGCAAGCCCTGTAAACAACAGAAGAAGAATGCAAAGCCTGTCTTCCAGAATCAGGAAAGATGCAGCCAGTACAACCAGTGCGCTTGCAATTGCTGACAGAGAAATATACTTTGTTACCGCCAGCACTGCAATCACAACAATCACTAACACCACACCCAGCGATTTATCTGCAAACAAAGCCGATATGATAAGGGGCATAATGGCATGGCTGCCGCGCAGTCTGTAAAAGACCGGCCATAGCCTCCCCATCACGACACAGAATCCGGCAAAGGTTCTGCCTACTGCGGCATGTCCCTTGATTCCCAACAGCACACCGCCGATGATGATCGGGATAACATCCTTGATTACCTCAACCAGCAGCAGAGCCAGGGCCCCTTTCAGCCCATACACTCTGCGGAAGTTTGTCAGCCAGTCATTCCCTCTTCCAAGCCTCCGCAGATTATAATGAAAGATGAAGTTGGAAGAAAGCACAAGTGTGCTCATACTGCCAAGCAGATAGGCGATCAGAGCTGTCGGCAGAAGCAACAGCCAGTAAACAATCATTCCGAATCTCCTTTCTGTCGGATCACCATACGGATAGGTGTGCCCTCCAGCCCAAAAACAGCACGAATCTGGTTTTCCAGATATCTCTGATAGGAAAAATGGAATAATTCTCTTTTATTGCAGAATACCACAAAGCTGGGCGGACGTACGCCTGTCTGCGTCATATAGTAGATCTTCAGCCTGCGCCCTTTATCAGTCGGCGGCTGAACGCGCATCTGAGCATCCGCCAGCACATCGTTGAGCATACCCGTTGTAATACGCATATTGGTCTGGTCATTCACATAATTGATCAATTCAAAAATCCGATCAATTCTCTGGCCTGTCAGTGCCGAAATAAACAGGATCGGCGCATAGCTCATAAAGGAGAGATCACGCATAATATCTTTGCGCATCTTTTCCATGGTGCCTGTTTCCTTTTCCACAAGATCCCACTTATTGACAATGACAATCGATGCTTTTCCTGCTTCATGAGCCAGGCCCGCAATTTTGGTATCCTGTTCGGTCACCCCGTCTCGTGCATCAATCAGAATCAGGCAAACATCCGCCCGTTCAATCGCGAGCTGAGCACGCATGACAGAAAAGCGTTCTACCCTCTCTTCCACTTTGCTCTTGCGGCGAATTCCCGCTGTGTCGATCAGAAGATATTTACCGTACTGATTTTCAAATTCAGAATCGACTGCATCTCGAGTCGTTCCGGCAACATCGCTCACAATAACGCGTTTCTCACCCAGAATTTTGTTAACCAGAGAGGATTTTCCTACATTCGGCTTCCCAATCACTGCAACTTTAATGCGGTCTTCTTCCTCTTCTGATTCTTCCTCCTGCGGAAAGTACTTCAGACATGCGTCCAGAAGTTCATCCGTTCCATGTCCGTGCATAGCTGAACACGGAATCGGATCTCCTAAGCCAAGGGAATAGAACTCATAAACCGCAGGATCCGTGTGCCCGATTGAATCCGCCTTATTTACTGCCAGCACAACCGGCTTACCGGCCTTGAGCAGCATTGTCGCAACCTCTTCATCCGCTGCCGTAACTCCTGTTCGGATATCCGTCACGAAAAGAATCACCGTCGCCGCATCTATGGCAATCTGAGCCTGTTCCCGCATAAAAGCCAGGATTTCACTATCGGTGTTTGGCTCAATACCACCGGTATCTACCATGTCGAATGTTCGGCCTGCCCACTCGCAGGGAGCGTACAGCCTGTCGCGTGTGACGCCCGGTGTATCTTCCACAATTGAAAGTCTCTGTCCTACAAGCCTGTTGAACAACAGCGACTTCCCGACATTCGGTCTTCCTACAATTGCAACCAATGGTCTGTTCATTCTTTCACCCGTTCTGATTATATCTGTAAAATGCTTCCTCTGTCTTTTCTCTCTTCACTTCCGGCAGTTCCGGCAGCACTTCGCCGGACATGGCATCCCAAAGAGCAAAGCCGTCCTCCTCAATCGGATAAATCGGTACACCGAGCTCTTCTGAAGCCTGCTGCAGGGTCACATCGTCGAGAAAATCCCGTTCCTCACGTCTGATCATGTTGTGCGAAATCAGAAGCCTTTCCCCAAGTTCTTTACCTTTCAGTTGGGAAATCAGGTCACTCCCCGTGATGAGCCCTGCGACATCAATACTTCTCCCGAAGAAGTCGTTTACGATGGGATAGACCTGTCCTTTTATTGTATCATACTTTTCCTTTGCATTGCAAACCAGATTTTGGAAAAAAGGTGCTGCCGCAACTCCCGTTGCAATAGAAAACCTCTGTTCTCTCTCCGGCTTTTCGGACAGCCTGAGTGCTGAAGAGAATTCCGTTTCCATCAGGCGCAGCATTCCCACACCGTTTTCTAGCTGCACATAATCCTCGTAAAATGCATCCGGAGGGATCTCCCGTCCGCATTTCAGATAGAGCTCATCCCCGCAGAAAAAAATCCTGCTGCCGTACCGCGCCAGGCATTCATTGCCGAAAGCGGTCACTTCGTCGATCGTTCTCTCCGCCAACGCAGGAGTGAAAGGCGCTAGCGGATAAAGCCCTTCCCTGAATTTTGTCAACCCGACCGGCACAATGGAGACACTGTTAACCTGCGGATAAAGTTGCGCCAGATCCTGCATCGTTCGTTCCAGCTCTTTTCCGTCATTCAGCCCCGGACAGCATACGATCTGGCAATTCATCTGGATCCCACCCTGTGCAAATTTCCGCAGGATCTCCAGGCCTCTGGCTGCGTGTGGGTTACGAAGCATTCTGCACCGGAGTTCCGGATCGGTTGTATGTACCGAGACATTGACCGGGCTGACGTGCAAATCAATAATTCTCTGAACCTCCCGCTCGGAAAGGTTTGTAAGGGTGATATAATTGCCAAGCAGAAAACTTAGTCTTGCATCGTCATCCTTGAAGTACATCGTGGGTCGCATTCCAGCAGGAAGCTGATCGATAAAGCAGAAAACGCAGTTGTTTGCGCAGGAACGCGGTGCATCCATCAGGTAGCTCTCAAAATCCAGCCCGAGATCTCCGCCTTCCTCCTTCTCCACATGCAGCGAATAACTGCTTCCGTCCTCTTTCTGCAACTCCAGATGCAGGTGCCGGTCATATGCATAGAACTTATAGTCCAGCACATCGAGAATTCTGTTACCGTTAATAGAAACCAGGCAGTCTCCGGCAGATACCTTTCCCTGCAGAGGCGAAGCATCATCAATTTTTTTTATCTTGTTGTTCTTCATAAGTAAAAAAGGAGGAGATTTTCATCTCCTCCGTACTCTTGCTTACTCCTCTTCGACGGTCAGGACCTGACGGCCGTTGTACTTGCCGCAAGCCTTGCACACACGGTGTGGCATTACGAAAGCACCGCAATTGGGGCACTTTACGAGAGCTGGAACCGTGAGCTTCCAGGTAGAAGATCTTCTCTTATCTCTTCTCTGTCTTGATACTTTTCCCTTTGGGACTGCCATATTGACACCTCCTGCATTTCAGCTGTTCTGAGCAGCTCAATATTTTTTTATTTATCCAAAAGCTGCTCAAGTACAGCAAATCTTGGATCGGGTTCTTTTCGGCACCCGCAGGGGCCGAGGTTTAAATTTTTACCGCAGTTTGGACACAAGCCTTTGCAGTTTTCAGAGCAAAGAACTTTCATATCCATATCCATAATAAAGCAGGAACTGAGTACTTCGTCCAGATCCACTGTCTCACCCTGCAGGGCGAAAAGGTCAGGGTTATCTTCCGATTCCTCTTCTGCCAGGATGACATCCACCTTCGTGGTTTTAGACCGTTCAAACATCGTGCCGCATCTGTCACAGATGCACACCATATCTGTTTCGATCTCTCCCGTCATCCGGAGGACTCCTGCCTCATTATAAATGCGGCCGTGTGCTTTGGGGATCTGTTTATAAGTGCTGATGGAAGGAAACTCCAGATTATCCCCGCAGAGTTCGTATTCGAACGGAATCGAAGCACCCGGAATATCTATGATTTTTCTGACATCAAGCTGCATAAATCGCTCCTTGCACAATCGCCTTGATATTATAATAGTCTGGAGCCCACTTGTCAACAAAAAAATAGCGTAGTATAATGTAAAAAACCAAAAGATTTTTCCATAAGTGCTGAGGAGTCATTATGAAAGAATTCGTAATCGGCAAAAATGATGCCGGACAAAGGCTTGATCGTTTTGTCGGAAAAACCGTTCCCCTCCTTCCGGATTCTCTTCTGCAGAAGTACATCCGCCTCAAACGGATCAAACTGAACGGCAAAGGCTCCAAACGTGATACCCGCCTTTCAGAGGGAGATTGTGTACAGCTCTACATTAACGATGAATTCTTTGAAAAGCCGAGAGAAGAAAACTCCTATCTAAAAGTAGGTAAACCCCGTGTAACCATCGTCTATGAGGATGAGAATATCCTTCTGGCAGATAAAAAACCGGGTGTGCTTTGTCACAGTGCAGGTCAGTGGGACTATAATACTCTTATTGCTAACATTCAGGCTTACCTTGCTCAAAAAGGCGAGTGGCATCCCGGTGAGGAAAACGCCTTCGCTCCTGCTCTCTGCAACCGTATTGACCGCAATACCGGAGGGATCGTTATCGCTGCCAAAAATGCGGAAGCTCTCCGGATCATCAATGAAAAAATCAAGCTTCGTGAAATTGAAAAATACTATCTCTGCGCCGTTCACGGGCGACCGAATCCTTCTTCTGGTACTCTGGAAAACTACCTCTTTAAAGATGCCGTCAAAAATCGTGTTTATGTGAAGTCCAAAAGTGAGCCGGGAGCCAAAACCGCCGTCACAGAATACCATACGCTTCGCTCTAAAGGGCCGCTTTCCCTTGTGGAATGCCGCCTGCTCACGGGTCGCACACATCAGATTCGTGCTCAGATGGCTTATGCCGGCTGGCCCCTCTTAGGAGATGGAAAATACGGCAGTGAACGCTTTAACAAAAATTACACCGAAACCGGGCAGGCATTGTATTCCTACAAACTACTATTTTCCTTCCCCACAGATGCCGGAATTCTCAACTACCTGCGCGGAAGGGAGTTCACGGTCTACTCCGTTGATTTTGTAGAAAAATACTTTAGTCTGTAACCTCATTCATCTGGATTGCCCTTCGTTTGCAGTTGCGTAACGGGGGGCATTTATTATGCATGCTTCTCCATCCAGATATCCCAGGTATTCTGAATCCCATTTTCACTGAGATAAACCAGAGTATAATAAGGTCTCGCATTATCATAAGTACCCGTTACACGACAGAACACGCAATAAGTACCTTCTGATTCGCCCAGAAAAGCAATCGGATCATAGTCCCCGCTCCCAAGTTCTTCTTTTGCAGCATCGAACATTGCCATTACTTCCGCAGTCATCTCAGTGCTTTCCGGGATCATCCATTCTGCAACCTGGCTATTTTTTTCAGATTCGCCATAATACAGCGGCCAGTCTGTAGCACGATTGGAAACCCCAGTAATCTCAATGCTCTTCACAGTCAGCCGATATAACGCCTGTTCGGGATCACTCCCCTCTTTCACTGTTTCATGAAAGCTGACCCTATATTCAAAGAGGCCTGAAATCATGTCAAATTCGGTAGTCTCTTCATCAAAGTAATAACCCCATTGTTCAAACCCGGAATTTACCAAGTCACGGCCGCTTTTCCCAATCCATGCATCAAGTTCCTCCTGTGCCGGATAGTACTGGCTCAGGTCTTCCAAAAGCACCAACGGTAACGGTCCGATGACATCTGCAATTTTCGCATCACGGTCTTCATCGAAGAAGTCGATTGTATCCAACTGCTCACAAAGCTCCGGGGAAAAATCGATGACTGCACGGTATGGAACACCATCACTCTCGTAAACGTATACATAGTGTTCATCATCCCATCCGGCCATGCTGTATCCTGTAGTTTTCTCCAGAGCATCCGCCATCCTGGATAATTGTTTTTCCTCCTTTTCCGGCAATTCATGGATGTTATAGGTCTCATAATAAATATCAAAAGCAGTTTTCTTATCTCCGGACAGTTCAATCAGTGCACCAGCCTGGAACATGGTGGAAAGAGTGCCGGAAGGCGCTTTCCAGGCTGCATTGGAAACTACTGTTATATCTCTTTGCTGCAAGATGGCCTCAGCTTCAAAAAGCAATGCCCCAGTCGCAATATGATAATCGCTTGAGATAATAGCCAGCTGCTTCACCTGTGGGTATTGCTCCGCCAGAATCCTGCTTGTAAAAACCGCATTCTGCGCTGTGGTAAGCGAGTGATTCTCCAGAATAATCCTTTCCGTGTTAATTCCGTTTTCGACAAGCCACTCCATCATTTTTCCGGCTTCCGTAGCTGAGTTGTCATTTTTTGCTGTCCCTCCGCCCGTACAGACAATGTATGCATTCGGATATTTCTCTGCGCTTGCAAGGACAACCTTCAGCCTTTCAACCAGCTCATCCTTCATGGAACCATCTTCATTCAGCTGAAAGCCCAATGCCACCATACATAATTCATCCGTTTTCGAAAGTCCGTCAGGAAGAACATCGTAGTGAATTTCCAGATCATGATTTGCATATTTCCAATAGTTGAGTATTGATTCCCATTCAGAAGCAGAATTATCCTCCAATTGCGTCAGCAGTCCCATAATGGTTTCATCTGCCTCTTCACCGTAGGAGCCATAATAAACGACAATATCTTCAATGATATTCTGCTCCTCTGCATCGGCTGCCACACAGGCTGCAAGTAAAAAACTACAGCAAAGGGTTATAGCTATAAGATTTTTCATATAAGTCTTTCTCCTTTTCATAGTTTCTTCCCTACAGAATCCTGTGTTCCGGCACTTTCCCGGTGAGGGCTTTGCTAATCTGGTTCTCATTCAAAGACACCCCGATAACAATAATTGCGCTCCGTGTATCCGGCACCTCTTCAATCCGGATGTCCTTTGCTGTAGCGTTCAGCTGATACCATTTATCTTTGTCACTGAAAAAACCTTTGACACGAAGAATTCTTCCATATCCCGAGTCAGAAAACATTTGCGTTACTGCATTCAGCAAATCGGATCCTTCCAGAGACAGATCAAGAAAAGAAAGTGACTGAAAATCGGTCTGAATGCCGGCTATTGTCTTCACATATTCCGGTGTCTGATAACCGCATTTCATCAATTCTTCATAATCCTTGTTGGTCAGTTCATTCCAGTCTCTGACAATCAGATTCTCATCCGGTGTCCTGCTGCATCCAATCTTTTTTTCAGCCTTTATCAGGTGACAAAGAGTATGATCTATCTCCAGGCTTCCTGCCATCTGTACTTTGCTGAGAACCACCCTTCCGGCGCAAGCAGCCTGCGTGGCAAGGAAGAAGTCTTCTTCCTCAGAACAATGCTCATCAAGCATGGCATCCACAATTGTGATCACGCTTCCGATTTCATACTGCCGGTCGAGCGGCGATTCCTGAAGAGTATCAAAGAATTCATCCATATCAAATACACCGGAAGGCTCGATAATAACCCGATCATAACCGCTCATTGCCATAGCGATCAGTTTTGTTCGGAACCTTCTCCGATGGCAGTCCGCATCACAAGCGCCCGCTATTGTTTCCAGCTCACACTTCTCTCCTCTGAGTTCATTCAAGAGCGGAAGGTCCACATTCATAGCGCCGTGATCATAAACAAGAATCCCGATTCTCAGCCCCTGTGCCATCAGATACTTCGCATAGCGAAGAAGAAATGTCGTCTTCCCCGCTCCCAGGAACCCGGTAATAAGATCTACTTTTATCATAATTGAAACATTCCTCCAACAGCAGGGAAGCTTAGTCAGGATGACTGCAAGTATTCTGTCAGCAGTTTTCATTCCTGATCTACCTTATCAGTAAAGTCGGATCAGGTTACTTCAGCACCCACTCCAGCCCTTTCGGCAGATATTCATTCCAGAAAGTCCAGTTGTGTATTCCAGGTCCTTCTTCATAACGAAAATCAGCCTTTTCATTCTTCAGGAAATTTCTGAAGACCTGGTTATGTTCATAGAGATAATCTTCTGTTCCTATTGCAAGGTATATGCTTGGGATTTTCTTTTTCTCTTCTTTCAGCTTTTTATAAAGGATTTCCGGATTCTTATCTGACTGAAGTAATTCTTTCGGATTCCCGAACACATCCCGTACCATTGCCTTGGGCATTACACCGTTTTTTCTCTTCCCTGTTCTTGCTATCTCATACAACACAAGCGCCGACGAAAGCGCAATGCAGGAAGAGAAAGTGTCGGGATAAGCAAGGGCAGTGTGGATAGCACCAAACCCACCCATAGAAAGCCCTGCAATAATCGTATCCTCCCTCACATTGCAATAACCGAATGTGTTTTGAATATATTGGGGGAATTCCAATCCGATAAATTCACTGAAATTGCCACCTGGATACCCACGGTCAAGGTAAAAAGAGTTTCCTGTTGTCGGCATAAAGATAGCAAGATTATACTGGATTGCCATCTCCTGTGCCACTCCACCATAGAGCCAGTCTGTATCGGAACCGGTCAACCCGTGCAGAAGGATCAGTGACTTTGTCGGCCGCTCATAATGCCGCTTATTTTTAACCTCTTCTCTATATACGTCATTTGGAAGCACAAAGCAGAAACTTGTATGCTGCATGATGCTTTCCGCCCGAAATTCCATTCTTCCGCTTGCCATAATGAGTTCTCCTCTTCTTTACTCGTTGAGAATGTTTATTTGTAATATACCATAAAGCGAGTCCTAATGGAATGGCGATCTTTAAAGGTACCTGACGACAAATCGTTTATTCTGGCTTTTCCGGGTGTAACAGGTATACCCGAGAAACAGTACTCAGCTTTTCTCATTCTTCACATACTGAATCACATATTCCGCAAAACGGCGGACGGCAGGGCCTGCCCTGTCGCCTGCCGCTATTGCAATTCCGATCGTACGCTTTGCTTCCGGTACGAGCGGAAGAGTACGGAACCGGTCGTGCCTCCCCTTGAGGAGCAGTTCCGGCATAATGCTTATGCCGAGCCCCTGCTCCACCATAGCAAGAATAGCATAGTCGTCCTTGGTATAAAATCGTACATTCGGCTTCACTCCGGCTGCATCCAGGGCGCGCCTCGCGTCATGATCTGAACTTTCCAACAGGCTGATGAACGGTTCCGTTTCACACTCGATCAGAGGAAATTTCGGAAAACTGGCAAACCGGCTCTCTTCCGGTACAATCGCAAGAAGTCTGTCCTCCATTAGGGCAATACACTCGCATTTGACTGTGCAGGGTAAGTTAATAAATCCGATATCGATGCTTCCCTCGTTGAGCCACTGCTCCACGTCATGATAGTCTCCGTTCAGCAGCCGAAAGTCCACTTTTGGGTAGTCCTCCTGAAAACGTTTCAAAACAGGCGGCAGCCAATGCACTGCAACAGATGTAAAGGAGCCGATCCTTACAGTTCCCGTCTCGAGCCCTCGGATAGACGAGGCGGTCTGCTCAATCAGTTCTGCGCTGTTCAGCAACGCCCTCACAGCAGGCAGCAGCCGTTCCCCTTCATCTGTGAGGTGCACACCACCCCTCCCACGCCGAATGACAGCAAAGCCAAGCTCTTCTTCCAGCCCTGCAATGCTGTGGCTGACAGCGCTCTGTGTGATTCCGTACCTCTTCGCAGCTGCCGTAAGGCTACCGGTTTCCACAACTTCCATTAGAATCTCGCATTTTGCAAGCGACAGGTCCATCACATTTTCCTTTTTCATGAATTTATTTCATTTAAAGATGAAATTAATTAAAGTATTTTCTATTATACGCTGGAATCTGATTTTTTCAACCGGTTTTTGCCAAAAGTACGTTGCAGAGCCGACATTCCTCCCGTATAATCCCTCTCGTCCATACATGAAAAGGGGGATTATTGATGACTTCCTCAACAATCTGCATTCTGATCTCTATAATCGTTTACCTATTTGGAATGCTTTATATCGGCGTCCGGTATTCCAACAATCAAAACTCTGAAGATTTTTATCTCGGCGGCAGAAAGCTCGGGCCTGTTGTAACCGCAATGAGCACGGAAGCGTCTGACATGAGTGCTTACCTTCTGATGGGTGTGCCCGGTCTGGCTTTTTTCTGCGGCGTTGCGGAAGCAAGCTGGACAGCAATCGGCCTTTCCATCGGCACCTATCTCAACTGGCTGTTCGTAGCAAAACGCCTTCGTCGATACTCCGCTAAGATACATTCCATCACTGTTCCTGATTTTCTGTCAACCCGCTTCCGAGATAACACCAAGCTGATTGAAACGCTTGGAGCCTTGATGATTATTGTGTTCTTTGTTCCTTACGTAGCTTCCGGTTTTTCTGCATGCGGCAAGCTTTTCAACAGTCTTTTCGGGTTCGATTACATGACCTCCATGATAGTCTCTGCCATTGTTATTGTGGCTTATTGTGCTATGGGCGGATTTATGGCTGCCTCTGTTACGAGCCTGATTCAGAGCATTGTCATGACCTTTGCACTGATCGTTGTTCTGGTCTTTGGGATCAAAACGGCGGGCGGTTGGAGCCAGGTAGTTGCGAATGCCAGATCGATCCCCGGCTACCTCAGTTTGACCTCCAGCACCAATATCTATGCGGAAGAAGCCGGACGTTATACTCCACTGATGATTATTTCCACAATGGCCTGGGGGCTCGGCTACTTTGGTATGCCCCACATTCTGGTTCATTTTATGGCAGTGGATAAGGAAGAGAATCTGAAAGTAAGCCGCAGAGTCGGTAGTATCTGGTGCGTCGTGTCTCTGGGTGTGGCTGTAGTTATCGGTATTGTAGGCTACTCCATGGCAAAAGCCGGAGCTCTTCCATTGTTTGGTACAGAGCCTGAAGCAGAGAATATGATCGTTCAGTCAGCCTCCCTGCTTTCCAAAAACAGCATCTTCCTCGCAATTATTGCGGGTTTCTGCCTGGCCGGTATTCTTGCGGCGACCATGTCCACTGCCGATGCACAACTTCTCGGTGCAGCCTCTGGCGTCACCCAGAACCTGCTCCGGAACGTCTTCGGTATGAAATTCGATGACCGAAAGAACATGTTCATCGCCCGCATCACTGTTATCTGTGTCGCGATTCTCGGTGTGATTTTTGCGAGCAATCCATCCAGTTCGATCTTCCGTGTCGTTTCCTTTGCATGGGCAGGCTTCGGTGCTACATTTGGTCCGATTATGCTCTTTGCACTTTTCTGGAAGCGTTGCAATAAGTGGGGTGCTATCGCCGGGATGTTTTCCGGGGCTGTAACGATTTTCATCTGGAAATTCCTGATAGCCCCTATTGGCGGAGTCTTCAGTATTTATGAGCTTTTCCCGGCTTTCATCGTCTCCAGTCTGTTGATTCTTGTTGTCAGTCTCCTCACAGAGGCTCCTTCCAAAGAAATCACACTGGAGTTCGAAAGCGTCAATTCATAAGGTTTTTCATCTTCTCTCCTCATTCCTTTTACCATGCAGAAAGGCTGTGAAGTGCGGGTTTTCCGTTCTTCACAGCCTTATCTTTTTGTTATTGCGGAGGACTATACATTTACTCCGTATAATTCTGAAATTGCCTTTGCAGCTCCGTCTTCATAGACACTCGGCGCAATATAATCCGCATAGGGTTTGACGCATTCTTCCCCATTCCCCATCACAACGGCAAATCCCGCCGCCCGGAGCATCTCAAGATCATTTCCGCTGTCTCCGAACGCAGCCACATTCTCTCTCGTCATTCCGATTTCTCTGCACAGCTCGTCAATTGCAGAAGCCTTTGATATGCCCGCCAGAGTGATTTCCAGGTCTTCCCCGTCCATCAGGATTACCGTGAGCCTCTTGTCTGCCTGCATCCGCTCATACGCCTCCTCCAGGCGGAAAAAAACCCTGAAGTAGCATTTGATTTTGTACACCGGAAAGGGACTGTACCATGCAAGTGCCCGGATGCCGGGAACCGGCATCGGTCTTCCGGGCAGCGGCCCGGTCTTCGGTGGGAGAAAACTCTTTGTCCCGGGCGGATATTTTTCAAACAACTGTCTCAGAGCAAACGGAGCTCCCGGCATGCTCCCCCTCCGGAAAAGGATGCATTCACCCGTCATTCTTTTCAAAGTGTTCATGGTTTCCAGCAACAGTTCCTTTGTAAACGGATGCCCGGTGATTAATCTTCCTGTTGCCGGTTCCGAAACACATCCGCCGTTTGCCGTCACCGCATAGGAAAAACATTTCATCAGATCCGGCGGCATCTGCAGTTCATCTCTTCCCGTTGCCACAACCGTTATAATCCCGCTTTGTCGCAGTGCTACCAGGCTATCCTGCACCGACGGACGAATTTGTTCTCCGGGGCAGTTCAGTGTTCCGTCCACGTCAAAAGCGGCAATTCTGTATTTTGCCCTGTCAAAAGTCTTCTGACCGGTGCGGTTTAAATGTTCCATTCCGTTTCTCCTTCTCCTACCACTGCTGTCGGACCCCGCAAAAGAATATCATGTACTCCTGAATCGTCTGCTTTAACGCATACATTGAGAAGGCCGCCCGGCATTTCTATTTCCACCGGGTTTCCCGTAATTCTCCCGCGCAGAAGAAGCGTGATTGCCGTTGCACCGCATCCCGTACCGCACGCCAGAGTAAAGTCTTCGACCCCGCGCTCAAAGGTAATCGCTCTGACAGTGTGCTCTCCCGTCACACAGGCAAACGTCACATTTGCGCCTCTGGGAAATTCCCTGCTATTGCGCAAAGCCCTGCCCAACTCCCGAAGCCGGTCAGGGTTTTTTATTTCCGTTTCCGCTATCTCTACAACGGCATGGGGGATCCCCGGGTTTCCGAGCTCCACATATGAGCAGTCATAGTCTGTTCCGAATACATCAACCGTTCGGTGCAAATCGATCACAGACGGGTCGTTAAGCCGCACTTCATACTGCTCCTGCGTTATTCTTCTCGCAAGCACAAGTCCTGCTGTTGCAGCAATACGGATATTATCCGGATCCTCTGCCAGCCCGTGCTCCACACCATAGCGGGCAAGGCATCGTGCCCCGTTTCCGCACATTTCTCCGACAGACCCGTCAGCATTATAAAACAGCATTCCGAAATCTGCAAGTTCTTCCGCTCTCGTGATGACAATCATCCCATCCGCTTTGAATCCTGCATTCCCGGAACATAGGAGCACGGCGAGCTCCCCGGGATCTGTACCCCGAAGCTCGCCGTTCCTGTTTTCAATCAGCACAAAGGAGTTTCCTGCCCCGTGCATTCTTGTATAGTGCATTTATTTCTTCCCGTTAAGTCTTTTCTGAAGCCAGTCTTTACCATCATTAAATCTTGACACGATAAAAGATGCAACGTAATCGCCTGCTGCATTGACCATTGTTGCCGGCGGATCTACCAGATCACCGATTGCCTGGGCAATGGGGAATGCAATCGGGAGCTGCTCCGGGAAGAACAGTGAGCAGAGCACCAGTTCGCCCGTTCCGCCGCCGCCCGGGATACCGGACATAGCCACGGAAGACACCGTCGCAACTACAATCGCCAGAAGGGCGTCCGTGGTGGCAAAATCTTTCCCGAACATTCCGAACAAAAATGCAACCTTGATAATGGCGCTCATTCCCGATCCATCCATGTTCATGGTAGCTCCCATCGGGAGCACGATATCCGTCACATCCTTGGAAATGCCGGTATCTTCGGAGACTTCCATGTTTGTCGGAATCGTTGCTACAGAAGAGCAGGTTCCAAAGGCAACTGCCGCCGGACGGAATATATGCTGGAACATCACTTTCACTGCACCTTTTCCACCGCCGAAGCGGGCATAAAGCGGGAAGCAGACGAACATATATACAAAGGCAACTACATAGTAGAGGATAATAGCCCTCGCATAGCTGGAAACAAAATCTGCACCATGGGCTGCAACAAGAGCTGCGAAAAAGCCGAAGAATCCGATCGGCGCATAAAAGCTGATCAGCTTTATCACTTTCATCAGGACATTCGTGATTTCCTCCAGCAGCCCGGCTACCTTTGTATCAGGCCCACCACACATCTGAACACCGAAACCAAAGAAAATTCCTGCAATGATCAGCTGCAGAATAGACCTGCGGCTCCACAGTTCCGGGAAGTCCGCCTTTGTAAAGAAACCGACAATCAGTTCCCCGGCGTTCATTTTTGTCCCTGTCGTTTCTTCAAAAACAGGATCTCCCATATAAATCGGAACAAACCGTACAATCACATACATAATCACAGATGCGATGATCGTCGTGCACATAAAGGTGATTACCGTAGTGCCCATCAGTTTTCCCGCTCTCTTCGCGCTCTTCATATTCGCAATGGAGGAAGAAATTGAGAAGAACACCATCGGGACGACCACGCAGAACATCATGTTGATAAAGAGGGTTCCCAACGGCTCCAGTGCACCTGCACCCGGCCACATAAATCCGACCACGATGCCGAGTACAATGCCGAGGATCATCGTGAAAAAGAACCAGTTATTCTTTAGAAAATTGTTTGCTTTCATAACAGTGCCTCCTCTAAAGGATGATTGTTAATAGTATAAGCAATTAGTTTGCAATGTAAATTGCGAATTATGCTTGAAACATTGCAAAAAATGCTTTATACTTCCAATCGAACTACTTTCGATTCGAAAGATCCTTTAGTTCAGTTTTACAGAACGGAGCATTTACATGGCTTCCAGAGAAAACAACCCTTTCCTCCGGGAAGGCTATCTGAATGAAAACTATCACTACTTCCACCTGCAGGACAGTGCCGGTCAGGAGAAAAGTTTTCATTTTCATGAGTTCGATAAAATCGTTCTCCTGCTTTCCGGCAAGGTAGACTATATTGTTGAAGACGTCACTTATCCCCTGACCCCGTGGTCGGTGCTTCTCGTGCGTCATCACGCTATCCATAAAGCCCTGATTGACGTCTCAGTCCCATACGAGCGCATTATCATTTACCTTGATCGGGGTTATTTCGGCAGGATCCTTCCCGAAGTCTCTCTTATGACCTGCTTTGAAACCTCCGACCAGCCGGGCAAGTGTCTTCTCTTTCCCGATGCTACACAGAAGGAAGAACTGTCTTCCATCATTGCATCCTATGAAGCTACCAGAGATGATTTACGTTTCGGTTCCGATGCTATGCGCGATACTCTGATGATGCAGTTTCTGATTCTTGTCAATCGTATATCTGTTTCCGGAGAAAGCAATGTTATCCCTGAACGCCGTTACGATGAAAAAATACAACAGACACTTTCCTATATCAACGAGAATCTCACCCATGATTTATCTATCAATTGTCTCGCAGCCCAGGCTTTTCTGAGCAGATATCATTTCATGCGTCTGTTCAAACAGCAAACCGGTACCACCGTTCATTCCTATATCCGTCAAAAACGTCTTCTTTATGCCGCTCGATTGATCCGAGAGGGAATCCCTGCCGGGCAGGCTGCCACTCAATGCGGCTTTAACGATTATTCTGTGTTCAACCGTGCCTTTCGGGAATGTTTCGGTATCCGTCCAGCCGATCTGAAAAAATAATCTCTCCCCTTCCTTGACCAAATCCCTTATCTATATTTCTCTCAAAAAACTACTTCGTCAAAATCAACTTCTATCCGAAGTCCCAAGTAAAACTTGACAGCAAATCCACCTTGTGTTATAAATATATGGCTGTTTTATAATCAATATCTGGAGAGTTACCGAAGTGGTCACAACGGGGCGGTCTTGAAAACCGTTAGACGGCAACGTCACAGGGGTTCGAATCCCTTACTCTCCGCTTTATTTTGGAAAGGGCTGTAGCATTTAGTATCTTTGCTACAGCCCATCTCTTTAATCAAATTTCATTTATTAACCGGCGGAAATGAAAGGGCACGCAAATGAAGAGTATTAAAGGTGTATATAAAATCGGCAGTGGGCCGTCCAGTTCCCACACAGTCGGGCCTTATCGTGCGGCAAAGCTTTTCGGCCGGCGCTATCCGGATGCTGACACATATCGCGTGGTTTTATATGGATCTCTTGCTTTCACCGGTGAAGGGCACGGCACAGGGAAAGCGATTCGATCTGCGCTGCCAAATGCTGAAATCCTGTTTAACCGGGAAGAAAGAAATCTGCCGCATCCCAACACCATGGATTTTACTGCCATGAAAGACGGAAAAGAAATCGGCAGCAGCCGCTTCCTCAGCATTGGAGGAGGATCTATCCGAATTGAAGGAGAAACTTCCGATGAAGAGGGTGAAATTTACCCGCAAAAGAATTTTACCGAGATTCTGAATACCTGTAAAGAAGAAGGCATCTCTCTGCCGCAGTTCGTCTATCGGGTGGAGGGATCTTCGCTTCGGGAGTATCTGGCAACCATCTGGAAAGCAATGCAGGATACGGTTCAGCGCGGGTTGGAAGCAGAAGGCATTCTGCCGGGAGGCCTCGGCGTCACTCGCAAAGCGAGCATTCTGTATCGAAAACGCTGCTACAACGAAAGTGCAGATGTGACTATGAACCGCATCATTGCAGCTTATGCTTATGCCGTCAGCGAAGAAAATGCGGACGAAAACATCGTCGTCACTGCTCCGACCTGTGGAAGCTGCGGGGTATTGCCAGCTGTCCTGTATTACATGCAGAATGACCGCGGTTTTCCGGAAGATGAAATTCTCGATGCACTGGCTGTCGCCGGAATTATCGGGAATGTGATTCGAACAAATGCCAGTATTTCCGGTGCGGAATGCGGATGCCAGGCAGAAATCGGAAGCGCGTGTTCCATGACTGCCGCAGCACTGGCA
Source organism: Candidatus Limivicinus sp. (assembly GCA_045117135.1). Taxonomy (GTDB): domain Bacteria; phylum Bacillota; class Clostridia; order Oscillospirales; family Oscillospiraceae; genus Limivicinus. Next base: position 52,440 of record JBGUNA010000110.1, on the reverse strand, counting down.
ACCCTCTACAAGCTGAACATCGACCAGATCGAATATGCGGCAGAGATCGCCATGGAGCACAACCTCGGCCTTACCTGCGACCCGGTCAACGGGCTTGTGCAAATCCCCTGTATTGAACGCAATGCCGTCGCTGCGATGCGTGCCATCAGTTCCGTAAATCTGTCCCGCTTTCTGTATGAAACAAGGAAGATTTCTTTTGACGACGTAGTTGCCACCATGTACCGCACCGGAAAGGACATGGATGAAAAATACCGTGAGACATCTCACGGCGGTCTTGCAAAGCTCTATTCCTGATTTACATTTTTCTTTTTTACTGCCGCATTGACGAAGCGTCAACGCGGCAGTTTTTGTTCAGCTGACAAACAATTCCTCTTCGACAGCTGCACAGAGAAGATGGTAGATCATCATGTGATATTCTTGTATCCGGTTCGTCTCAGCTGAAGGTGCAGCAAGAATCAGATCGGCATTTCGGGCGAGCTGTCCTCCGACACTTCCGGTCAGGCCAATAGTCAAAAGCCTCATTGCTTTTGCAGTTTTTACGGCAGCGTTGACATTTTTCGCATTCCCTGAAGTACTGATGGCAAGCAGGACATCCCCTTCCCTCCCATACGCCAGCACCTGCTGGGCAAAGACATATTCCGGATCAACATCATTTGCAAAAGCTGATATGGCAGCAGAATGTGTGCAGAGAGAGATTGCCGGGAGCCCCTGCTGGAGCGAGACGGCGATACGCGCTCCTTCTTCCCCATAAAGCTCTGAGAGCATTTCCCTCAGTGTTTCCGGGATCGGCCTTCTTTTCAGAAAGCCTTTCAGCAGTTCTCCTGCAATATGATCACAGTCTGCACAGCTGCCTCCGTTTCCGCAGAGGAGAAGCTTCTTTCCTGCAGCAAATGCCTCGGCAATTGCACTGACACTCAGGAGAAAGCTCTCTTTCATTCCGCGGAGCTCACTCTGTCTTTCGAAAAAGGAATCGATCCTGTTTTCTGTTTCCGGTTTCAAAGCACGAACCATCTCTCGTCCCGTCCTCCCCGTGAAGAAAGGCTCCGCTGCCTTTGAACAGCGGAGCCGCAATGGAAACTAATTCAATCAGCCGGCGTACTGTGCCCAATGCTCAGCAAACTTATCGAGGATAGCCTGCTTCTGAGTTCCGAGCCACTCCCAATCGATGGGAACAACACCGATCTCACTATCAGAGGGGTAGTTACCATAGATGATGCCCTTGTTGACACCGCGTGCGCAGTTGTCAACAGAACGGGCCTGCTGATATTCAACAGAAGAGCAGAAGTCGAGGAATGCGGCGGCAGCCTCCGGATGCGGGCAATCCTTGACCATGCCGGCACCGGATGCGCAAGCAGTGTTGCCTTCCTTCATGTAGACGAGCTCGATGTTATCAGCACCGTTCTGCTCGATCTGCATCTGGACAATGTTTTCATAGGTCAAACCTACAACATACTCACCTGCGATGACGCTCTTGAAGACCTGAGAAGAAGATGTGGTAATAACACCGTCGCAGTTCTGGATGAGGGCATCCACATACTCCCAGGCTTTGTCGTCATTGATCTCATCGCCCATCAGAGCGAGGATCGTGTGCAGCTGCCGATAACCGGAAGAAGAAGCAGCAGGATCTGCCTGAATGATCTTACCCTTCAGTTCGGGCTGGAGAAGATCTTCATAGCCTTCAATCTTGATGCCGAGTTCGTCCCGCAGATCCTTGTTAACAACAAGGGCCATGTACTGAACATCAAAGAAGCTGTAGTAGCCGTAAGGATCCAGTCTGTCAAGCTCATCCTTAATGGACGGTGTGTAGGGCTGGAGAACATCATGATAGGTTGTGCCGTCCGACTCGAAGAGGCCTCCCATAATCACATCGGCATACGGATTCTGCATTTCACCACGTGCACGGGCTATAAGCTTACCAACAGAGTCATTAACCCATTCAATCGTACAATCGGGATAGTACTCATACCAGATGCCTTCAACAGTTGCCTGCTGCGGATCATCCAGCGTGGAGTACACAACAACTGTTTTACCGATGCTGGAAGGATCATCGCGAACCCAGCTCGGTTTTGCATCGTCTGCGAAAGCAGTGGCACAAAGGGAGAGAACCAGCATTGTGCACAGAAGAATGCTCAGGAACTTTTTCATAAAGTTTCCTCCTTAAAAGATTTTTTATGCTCAAGCCCAGGCAGGGCGTGAAGCCGTTTGAGAGAAGTATTAAACCGACATTCTTTCGGAGCCTCTGGTACAAATCAGGTATACTATGAGACACACGACAGTAACCAGCGTGGTAACGGTAGCAAATGCGGATGCCGTTCCGTAAGACCCAAGAGAAATAGCCTGATAGGTGCCGATGGTCAGCGTAATCGTCCTGTTGTTGAAAAGGAAGATCGTGCTGGAAACCTCCGTAACAATCGACACAAAACTGAGGATCGCACCCGAGATAATACCGCTGGCCATCTGGGGAATCGTGATGACGATAAACGTTTTCAATTTGCCCGCCCCAAGGCTGATGGCCGCTTCCTCGGTGGACATGGGAATCTGCATCATGGTAGCCGTTGCGGAGCGGCTGGTATAGGGCATTCGACGAATTGCCATAGAGATCACCATAATCGCCATGGTTCCCGTCAGGACGAAGGGCTTGTTGTTAAAGGAAATAATCAGAGAAATTCCGATAACAGCGCCGGGCATGATATACGGCAGCATCGAAATAGTATCAACCGTGTGGCTGAGTGCACTGGAACGCCGCACAACCAGGTAAGCAATCAGAACAGCCACTATGATAATCACGGCCAAGGCGAGGAAAGAGATAATAATGGAGTTCTTGGTTGCACGGGGAAGTAATTTGCGGACAGCGTTACGATAATTTGACATGGAGTAGGTGCTCTGAGGAACCTGGCCCTTGTAATCGCGGAAACTGTCCACAATGATATAAATCTGTGGCAGGATGGCTATTGCGATCAAAATATAGCAATACAGGTGCATCAGGAATCCACCGATTCCGGTGGGCTTCTTTTTCTGGATCGGATGAAGAGAATTGATGCTAAACTTGAAATAGCTCGTTGCCAGTTTCTGCAGGAGGAAAATCACTCCTGTCAGGACAATGGCCAGCACGCTGACTGCAGAAGCGAAATTATAGTCTGATCCAGCATCACCCAAAAAGGAGTCATAGATCAGAACAGGGAAAGTTTTGTATCCTTCTCCTATGATAGCCGGCGTACCGAAATCTGCAAAGGCACGCATGAACACAATCAAGGCTGCAGCAAGAATCGTTGGCATGGTAAGCCCCATAACAATCTTGAAAAACCGTTTGACGCCTGAACACCCGAGGTTCGCGGAGGCTTCCATCAGGCTGTTATCGATATCCTGGAATGCCCCGTTCATATAAATCATTACGAGGGGAAACAGCTTCAAAGCCTGAACCAGAAGAATTCCGTTAAACCCATAGATGTTGCCCATCTTGATTCCGAAAACTCTTTTGACAAACTGGGTAATTACCCCATTTCTTCCCAGGAGCATAATCCAGGAGTAAGCTCCTATAAATGGGGCACTCATAGTGCACAAAAGTGCCATAATAAACAGGAATCTGCGGCCTTTCAGCTCATAAAATGTAAAGAAATAGGAAAACGGGATACCAAGCACCAGGCAGATCAGCATAACAGCACCACTGACTTTAAAGCTGTTGCCGATTGTTTTGGTATAATAGCTCTTGGAAAAGAATTTTGCGAACGCCTTGATGGTAAATCCGTCTTTCTGTGTATAGAATGCCTCCCACATCAGACGGACACAGGGATAAATAAAGAACAGCAGGAACAGCAGCAACAAGGCAACCGCTATCCAGTTCCACATATCATATTTCTTCCTGCTTCTCATATCGTCACCGCTCCGTGTATTCTTCCAGCCGGTTGATGTCGGCTGTCTTTTCGTCGAAACTGCTATTATTTTAAACCAATTAATCTCCCAAATCAAGTGTTTTATAGTTGAAATTGCCAAATCCGGAAAACTGTGCTATACTCTGCAATACTTGTGAAAAATCCAAATCGGAGGAACAAACTGTGGTTAAGCTGATTGCCTGTGATATTGACGGAACCGTTCTGGAACCGAATGAAAGAATCCTTCCTCATGAGCTGCTCGAGCAGGCGGAAAGACTCATGAAAAAAGGGATCGTCTTCTGTTTTTCCAGCGGAAGACAGTTTTCAAATCTTCGTGTTCTGGCACAGCACCTTGTCGATCGTTTTTATTATATCTGTGATAACGGTGCCGTAGTCTATTCTGACGGCAAAATCCCGGAAATCATCAGCCATACAGCAATGGACCAGAACGATGTCTTCCAAATTGTTACCAGAGTGATCGATATTCCCGGTTTGGAATTGGAAATATCCAGCTCCAGTACAGGCTTTCTGTATATTAAAACAGAGTCTTTTCAGAACCTGATGCTGAGCTATGAGGGCATGAATCTTGTCCGGATCCGATCTCCCAGACAGATTCCGGAAGCTATTGTAAAGGTATCTGTTTATTCGAATCGGGCAGAAGATGTTTTTCCCGGAATAGCACGGGAATGGGGAGATAAATACCATGTCGCCATTGCAGGCGAGCACTGGGTCGACATCACGCTGGCAGACAAGGGAACCGGTGTCACAGCTCTGTGCAGGCACCTCGGAATCGGGCTTGAATCTGTTGCCGCATTCGGTGACAATTATAATGATATTCCCATTCTGGATCTGGTCGGCTATCCCTACATGAAAAGCACCTCTCCTGAAGATCTCCTCAACCGGTACCCGAACACCTTCACTGATGTCGTCGACGTGCTGAAGACGTTCTGATTTAACCCCGTCGAGAGTTCTGCCCCATCAGCACAACTCTCTACCGGAAAGCACTTTGATCTCTATAGTACCATTTATAAAATACTATCCCTATAGGAAAAAGGCAGGGCAATCCCCTGCCTTTTCTCTATTGAATTGAATGAAGTGATGGTAAATACCGGCGCTGTCAGGCTTTCTCGATCCACATAAAGCCGCACTCATCAGCCAGTTGCCGGAAACAGTTCAGAATCTTGTCCGCATAAGAACCAAGATTGTCAGCCAGAGCGTCGGTGTTTACAAACACTATTGCTGTGCTGTCCGCCGGCAGATCCCCAAGACAGTCTGCCAATGCGTCCAGGTTATGGCCAAACCACTCGGGAAAATTCATCTCCTGTTCGATAACTCGGTAGGCTTTATCACGGCTGGTCATGTCTTTCCCATCCAGAAGATATATGTTCATGGCCGATCCTCCTCATATAGAAGTGTAAATGTTTCATAATGGTCGTCCGTGTAATAGATCAGACCGTCATTGGAAAATATGATCCGCTTTGCGCCTCGGCTTCTCCGCCCTGCGGTGTCAATATCGCATTCATAATAGGTCCGTCCGCGTGCTGTGGGAAGCTGTCCTTCCAGGTTACGAAAAACATCCCCGCCGATACTGCAGCCGGGATAAAACGGTTCCAGGGATCCTCCCTCCCAGCCGGATTTTCTGGCTTCACCCTTTGTTACATAGTTTGAGGGTAGATGGCCGAACATGCGGAGATAGAGTGCAACTTCTTCTTTCGAGTCATACCAGCCGTCCTCCTCTACAGGAACTTCCGCAGCGTCTGTTCCTTCATAGAGCAAGGAAAAAGACTCATAACGGTCCTCTGTAAAGTAGATTAGGCCGTCATCGGAAAAAACGATTCGCTTCGCACCACGGCTTCTCTGCCCGGCAGTGTCGATATCACATTCATAATATGTCCGTCCGGGGGCTTTGGGCAACAGTCCTTCCCGGTTCTGGAAAACATCCCCACCAATACTGCAGCCGGGGAAATACTTTTCCAGCGATCCGTTCTCCCAGCCTGCCGCTCTTGCCTCACGCTTCGTCACATAATTTGAAGGAAGATGGCCGAACGTATGGAGGTAGAGTGCAACCTCTTCCTTAGAATCGTACCAACCGTTCTCCTCAACGGAAACTGCCAGCGCGGGAGTGAGGCAGGATACGACCAGAGTCACCGCAAAAATGATAGTAAGCAGAGCAGTAAAAAGCTTTTTTCTCATAACAAGCTCCCTTTCTGTTTTCTTATATCTATATTGCATCCTTTTGTTTTAACTCTGCGATGATTTTATCCGAAATCTCCGACATCACACCCAAATCACAAGCCAGCTGATAACAGGTATAGCGGTTTCGCGTCTCCTTACAAACCATAAAAGTGTCCTTCAAGACAGATTCCGTGATGCCGATGTCTTTCGGGTCGCAGGGACAGCCAAGATCCTTCAGAAGGGCTCTCAGTTTCTGTGACGGATAGACCTTTTTCAGCGTTTCCTGAATCTCAGCCCAGTTCTCTTCTATAACATCAAGCCTCTTCTGCCAGCGTACCGGTTCATTTTTCCCTGAGGATTTCTCCAGATCGATAATTGCATCCGCGGCATTGCCGTAAGTCCTGCGGATATTTGCTTCCCAGGCAGCATAGTCAAACTGGCTCGCCGCTTCCCTGGCTCTCTGGAAATCTGGCTGCAGGCGAGCGAGCTCTTCCACAACAGAAAGTGCCATAACTGTGCCGACTGCGACTTGTTCCCCATGCATAGCAAACGGTTTTCCGCGCTGTTCCCCCAGCACCTCCCAATAGTGAGACATATGGTGTTCTGCACCGGAAATCGGACGGGAATTGCCATACAGGCTGATCGTCGCACCGGTCAGGAGAAGCGCATTCATTACATCCCCGATCGCTTCCGGATCACGGGCTTTAATCGCTTCCGCTTTCTTGAGGATATCCTCAACGTAGGCTATTACGAGATCATCAATTTTCTTACAGTAATGATCGCCGTTGATCATCACAGCAAGATGCCAGTCGTCAAGAGCATTCAGCTTTCCAATCAAATCGGCAAAGCCGGCAATCGTCATACGATAGGGGGCAGATTTGAGAATATCCGTGTCTCCGATGATCACTTCCGTGCTGTGGGCCGGCATCGTCGCTTTCAGATTATTGACATTCATAATCCCGACAGAAGCAGAAAAGCCATCCATCGGCGCTCCGGTTGCCACTGTAAAGCATGGCAGGCCGAGTTTAAAACTCGAAAACCGCAGCATGTCCGTGATCGAGCCTGTACCAACACCGATCATCAGGTCACAGTCATCCGGTTTATTGAGCACTATTTCGCCGAGAGTGGCTTCATCAAAGCCTAAATGCCGGATAATCAGGACAGTTGGTTGAAAACCGGCCTCTTTCAACAATTCTTTACAGCGTTTCCCGGCAATCTCCCAGGTGATTTTGTCACACAGAATATACGGCTTTGCATAACCGTATTCTGCAACATAACCCGGAAGGCTTTCCAGCGCTCCGCTGCTGATATTGATCGCTTTGATCGGCGCATAATGGGTTCTTCCGCAGTCACATTCCAGCTCTACGTTCAGATAACGTTCCACCGGCTGCGGTGTATCATACATTTTCATTTTCTGAAAACCTCCCTGTTGTCAATCCAGATGATTCAGGAGCCTCTCGCCTACCGCACCATGCGGATGTATCACGGCAAACTGCTCTCTTGTATAGCCTTTCAGTTGCGTCAATGCGATACAGATCGCGTCAAACATAGAAATAACCGCGAGTGTGCTGGCTGTCGCCAGCATGTTGAAGCGATCCGGCTCTCTGTCAACCTTCACTTCGAGATAAATATCCGCACTGCGGGCAATTTCAGATTCCGGATTTTCTGATACTCCGATCAGAAGCGCCTGCTTGGTTTTACAGGCCGGAATCAGAGTGAGGAGTTCCGAGGTCTTACCTCCTTTGCTGATCAGCACCAGGATATCCTCTTTCTGCAGGACGCCAAGATCACCGTGAACGGCATCCGCCGGCGACATGTAAAGCGCAGGGATTTCGATGCAGCTCAAGGTATGGGCTATCTTTTTGGCAGCCATCCCCGAAGTTCCGCACCCGGTCAGAATCACTTTTCCTCTGCAGTTTTGCAAAGCATCTGTCACTTTCAAAACACTTGCTTCGTCGAAGTGGTCTGCCAGTTTCTGCAGAGATTCCGCTTCTTCCTTTATGGTACGCCTGACTTCTGATAACACTTCCCGATCCGTCATGAAAGCCCCTCCTTATACCTGCTTTTCAGCAATTTTCTCGTATTCCGCTTCCACAAAAGAAGCGGTTTCACTGTCTGCGGGAATCCCGCTGATCTTCTCCAGAGCATTTTTCATTCCAAGAGAACGGATCATCTGCTGCATCTTGATACTCTGCTCATCATTCGGGTTATCATAGCAGAGCACTTCTGCAATACCTTTATAATATGCCGGTGTGGAAATCCCGAAGCTGTGAGCATAGTTCATGGCAGCAACAATCCGGTCATCAGACGCCAGCTTGCGAAGCGGTTCCCTTGAAACCCGTTCGCAGGTATCGATAATATGCACGTTTTTAAAGCGGTTCATGATGAAAGTACGGTATTCCAGCATCTCTTCCGCTGTATAACCATGACGAGCTGAAAGCATTGCTCCTGCCTCTTCCATCATCTGCCACACGGTATGGTAGATTTCCTGATCCTCCAGAGATTCCTGCACGGTGCGGTAGCCCTTTCTCCATCCAAAGCATCCCGTAACTGCATTAGGCCCGTTGAGCGTAAAGATTTTCCGCTCCAGATAGCGGGAGAGATCCTCTACAATATGCAGGCCTCGGATCTCCGGAAGTTCTCCTCGGAAACCGCTTTTCAATGAATCCCATTCGAAATACTCCTCCGCCGTGACATCAGCCGGGAGCGCATTCTTTACAGGAGGAATAATTCCGTCAATCGCACAATCAGGAAAACCTATGTGTTTTTCCAGATATTCCTGTTCCTTCTCCTGCAGATGGGAAAGAACATATTTCTTCAGAATCGTACTGCCGCCGAGTGCATTTTCGCAGGCAAGGACATTCAAAAACCCTTCAAAGCCCTGCGCCATTCGTCTGGAAATGCTCTCCGCAATTGCGGGAGCAACCTTCGGCAGTGCCGTGAGGCCCGTGCAGGTGCAGAGCACATCACATGCAGCGCATTCTTCCACGAGAGCGGGAGACAGGGAACTGATTGCCGAGATGTTTTTTACGGTAACTGTGCTGTCGTGCCGGTCGATCCTTCGAACTTTATATTCTCCGCGCTCGTTGATATCCCGAATGACCGCCTCGTTCACATCAGCAAAGACAACATGATATCCCGATTGTTCCAACAGCATGCCGATTACACCACGCCCGAATTGCCCTGCTCCGATCAGTACAGCTTTTTTCATAAGCACCCTCCATGCACACCATAATATAAGATGTTTTTATTATACGCGCATCTTCCTGTTTTTGCAATTGATACCGATATCCGATGTCTGTTTCGGAACAGTCTATTTTAATATCCCAGTTGAAATATGGAATTGCCTTACGCTATTGTCGCCATCTTTTTTAATTCTATTAATAATATTATGACTATTATTTTATGATTACTATATTATGAAAATCTGGCTTTTTCTGTTTCTGATTCCATCAAAAAATCGCCGGTTCATTTGCAGACCGGCGATTTTCAATACCATATATGTGTTTAATAAGTATAGTTGTGTGCTTTCTGGAGAACCATGTCCTTGACCTTGAGAAGGCGGACCTTTGTAGCGTTCTCATTCTCAGCAAGCTTCATGGTGATGTACTTGATGTTTTCTTCCAGAGAAGGAATGGTGGAATACTCAAGGGCATTGACGCGGCGGCGGGTCTTTTCAATTTCCTCGGCAAGAAGCTGCATGGTCTTTTCCACTTCAGCAAGCTCCAGCATATCATTAAAGACTTTCGCAAGCTGCTCCAATGCATCATCGAGCTCTCCGGAGGTCTGCGCAAAACCATAAGGATAGATTTCCGAAGGATCATTGTTCTTCGTGGTGAAGCTGTACTCCGGGACATTGACGCTCATAATGTTTTTATACTTCACGCTCAATTCCACACTCTGGCGCGGATACAGAAGGGACTGCTCCAGCATCTCCGGCGACATAATGGAAGAGGCAACCTGAAGAGAGGCAAAAGCAGCCGTCAGCCCTTCTTCCACCCGTGTGCGCAGGACTTTATTCTGTTTAATGACTTCCATAAACTGGCGCATCAGCTCATCGCGTTTATCCTTCAGGAGTTTGTGCCCGCGGCGGGCTGTTTTCAGACGGCCTTTGAGCTGATTGAGCACCATTCTGGTCGGGGTTATAGCAGTTGATGCCATTGCTGTTCCCCCTCCTTACTTTTTGGGAAGATATTTCTCGATGTATTCCGGCTTAATTCTCTTCAGTTCACGGACAGGCAGGATACTGAGCAGATCCCAGCCGATGTTGAGGGTTTCCTCAATGGACCGGTTGGTGCTGTTCCCCTGGCCGACATAGACTCTTTCGAATTCTTCCGCAAATTTAGCATAGAGCTTATCATCTTCAGAGAGAGCGGCTTCGCCGAGAATCGTCATGAGTTCCTTCGCATCCTTACCGCGGGAATAAGCGGCGAAAAGCTGGTTCATGGTTCCGGCGTGATCTTCACGGGTCTTGCCGGTGCCGATGCCCTTATCCTTCAGACGGGACAGGGACGGAAGCACATCAACCGGAGGAACAATGCCCTTACGGTGAAGCTCACGGGAAAGAATGATCTGGCCTTCGGTAATGTATCCGGTAAGGTCTGGGATCGGGTGCGTCTTGTCATCTTCAGGCATAGTGAGAATCGGGAGCATCGTGATGGAGCCCTTCTTCCCCTGACGGCGACCGGCGCGTTCGTACATGGTGGCAAGGTCCGTATAGAGGTAGCCCGGATAACCGCGGCGACCGGGAACTTCCTTCTTTGCTGCAGAGACTTCTCGTAGCGCCTCTGCATAGTTGGTGATATCCGTCAGGATAACAAGAACCTGCATATCCTTTTCAAAGGCAAGGTATTCCGCAGCGGTAAGTGCCATACGCGGTGTTGCGATACGCTCGACAGCCGGGTCATTTGCAAGGTTGGAGAAGACGACCGTTCTCTCAATGGCGCCGGTTCTCCGGAATTCGCTTACAAAGTATTCCGACTCTTCAAACGTAATACCGATAGCTGCAAAGACAACAGCGAAGGTCTCATTGTCACCAAGAACTCGGGCCTGACGGGCTATCTGCGCTGCAAGCGCTGCATGCGGAAGGCCGGAGCCGGAGAAGATCGGAAGCTTCTGGCCACGAACCAGTGTATTCAGCCCGTCGATAGCAGAAACACCGGTCTGGATAAATTCTGCAGGATAGGCACGGGCTGCCGGGTTCATCGGAAGGCCGTTGATATCCATATGGGCATCGGCGAGAATTTCCGGACCACCGTCAATCGGGTTGCCCATGCCGTTGAAGACACGGCCGAGCATATCTTCCGAAACAGCGAGCTGCTGTGGATGGCCGAGGAAGCGCACTTTCGTCTCCGCAAGGTTGATACCCTGTGCGGATTCAAAGAGCTGAACAACAGCCTTTCTGCCTTCAACCTCAAGCACTTTGCAGCGGCGGACCTGACCGTTGGGCAGTTCCAGTTCGCCAAGTTCGTCATACGTTACATTTTCAACGCCGTCTACGATCATCAGGGGGCTTGCGATTTCTTTTATGGTCTTATACTCTTTAATCATGAGTTATTCCCTCCTGCTGCCACTGCATTAATCTCTGCTTCCATTTCCTTCTCAATGGCACTGTAATCCGCTTCAAAGGTCGCAGCATTTGCCATTTTTGCACGGCCGATTTTTTCTCTGCTGGGAATGGTAAAGAGTGCATCCAGATCCGGCTCCTGCTTGAGTGCCTCACGGCAGAGAACATCGTATTTCAGGACGAGGTCGAGCAGGCGGAACTGCTTTGCATAGGATGAATAGGCGTCTTCATCGACGAATGCATTCTGCTGCAGGAAGTCCTCACGGATCATCTTTGCGGTCTCCATTGTGAGACGGTCGGTTGCAGAAAGAGCATCCTGACCGACGAGACGGACAATCTCCTGCAGTTCGCTTTCTTCCTGCAGAATATGCATGGCCTTTTCGCGGTTCTTCATATAGGATTCACCAAACTGAGAGGTATACCAAGGTGCCAGCGTATCAAGATAGAGAGAATAGGAAGTAAGCCAGTTAATTGCCGGGAAGTGACGGGCATAGGCGAGGCTGGAATCCAGCGCCCAGAAAACTTTGACAATACGCATAGTAGCCTGGGAAACCGGTTCGGAAATATCACCGCCCGGAGGGGAAACCGCACCAATAGCTGTGACAGAGCCCTGGCGATCTCCGGAACCGAGGCACTCCACAACGCCGGCACGTTCATAGAACTGTGCAAGACGGGAAGCAAGGTAGGCCGGATAGCCTTCTTCACCGGGCATCTCTTCCAGACGGCCGGACATTTCACGCAGAGCCTCTGCCCAACGGGATGTAGAGTCGGCCAGAACAGCGACATCGTATCCCTGATCGCGGAAGTATTCCGCAATGGTAATACCGGTATAGATGGAAGCTTCACGGGCAGCAACCGGCATGTCAGAGGTGTTGGCGATCAGAACCGTTCTCTTCATCAGAGGCTCCCCGTTGCGCGGGTCCTTCAATTCCGGGAACTCCATCAGAACGTCCGTCATCTCATTGCCGCGCTCACCGCAGCCGATGTAAATAACAATATCAACATCCGACCACTTTGCTAGCTGGTGCTGGACAACCGTTTTGCCTGAGCCAAAGGGCCCTGGAACTGCAGCAGTACCGCCTTTTGCAATGGGGAACATAGTATCGACAATTCTCTGGCCGCTGTTCATCGGGCGGCTCGGAACATACTTTCTGGCATAGGGCCTTGCGATTCTGACCGGCCAGCGCTGAATCATGGTGAGCTCATAGTCAACACCTTTCTCGTCGGTCACAACAGCGACCACATCCGTCACCGTATGCTCGCTCTCTTCAATGACGCTCTTTACTTTGCCCGAAATGCCATAGGGGACCATGATTTTGTGAAGGATAGCAGTGGTTTCCTGAACCGTGCCGATCACATCTCCGGGGATTACGCTGTCACCGGGTTTGGCAACCGGGACGAACTTCCAGATCTTTTGCCGGTCAAGTGCAGGAACATCGATGCCTCTTGCAATACAGTCGCCCGAGAGGCGGCGCATTTCCGGCAGAGGCCGCTGGATACCATCGTAGATATTATCAAGCATGCCCGGTCCGAGTTCCACGGACATCGGCATTCCGGTGGTAAACACTTCCGCCCCGGGTCCAAGGCCGGAGGTCTCTTCATAAACCTGAATGGAAGCGCTGTCGCCGGTCATATTCAGGATTTCGCCGATCAGATGCTGGGAACCGACACGCACAACATCGGAGACATTTGCGTCAGCCAGCCCCTTCGCAACGACAAGCGGCCCTGAGACTTTTGTTATCGTTCCGCTCATATGGTAAATACTCCTTAATCTCCTAAGATATTCGTTCCCACTGCACGCTCTACAGCAGCATTCAATGCTGAAAGGCCAAGGCCGGAAGAACCGTCCTTTCCGGGAATCAGAATGATTGCCGGAACAGGGCTGTCTTTGAACTTGTCGATTTCTGTCTTTAACTGTACAGAGAGATTTTCTTCTATATAGATAATTGTAACTTCACTGCCTTCCGCCGTAAGCCGCTTTAATGCTGCACGTGCATCCTCCGCCGTAGCAGCGGGGCAGGCTTCCAGGCCAAGTGCTTTAAAACCCATCACAGTCTGGGCGCTGCCTATAACCGCAATTTTAAGCATACAGATCACGCAGCCTTTCCCGAATTGCTTCGCTCTTCACCCCGGCAAGACGTCCGGTTAAAATCATACGCACGGCAGTAATCTCATTCTCTACCGCAGCAAGATACGCCGTCATCGGTTCACTGCCGAAACTAACCAGCTTTGCCTTTCCGAGATAAGTGTTTACCGCATTATCACACGCACGTTCAAATGCAGTGAGCGTACCTCCGTCCAACGCATCTCCGGCAAGGGTTGCAGCCTTTTCCAGTTCCGAACAGGTAAAGAGAGACGCAAGTGCTTCTTTATCCGAAGAGGAAAGAAGCCTGTCTGTGCTGACATTGCCGCCCGGAATCAGGGCATCCCGAAGGAAATCCCTGTCCTTTCCCATTCGCATGGTTCGCACTGTGCTCTTGAGATTGGCAGCATCAATCAGAAGCTTTCCGTACCCCTGCAGGAAGGAATTGCCGGACTGTTTTGCCGCTTCGGTAAACTCAGCAAAATATGCTTTATCCAGCACAAAATCCGCCTGCTGGGGATTTGAAGTTCTGGCAAGAACCGAAGCCGCTTCCTCCATGGCCTTTCCCAGCGCCCCCGGCATAGAACTGTATTTCTCTTCGTGATACAGCGTTTTCAACTGAGCAGGAGATATTCTCCCTGCATCGGAAAACAGATGATCCGACTCCGTTTCCATTGCTTCCGCTTTCAGGATTACCTTTGCATTGTGGTAATCATACTTCATACGGAACAGTTCCGGAATAACTTTATCCGGAGAAAGCCTTTCGATCTCGTCAAAAATCTCTTTTCTGTGATCTGAAAGTGCCTGCTCAATCTCTGCGCTCCGCAGCTGCGACATATCGTCATATCCGCAGTCCGTCAGAAGTTTTGCGGCTTCTTCAAAGGTAGAAGCGTCCAGCATCCGTGATGCTTTTTCCGCATTCAGGAGCTTCGGCTCTCTTGCGCGGAGCATCGCCGAAAGGCAGAGGTATGATTCTTTGTTTTTAAGCAATGTATTCCCTCCCTTTTCGGGATGATCATCCGAACAGAATCTTTGCAACCTCTGCAGCCATATCGCCGCGGCAAAGATCTATCAGAAGCTCCAGTGTATTGTTGACTTCAACCGCTCCGTTGCGGACTATCAGCCCTCCGGCAAAATCTCCCGTCTCGGAAGAGAGCGTCAGCTTCCCGCCGAGTGCCGCATTAGCCTGCTTCACTACAGCTTCGCCGTAGTTCTTCCTGTCGGAAGCGTTGAGAACAATCTGCCCTTCGCCATCCGGCGCGGACTGGACTGCAAGCTTTGCAAGAAACGCACAATACTTTTCCGCAGGCAGGGCAAGCACAAGATCTTTCGCCCTGGCAAAAGCTTCCGAAACCATTTCCTGTTTGAGGGCAAGAATGCTTTTTTTACTTTCCATCTGTGCAATTCTGCTTTTGCTCTCCGACAGGTCTTCACAGCCCTTTACGCCGGCTCTGATTTTTTCCGCATAGGCCTCTTTTGCTTTTTTATCAAAATCCTCCCGGATACCCGCGCACTGCTGCTCAGCCTGAGCGAGTATCGCGTCGGCCTGCGCTTTCGCATCGGCCTGAATATGCGCGATTATTTTTTCAGTGCCTTTCATAAGCTACCTCTCAAATGCGAACTTCTCAGATCGCATTCAGCATAAGGAAGGATGCAAGCAGGCACAGGATGGCATAGAACTCAACAACGATGCACATGATCATGCCCTTGGACCAGTCATCCGGCTTTTTGGCAAGAATGTTGATGGAAGCTGCGGCAACTTTGCCCTGAGCAATTGCAGAAAGCAGACCGCCGATTCCGATCGGGAGGCAGGCGGATATAATCTGCATACCTTCCGCCACAGAAATGCTCTCCATCCCCGTGATCTTGAGGTAGGCAAGGAAGAAGATAACAAAGCCATACAGACCCTGCGTACCAGGAATAACCTGCAGAATCATCACTTTACCGGATTTGCTCGGATCCTCGGAAACAAGCCCGGCACCGGCTTCACCGGTAATTCCGGTTCCTTTTGCAGAACCCGTACAGGCAAGTGCTGCCGCAAGAGTTGCGCCCAGCAGGGCAAGTGCTTTTCCGCTGATTGCGTTCAGGAATTCCATAATTTAGTCCTCCAATTATGATAAATTTTTTTATTTTCAATTTTTAGCGCGTACATATTTACCGCTCAGTTTCAGCGGTTTAAACGGCTTTCCGCCGTCCTGATAGAATTTGCCGAAGAACTCGAGGCACTGGAGCCTGAGGTCATGGACATAGCAGCCCAGCAGGTTCAATCCGAAGTTCATTGCATGCCCAAGGAGGAAAATCACCACGAAAGCGATTACCGTAACAGCGTTGATTCCTCCGTTTTTCGCCGGCATAATAGCAACCGTATTGAACACCTGGCCCACGACACCGCCTGCCAGCATCAGCGCCATGATACGGGAGTAGGAAAGAATATCTCCAAACCAGCCCGTTGCCGTGTTATAGATGCATCCAAAAGCGGCCGTAACCTTTCCGAATCCCTTTGCATTTCGCCCGGCACCGAAGAGCAGCATCACGACGCCGATAATCAGCGCAGCCATTGCTACAACATTGGGAATCCACGGAAGGACGTTCAGCTTCTTCAGTGCAAAAATCACAGCGCCGATCAGCAAAACCCAAAGAGAGCCTTCTTCCCAGATCGCGTCGGCCTTATTGCCGTGCTTCCACTTCTGTACAAAGGAAACCACCATGCCTGTGTTCAGGTGCAGCCAACCGAGAATCAGAGAGCCCACGAGAACAAGGATACTGTCTTCCGTCGGGCTGAAGAGCCGTGGCAGGCCCTGCCAGGTCGGTTCAATTCCTTTGCTGGCACAAATCACATCGTAGATCTGTTTCGGCGCATCACTGAACAAAGAACCTGTCATGAACCCGGCAATCGTTGTTGCGATACCGCCCCAAAGAAGCAGACGGCAAAACGAAAGGGAACCTTCCTGCGGTTTGATTTTTGCCAAGGCAAAAAGCGCCGCAAGAATCATCAGGATACCGTATCCGATATCCGCAAACATCAGCCCGAAGAATACTATAAAGAACGGAGCCATCAGCGGATTCGGGTCAACCGTGCCGTAGGCAGGAAGTGAATACATGTTTGTGACCATATTCAGGCCATCCGTCACGCGGTTATTCTTGAGCTTGACCGGAACATCAGGGTATTCTTCTTCCTTCGGGTCTCGCGTTTCGTAAGCACAGGTATAGTCTTCAAAAACTCGGGAAAGCTCTTCTTCCCTTTCAGCCGGCATCCAACCCTCCAGAAGAACAACAGATTCCGTTCCGAAAAGTTTTTCTTCCGCCTCCGCCATAGAAATCCTGGCTCCCATTCGGTCAGCGGCAAGCTTCATCTCATCGCGCCGAACGTCTTCCGCCTCAATGGCTTTTGTAAGCCTCTGCTTTTCCGATGCGAGATCTTTCAGTGCTATTTCGGCCTTGCCAATGCATTCCCGGGCAGACCCGTCCATCCCGGTAACGGTAGCCGGAGTGAAGCCGAAATCACGAAGAACCTCCTGAACTGCAGAAGCCTTTTCCCGCAGGACAATAAGCATGACATAATGCTGCGATTTGTCGTCACTCACACTGTATAGCTGTGCTTCATCCGTGACCTTTTCCACAGCACCTGCAACTTCTTCCAAAGAGATCCGTGCCGGGATCATACCAAGGAGAACTGCCGCATAGTCCGTCCCGTCCGTATTGAGCGGCATCGTCAGATCCGCCCACGGCTTCAGACTTTCTATGACAGATCTCTGCCGGCTTTCCTCTGCGGAAATGCGTTTAATACGCCCGTCATTCTCTTCGATCTGCCGGGCAAACTGCACGGCACCCCACATTCCAGTTTCATCCAGAAACTCCTCGGAGCTTATTTCCGGCTGGGAGGAAAGCAGCGGTGATTTTTTCGGCACATACCGATTCAACAGATCAATGCCATGCTGCAGAGAAGAATACGCCTGCCTGTACTTCATCAGATCCGAATCCTCGCTCTTCACGAGAGAGGCGATTTCAGATTCTTTTACAAGCCCGTCAATTTCCGCTACTTCAAGGCACCCATGTCGGATCAGCTCTTTCAGAAGCGCTTCCTTCTGGCTGCGGATGACAGCCAGCGTCAGCCGTTTCATCTGTAAAATCGCCATTTAGCCGTTCACGATCCTTTCCGCCACGAGCGTCGCAGCTGCTTCGAGCTTTGCTTCTGCTCCGGCACGAAGAATGGCCTTTTTTGTATCCAGTTCACGGCGCAGCTTTTTGGCGTCACTGACGGATTTTTCGTCTGACTTCTTCCTCAGCTCATCCAGTTCTTTTTCCGCCCGGACAACGGAAGCTTCTATGGATGCTTTTCCCGCCGTTTCAGCATCGGCAAGCATCTGCTTTGCCTGTGCCCTTGCATACTGAACAGCAACTTTTGCCGCATCTTCTGCCTGTGCAATGCTCGTAATTGCATCAAATGACATTCGTACACCTCCTGTTTTTCAGTCTTGATCCATCCGGTAAAAATATTAACACTGACAATAAATTATACAACACCCTTCCATCAATCACAAGGGAAAAATCACCTGAAATCCAATTTTTTGTATTTAAAATTCCTATTGAATTTATACAACAAGCCTTTGTCGGAATGGTTCTATATTGTTTTTTTATTCCGAAAAAAATCTCGACGAAATACCAGGGAATATGATATAATAAAAAACAACAGGAGACGGCACACTTATCCGCTCCCAAAACCGAAAAACAAAGAAAGGATGTGCAACAGAATGATTATTCCGACCACCCATTTCCGCAGTGATTTCAGCAGCATTCCGCTACGCATTGCAAAAGGGCATTTCGCAACGAATCACAGTCATATCAATTACTATATTGACATGACATATACCAAACACCGTTTGGCTGAAGCACGACAGGCAGCAAAAGAGCTGGCTGAAGATTTTAAGGCTTCCACTATCGTCGACACAATCCTTTGTCTGGATGGAACGGAGGTCCTCGGCACCTGCATTGCAGAAGAGCTGACAAGCGTCGGCATCCAGAACATGAACAAACATGAAACCATCTATATTGTTACTCCGGAGCGCACCTCCGGCGGTCAGGATATCTTCCGTGACAATACGGCTCATCTGATTCGGAACCGTCATGTTCTGGTGCTGGCAGCATCAGTGACCACCGGTAAAACCGTTCAGTCTGCCCTTGAGCTGCTGCAGTATTACGGCGGAATTCCGGTAGGGATCTGCAGCATCTTCACCTGCCTGGAGGAATGTGAAGGCTTCCCGATTACCTCTATTTTCCATTCCGGAGATTTGGGAGACTATCAGTGCCTGCCGATGAATCAGTGCCCGCTGTGCAAAGAGGGCGTAAAGATTGACGCGCTTGTCAATTCCTACGGTATATCCAGTTTCTGAAAGGATCAAAGATTTCCACTGAATAGCATATCCGGAGCGGTCTGAAAACGCTCCGGATATTTTTTTGGGGGAATTTGTGCTGCCGGTATTGACAATTCGATATTGTTATGATATCATTCTGATATCACATAGGAGGTGCTAAACATGACTGAAAAAGTATTGTCCGGTAAAAAGAACGGCATGGCCGTTTTGCTGTTCACTATCATAGGTTATCTTGCAGCAATTGTATTTCTGATTCTCGGCGGAAGCCGCGGAATTATCCCGCTGTTTGTCCTCGGGCTGATCTGGATCTGTCTCGGATGGATCCTTCTGCTCGGCCTGAAGGTGCTCAAGCCGAAGGAAGCACTTGTGCTGACGCTGTTCGGCAAGTATATCGGCACGCTTAAGGAAGAAGGCTTCTATTTTGTCAACCCGTTTTGCACAGCCGTTAATCCCGCAGCGAAAACAAAGTTAAGCCAGAGCGGCGATGTTGACGGCGGGCACAGCAATGCCCTCCTGAGCGCTGCACTGACAAAAAATGCCGGAGAAGCTAACATTGAGCTCTCCAGCAAGAAGATTTCTCTCAAGGCTATGACGCTTTCGAACAGCCGTCAGAAGATCAACGACTGCCTGGGTAATCCGATCGAAATCGGAATTGCAGTGATCTGGCGCGTGACAGATACTGCAAAAGCTGTATTCAATGTAGACAACTATAAAGAATACCTCTCTCTGCAGTGTGACAGTGCAGTACGGAATATCGTACGCATCTATCCCTATGATGTAGCACCGGGTGTTGACACAACAGGGGATGGTGTTGAAGATGACGGCAGTCTCCGCGGTTCCAGTGAACTGGTAGCAAGCCGGATCCGGGACGAGATCCAGCTTAAGGTGGCAGAAGCCGGTATCGAAATCCTGGAAGCCCGCATTACTTATCTTGCCTATGCCCCGGAAATTGCCGCTGTCATGCTGCAAAGGCAGCAGGCATCAGCTATTATCGACGCGCGCAAAATGATCGTAGACGGAGCAGTCGGCATGGTGGAAATGGCGCTGGAAAAGCTCAATGAAAACAATATTGTGCAGCTGGATGAAGAAAGAAAGGCAGCAATGGTATCCAATCTGCTTGTCGTGCTCTGCGGCAATAAGGATGCTCAACCCATTGTCAATTCCGGCAGCCTGTACTAAGCCATGGCGGAAGAAAAAAAGCAAATCCCTCTTCGGCTCTCTGCGAAACTCTACAACGCCATCGCATCCTGGGCAGAGGACGACTTTCGCTCCGTAAACGGACAAATTGAATATCTGCTTACAGAGTGCGTTCGCCAACGCAAGAAGAACGGAAAGTATGTTTCCGAAACACTGGATGAGCCGATCGAGCTGGATCTCACCTGATAAAGAAAGCATCGCCAGGAATTTTCCAAGGCGATGCTAATTTTATTTTCAATCAAGCAGTTTTAAATCACCGATGAACGGCAGTGGCTCATCGCTCATTTTTACAGCCCGATAAATACCCATAATCAGAAAAACAAGTGCCGCAAAATCGATAATTCCACCTGCAAGACCGATCAGCCCACCCCGGCGGGCGAGAATCGTACCCAGAGAACTGAGAACATTGACTGCAAGGGACTGATTCAAATGGTGGCGAGCCATTTTATCATCTTTGTCATGTAAGAAAAATGCTGCAATCCAGCAAAACCATGTCAGATAGCTGATTACCGAAAACAGCTTCGTGTACTTTTTCATAGAAGCTTTCGATGTTCTTTCTGTACCGGAGACCACTTCCCTTGCTTGGGGATTTTCGCTTTCATGAGATTTTTCCGCTCCTGATGTGTATTCTGCCGGCACAAGCTGCTGAGCCTGGGCTCCTGCCCCATCATTATAATCAGACATAGTGTTCCTCCATTTTCAAAGTATTGACAAGGTTTAATTTATCATATTCGACCTGCAAAGATAAGAACAATTTATAGCAGATATAAGAACATTCTGTTAAAAAGAACCTCTGCAATCTTCCGTCCTTCCATTTCGGGACTTGACGCCTGTCTTCCTTGCGGATATAATCACAAAAAACAATTTCAGGAGGAAACTCATATGCTGACTCTGGAACGGGCTCATGAGCTCAACGACTCAATGGTCACGGAAGACCATCTGAAGCTTCACGCACTGAATGTCAGTTATGCCATGGGCGCTATGGCAAAACACTTCGGAGAAGATGCGGCCCATTGGGAGGCCATCGGATACCTGCATGACTATGACTATGAAAAATACCCAGAGGAGCATCTGCAGCACACACAGGAACCGCTTCTGGCTGCCGGACTGACGGAAGAAGAAGTTCATGCGATTTTAAGCCACGGTTACGGCCTTGTCAACGACGTGAAGCCGGAAAACAACCTGGAAAAATCTCTTTTTACGGTTGATGAGCTGACCGGAATCATCCAGGCCTGTGCCAGAATGCGGCCTCACGGTATTACGGATCTCGAAGTGAAAAGTTTTATGAAGAAATTCAAAGACAAACATTTTGCCGCGAAATGCAACAGAGAAGTGATTCTTCAGGGTTGTGAAATGCTGGGGATGGAGCTGCGAGACGTTGCAGGCATCTGCATTGAAGGCATGAAAGACCATGCCGCCGAGCTGGATCTGCTGGGAACAGAGCAGTAAACTTTGTAAGACAGCGCAATCATTCATCAAAAATCCGAACGGGGTCTGTAAGTCCTGTTCGGATTATTTTTTATTATTTGAGGAGCTGGATAAGCGTGCAGACGTGCCCTTCTGAAAAAATGGTAAAAAGCCAGCCGTTTTCAAGCGCTGTCCGCCTGATTTCAGGATGACTGCCGGCTTCTACAGAAGAAGCACATACAATTCGAAATGATGAAAAAGCATCCTCCCGGTAATCCTCTTCCGGCAAGGCTTCCTGCGCAAAAGTAATATAGCGCGTATTGTGTACATGCCCGTTATAATCCATGTCGCTGCGCCGGAGAATGAGCGGCTCGGCAAAATCAAATTCTTCCGGAGCCCTGAGCCTCGGTGCCTCGGAAGCAAAAGCCATCTCATTTTCCGGGCCGTAAGCATCCAGCAGCTCTTCCGTGATCCGCTCCAGCCGTCTTGTCTTCAGATCGACAAGCGCAAACCTTGCATTTGCCCGGAAAAACTCCTGTCCGTCATCCCCGGTTACAAGGAAGTCACGGGGCATAGCAGCTGCACGGGCTCTCCCGCGCACCCATGTCCTGACATGAAGCTTTTGTCCCTTTGTCGGGCGTTCTTTGATAGCAACTCTCCAGTCTGCCAGTACCCATGCAATATCCCCGTTCACCAGCTTGTCATGGGCAGCTATGGTATGGTGGTTGGCCGTATTCTCAATGATCTGCAGCATGGCCTCAAAATTGAGCCGTCCGGTGCGGTTGTAGTCAGTGACCCTGGGTTCATAAGTGTCCGTACAAAACATACTATACTGTTCCCTGCTTTTCTATTGGTTTAAGCAGCCCGGTGAAGGGCAGTCCTGCCCTCATCCGGGTTATTCGGTCTCCTGTCAGCAGGAGATCATTCTCTTCATCCGCATCAGCGTCAGGCGGTTTCTGACCATGGGAGAATACTTCAGAAGCGTATCCTTATCTTCCTCGGTTACGCCGATTTCTTCCAGCCTGTGCTTTGCGCCGAGCTGTACGAGCAATCCATCCAGATAATCCGGTTCAGGCAACTCCCCGATCAGTTTCCGGATCGTCGGCCACGCCTTTGTAAGGTTCTCCTTCGAGACAGCAGAGAGGCAATCTTTCTCATTTTCTTCCAGGATCGCCGGAGCCAGTTTCTCTCCCAAAAATACGCAGAGATCATCTTTCGGGAACGGAACATATTCTGACAGATAAGGAGTAATATCCTCAATTCCTGCAAGGCGTTTGTACTCCTTGATTCCGTAGACAGAAGCAACGCCTGTCTTTTCCCCGTGCATTGCCGGGAACCTGACGTTCAGCTTTTCCGGTTCCATCTCAATCAGGTGGGAAATGTGATGTTCACAGCCGGAAGCCGGCCTTGAATTGCCGATCATCTGCATAGCAATTCCGCTGAGAAGCAAAGCATAAGTTATGTTCGAATATGCCTCATCTTCTCCGGCAACGATACCGGGTACGCTCTTCATCACGGTATCGGTTGCTTCCGCCATCAGATCATGGATCCGCTGACAGAAATACTCTCCGGTTACAGCTGTGGCAATCTTCCAGTCGCAAAGGGCTGTGTATTTCGCCGCAATGTCACCCACCCCGCTTCTTACAAGCTCGATCGGCGCATTTTTAATGATATCCGTATCCGCAATTACGATTTCAGGGGCTACTGCCGGAAGTGTCTTTTTATATCCGTACCACGTCATTGCCGCAACTGTACTGCAGAATCCGTCCACACTTGCACCCGTAACACAGGAAATAAAACGGATTCCTCTCTCATGCGCGCAAAAACGGGCGATATCATGAATGGTACCGCTGCCGACTGCTATGATGATCTCCACATCTTTCTCCAGTTTCGCCAGCACTTCGGCTGTGGAGATTTCGTTCGCATGGAGCCCATTCGGGTTTAGAATGATTTCCTGCTGCGCAAACGGATGCCTGTCGGCAGTCGCCCGATAACCGTTTTCTCCATAGAGCGCACAGCGTTTTCCGGTTATGCCGAATTCTTTCATGTATTTCTCAAAATCCCGCAGGCACCCCGGTTCAATCACTGCTGCGCGCGTTACCAGATCATGTGTTCTGCCGCAGGAACACTTCCCGCTGTACTTTGAAAAGAAATGTACCATTTTCTCTTTCCTCTCTTATAAAATGCCGAGCATTTTCGCCCGGCATGATTGCTTTATGAGACTACTCCCGGTATTTCCGAAGCCTCTTCATGACATTGTTTTCTCCTCGTCCAAAATAATCATGAAGGATCAGATATTCCTCGTAAAGTTCACTGTAGATTCTGACATTTTCCTCGATCGGATGATAAACCGTGCTGCTCGTGCCTCCCATGGCATGCGCCGCTTTCTCGACAGAATCATAGCCTCCGGCCTGCGAACCCGCTGCTACAGCTCCGAAAATTGCACTGCCGAGAGCCGGTGTCTGGCTGGAGCGTGCAATACGGATATCTCTGTTCAACACATCAGCGTAGATCTGCATAAACATAGCATTTTTCTTTGAGATACCTCCACAGGCAAAAACATGCTCCACCGGCAGCCCGCTCTCTTCAAAACTGTCAACGATCCGCCGCGTGCCATAAGCTGTTGCCTCAATCAAAGCACGGTAGATTTCCTCCGGTTTGGATGCAATTGTAAGCCCGAGGATCAACCCTGTCAAGTCATAATCGCACAGGATCGATCGGTTTCCGTTCCACCAGTCCAGTGCCAGCAGCCCGCTCTGTCCCGGCTTCAGTTTGTCGGCAAGATATGTCAGATACTGGTTTTCATCCATTCCTGCCTTCTTTGCCGCTTCCGCATAAGCTGCAGGAAAACAGTTTTCCACAAACCATTTCAAGCTGTCACCGACACAGTTCTGACCGGATTCATATCCGTAAGTTCCGGGAATCACCCCATCTTCCACAATCCCGCCCACACCGGGTACTTCCTTTTCTTCTGCCCCAAGCATGATATGACATGCGGATGTACCGAGTATGATCAGGAGATTCCCTGACTCTGTCAATCCGACAGCCGGCAGAGAAACATGTGCATCCATATTGGCAACCGCAACAGCGATTCCCTGCGGAAGCCCGGTCATCGCTGCACCCTTCTCATTCAGGACTCCTGCTTTTGTACCCAGAGGATAAATATCACGGGAGAGTTTTTCATCAATCACATGCTCAAAATTCGGGTCAAGGGATTTCAAAAAGTCTTCAGAAGGATAGCCGTCTTTCTTTGACCAGAACGCTTTGTAGCCTGCCATACCAAGAGACCGCTTTTCCTGTCCGGTAAGCTGACAGACGATCCAATCGCCGGCTTCAATGAATTCTGCAGTCGCAGCATACAAGTCCGGAGCTTCCTTCAATGTTTCAAGCAGACGGGGAAACATCCATGCGGGAGAAACCTTTCCGCCGTAACGTTTGAGGAAGCTTTCTCCCCGTTCGATGGCTTTCTCTTCCATCTGTTCGGCATAGCTTTGGGTACCGTGATGCTTCCAGAGTTTAACCCATGCATGTGGATTGTCCTGCCACTCAGGCTTCAGGCACAGGGGCTCGTACCGGTCATCTACCGGTAAGTAGGTATTGGTTGTAAAATCAATACCAATGCCGATCACATCATCCGGACTGATCCCGGAATCCTTGACTGCCAGATGCACCGCTTCAGTCAGGCCTTCGAGATAATCCTGCGGGTGTTGAAGGGCCCAGTCGGGCGGGAGCTTGCGGCCGTTCGGCAGGTTCTCCGACATAACGGCATGCGGATAGACATAGACTGCAGACGCCAGTTCCGAGCCGTCCTTTACATCTGCCACAAGCGCGCGAACCGAAAGCGTACCAAAATCAACACCGATTACATATTTTGCCATATACCTGTCTCCTGTTCAGGATAAGATTTAAGAAGAATCATTTTTGGTCAGCAATATGATTGTAGCTTTATTTATCACGAGACGCAAGCTTTTTCCGTTCATTATCTGTTCTGCGTTATCATTCCTGCCACGTTTTCCGGCTTACCGGATTATCCGCAAAACAGGGATAGCTCATGGATTAACCTTGCAACTGCCGGATAAGTGCGGTAAAATAGGAAAAACGCTTACCGAGCGTAACTGTTGAGGAGGATTATAACCATGCACTATGAAAGAGCAGAGAGAATTCTGAAAGCATTGGAAGCGCTTGGCGCAGAGCAGATGCTGATTACCGATCCGATGTCCATTTATTATCTTACCGATGTATATGTGCAGCCTTTTGAGCGTTTCTTCGGGCTGTTGCTGCGTACGGATGAACATCATATTCTTTTCCTGAACAGATTATTCCACGTCCCGCAGGATGTCGGAATCGAAAAAGTCTGGTATTCCGATACAGACCCTGTGACGGACATCATTGCGCAGTATCTGGATGCCTCCAAACCTCTCGCAGTGGATAAGGATCTGAAAGCACGCCATCTTCTCCCCTTAATGGAACGCAAGGCTGCCGCCGGATTTATGAATGGCTCTATCGCGGTAGACCGCACCCGCGGCATCAAAGACGCTGAAGAACAGGCAAAGATGATTACTGCTTCCGAAATCAATGATGCTGCGATGGCCCGCTTTAAGACGCTTGTACACGATGGCGTGACCGAGCAGGAGATCGCTGCTCAGATGCTGGATATTTATCGGGAACTCGGTGCAGACGGATGCTCTTTCAGGCCTTTGGTTGCTTTTGGGGCCAATGCGGCAGATCCGCACCATGAGCCGGACAACACGGCTGTCAAGCCGGGAGATTGTGTGCTCTTTGACGTCGGATGTATCAAAGACGGGTATTGCTCCGATATGACGAGGACCTTCTTCTTCCGGGAAGCATCCGAACACTGCAGAAACATCTACAACATCGTACGTCGTGCCAACGAAGCTGCAGAAGCGCTGATCCGTCCGGGTGTACCGCTGTGCAAGCTGGATGCCGCTGCAAGGGATCTGATCACTGCGGAGGGATACGGCCCGCAATTCAACCACCGCCTCGGGCACTTTATTGGGCTGAGTGAGCATGAGTTCGGCGATGTCTCTTCTGCTTCTGACTGGCGGGCGGAACCGGGCATGATCTTCTCCATTGAGCCGGGTATTTATCTCAGCAATGACACCGGTGTACGGCTGGAAGATCTGGTGCTGGTGACAGATGACGGTGTACGACTCCTTAACAGGTATTCCCACGAACTGGAAATCATTGACGGCTGAATTCTCACCGAAATCTTTTCCAAAATAAGAGAAAACCTGTTGGCATTTTCTGTGAGAAGTGATATGATAAGAATACAACAAACAGAACAACGAAACAGGGAGGCGTTCTTATGAATATCACCAAGAAAAACGGCAGAGTCGTTCTTTATGACACGGAAAAAATAGTTAAAAGTATTTTGAAAGCCGGAGCAGACACCCCGGGAGAAGAAGTTTCCAGACATCTGGCTTCCTACATTGCGGATGAGGTATTCGCCAAACTCACAGAAAACAGTACTATTATTACCACGCAGGATGTACGCGAATGCGTTTATGCAAAACTCTGTCAGATGGGGCTGCCGGAAACCGCAAAAAAGTATATAGAATACGCAAAATAAAACATTCAGTTATAACAACTGCCTCTGCAACACTTTGCTGCAGAGGCAGTTTGTTTATTCATATCGCAAAGCATTGATAGGGCTCAGTTTTGCCGCTTTGCTGGCAGGATAGATCCCGAAAATCAGACCGACAGCGATGGAAAAGCTGAGCGCCGGCATCGCTACAAAGGACGAAATCACATCTGTTACTCCTCGTCAACATCTTTTGTTACAGCATATCGCATCAAAGTTATCTTCCTGAAAAAGAACCGGTGGTTTCCGGTCAAATTGTATTGCCTAATTTTTCGGAATCGGCCCCGACTGGAAATACAACCGGGGCCGATCAAACTTCTGTTCCAAAGGCAGTGCTTTCGTGCGTCATGCAATCAGGATCTGGCTCTGCCAGCCGTTATTAATCCGTTTTTCCAATTCTTCAAGGGATATAGGCCCGCCGAGAGCACTGTATGCTTCAACGCAGGCTGCTCCTGCAGCGGAAGCAAGCGTCACACAATGTTCCAGCCCATCTCCTCTCAGCATTGCCGCAAGAAATGCAGCGATCGCGGTATCTCCCGCACCGGTGGCCGAGCGGACTGTCTCCGGGGCAAAGCTCGGGACAAATTCCTCTTTCTCCTCCCACTGATCCGGCTGGAGATTGAGCTGTCTGACAAAGCGGCTGTTCTTTTTGCAGGCATAACAGATGCCTGCAGCTCCGGCTTTCAGCATCACACAGGATGCACCCATTGCAAGTGCTTCCTCAGCCATGCTCCGCAACTCTGCGATATTTGTCAGCAGGCAAAGGTCTCCGCCTTTTTGAACCAGCTCCTCATACCGTTCTCTTCTGAGCATAAAGCACAGTTCTTCAAAACTCGGGACAAAAAGGTCAACATACGGAAGCACCTTCTTCAGGATCGTTTTCCAATCCGCTTTTCCTGCTTCTGCGGCAGGGTCTACCGCCGCCATATCCAGCGATGTGATCACACCTTTTTCCCTCGCTTTTTTCAGGATGCGGAGCAACTCCTCCCCTTCCTGCTGAAACATGCGCCTCATCAGGGGCGGATAGCCAAAATGCAGCAGATCGATGCCGGAAAGATCCTCCTCGGTGATATCCTGCTCAGAAAAGGCATCGTTGGCTCCCGGACAATGCAGAAATGTTCTGTCCACATCAGGCGGCGCTATGACAACCGTATAGGAGGTTGCACACCCGTCATCCGATTTTATCTTTTCTTTAACCCCAAAGGATTGAACTGCAGAACGAACCAGCTCCCCAAAGCGGTCATTTCCTACTTTGCCGAGCAACGTCACATCCACCCCGAAGAAGTGCATAGCAAGGCCTGCATTTGCAACAGCTCCGCCGGTAGAGATAGCAGCCGGTCCGACAACAAACAGCTTTCCTGGGTCCAGACTTACCTCTCCGGCTTCCCGGGAGAAGACCGGCGTGATGTCCAGGCAGATATGCCCTGCTACCAGAACCTTTTTCATCTCAAACAATCCCCTTTCCCGGAAAGCAGGAACACTTTCATTTGCTTCTTCCTTTGATTAAGGTCTTATCCTGTTCTGTTCCGAAATCTGTCTGAATTATAGCAAAAAGGGCTGGATTTTTCCAGCCCTTTTACAGCTATATTCTCCGAACTATATTCTCTGAAGAATCGCTTCCGTCATTTCATTGCAGGAGAGTTCCGTGTCTCCCGGTCCGGCGATATCCCGTGTCCGGCATCCGTCACTGAGAGCCTGATCCACAGCATTTTCAATGCAGTCTGCAGCCTCCATTTGATTAAGGGAGTAACGAAGCATCATGGCCCCGGAAAGGATCGTGGCGATCGGATTGCAGCGCCCTGTCCCGGCATATTTGGGTGCCGACCCGTGGATCGGTTCATAGAGACCTCTCGTTCCGTCTCCCAGGGACGCGGACGCCAGCATGCCGATGGAACCGGTGAGCTGGCTCATCTCATCGGAAAGAATATCCCCGAACATATTGGAAGTGACGATCACGTCGAACTGTGCCGGGTTGCGGATCAGCTGCTGGGCAGCATTGTCCACAAACATATCTTCCACCGTGACACCATTGTATTCTTCCTCAGCAATCCGGTGAACGGTCTCCCGCCAGAGGCGTGAAGACTCCAGCACGTTAGCTTTGTCCACACTCGTCACCTTGCCGCTGCGTTTTTGTGCGGTTGCACAGGCAACGCGTGCGATCCGTTCGATTTCCATGACGGAATAACATTCTGTATCATACGCTTCCGGGCCGTATTTGCCGGTTCTTCTGCCGCGTTCGCCGAAGTAGATCCCGCCAGTCAGTTCACGAACAATGACAAGATCAAAGCCGTTGGCAATCAGATCCGGACGCAGCATGCACTTATCTGCCAGGGCGGGATAGAGCCTGGCAGGGCGGAGATTTGTATACAGCCCGAGCGTACTGCGAATTCCCAGAAGTCCTCTTTCCGGCCGGATGTTTGCAGGCAGATCGTCCCATTTCGGCCCGCCGACAGCTCCCAGCAGCACGGAGTCGGAAGCAAGGCATCCGTCGATGGTTTCCTGCGGGAGAGGGACACCGGTTTTGTCTATGGCTGCACCGCCGAGAAGATATTCATGAAAATCAAACGTCAGCCCAAAAGCTTTTCCGGTTTTCTCCAAAACAGCCACAGCACTCTCTACGATTTCAGGACCGATGCCGTCGCCTTTGAGCAAAGCAATCTGATATTCCATAACATTCTTATCCTTTCTGTCGGGCCTTCAGATACGGGAGAAGGCCACCATGTGCAATGATGTTCTCAATAAAAGGCGGGAAGGCAACTGCCTGGAAATTCTCTCCTGTAGTCTCATCCCGGATTACGCCGGTGGTAAAATCAACTGAAACGGTATCTCCGTTTTGGATTGCCTCTGCAGCTTCCGGGCACTCCAGAATAGGAAATCCGATATTGATAGCGTTGCGATAGAAAATACGTGCAAAGCTTGCGGCAATTACGCAGGCAATCCCGCTCGCCTGAATTGCAACCGGAGCATGCTCTCTTGAGGAACCGCAGCCGAAGTTCCAGCCTCCTACCATAATATCCCCATTATGCGGAGCCGCTGCAAACCCAGGATCAATATCCTCCATACAGTGCTTTGCAAGCTCGTCAGGAGAGGGCGCATTCAGATAGCGTGCAGGGATGATCACATCCGTGTCAACATTGTTGCCGTATTTGAAAACTTTCCCGGTAACCATTGTTATTCCTCCTCGTAAAGATCTGCCGGTGAAGCCAGACAACCCTTGACTGCACTTGCCGCCGCAACCGCGGGGGAAGCAAGAATCACTTCGCTTTTTGTATGTCCCATTCGTCCGACAAAGTTTCTGTTTGTAGTGGAAACAGCGCGTTCCCCTTCCGCCAGACATCCCATGTGACCGCCGAGACAGGGGCCGCACGTCGGCACGGAGAAAACACATCCCGCTTCCAGGAAGATTTCCGTAAGCCCTTCCCTCAGACACTGCAGGCTAATCTCCTGTGTGGCCGGGATCACGATGCATCGAATCCCCGGGGCAACTTTTCTGCCTTTCAGCAGCTTTGCCGCACTGCGCATGTCAGAGATACGCCCATTGGTACAGGAACCGATAACGACCTGGTCAATGGCCATTCCTTTTACCTCGTCGATGAGCCGGGTGTTCGACGGGAGATGCGGCAGCGATACAGTCGGCTGAAGTGTGCTGAGATCGATCTCCACCGTGGATTCATATTCCGCATCGGGATCTGCTTCATAGGCTGTCCAGGCTCTGGTCACTCTTCCATTCACATATGCGCGTGTCTTCTCATCCACAGGGAAGATGCCGTTCTTGGCACCTGCTTCAATAGCCATGTTGGCTATGGTAAAACGATCATCCATGGAGAGCTCCGCAACCCCGGAACCCGTGAACTCCAGAGAGCGGTACAAGGCGCCGTCTACTCCGATTTTCCCGATCAGGTGGAGAATCACATCTTTACCGCTGACCCATTTTCCCGGTTTTCCTGTAAGCTCTACACGGATTCCCGCGGGAACTTTAAACCAGTTTTCCCCGGATGCCATCCCGGCAGCCATATCGGTTGATCCGACACCGGTTGAAAACGCCCCCAGAGCACCGTATGTACAGGTGTGGCTGTCTGCTCCGATGATCACCTCACCGGGTGCAACCAGCCCTTTTTCCGGGAGAAGCGCGTGCTCGATGCCTACCTGCCCCACATCATAAAAATGTGTAATAGAAAAGCGTTTTGCAAATTCACGGGATGTTTTGCACAGCTGTGCCGACTTGATGTCCTTGCAGGGCGTATAATGGTCAAGGAGAATAGCTATTTTTTCCCTGTCAAAAATCTCTGTAAAGCCTGTCTCTTCAAAAACCTTTACAGCAACGGGAGTCGTAACATCATTTCCCAGCACAAGATCCAGTTTCGCTTCGATGAGATCCCCCGCTTTTACGGAAGGGAGTCCTGCATGTGCTGCGAGGATCTTCTGCGTCATCGTCATCCCCATGGATTAAGCCTCCTTTTTCTTTGTGGCGGCACACAACTTGTTCACTGCCGTAATATAAGCAACAATGCTTGCCTCCATGACGTCGGTGGAAAGCCCTTTTCCTGTATAGGTCCGGCCTTCCGAAATAAGCTTTACCGTGACATCGCCGAGGGTGTCTTTGCCCTGTGAAACCGAATGGATGTTGTAAATATCAAAAGTGTGCGGTGCCGGCTTCACAATGCTGTCAATGGCGTTGAATGCCGCGTCAATGGGTCCGTCACCAAGGCAAACATCTTCGTATTTTTCGCCGTCCTTTTCCAGGTTAACGGTGCAGGTAGCAGTCGTAAAGTTGGACGTATGCATCGAGAACCAGTTCAGCTTGTACCCGTTTACATCCTCTTCATCTTCCGAACGGATGCAGTGTTCCGCGATTGCTTCCAGGTCAGCGTCGGTGATATTCTTTTTCTTGTCACAAAGGTCTTTGAATTCTTCAAAGCAGGCCAGCAGTTCTTCTTTGCTCAGGCTGTAGCCGAGTTCGCGAAGTCTGTCTTCCACCGCGTGCTTGCCGGAGTGCTTGCCCAGCACGATATTGTTGGTCTGAATGCCCAGTGCCTCAGGCGTCATGATCTCGTAAGTCTGCTTATTCGCCAGGACTCCGTGCTGATGGATCCCGGATTCGTGCGCGAAGGCATTCCGCCCTACGATAGGTTTGTTGAGCGGAGCGGTCTGGCCGATGATGTTATAAACAGTCCTGCTGGCACGGGAAATCTGCATAGTATCAATCCGAGTAGTGAACGGATAAAGAGCAGGCCGCGTACGCATAGCCATAATCACTTCTTCCAGAGCCGTGTTCCCTGCCCGTTCTCCGAGACCGTTTATGGTGCATTCGATCTGTCTTGCGCCACCCAGCACGCCGGCGAGTGAGTTTGCTGTAGCGAGCCCGAGATCGTTGTGGCAGTGGACGGAGAAGACCGCTTTGTCACTGTCCGGCACCTTCTCCCGCAGGTAAGCGATCAGATCCCGCATCTCCGTCGGGGTCGTATAGCCGACAGTGTCCGGAATATTCACCGTCGTCGCGCCGGCCCGGATCACAGCGTCCACAACCTTCACCAGGAAATCCCAGTCGGAACGAGTGGCATCTTCTGCGGAAAACTCGACGTCGGAGCAATACTTTTTTGCATGAGCGGTCATGGCAGCGGCTGCTTCCAGAACCTGCTCAGGCGTCTTTTTGAGTTTATACTCCATGTGCAGAGGGCTTGTGGCAAGGAACAGATGAATACGGGGAGAAACAGCCTCCTTCACGGCATCCCAGGCCGTGTCGATATCCTTCTCGGTTGCCCGTGCGAGAGAGGCGACTGTGCAGTCCTTCACGGTTTCGGCAACCGTTTTAACCGATTCGAAATCACCGGGGGATGAAATAGCAAATCCGGCCTCGATGATATCCACCTTCATCCGCTCCAGGCAGCGTGCTACCTCAATTTTTTCCTTGAGATTCATGGAGCAGCCGGGTGACTGTTCTCCGTCACGAAGTGTGGTGTCAAATATGACGATCTGATCCATTTGCGATGCTTCCTTTCTTTCCTTTTCATACGGAATATGCAGTTGTTTTTCTGCCGAAAAACAAAAAGCCGTGCGATCCGAAAAGTCAGATCACACGGTGGCAGAAATCCAATAAAATCTGTACAGATGTCTGTACATCAACCTGATCTCCGGTCTGTACTACCAGACCTTATCTTCCAACCGGTTTCAGAGCATGACTTTTCGCGCTGTTCCTGCGATCGGTAAGTCGCAAAGAAGCAGCGCCGGTAAGCAACAGATTGCTCTGAGCAGGATAAACCATGAAAGTACCTCGTCCTTTGGAAGTTGGTGCGATAGTAACACAGGGACAAATCAATGTCAATCGTCAAAATGCAAGTTCATTCATTTTTATTCAAAACCAATCAGATCAGGCACTCTCCCGGAACAGTTTTTTATGAATGTTGACTGTCTTCTCCATTACCGGAGAAAGAAAAACTTCGTACTCCGGCAGATTCCCCTTGCACGTTCTCCTTTTCCGGGGTATAGTTTGAACAGACTCTTTGTCGAGGAGGATTGACGATGTCCATTGCAAGTATAATATTTCGTGCAAACTGTAAACGCAACGACAAAAAACGCGATGCCGGCCTGACAACTCCCGATGATATCATCCGTTTCGACAACATTTCTTACGGCCCTTACGGGAAATGGAATCTGCTGGATGTCTACCGCCCGAAAGCAGCGAAGAGGGATCTGCCGGTTATCGTCAGCGTCCACGGCGGCGGATGGGTATACGGGGATAAGGAACTGTATCAGTATTACTGCATGAGCCTTGCCCAGCAAGGATTTGCAGTAGTGAATTACACCTACCGTCTCGCACCGAACTTCAAATTTCCGGCTTCTTTGGAAGACACCAACAGCGTTTTCCGGTGGGTGCTGAAGCATACAGATCAGTACGGCTTTGATGCAAAGCATATCTTTGCCGTCGGCGACAGCGCAGGCGCACATAATCTTGGCCTGTACTGCTGCCTCTGTGCGGATCCCTCTTATGCTGCAAC
This sequence comes from Candidatus Limivicinus sp., assembly GCA_045117135.1. Classification (GTDB taxonomy): domain Bacteria; phylum Bacillota; class Clostridia; order Oscillospirales; family Oscillospiraceae; genus Limivicinus. The sequence goes on along the minus strand of JBGUNA010000110.1, from coordinate 18,174 downwards.
CTATTCTTTCGCTCCTCCGCAGGGTTTCGTACCGACTGCGGTAGCGTTAAACTGCGGTGTTTATCAGATCAGAAAAGGAAAGAAAAGAGACTTGACCGCACAGCTGATGGCAGATCTCTTACCTGAGAAAGGCACGGAAGCTGAATTGAAACAAATCAGTGTGATAGACCACCTGTCGCCGGCTTACCCTCCCACTTTTCTCATGACATGCGAAGGGGACTTCCTCGCCGAAGCAGCCCCTCCCATGGAGAAAGCGCTCCGTGCCATCGGCGTACCCGTGGAATACCGTTATTACGGGGATAAAGACCATGTCCTCGGCCATGTCTTTCACTGCAACATGCGCCTGCCGGAAGCAGCTCAGTGCAATCGCGATGAGTGCGACTGGTTTAAGACATTTGTTTCCTGAGCTTCATTTTTCTCCTCCCCGGCAGCATTTCAAAAACACATTCAAAACAAAAGTCGGCAGCAGACTCCTGGGCAAGAGTCTGCTGCCGTTTTTCTGATTATAAATGACGTTATTGCTTATTTATGCCGATTTCGACCCCAGAAGATATTATAACGGTCCGGCTTCCACTCCGGCTTCACATCTTTTACCGCCTCTGCTGCCGTGATAATCGCATCGTCATTATCAATGTCAACAAGCGTATAGCGATCATTTCCCATACCGAGCTCTTTCATATAGCTGAGCTGACGCAGGCCGTGGCGCGTTTCCACCCGCTCGATCAGGGTCTTCCCTGCTCCTTCGGGCAGATTGTAAAGAAGATCAATGCAGGCATTGTCCACCGCCAGGATATCCAGAGAAGCCAGGATACCAACATCCGGTGTGACAACGGGTTCTGCAGACGGGCCGGCGCAATCGCAGTCAACAGACATGTTGCGCATGGTGTTGATAAAGCAGATATGCGGTGCAAAATAATCGACGGTGGCTTTGGAGCTCTCCGCCATACGTTCCATCAATTCCTCCTCAGAGATACTCCACATACTTCCATCCGGGTAAGTGTGAATCTCCTTCTTGCCGATTCTGCCGTCCGCGCAGCCGATGCCGATATTTTTGTTGGAGCCGCCGAATCCTCCCATCATATGACCCTTAAAATGCGTTAGCACAAGAAGAGAATCATAGGTCGGAAGTGTTTTCCCGACATGCATTTCTTTAAACCATTTCCCGCCTTTAACCGGCAGCGTAGTAGTACCTTCACTGTCAGTAATATCCACCGGGCAGAAAGTCCAGCCATTTGTCTCCAGCGTTTTGCGATGGGACTCTGTTGTATAACGCGTCCCTTCATAATAGGTGTTTGTTTCCACGATTGTTGCCTCAGGAAGCCGGGATGCAACCAGTTCCTTCACCCAGGGACGCGGCAGAATATTCGGCCCTTCCGCTTCGCCGGTGTGCAGTTTAATGGCTATTTTTCCGCTCAGCACAGAACTGACGCGATCATAAATTTTTTTCAGCCCTTCTTCTGAAAGATCACGCGTAAAGAAAACGACGGAGCTTTCACCTGTTCGTTCCTCAAAGGGGACATATCTGTTGCCGTTCTTCCCGGCAACCGGTTTTTGATTGCTCATGAAAATTCCTCCTGATTCACTTTTTATAATACCTGTTTTCTGTTCCCTCTCAGCCTGTCGCTGTTTCGGGACAGCCCATTTTCCCATTACGGGATTATACCACGGGGTCTGCTTTTTCTTCTGCCAGTGGTGCTTCCTCCTGTTTTTTCGGAGGCTCCGCTTTCTTTTCCTTTAGCTTCAGGATAATGTTCGCCGTTGCAAGGCAGAAATAAACAATGGTAAGAGCAAGGCGAAGCCTCTGTTCAAAGATTACTTCCTGACGCGTCATTTCAGCACCCTCTTGACAGCAGTTTTTATTATTTTACCACATCTGCCGATTCGATGTAAAGGCCGATGGTGATTTTCTCCGACAGATTAATCTCTTCTTGAAAAAGCGATATGGTTTCGCTATAGTATGTCTGCAGGTACCATATACTGAATATCTTCATACTCAACCTTGGAGGAGCAGACTGTGAAAGACGAATGTTTAATCTGCGGAGCACCGCTTGAATATCTGGAAGCAGATCTTCTGATGGAGTGCGAAATCTGCCATAAAAAAGAAAACAGCAAAACCAGATGTGTCCGAGGCCATTATGTGTGCAATGAATGCCACACCCAGGGGCTGGACAGTATTATCGGTGTATGCCTTCAGGAGACGTCAAAAGATCCTGTCTCCATTCTTGAAAAGATGATGGTCCTGCCGTTCTGCCACATGCACGGCCCTGAGCATCACGTTATGGTCGGTGCCGCTCTGCTGACTGCTGCTAAAAATGCCGGAGCGGATCTTGATCTTCCTCAGGCTCTAACGGAAATGATGAATCGCGGAAAGAGCGTGCCCGGCGGAAGCTGCGGCTTTTGGGGGGCCTGTGGAGCAGGCATCAGCTCTGGCATGTTTATTTCTATTCTCTCCCAGTCCACACCGCTGAGCAACGAACCGTTTGCGCTGTCCCATCAGATGACATCCAGATCACTTGCAAGGATCGGAGAAATCGGCGGGCCGAGATGCTGCAAGCGGGATTCCTTCCTCTCGATTCTCTGTGCTATCGATTTTGTGAAAGAGCATTTCGGAATCGAAATGGACAAGCACGAGGTCATCTGCCGCTATTCCCCGCAGAACAACCAGTGCATCGGAAAGCGCTGCCCCTTCTCCAAAGCAAACCATTGACCGCAGAATCTGGGCTGTTCCCGTTGATTTAGCAACAATTACGAAAAAAATCCTGTTTAAACGCTATTACCCTTCTGTGATACTTTTCTTCGTTTTAACGTTTGACAAATGCACATTTCATTTTTATAATACATTAAAACAGCATTTTCCTGGAGGAACTGAAGATGGCAACAGTCAAAGATATAGCTGAGAGGGTCGGCGTTTCCGCTACAACCGTTTCTATCGTATTAAACGGAAAAGCGGAGCAGAGGGGTATAACAAAGGCAACGCAGGATAAAATCTATCAGGCTATGAAGGATCTTGGATATCAGCCCAATCTAAGTGCCCGGCGTCTTCGGGCAGGAGACGATGAACCCGCTGTGATTGCCTTCTTCTGGCCCTCAGACTTTCGTCTTTCGATTCTGGCATCATTTCTGAATGCCTATTCCAATCGGATCAGGGAAACCGGTTTCAACTGTGAACTTGTCGTTCGGGCTTATGAAAACGATGCTCTGGAGAAATATGCCAGCTCACTTCTGAAGAACACCTACAATGCAGTTATTGTAGGTGCGTGCTCTCGAAAGGATCTTCTTTATCTGGAGTCGCTCCCGCTGATGATGCCAGTTGTTCTTATTAATCGTACTTCTTCTGTTTTTTCAACAGTAAATGTGGACAATGATGCAATCGGCCAGCTGGCTGCAAAGCAATTTCTGGATAAAGGATATCAGAAGCTGGCAGTATTTTCCTCCGGAAAACAGTTTATAGCAACGCACCGGAGGACAGAAACCTTTCTGTCCTCCTGCTGTCAGTTGGGTATAACGGTAGAAGACAGCAGCATCTTCCAGGATGACAGCACCGCTGAGGGCGGTTACAGGATGGCAGAAGCATTCTGCAACAGAGGATGCCCTGCCCAGGCTATCTTTTGTGATTATGACGCGATTGCTTTCGGTGCTCTGAAAGCCTTCCACGAGCGTGGAATCAGGGTCCCTGAGGAACTGGAGTTGTTAAGCATAGATGTTACCGGTTCGGAACTAACAACGCACTCTACCCCAGCTCTCAGCGTCATCAAGATGCCCACTGGTATCGTTGGTGCTTCTGTCATTGACTTGTTAGAAGAAAAGCTAACTACTCATGATTTAGCTCCTGTTCATCTTGAGATTCCTCCGGAACTGATTATACGCGAAAGTTTTCTCCTGCCATAATAACAAATCCACCATGTCGGTTCAAAAATCGGCATGGTGGTGTTTGTTTTCAGGATTCTTCTGCAATGTTGGTAAAAACAAAAGAATATTCCGAAAGGATATTTCCGAACTCATCTGACACTTCTGCATCGATAAAAAACAGCCTGCGGCCTGGTTTTTTAACAACAGCACGGCAAATTAGCTTCTTCACATCAGGCTCTGCTCCGCGAAGATAATTTACATTTCCGCTCACAGTAACACCGTTACCTCCTGCACTTAAGAAAGCCATACCTGCAGTGTTGTCTGCAAGATTAAAGAGAATTCCGCCAAACGGAACACCATAAAAATTCAAATATCGTGGATTCAGGGTTAGTTCTCCGCAAGCAGTTCCATTTTCCACGGTTGAAAAGCTTATTCCGAATTTTTCCCAAATAACCTGCTTTGCGACAGAAATAGCATCTTCACTATTTTTGGGCCTGTAGTTATCCATGATCATGCCTCTTTCACTACTTGTTTTTCTTAATCACAAACTATTGTTCCAGGACCAGTTAAGTGACTATAGATTCCGATGTCCGATTATAACAAAAGTATTATTTTGAAGCAACCGTATTCTTCCCGTTCATAAATCGATAAACAACAGTAAGCACGATGCCTGCTAAATTCAGGCAGCATGCAATCAAAAACGCAGGCTGATAGACTCCGCTTCTCGCGTATACATTTCTCATTATAGTCGGTCCGAAAAAGCCTGCTGCAGCAAATCCGATAAACATGATTCCATAATTAACGCTGTTGTTCTTCACCCCGAATTGATCAGCTGTGAAACCGGGAAAAACACCCATAAAAGCCCCGAAACAGAGACCTACAAGGGAAATCCCAATGTAAAATGTCAGATACATGCTCACTTTAGTGACATACAGAAACATGAGCCCGATAACTGAGACAATGCAACTTGCCATCAAAGTATTAATGCGTCCGATTTTATCCGACAGCGATCCTGCAAGTATCCTTCCAATTGCGTTACAGGCTGCCAGTACCGAAACAGCAGTGCTTGCCGCCATTGCGGTCATCCCAACCATGTTCTGTGCAACAGCAGAAGCCTGGGATATAATCATCATACCGCAGAAAGCGCCGCAAGTGAGAAGAGCAATCATTACATAAAAAACCCGTGTAGCAAGCATGCCCTTCCAATCCTTCTCGAAGGACTGTTCACTGTCTGAAAAATGAGATGGCCTCCAACCATCCGGGATAAAATTATCCGGGCATTTTGTAATAAGAAAAGAACAGGTGCAGATCACTACAAGAAATACTGCCCCTATACCGCAAAATGCGGTTTTTATATCAAAAGCGCTGACAATAAGCGTAACAACGGGCGGGATCAGCACAGAACTGAAGCCATACACTGCTGTTGTTATACCGCCAATCAGCCCGCGCTTATCGGGAAAGAACTTTACACAGCTTGAAATGGTACAGCCGTATGCCATGCCGAGACCAAGCCCGCCAATAATTCCATAAGCAATAATGAGGAACGGCAGATTAGTAGCGAAACCGGATAATATCATCCCGCCGGCAAACAGAATACCTCCGACCAGAATTACTTTTCCGGGTCCAAATCTGTCATTAAACCAGCCTCCGGAAATCATGGTGATCGGACCCACAGCATTTGCAATGGTGTAGACAATAGCAAGATCTCCAGAGGTTAGCGTTTCGCCTGTAATGATACTCAGGTGCTTTGCCATAGGTGAGGCAAACACACTCCATGCGTAGATACTGCCAAGGCACAGGTTGACAAGACAACAGGCCGCAAGAATAAACCAGCGCTTTTTGTTGGGATCAGACATAAGAACCTCAATCTTCCGCTTCACAGGTGAAACCGAAACGATACCACCGATGGTGCTCAAGCGGCAGAAGTATGGTTTCAGGAGATTCTTTTCGCACAGCCTGCGCAAGCGCCTCCATATAGGCTTTCCACTGAAAAACGCCGTCTTTTACATAGCTTTTCTTGTTCTCTTCGCTCATCGCATCCATCATAAATGGCATAGCTTCAAACAGTTTTTCCGTAAAGTCGTAGTGATGAGGAATGACAAATTGCGCCTTAACAGCATGGGCAAGCTCCGCAAACTCGGAAAAACTTTGTTTGGGGCTGACCTGCATAATAGCAATGTTGGCATTTATATCCTGAAATTTGTACTTCTGGTCCGGGGATGTCATACCACCCCACAGAAAGACAACAGTCCCGTCACATAAGGTAAGCCGATAATTAAAAAACTCAAGATTCCCATACCATTGAAGAGGCCAGAATTTACCATCTCGGATAAAATCTTTTCCAGTTTTTCGATATCCGCGCGGTGATTCTGTGTGGCGTCCGGAAAAGGCTTCAATTTTCAGATCATCAAATTCATAGACTTCTCCACCTCGAACACGATAGATTCTGGCACAATCAAGATCCTGCTCCTCACACAGCGCATCCGCAGACAGATCACCAACGAAGAGGTTCAATTTCGGGAACTTTTTCTGTATTCTTCCGACATCTTCCGCATGGTCAGAGTGCGTATGAGTCAATAGCAGATAATCACAAGCTTCCAACTCATCCAGTTTCATCGGATAACATACAATCTGATCAGAAGCTTTACCACTAAGAAACGGATCAATTAAAATATGCTTCCCATTTGCCATGCAGATTTCAAAGCCCGCTGTATTTATCCACCGGATACTTCCACCATTTTTCATTTGCAATCTTTTCCTTTCATCTAATTCATTGTTTAACAAATGAGCCGCTTTTCAGGCGGCTCATTCGTTATAAAGGAGTGAGAGTATGAAAGTCTGTTACAGACTATTAATGCAGCAGACGGTAGAGAATACCGATCCAAATTACCATCAGTGCACCACCGATACGGGTGGAGATGGAAGCAAAAGCCAGGAGATTCATACGGTTTGCTGCGGAGAGTACTGCAAGGTCGCCCGATCCACCGATGTTGCAGCAGCAGAGACCTGCCGTGACACCCGCTTCATAGCCGTACAGCCCTGTGAGATGGCCGAACAGCAAAGCACCCAGGAAAGCTCCGAGCACTGCAATGATGATTACGATGAATGCCCCGATGGAGAAGTACTCTGTCAGTGCAGAGAACTTGAGAGAATTGATACCGATACCGGCAATCAGCATGGGGAGAAGGGCGCGGAGGGCAAAATTCATGGAGTAGACGCAATTGTCTTCATACTTTGCAGGGAGAATACCTGTGCACTTGATGATAATACCGAGAACAATCGTCCATGCGAGACCCGGGATTACTTTCAAGCCTGGGACATTGCCGAGGATATTGCCGAGCAGATACAGGCAAAATGCCATGAAGATGCCGCCGCCGAGTGCTTTATAGTCTGCGCTGGTTGCGGGGCGCTTCTCTGCTGTCAGATCTTCCTGGACACCCTTGCGGAGAATCTGACCACCACCATTGATCACTTTGCTGTTTTTGGTGATCCCACCGAATGTTGCCGCCATGACAATAGCTACTACATTTGCGATGGAAGCATAGCAGAGGAATTTCCCGGCTTCCGTCATCATATCAGTGCCGGAAAGTTCAGTGTAAAGCTTCGGAAGTGTAGTCATCGCTCCGCCCGAGCCGCCGGACATGCAGGGAGCTGCAATGTCAAAGAGGGCTTTTACAGGTCCAAAACCGGTAATGAGACCGGCAATCATAGCAAAGGCAATCGCGAAAATCTGGGATCCGATAACGGTCGGGATATAGCGCGCAGTTGCATTAAGGAGGATTTTGCGATCCATCACCAGAATGGAACCGACCAGCAGCATTGCAATGTAGGCATCCTGAAAACCACCGGACATAAGAACCTTAACGCCGGAAACCATGGGCTGAGGAACAAGACCGACATAGTTCAGGAAAGATGCGCCGAGCAACGGAAGCAGGCATGCACCGCCAAGGTAGTTGTTAAGGATAGGAATTGCATTTCCGAGCCAGAAAAACACCCCACCGATCGCCATCAGATAGGCAAAAGTTGCTACAAAGGATGAAGCCGTGAGGCCGTCAGCCAGTTTTGCGGTAGGGATAATCCCCAGATAAACCGCTGCCATTACCATTACAAAGAACGGTACGAAATACTTAAATGGCAGGCCGCATACATCAAAATTGATTTTTGATTTGTTTTCCATTTCATTACTCCTTAAATATATTAGAATCCGCTTTCAGCAGGAATTCCCATAGATTTTTCATTTCAGATCTGATTATTTTTCTGAATCAGATCCACATCAGTTTTCTTGCTTCGCCTGCCAGTTCTTCCCTGAAGTCGGGATGAGCAATAGCAATCAGCGCATTGGCACGTTCTTTGAGTGTTTTACCCCTTAAATGGGCAATGCCGTATTCAGTTACAATATAGTCCGCATAGTTCCGGGGAATGGTAACCGTCGACCCCGCACCGAGTGTTGCTTGGATCTTGGAGAAACCTTTGGCTGATTTCGAGCTGAAGGCCATAATCGCCCTTCCACCTTTTGATCGGAGCGCACCATAAGTGAAGCAGAATGCACCACCTGACCCAGAAAACTGCCTTGTCCCGATGGCTTCCGAGGCAATCTGTCCCATCAAATCCATTTCCACGCAAGTATTAATAGAAACCAGATTGTCGTTCTTCGCAATAATAAATGGATCACAGCCCCAGCTGCCCGGCGTGATACGAAATTTGTTATTACCTTTCAGTGTTTCAAAAAGTGCTTCATCTCCACCTGCGAATGTAAAAACATGCTCGCTCGGGAGAAAGTTTTTCTTCTTTCCGGTGATAACTCCTTCACGTACCATTTTCGCCATAGAGCTGGTAAGCATCTCTGTATGCATGCCAAGATCATTCAGATCCATACATAGTTCCGCGATCGCGTTTGGAAGAGCTCCGATACCGAATTGCACGCAATCACCATCATGAACCAAGGAGCGGACATTTCTGGCAACTTCCGCTTCTTCCGGGGATGCAGCTTTAGGAGGAATAAGCGTAATCGGTGTATCGGTTTCTACAAGCGCTGCCACATCCGACACATGTACTTCTAAACCGCCATTCACTCTGGGTAGGTTTCGGTTTACCTCCAGAAGGATTCTGCCACCATTACTGCGAACAGCATTCAGACTTCCCGGTTCAAACATATTGGAAAGACCAATCTGGAAGTTGCCGTTTTCATCCATTTCAGTAGCAGACGAAATGAACACGGTCGGATGATTTTCTGCAATAAAGCCTGCATTCATGCTCATATCTGCGGGGAAGAAAGAAGAATTCCCTTTCGGCAGGCCTTCTCGCATATCTCTGCCAAAGAAAAAGCCCTGTGTAAAGATATGGCCATTCATTCCATCCATTGTCGGAAATGGATAATAATTAGTAAAATCCTTGAAAACTTTTACATTCTGAACACGGGGAGCAATCGTGTGAAACTGTGCACCGATAGAAAGCGGGGCGTTTCCGTCACAGGCAAAAACCACTACATCTCCGGATTTTATCAGGCTGAGGCACTCTTCTACCGTGCCTTTCTTTTTCGCATATTCAGCTTTGTAATCCATAAGCATTCCTTCTTATCGTCAAGCTCTCGGATCAGTTATCACTCCGGCAATTGCTGTTGCTGCCGCTACCGCCGGGCTGCTGAGATAGCTGAGGGTCTTTTTGGTGCCCTGTCTGCCGATGAAATTGCGGTTGGCTGTGAGGAGAATCCGTTCATCGTCTGTCATCAACCCGTACGGCATACCGCAGCAGAGGCCGCAGCAGGGATGAGAGATAACTGCACCTGCCTCAATAAAGGTTTTAATATATCCTCTTTCAATAGCCTGCTTAAACACGGTATTGGTTGCCGGCACCACCACAAAGCGCATCCCAGGTGCAACCTGCTTACCCTTAACAATATTTGCGGCAACTTCCAGATCCTCAATGCTGCCGTTGGTGCAGCTGCCGAGGTAAACCTCATCAATTTTAGTGCCAAGGACTTCACTGATCGGATGGACGTTATCGACACCCTGAGGGCAGGAAAGCTGAGGCTCCAGTTCACTTACATCGTATGTCAGGACTTTTTCGTATTTTGCATCGTCATCAACTTTAATCCAATCGATTTCGCTGAGAGGAATTCCGTAATACTCTGCTGTCTTCTTATCTGCTTCAAAGAGACCACACTTTGCACCGGCTTCCAGTGCCATGTTGGCAACCGTGAATCGCTGCTCCATGCTCATTTCATGTGCTGCAGGACCGGTAAATTCCATAGACTTGTATTGCCCGCCATCTGCCTTGATATCACCAAGGATCCGAAGGATAACGTCTTTCGACATGATACCGTTTTTAAAGTGACCGTTCAGTACGATTTTGATTGCCGTCGGCACTTTAAACCACAATTCGCCGGTGATCAGAGCCGCGGCCATTTCAGCCGTGCCGATGCCGGAGCAGAAATTGCCTGCTCCGCCGTAAGTGGTGGTATGGGAGTCGGTTGCAGTAGAAATTTCACCGGGTTTGGCATATCCTGCTTCATGCATAATGGTATGGCAGATACCTTCACCGATGTGCAGTTTCTTTACTCCGTAACGCTTTGCAATTTCAAGGCCTGCATCATAATGAGCGGAGTCGTTTTTGGCAACTGCTGTCGGCATACAGTGGTCGAAAATAATGGTCACTTTATCCGGATCATCAATTTTCGTCGCACCCATTTTCTCCAGAGTATCCAGAAGATACGGTGTATAGATGTCATGGATCATGAACATATCAGGCTTGGTAATAACAATATCTCCGGGCTGGACGTGTTCTTTCCCTGCGTTGCGCTTCAGCAGCTTTTCAGCAAGCGTATATCCGCTCTTATAGCACTGCTCTTTGGTGAGAGGGGTGATATCGGTCTTCTTCAAGCCTGCTGCCATACGGGCTTTGGTATCTTCAATCAGGCCTCCGTTGGAGACAATATTGAATAGGTTTTCCGGCACTGCTCCTACTTTGAAGCTTTTGCCGTTGACGGAAACTGTCTGTGCATCCACATCAACCGTAACAATATCTCCCCCCTCACAGACATCCTGGATACCGTCACAGGTCAAAAGGAGAATGCCGCTGTTGAATGCATTGCGGAAGAAGATGCGAGCAAAACTTTTTGCAATGATGCATCTCACCCCGTTGTGGGAGAGCACAGTCGCTGCCTGTTCACGGGAGGAACCGCAACCGAAGTTCGTACCGGCAACAAGAATGTCTCCCGGCTGCACAGTAGAACCGAATTCCGGTTTGAGAAGCTCAAAGGCATACTTTTTCATCTCCTCAATCGTGGGGATTGTACCACGTTTGCCCGGGATGATAGTATCGGTGTCGATATCGTTTCCGAATTTCCAGATTTTTCCGTTAAAAACTTTATCCATGAGGCACCTCCTTATATCTCTTTACTGACTGACGCCAGCGCTACTGACTGTACGGATGCGGAGTAGACTTTTGAGCTGGGTACACCCATAGCTCCAGTATAGGTGTAGAGGCCTGTGGTAATCAGTGCTTCATTTGCACCCATTGCTCCTGCTCCCTGAATGATTTCACTATGGTCTCCCGTAGCATTGATTTGAGCTCCGTAATCGATAAACTGCGTAATCAGACCTTCTTCGCAGGCCTGAATATAGTCTGCTGAAGTTGCTGGGCAAATACTCAGGCGAAAACCAAGGGCAAGCTTTTTCCCTTCCAGAAGGGAGGCTGCAATGCGAAGATCTTCAATGGTGCCTCCTGTGTATCCACCGATCTGGCCTGCCTGAAGATCAGTGCCGGCGACAGCTGCCTTTTCCGTAAAGGCGGCATTCTTCTGGTTCTTTCTTTCATCACAGGGGAGCATCACCATCGGCACTACAGAAGAGAGATCGAAGGAGACTGCACCTTGTGCAGCAGAATCACGGATGCTTGCCGTCCACGCTCCGGTGCTGCCAACGATGCTGAGGAAGACTTCTTTTTCATGCTGTGTAAAGGTCGGTGCATAAATTTCCAGAGCTTTTTTCTGAAGTGCTTCATGGTTGTCACGCAGGAAAGCAAATGCTGCATCCATAGCACTGACACCTTTCGGAAGAGTGCCTTCCAGATTGACAAAAACCGTTTCCGGTACAACAGTGCTGAAACGCCCTGTTTCGACAAGGCGGGCAAGCTCAGGTACGCTGACGTTGATACCAAGCACTCCGTTTGCACCAAAAATTGCTGCATGGCTTCCTCCGCCAACAACAACCTGCCCCGGTTTTACAACTTCATGCAGGAGGTAAAGATAACCGATACCTTTTGCCTGCACATAGCGGCAACCGAACTTCTGTGCAAAAAGCAGATTTTTCCGGAGAACTGCCGCTGCTTCCGGGCGCCCTGTCGGAACATCATGATCATAGATGACGTATACTCTTTCAGGGTGGGCCACACTGCCAATCTCGTCCACTGCTGCGTGGGATACGCCGTCGTTTATGACGACAACATCGGGCTCGATGGTAACAACGCTCCCCGCCGCACCGCCAAGCACTGTCTCAATAAAAGTACTCATAGATTGCTCCTTGTAATTAAAAATAAATTAAGGTTGGACTTATTTCTGCTGTGGTCTGTCTGCCCTTTTGGGGCAGACAGATCAGTCTTAATTACTTTGCCAGTGCTTCGTATTTCGCGTAACGAGCCATTGCTTCCGCTTCAGTGCGGGCAAAGAGCTCTTCTGCTACTTCAGGGAAAGTGCGCGTGAGGGATGCATAACGGGTTTCACCCATCAGATAATCGCGGAAGTTGCCCTCGGGCTTTTTGGAATCGAGCTGGAAAGGATTCTTTCCTTCCTCTGCAAGTTTGGGATTGTTGCGGTAAAGCTGCCAGTAACCGACTTCCACCGCACGTTTGATCTCGCCTTGAACATCTGCCATTCCGCAGCGCAGACCATGGTTGATGCACGGGGCATAAGCGATGAGGAGAGAAGGCCCGTCATATTCTTCTGCTTCCAGAACCGCTTTAAGGAACTGATTCGGGTTAGCACCAAGTGCAACCTGTGCCACATAAACATCCCCATAGCTCATTGCCATCATACCGAGGTCCTTTTTCTTGCGGCGCTTACCGGCAGCGGCAAACTGTGCAACGGCTCCGGTCGGAGTGGACTTGGATGCCTGTCCTCCGGTGTTGGAATATACTTCGGTGTCGAACACCAGTACATTCACGTTGGCTCCCGAAGCCAGTACATGGTCGAGCCCGCCATAACCGATATCGTATGCCCATCCGTCTCCGCCAAAGAACCAGATGGATTTCTTTGCGAGATGATCATAATTCTCTTTCACAAGCGCGACAGCATTCTTTTCCTCTTCCGTTGCCGGAACATAGGCGTCCACCACTGCCTTGAGTTTCTCACCAGCAGCCTGGGATCCGTCTTTATCGTTGAAGTTTGCAAGCCACTCTGATCCTGCTTCACGGATTTGCTCGTTTCCGGACAAATCCATCAGCTTCTGAAGATAGTCAGCAACCTTCTGACGCTGCTGTTCCACAGAGAGCCAGATGCCCATGCCGTATTCAGCGTTGTTCTCAAAGAGGGAGCCACCGACTGCCGGACCCTGACCTTTAGCGTTCTTGGTATAGGGGAAGGACGGGAAAGATGTTGCCCAGACCTGGGAGCAACCGGTTGCAGTCGCAACATACATTCTGTCACCAAAGAGCTGCGTGATCAGCTTTGCATACGGTGTTTCACCACAGCCGGGGCATGCACCGGGGAACTCAAGCAGGGGCTGCTGGAACTGGCTGCCCTTCACCGTATTTACACCCAGAGGATTCTTGACCGGGAGGCTAATGGCATATTCGAAATTCTCTGCATCTACTTTGTGCTCATCCAACGGCTGCATGGAAATAGCCTTTTCCTTTGCAGGGCAGCAGTTGACGCAGGACCCGCAGCCGGTGCAGTCAAGTGTGGCTACCTGAATGCTGAACTGCAGGCCTTCCAGTCCCTTGCCTCTTGCTGGCATCATCTGGAAGCTTTCAGGCGCAGTGGCTGCTTCCTGCTCATTCAGGAGGAAGGGGCGGATGACAGCATGCGGGCAGACATATGAACACATGTTGCACTGGAGGCATTTGCTACTGTCCCAAACAGGAACTTTTACGGCGATACCACGCTTCTCATATTTGGATGTACCCTGTGGCATCGTACCGTCCGGAAGATCAATAAAAGCACTGACCGGGATGTTGTCTCCTGTCATGGAGTTCACCGGAATCTGGATTTTCCTGATCCATTCAGGCAGATTGGGATCAACCGTTACAGGCTGCACTTGAATTTCTGCCCAAGATTCCGGAACTTTTACTTCGCGAACCTGTTCGATACCGTTGTCAACAGCAGCATAGTTCATGTTGACAACGCGCTCACCCTTCTTGCCGTAGGTTTTCAGGATAGCGGCTTTCATATATTCAACTGCTTTGTCTTCAGGGAGAATCCCCGTAATTTTAAAGAATGCTGCCTGCAGGATGGTATTGGAGCGGCTGCCAAGGCCGAGTTTTTCCGCAATGCCTGCAGCATCGATGGTGTAGAGACGTATTTTCTTCACTGCTGCGTCATGTTTGAAGGCGTCTGTCAGGTTCTTTTCCAACTCTTCCCCCTGCCAGTCACACGCGATGAGAACGCTGCCACCTTCTTTTACATCTTTCAGAATATCGTATCTATCAAGATACGATTTGTTATGGCAGGCTACGAAATCTGCATGGTTTACCAGATACGTCGAGAGGATAGGCTTGTGGCCGAAGCGCAGATGGGAACGTGTTACGCCGCCGGATTTCTTCCCGTCGTACTGGAAGTAGGCCTGCACAAACATATCCGTGTGATCACCTATGATTTTAATAGTGTTTTTGTTTGCACCGACCGTCCCGTCAGAACCGAGGCCCCAGAACTTGCAGCTCACCGTGCCTTCGGGAACTGTGTTCACTTCGGGTCCAACAGGCAGAGAATAATGCGTTACATCATCATTGATACCGACAGTATAGTGGTTCATTGGGGACTCAGCCTTCATGTTTTCAAACTGAGCAATGACCTGCGCAGGCGTATAATCCTTCGTGCCAAGACCGAAACGACAGGCAAGAACGCTAATGTTTTTCCCGCTCTCTTTGATGACAGATGCAACATCTTCATAAAGAGGTTCACCAACAGCACCCGGTTCTTTGGTGCGGTCGCCAACTGTAATGACTTTTACAGTCTCCGGTAATACCTGAAGGAAGTACTTTGCAGAGAAGGGGCGATAGAGGTGCACATCTATGAAGCCAACTTTTTCACCCTTGGCGGTGAGATAGTCCACCGTTTCGCGGATGCATCCTGCAGAAGAACCCATTGTAATGATAATGCGCTCTGCATCGGGTGCTCCATAATAATTATATGGAAGATAATTCCGGCCTGTAAGCTTATTGATCTCTTCCATATACCCGGCAACGACATCCGGCAACGCATCATAAAAGCTGTTGCAGGCTTCGCGGCTCTGGAAGTACGTGTCATCATATTGGCCGGTAGTACGGAGAACAGGATGCTCCGGGTTCAGAGCGTTTTCACGGAATTTACGAAGCTCTTCCCAGTCAACCAGGTTTTTCAGATCGTCGTAGTCCAGACACTCCACATTCTGAATTTCATGAGAGGTACGGAAGCCGTCAAAGAAGTGGAGAAACGGCACATGTCCGCGGATGGCAGAGAGATGCGCAACTGCGCCAAGATCCATGCAACTCTGTACATCCGACGAAGCCAAAAGGGCGAACCCGGTCTGCCGGCAGGCAAGTACATCAGACTGTTCTGCATTAATAGTGATTGCATGTGTTGCAACATTACGGGAAGCGACATGAATTACACCCGGCTTCAGCTGACCGGCAATGCGGTACATCGTCGGGATCATCAGCATCAGGCCCTGGGAGGCTGTATATGATGTGCCGAGAACACCCCCATCCAGTGCGCCATGCATAGCCGAAACAGCACCGCATTCCGACTGCATCTCAACCAGCTTCACTCTCTGACCGAAAATGTTGAGTTTTCCATTGGCAGACCAGGAATCGACATGTTCCGCCATCGGAGAAGAAGGTGTGATCGGATAAATTGCTGCTACTTCAGTGAACGCATAGGATGCGTATGCGGCAGCTTCATTGCCATCCATCGCTTTGACAAACTTTTTTCCCATACTGTTTCCTCCTTACCGGTTTTCCATTCATCCGGACTTAATAAATTTGTTTTTGACTGGATTAAAAGCTATTGTTTAACGATAAACTAACCTATTTGCAGTCTACTACAACGTTAAACCAAAGTCAACACTTCTTTTTATAATTCTCCATTTTTCAGCATTATGCCTAAAAATCAGCTCTGATTTTTGTACAACATTAACAAAACACATTTATCATGAAAAAGTTTTTAGTTTATCGTTAAACAAAACTGTTGACAAACCATTTTCCTGTGTGATAAGCTGTGCTCACAAAAACAAAAAGCCGCTGTCCAGACAACGGCAAAAAGAAAGGTGCGTGCGTGTAATGTCATATGGTGTCTTCGCTACCAATACTCCTGTTCGCTTCAACAGCCTCGAATTCAGAGACGGTCAGCAGTCAATGCTCGCCACTCGAGTTAAAACAAAAGATATGCTCCCTTTTCTCGAGCGTATGGACAAGATCGGTTTTGAAAACATGGAGATGTGGGGCGGTGCTACTTTCGATGTATGTATCCGCTATCTGAATGATGACCCCTGGGAGCGTCTGCGTAAATTCAAAGCAGTAATGAAGAACACACCGCTGAAGATGGTATGCCGCGGGCAAAACCTTGTTGGCTACAAAGCCTATCCGGATGATATTGTCCGTCGTTTTATTGCTGCCGCCGCTCGAAATGGAATCGATATCTTTTTGATCTTTGATGCATTGGATGATCTTCGCAACTGTGAAACTGCGTTCGATGCTGCTATTCAGGCAGGGAAAAAAGTGGAAGGTTCTACCCAATACAATATCAGTCCTTATCATACTGATAAATTTCGCGTAGAGAACGCTCTGGAACAGCAGAAAATGGGGGCTTCCGCCTTGCATATTGAGGATATGGCCGGCTTGATGACCCCAGGTGGTGCATATTCTCTGGTATCCGAAATGAAAGCCGCACTGGATATCCCCGTTTATCTGCATTGCCACTGCACCGGTGGTATGGCAGAGATGTGCTACTGGGAGGCTATCCGTGCCGGCGTCGACGGTGTCGATGTTACAACTTCTCCTCTGGGCCTTGGTCCATCTCTTCCTGCAATTGAAAGTATGATTGCAGCTTTGCGCGGCACACCACGGGATTCAAAGATCGATCTCTCTCTCTTCAACTCTTTAAACCAGGATTTTAAAGCCCTTCGGAAGAAATATGCGGAAAATGCTTCTGCACTTGTCGGCGTTGATATTGGCTGCCTGCAGCACCAGATTCCGGGTGGTATGCTGACCAACCTTGAAAGCCAGCTTAAAGCGATGAATGCTTTTGACCGTCTGCCCGAAGTACTTGAAGAAGCTATTCAGGTACGTGCCGATATGGGCTATCCCCCGCTCGCAACTCCTTCCAGCCAGATGTGCGGCCAGCAGGCCACAACAAATGTTCTTTCCGGGAAACGCTATGGCACCATTTCCAAGGAGATGAAGGAATACTGCCGCGGGATGTACGGGAAAGCACCCGGACCTCTGAATCCGGACCTTGTAAAAAAAGCACTGGGAGACGAAACACCCATCACCTGCCGCCCGGCTGATCTGATTCCTGCAGGATGGGAACAGGCCGAAAAGGAAGTCGGTGATCTCGCCACCTGTGAAGAAGATGTGCTCACCTATGCGCTCTTCCCGACGGTTGCTCCGGCTTTCCTTGAAGAAAAGAAAAAGCAGCTTGAAAATGTACATAAATACAAGGTGGAAAGGATCGATAACAAGAAATGAAAGCAGACCTGGTAAATCTTGGCATAGGCCAGGCTGGGGCGATTGCGATTCTGGGGTACCTGGTTGTATTTCTGGGCCTTGTACTGCTGATGCTGGTTGTACTGGCAATGGCGAGCTACTTCATCAGCAAGGCTAAGAAGCCGGTTGTAACCGAAGGCCCGGCACCCGAACCCGTCAAGACCGCAGCTCCCGCCGAAGAGCCTGAGAAGAAGGCTCCTCCCGCACCGGGCACAGCCGGTGAGTTCAAGCTTTACAATACCGATCCCAGAGATGCTGCAATGGTCATGGCAATCGTTGCAGATGCAACCGGAATTCCGCTCAATCAGCTGCGCTTCAAGTCCATCAAGGAGGTTAAGGAACCATGAAATACAAAGTCACACTTAATAAGAGAGTATATGAAGTAGAAGTGGAACAGGGCGAGGCAATGCTCGTGGACGAGTACGATGCCGT
>JBGUNA010000109.1:0-69426 GCA_045117135.1 Candidatus Limivicinus sp. | reverse complement strand
TCCCTATGCGTCCCCTAAACTGGCACTCTCCTAAACAGGTCCTTCTTTCTTTTCCTTCCCTGTAACACTTCATTGACAAACCTACATAACGAGGTAGAATTGAAGAATATAATATCATGTTTAACGATCCGTGATAAAATAGCAAAAGAAGAAATGAGCCGGAGCAAGTGAGTTGCTTCGGCTCAGGCTTACCACATAGGATGTGGGTTGTTTACTTTCAGCAAAACGGAATTGTTATGTAGCAAATCACATTGAGATAATACTAAGTTATTTTTCTCTTGCTATTATGAAAAAGTTATTAATAATTCTTTCAAAATTCATCCGATTGTAAATATCAGAGTATCCTTATATGTATCTTTTATAGCAAAATCCAGATCATTTTTGTCTGGCGTAATATAAAGCGGGATTCCCACTCCATTCAAGATAATCGGACTAGATGGGCCATAATAGTTTCCTGCTTCATCTCTAATTGAATATCTGATATAATTACCTGTATTTTCTCCTTTCATATTAAATGCTGAAGTATTATTTGCATTACTCCCAACGACAGAAATACGCAAAGTTGTATGACTTTCCTCTAGCTTTATAGGCAACTTTTCTTCTGCATTAAGGCTAATTGATGATGGAATAGAAATTATATAATTATCTGAATTAACAACGTATGTTACTTCTGTTGTCCGTTCATCCTCCTGAGGTCCGATTCCCCATCCCGCCAGATTCCATGACTGAACTAAAATTAATGCAAGCGCTATAGCAATTACTTTTTTCATGTTTTTCTCCTTTATTATAATTTTATTTAAAAAATGAGACTATTCCGCATAGAGTGTAAATACTGCTTCCGCCGTATTAGCCGGGCTCCGGTCGGAGACAAAATAGGGCTGGACACGAAAAATACAGTCTTCATAAGTTCCGCGAGCAATCGGATGGGAGAGGGTAATTGAAGTAATGTGATTTCCTGCTTCAACAAGGCCACTTGAGTAGACAGATTCGTATGAACCATCCGCTTTAGGAAGTAGCAGCTCAAAAGCAGTGAAGAAATTTTCTTTATTTGATTCCGGATTAAAAAAGTCCACAGAAACATTGAGTGTATCTGCTGCAATATGAAGGGTTTTAAATCCGGCAATCGAAACGTTCTTTATTGGTTCAGTCTCAGATTTCTGTGGGACTGGTGTTTTTGAAGTGGCATTTGGGTCTAATTGAAGTTTATTTCCATCTGGAATAGGAGTGGATGCCGGTAGATGCATATCAGAAGAGGAGGAAAGGTTAGAAGCGGTGGCAGCATTCAGTTTCGGTAGGAAACTTCCGTTTCGGTCACGGTATACAAAACAAGCCCAGATTGTAGATATGATTGCTAAACCTAAAACAAAACCGCCTAACCACTGCAATATTATTATGAGCTTATTGCCCTGTTTGTTTTTTCTCAAAGGAGATAAACCTTCCTTCATAAATAAAATATGACTGTTTATTTTTATGTTAAGTAAATTATTAGTTAGTTAAATTATAAATCTGGTTGGATAGATTGTCAAGATAAAACCTTGCTTTCTTTATGCCTGTATTCTCACATCATTGCAATATTTACAAAATATTTACAAAAAATAAAAAATATTATTTTTATTTTTCGTCGAGTTGTGATATACTTGATTTTGTAAATTCTAAACTAAGAAGGTGTTTCTTTTGGCTAGTTTAAGCAGCATGCCACTTGTCGGTATTATCGTGATTGCCATTATCCTGATTCTTTTCGGGCTTTCTCTGTTTATTCTCTTTGGAGTATACATCCGTTATAAACATCTGACCTTTCAAATCAGCGGGACCGTCAATCAGGAGAACCGCTTTCTGCGGTATACCGTGAACCAATTCGCGGAATCCTATAAACGCTATGGGAAAGAAACTAACACACCTGCAATCATTGAAGAGGCGGTTGGCAGCAAGCTGGGTGGTGCATTGCTCTGTGAGCGTTTCCTGGGTAATGCCGTATCTCTGTTCGTTACACTTGGACTTTTTGGTACATTCCTTGGATTGAGCCTTTCCGTTGGCTCTCTTTCCAAGCTGATTGCAGACAGCAGTGCTGACGAATGGCTTTCCATCCTCAACAGTGTTGGCAGCGGGTTGATGTCTGCCCTGAGCGGCATGGGTGTTGCATTTTATACTTCGCTGGTCGGTGTCGGGTGCTCCATTGTTCTGACCATTCTGCGGGCAATTTTCTCACCCGCAGCTGCAAGAGAACTGATGGAATCACGCATGGAATTATGGCTTGACCAATCTGTTGCTCCCACACTTCCGACTCTTGTAGCAGAGGATGACATTGATGCATTGAATCAGGTAATTGACAGCATCAATATCGCTTCGGATACGATGCAGCGAAGTCTGGCTGAGACAACGGCAAATCTGCGTTCCTCTCTTGTCGGCTTCAGTAAAACAGTACAGGGTTTCAACGATGGTGTACACGATTTTTCAGAGTTCCACTATGCTTTGCAGGGAACTGTAGAACGCCTTGACGTTTCGATCCGTGATTTCAGCAGTGCGGTGCGTGGAATCACTACACGGATTGAGAGGAGTGACCGTTCATGAGGAGACGCACGAAGGTGAGCACGGAAGCTGCAAGCGGAAAAATCGATAATGAGCAGAACTTCTGGCCATCCTATGCGGATATGATGTCCTCGTTCGCGCTCATTCTGTTTTTCCTGATGCTCCTTTCTTATCTTTCCAACATTCAGACAGGGAACAACTTACGCAATACGGAAGAGCGTCTTTCTGATACGCTTTCCCGATTGACAATTGCACAGTCAGAAGTTGCGGAAGCGAATGCAGAACTGCAGGATACACAAAACCAGCTCAATGATAAGGAGAATGAACTCAACGAGAAAGAGGCCATTCTGGCCACCGTACAGATTCGGTTGGATGAGAAAAATGCTGAGCTTGAAAACACGCAATTTGTGCTTGCGCAGCAGCAGGCAACCATAAACTCACAGGCGCAATACGTTGCCGAAGCACAGGTAGAACTCGAAAAAATGCACGGGCAGATGGAAATGATTGTCGGCGTGCGTCGTGAAGTTCTTGACCAGATCAAAGCGAGCATCGACTCTGTCAGTGGCAGTTCCTCCCGTGCGTCCATTGGTGAAAACGGAAACATTATCCTGAATGATACCGTTTTCTTTGACACTAACAAATGGGATCTCAAGCCTGAGGCTTTGGGCGTACTAAACCAGCTCGTAGTAGTTTTCTCGAAATTCCTTTCTGACCCGGAAAATGCCAGATATATCGACAGCATTATCATCTCCGGTCATACTGACGCGGACGGCCCGGAAGATAACAACCGTACGCTTTCAACAAACAGGGCAAATTCTGTTCTCAATTATATGCTGACAGAAACGGTTTTGACACCATACAGTGATTATTTCTGCGCAGCGGGGTATGGTGAATCAAGGCCAATCGCTCCGAATGATACAAAAGAAAATAAAGCCTTAAACCGCCGTATTGAAATTTCGATTACCTTGAAAGATGATACCGTTATGGATATTGTTAACGACTATCTTCAGATTGATGTTCCCAATGCTGAAACAGTTGTTCCGGAAGTTCTGATCGGTTAAAAAAAATGAAACAGCCTCATATCTGTCTTGACGAATCGCTTGGTATTTCTTATGCTGTACTGCCCGGTGACCCTGCAAGGATTGACCGGATTGCTTCTCTGTTGAAACGTCCCGAAGAGATCACATACAACCGAGAGTTTCGAAGCTTGCGAGGAACTTATAAAGGGGTTAACATTCTTGCGATTTCCACCGGAATCGGTGGATGTTCTGCCGGGATTGCAGTAGAGGAGCTCCACAACATCGGCGTGAAAGCCATGATACGGACGGGTTCCTGTGGTGCTTTACAGAAAAACATAGGTCTGGGAGAGCTGATCATTGTGTCAGGTGCTGTCCGAGATGACGGGGCTTCCAAAGCATATGTACCGGAATGCTTTCCCGCTTATGCAGATATAGAGCTACTCTCCTGTGTAATCAATGCTGCTGAAAAAAACGGCGTGCATTATCATGAAGGGCTTGCCCACAGCCATGAGAGTTTTTATCACGACGATGCAGACGCCATAAGCGCATTCTGGTCCTCGAGAGGTGTGCTGGGAGCAGATATGGAGAGTGCTGCGCTCTATACAATTTCTCGCCTGCGGGGTGTTAAGGCGGCTTCCATCCTGAACAATGTTGTACTTTACGGGCAGGATACTGCCGACGGGATCGGCAGCTATGTTGACGGTGCCGATAAAACGGCAGAGGGTGAAAAGAATGAGCTGCTAGTTGCTCTGGAAGCATTCGTCCTGCTTGACAAAAGGCACCCGGAATGGATGAAATCATGAGAAAAGCACTTCTGATTGACTGCTGTATCAGAAAATCCGAATCCCGGACGGCTCAGTTGCTGGAAGCCTTTGCAGGAGCACTGCCGGGAGATGTGAACCAGGAACGTCTCATTCTGGATGAGGAAAATCTCTCCTGCCTGACAGGGTCTTACTTTGAACAGCGGCAGAGGCTTCTCGAAAATGGTTTGCTTGATCATCCCAGATTTCGTTATGCTCATCAGTTTGCGGAGGCGGATCTTGTCTGTATTGCTGCCCCGTTCTGGGATTTAAGTTTTCCAGCTTTGCTGAAGGTATATATTGAGCAGATCAGTGTTGACGGAATAACCTTCAGCAGCACACACGGTGGACTGAAAGGGCTCTGCAGAGGGACAGATCTTGTATTTCTCACCACACGTGGTGGAGTGTACACAGACGATCCGATGGAAATGGGCAGCCGATATCTCGATGCACTGCATACTTTTTTCGGCTTTGAACGATATCACTGCATAGCAGCCGACGGCATGGATATGAGCCGGTTTGATACCTCCGAAGTTCTGGAAGGTGCAAAGCAGCGGGTACGCAATCTTGCTGGGAAACTATAATAATATTAGGTATACAAAAAAGCAGCCCAAAAGGCTGCTTTTTTATATTGGGGCTGGTTCTTCTATCCAACACTCACGATCTTCTCTTTCAAAATACGAATAAAGGCCTCAGCATTTACTCTCAACATCACCTGAGCATTTTTAAATGGAAACTGCTTATCGGACCAGAGGTCAGTAACCGTTTTGCCGTTTGTGATGGTTCCCCGCGTTTCTACCACGACACCTGCTTCTTCCCCCTCAAACAGCTCAGGATGCGCAAGATACATCACCGGGCACGCGTCATGCATGGAAACTCCTTCCTGTCCGTAACGTCTTACTCCATGTAATGCGCATTGAAGGCAGGCTTTAGCAAAAGCCCCCGCTTTGCTCCCGGAAGCACCAAGTTCTTCCAGATCTTCTTCCAGAAGCATTTCCTGCATGGTCACATCAAGACCGAACATTATCAGCTTCGCGCCGCTGTGAAATACAATCTCTGCTGCCTGAGGATCTGTAAAAATATTGAATTCGGCAGCAGGTGTAACATTTCCCGCTCCTGCCGATCCCCCCATTATGCACAGGGAATGAAGCATTTTGGGAAGTCGAGGATATTTGACAAAAGCGGTAGCCACATTTGTCAATGGGCCTGTTGCCACCAGCCGAAGCTCCCGGGGATGTTGCTCAGCACAAGCGAAGATTGCATCCCAGGCTTTTTCCCTCTGAAAAACAGCGTTCTCGGGTATCGGCAGTTCCACATCCCCAAGCCCGTTTTCCCCGTGAAATATCGTGGCAAGCTCCAGTTCACGAAGCAAAGGTTTTTCTGCGCCTCGATAGATAGGATAGTCAACACCTGTCATACCGACAACTCCGTGTGTATTGCGAAAAGCGTTTTCCTGCGTTGTATTTCCACAAACAGTTGAAATTCCAAGCAGGTCAAGTTCTTCCAGGGAATGTGCGAGCAGGATTGCTATGGCATCATCAGTCCCTGTATCACAATCCATCCAGACAGGAATCTTACTCATGTCTTCACCTCCCCGTAAACACTGATCGCTTCAACCAGCAGATCGGCAAACGCCTTTCTGTCCACATCCATAATACAGGTAGCATTCGGAGCATGTCCTGTCACACCATACCAGTCCGGAACTGTGGCGCCCTTGCAGTAATCTCCGCATGTTTCGATTTGTACATAGAAATCACGCATCGTAAAAATTTCCGGATGGATCAGAGCCATCACCGCACAGGGATCATGCATCGGAGCCCCTTCATAACCAATAGAGCGATGAAACCGATAAAAGAATTCCAGCCATTGCCAAACGATATCACTCACCGGATTTCCCTGTGACCGGATTCTCTCAAAATCTTCTGGCAGGATCAAAGCTTTCTCCGTAACATCCAACCCTGCCATGAGAATCGGAATTCCGGATTCAAACACGATTTTCGCTGCCTCCGGATCTACCAGAATATTAAACTCCGCAGCAGGAGTCCAGTTCCCGAGAGCAAGGCCACCGCCCATCATACTGATACGCTCTATCTTTCCCTTTAACTCAGGGTGTGCCATCAAAAATGCTGCCGTATTTGTCATTGGACCCGTGGAAACAATTGTCACTTTTTCAGGGCTGTCACGAATTACCCGAGCCATCAGTTCAATGGCTCCTATCTTCTCACCTTCAAAGGCAGGCTCCGGCAGGGCAGGGCCATCCAGTCCGGATTCTCCATGAACCGAAGGGGCGTTCATTGGCTCTGTCAGCAAAGGTTTCGGACAGCCTTTTGCAACAGGAACGTGCAAACCGATCAAAGTGCAAACCCGGAGGGCATTATAAGTTGTCTTTTCTATCGTCTGATTTCCGGCTGCTGTTGTAACAGCGAGGATATCAAGCCGCTCACTTGCGTGGGCAAGCACCCATGCAATGGCATCATCATGACCCGGATCACCGTCCAGGATCACTGGGATTTTTTTCCTGTTTGACATTTATCTTCTCCTTCTCGAAAAGCCTGTCGTCATCTGATGCGGCAGGCTTTTCGATTATGGTCTATCTGAAATTACTTTGCTTCGCTCTTTGCAAGCACCGCTGCGGAATGCTGCTTTCTGATCTTATTGTTTCTGACAATAGCAAAAATCACAAGGCCGATTATCGTCACCGCATAGGGAATCGGTGAGGCAAGATTCGAATCAAGACCGATGGCAGAGAATTTAATACCGAGTGCTTGTGCAAACCCGAACACAATTGCAGAAAGCATCCCTCCGATGCATTCTCCCCCACCCATTGCCTGTGCTGCCAGAGCAATAAAGCCTCGTCCGGAAACCATATCCAGAGACCATCCCTGTGCATATGCCATTGACATGAAAGCTCCTCCAAAGCCACTCATCAGGCCTGAAAAAGCCATCGCCGTATATTTTATCCTGAGAACGGATACACCGACGGACGATGCTGCATTCGGGTTTTCACCAACAGCACGGATATTCAGACCAAGCGGCGTCTTATACAGCATGATGGAAGTTAACAGACAGAATAAAAATGCCAGATAAGTCAGCAAATTATGCCCGGAGAGCACATTGCCGAGAAACGGAATTTTGTTAATCAGCGGAATCGTAATGTCCGGAATACAGAGCGATTTCGTAATCAGCCCGGTTGTGGATGCCATTGCTTTACCCTGTGTCAGGTTCGTGATTACCTTACACAGAAACAACGTTCCACCGGAACCCATCATGTTAATGGCCACACCGACAAGAATTATATCTGTTTTAAGTTTGAATGCGAAAAAGCCCATAATCAGGGACATCAATACCCCTGTTGCCAATGCTGCCAGCAACCCAAAATACCATGTTTTCGTATAATAGCTGACCAGTGAGCCGGCAAGAGCCGAAAACATCATAAGTCCTTCCAGCCCGATGTTGGCAAATCCGGCTTTCTCAACAACAATTGCGGCAAGCGTAGCAAAAATAATCGGAGCTGAGATGCGGATAATGGAGAAGAAGAATTCAGGTGTAATGAGCATTTTCAGAAAATTCAACATAATCTCAACCCTCCTTCTGCAGTTTTGCACGAGCAGCAATCTCTTCCTCAGCAGACTTTACTACCAGCCTCTGCCTGTATCCGGACAGGAACTGCTCTGCTGCAAAGAACAGGAAGATCACACCCTGTATAATGTCGATCAACTGCGCCGGTACCTTTGCGTAAGTTGCCATCAGGTCACAGCCTTTTGAAAGATATGCCATAAAAAATGCTGCAAACGGAACCATATACGGATTATTTCCTGCAAGGATGGCTATCGTGATTCCTGTCCAGCCGTATCCCGGTAGAGCACTCCAGGAGAAGTTTGTATAACGGCCGAGCATCTCAATACCGCCACCGGCACCTGCCAGGAAGCCGCCCAGCACCTGAGAGAGGACAATCACACTGCCGACTTTCATACCGGAATACCTGGCGAAATCCTGGTTGATGCCGATCATGCGAATTGCATAACCCCAGCGGGAACGATACATAAATAAACCACAAAGGATAACGGCAAGGATGGCTATGACGAAGCCCCACGTCAGCTTTGCGCCGCTGAAAACTGTGTTGTTCACGATCGGAGGGATATTTGCTGTCTCTCGGAAAGCGTAAGACATGATCTGCCCTCTGGATTTATCTGCGAGATAGGTATTCATCAGGAACTTGATGACATACATGATGATATAGTTGAGCATCAGCGAACACACCATCTCACTGACATTCAGTTTCGTTTTCAGTAAAGCAGGGAGAAGCATCACAATAGCTACCGCAGCACCGCCGATCAGTACTGCGATGATGGGATGCAGCCCTACGGGCAGAGGAAGATAGATTGCAGCCATGGCCGAAGCGAAAGCGCCAAGCATGATACCGCCTTCTGCACCGAGGTTAAACTGGTTTGCCGAGAACATGACGCACACAGACAAGCCTGTGAAAATAGTTGGAATCATGGCAGCGAGGATATCTGCCAGGCGCTTTAATTCGAACGACGTTCCTTTCTTTTTGCTCATTCGAAACAGCGGGCCGATGAGCATCTGTTTCAAAGCTTCCCCGGTTGCCTGCAGCTTCTCCTGGAAGCTGTCACCGCCGGCACTGATAAAGATCAGCAGTGTTGCCACCAGGAGCGCAATACAGATTGCCACCAGGCTTCGGATAATCGTAAATCTGATCTGACGACTCTTAGTCATGACATACCCTCCTTACCTCTGCCTCGCTCTGTTCTTTCAAGCCGAGCATGTATTCACCCATCATCTCGTCTGTCAGACCGGAGGTATCGTCAAAGTAGGCTGCAATACGCCCGTTGTGCATCACCATCAGGCTGTCGGAAAGCTCCATCACTTCATTCAGGTCAGCTGATACGAGAAGGACAGCTACGCCGGAGCGTGATAATTCCACGAGCTTTTTGCGGATAAACTCCGTAGCGCCGACATCGATGCCTCGGGTGGGCTGGTCCGCCAGGATCAGAACAGGATTGTTGGAAAACTCACGGGCTACCACGACTTTCTGAATGTTGCCGCCGGAGAGCATCCCGACGTGCTGGCTGCGGGACTTGCAGAGAACGGTATACTCTTTGATCAGCCGGTCCGCTTCCTCATGGATTGCTTTCATATTGAACAGCGGGCCGCTGTTGAAGCGCTTGTCACTGCTGCGGTCGGAGATGACGTTTTCTTCAATGGAAGCTCCTGCCGCAATACCGTAAAGCATACGATCCTCCGGGACGAGGGAGACACCCAGTTCACGGATCTTCTGCTGCGGCATGCCGAGAATGCTCACTCCGTTGACCGTCGCCGTACCGGAGTTCGGGGTGTTGAAATTAAAGAGCATATCGACGAGCTCTTTCTGGCCGTTTCCTTCCACGCCGGCAATGCCGAGAATCTCTCCTCCGCGCACGTCGAAAGAGATTTTATCGAGCATTTTTTTGTTCCACTCATTGACGTATTCCAGATTCCGCACCTTCAGCACTGTTTTACCGGGCACCGCTTTGTCTTTCTGCACACTGAGAACGACATCGCGGCCGACCATCAGGCGGGAGATCTCTTCCTTGGTCACGTCCTTCGTATTGTAAACGCCCATGCTCCGCCCATTGCGCATGATGGTCAGGCGGTCGGTAATCTCCATGATCTCGTTGAGCTTGTGGGAAATAAAGACAATCGTATAACCCTGGTTTTTCAGATTTTTCAGCTCCACGAACAGTTCCGCCGTCTCCTGAGATGTGAGCACGGCAGTCGGCTCATCCATGATCAGGATTTTGGCACCGCGTACCAGCGCTTTGAGGATTTCAACCTTCTGCTTCATCCCGACAGGGATATCCATTACTTTGGCTTCCGGCTCTACATGGAGGTTGAACTTCTCGGAATACTCTTTTGTGATTTCAATGGCTTTCGCTTTGTCGATAAAGATGCCGGATTTTTGCGGAACCATCCCGAGCACCATGTTTTCCGCCACGGACAGGCTCGGCACCAGCATGAAATGCTGATGCACCATTCCGATGCCGTGAGAGATGGCAACGGACGGGGAACTCAGATTCAGCACTTCCCCGTTCACGACAATCTCTCCGCTTGTCGGCTGTTCCAGGCCGAAAAGCATTTTCATTAGAGTGCTCTTCCCCGCTCCGTTCTCCCCCATGAGGGCGTGAATCTCCCCGCGGCGGAGGTTAAAGTCGACTCCCTGGTTTGCTGCGACACCATTGGAATAGACTTTTGTAATTTTCTTCATTTGAACGACGTACTCGTCCCTTGCAGCAGGGCTTCCGTCTGGCATGGCTGCTTCCCTCCCTGTCAAAAATCAAAGTAAAAAGGAGGAAGCTCCGAGGAGCTCCCTCCTGAGATCTGAAAAATCTTCAGTTGGCAGATCTTGAAAGGAATTACGGGCGAACCGCTTCGCGCAGTGCAACTGCATCAACAGCGTTTGCACCGATAGCAGTGTCAACAACTATCGCACCGGAGAGAACTGCTTCCTCAGCAGCTGCAACGGCAGCCTTCGTCTCATCCGAGGCATACTTGGCAAAGTTCTTGTCCGTCACAATACCGACGCCACCTTCTGCAAGGCCGAGAGAAACTTCAGTGCCCCAGTATTCATTGCCGGCATCCAGCTCGTCAAACACCCAGATGAGGGAATTGCCGATATTCTTCAGGCCGGAGGTCAGGGTAAGAGCTGCAAGGTCCGGGCTGAGGGTGAGCTCCTGGTCGGAGTCAACACCGATGAACCATGCCTTGCCGGTCTCAAGAGCGGCTTCCGCAGCACCGTTGCCTGCATTGCCTGCAACACCCCAGATAATGTCACACTTATTGTCGTTGATCATGGAGAGGCCGTACTCTTTTGCAATGGCGGTATCAACATAGTCATTGGTGTAACGGGTATCAATCTTGATGTCCGGGTTGACGGACTGGGCGCCCTCAATGAAGCCGGTCAGGAAGTCATTGATTACCGGGGAATCCACGCCGCCGACGAAGCCGACAATAGCATCTTCATTGATGTTGTTAAGAGAGGTGTCAACCGTCATGCAGGCGGCATACACACCGACAAGGTAACCCATGTCATTCTGCTTGTAGGTGAGGTTGAGGACATTGTCATTCTCGCCGACATAGGTGTTGTCATCGAAAATGATGTATTTCTGATCGGGATATGCGGTGGCAACTTCCTTCAGATAGTCCGGCATCTGGTAAGTGCCGCAGATGATGACATCATACTCTTCCGACTCGGACACATCGTAAAGGGTGGACAGCCACGTCGGCTGGTCTTCATCCGTGCCGCCCATTTCAATGGTCACATACTCAATACGGCCGGCTTCGGCGAGAGCTGCGAGGCCTGCTTCGGCGGAGTCAAAGAAAGACTTATCACCCAGGTTGCCATTTACGAGGTATGCTACACTGTAGACGTTCTCCTCGGCAGATGCGGAAATTGCCGAAAGGGCGAAGATCATGGAAAGAACCACAATCAGTGCAAGGATTTTCTTCATTTTTGTTCCTCCAAAAGTAAGATTTTTTGTCAGGCTGAAGAGCCTGTATAGACAGTTGTATATTACAATAGAACGAAACAAAAGTCAATCAACTGCGGCAAAAAACTGTTGAAAACTGCAGGGGTTTCGCTTATGATAAGGTATCCCTTTCGGAAGGAGAATGAATCAAATGACGGATATCCGATATCCTTTTCCCAAGGCGGAACTGCATCTGCATCTGGACGGCTCCATCCCGCCGGAGACAATGTGGGAACTGGCCAAAAAGGAGCATGCGGAGCTTCCCACCGCCACTCTGGAGGAATTCAGGACATGGCTGAAGGTCACGTCGGACTGCAGCAGCGTCAACGAATACCTGGAGCGGTTTGAACTGCCTTTGCAGCTTCTGCAGAAGAAAGAAAACCTCTCGCTGGTAACGGAAAGCCTGATCGACGTGCTGGCAGGGCAGGGCTACGGCCTGGCCGAGATCCGCTTTGCACCGCAGCTCCATCTGCGCAGCGGGCTTACACAGCGTGACGCTGTGGAGGCTGTGCTGGCAGGGCAGGAGGCCGAGTTGAAGAAGCATCCCTCTTTGAAGACGGGGATTCTGCTTTGTGCCATGAGCATCGGCCCGGAAACGCTGAACATGGCCGAAAACCTTGAGACCGTGCGTCTGACGAAGGAGTTCCTCGGAAAAGGCGTGGTCGGGTGTGATCTAGCAGGGGCGGAAGGCATCGTACCTCTGCGCAGCTTCCACCCAGTGTTTGATCTGGCAAGGGAGTTGAACGTCCCCTTCACGTGCCACGCGGGAGATTCCCAGGGATCGGACACCATAAAGGACGCACTTGATTTCGGCACAAAACGGATCGGCCACGGCCATCATCTCTACGATGCTCCCGAGCTCTGGCAGCGTGTACGGGACAGCGGCGTCACCCTGGAGATCTGCCCGACGAGCAACATCCAGTGCAAAACGCAGCCATCTTACGCGCTTCACCCGGCAAAGAAGCTTTTCGACGCCGGCATCCGCGTGACCATCAACACAGACAACATGGTGCTTGCCGCCGTCACGCTGGAGGACGAATACGACCACTGTGCGCGCGAGATGGGCTTCTCCCGTGCAGATCTGATCCGGATGAACCTCTATGCTGCTGAGGCCTCCTTCCTGCCGGAAGCGGAGAAGGCCGGGCTGATAGACCGGCTGCAGCAATTCTATCTGGAGGAGACTACTGCCTGAATGAAAAAGCAGAGAACCATACTGATCACCAATGACGACGGAATCGAGGCGCCGGGAATCCTTCTCCTCGCCGAACTGGCGCGGGAATTCGGGGAGGCAGTCGTCGTCGCCCCGTCAAGCCAGTGCAGTGCCATGTCCCAGAGGCTGACGCTGAAGCAGGAGATGGAGATCCGGGCGCGGGAGGAGTTTCCCGTGGAGGGTGTCAAAGCCTGGTCCCTCGACGGGACGCCGGCGGACTGCGTGAAAATCGCCCTGCGCATCCTATCTGTAAAGCCGGACCTTGTCTTCTCCGGGATCAACGAAGGCTTCAACACAGGTTTCGACATCGCCTACTCGGGTACCTGCGGCGCCTGCTTTGAGGCACTTTTCAACGGGATCCCGGCGATTGCCTTTTCCAACGAAAACTGCAGGAACTATTCCGCCGTCCGGGCACACATGGCCGAACTGACAGAAGAGCTCCTGCAGAAAGAGATTGAAAGAAATGCTTTCTGGAACATCAACTTTCCCGCCTGCGACGCGGGAGAGCTGAAGGGGATCGAATACGACCGCCGCCCGGCGGAAATGCAGCTCTATGCCGACAACATCCCTCAGAAGCACTATCCGGACGGACGCCGGACAGTGATGGAGTGGGGCGTTCCCGTCGGGCCGGATGAGGCACCGGAAGGTACGGACATCCACGCCGTGCTGCATGGGAAAATCTCCGTCGGCAAGGTGTTCACCGGGCTGATGAGCAGATAGTCCTAAGCCTGCGGCCGCTCAGCCGCGATAATAATACGTATCCAGCGCATACCCGGCCGAATAGGTCGGGTTTATTATTTTGTCCTCTACAAGGTTTCCGGCGGAATCATAGACCTTGCGGTGCGTCAGCGTGTGGAGGCCGCGGCCGGTTTCATCCTCAAACTCCGTCTCCTCATGGGTGAACTTGATTTTATACCCTTCCCTGTCGGGATAGGCGGGCGGAATAACACGGTCATAATCATAAATGTCGATATAGGAATTGTCAAACTCAACGGGCATATAGTCGCCGTCCTCCAGCGTACCCCAGATCTCCACTGTGACGGTGCGGAGCGGACGGCCGTTTTCGCGCACGGATTCCTCACAGTAGGAAACGATTTTGACGGGATAGTTCTTGCTGTTGACGAACTTCATATCGATACTCCGGCCGCCACCCTCGGGAATGGTGACCGTGGCGTCCGTACCAAGCTGGATATAGTTCGGCGGATAGATATGGCTGGTGTGCCTGGTGACATCGAGAAAGGCGAACAGCGCCGCCGCATAGACACCCGTGGAGACCTGGCAGACACCGCCTCCGATCTCGTCTTTAATATCATCAAAACCGGCATAGGCAGGAGCAGGCAGGAAGCCTGCTTCAACTGTTCTCGGGCCTACCACTTCATTAAAAGAAAACTCCTCTCCCGGAAAGAGCACCACACCGTTGACTTTCGCCGAAGCCAGATGGACATTGATGCATCTGGTTTCACCGGAATTGTTGTACTTTGTGGTGACAGCCCCGAGCAAATCTCGGTAGAGGAGTGCTTCCAGCATGCCGGAAATGACCTGCGGCCTGACGGCTTCAAACGGTATTCTTACTTCCCCCTCCGGCGCCTGTTCCCAGCGCCTTTGGGCATCGTCCGGATCAAAACGGCGGCCGGGCTTTTCTGGGAGGATGGTGTGGGAACCGTCGGTCGAGAAGGAAGCATCGACTGCATCATAGCAGATTTCTTCACAGAGTGCTTCAAAGTCGGGCTGTCTGCAGACTTCTTCCGGAAGCAGGCTCTTGGTAAGAAGCAGCTCACGGCCGTCGGGGGTGACGGCATAATGCCCGTCCCAGCTGGAGAGAAAGACCGGCTCAGCCGTCTGCTCTGCTGCAGGATCCGGTATTTCGGATGCGACCGCAGCGGGCTGTGCTTCCCTGCTGACGACTCTGCCGGATGACCGGAAGGCAGACAGAATGATCCCCGCCCCTGCCGCCATCAGCAGCAGGGCAAGGACAACACCCAGAATTTTCTTTCCCCGATGATTCAACGACTGTGCCCTCCCAAAATAATACTGCTTCATGATATCAGATTCCCCCCGGATGTCAACACCAATTCTGTTGTATCACAACTGAAAAAATGGTATACTCGGGGCAGACAAATGAAAGCACGGAGGTTAATAAAACACATGACAGAACAGAAAATACCCGTACGGGCAGAAGTGCCGGAAGAGAACACCTGGCGGCTGGAGGATATTTTCCCCACCGATGAGGCATGGAAAGCGGAATATGAAGCGCTGCAGAAGATACCGGAGCAGCTTGCTGCCTATGCCGGACATCTGGGCGAGAGTGCGGAGACGCTGCTGAAGTATTACTGGCTGAGCGATGAGCTGACGGTGCGCCTTTCGAAGCTGATGGGGTATGCGTCCCAGAAGCTGGACCAGGACACTGCCAACGGCTTTTATCTCGACATGCGCGGCAAGGCCATGAGCATGTATGTGGCCATTTCGGGCGCAGCTGCTTTTGCCACGCCGGAGATCATCGCCATCCCGGACGAGACGATGGAGCGGTTTTTTGCCGAGGAAGCGGCGCTGGAGACCTACCGCAGGCCCATCACTGCCGTGAGGCGGCTGAAGGCACATGTGCTCTCGGCTGAGGAAGAGGCCCTGCTGGCTGCCGCGGGCGAAATGGCGCGCTCGCCGGATGACATCGGGAGCATGCTGCGGAATGCGGATCTGCGCTTCCCGGACGTATCAGACGGCGAGGGCAAGCTGCACCCGCTGACGGCAGGCACGTTTGTACCGCTGCTGGAGAGCGCCGACCGCGTGCTGCGCAAAAACGCCTTTCAGACCTACTACACCCGCCTCGGTGAGGTGAAAAACACCATCGCGGCGACGCTGGACGCACAGTTCAGGCAGCTGAAGTTCTTCTCGAATGCGCGGCATTACGGCAGCACGCTGGAGGCCTCACTGGACGCCAACGAGGTGAAGACGGAGATCTACACAAACCTGATCGAGGCGGTGCACGGGAACCTGGACAAGATGTACCGCTATGTTGCGCTGCGGAAAAAGCTGCTGGGCGTGGACGAGCTGCACATGTACGACGTGTATACTCCCGTGGTGGAGGATGCGGCGGTGAAGATCCCGTTTGAGGAGGCCAAGCGCACCGTGCTGGAAGCCCTGGCCGTACTGGGAGAGGACTATACCGACCTGCTGAAGGAAGGATTTTCCAGCCGGTGGATCGATGTGTATGAAAACCAGGGCAAGCGGAGTGGCGCGTATTCCTCGGGCAACAGCTACCCGCACCCGTACGTGCTGCTGAACCACAAGGACACGCTGGACAGCATGTTCACCCTGGCCCATGAGATGGGGCATACCCTGCACAGCTACCACAGCACCAAATACCAGCCGACCTGCACGGCCGACTACGTGATCTTTGTGGCGGAGGTGGCCTCGACGTGCAATGAGATTCTGCTGATGTGCCATCTGCTCGGAAAGACGGAGGATAAAAAGGAACGCGCCTATCTGATCAACCACTTCCTCGACCAGTTCAAGGGCACCGTGTACCGGCAGACGATGTTTGCCGAGTTTGAGCTGGAAATGGGGCGGACGGCGCAAAACGGTGAGACGCTGACGGCCGACGCGCTGTGCGAGAAGTATCTGGCGCTCAACAGGCTGTACTTCGGGCCGGAGATGGTGTCGGACGACGAAATTGCGCTGGAATGGGCGCGGATCCCGCACTTTTTCTACAATTACTACGTATTTCAGTACGCAACCGGGTTCTCGGCGGCGGTGGCCATTGCCAACCGGATCCTGGCTGAGGGGGCGCCGGCGGTGGCGGATTACAAGTGCTTCCTCTCCGGCGGAAGCAGCACGGACCCGGTGTCGCTGCTGAAGATCGCGGGCGTTGACATGAGCACGCCGGAGCCTGTAAACTCGGCGCTTGAATTATTTGGCGAGCTGGTAGAAGAATTGGAGAAGCTGGTTTAAGAAAAAAAGCTCCGTTCTGACAAAAAAGTCAGGACGGAGTTTTTTCAGGTGTTATAGCCGATTTGGACGGAGGGGGCGGCTTTCGCGATGGCAGCGAGGGCGGCGTCGGTCAGCTTTTCGTTTTCGCTGATGACATCGGCGAACTCTTTGCCGTCATGCACGAAGACGAGGCGGTAATAATAGAAGGTGGCCTTGCCGCAGCAGAGCTTCCCGTCGACCTCGTGGATGCGGATGAATGCCCTGTCCAGATAGCTGTAGGGGATGAACTTTGTGCCGAAGCCGCTGGGGAAATACACGCCGAGGGTGCCGACGCGCGTCTTTTCAAACCGTTCGGCGGACTCGTAATCGGCGGTGAGTTCCGGCGTCTCCTGCCTTCCTTCGGGTGTGGAGAACTTCATCAGAGGAGACCTCAGTAGTTCTCCGCGTTCACCTCGAAGTAAGCCTGCGGATGGGCGCAGACGGGGCAGACTTCCGGAGCCTGCGTGCCGACGACGATGTGCCCGCAGTTGCGGCACTCCCAGATTTTGACTTCGCTCTTTTCGAAGACCTGCTGGGTTTCCACATTCTTCAGGAGGGCGCGGTAACGCTCTTCATGGTGCTTCTCGATGGCCGCGACACCGCGGAACTTCTCCGCCAGCTCGGGGAAGCCCTCTTCCTCGGCGGTCTTGGCGAAGCCTTCGTACATGTCCGTCCACTCATAGTTCTCACCGGCGGCTGCGGCGGCAAGATTCTCGGCCGTGCTGCCGATGCCGTTGAGCTCCTTGAACCAGAGCTTGGCGTGTTCTTTTTCATTCTCAGCCGTCTTCAGGAAGAGGGCGGCAATCTGCTCAAAGCCTTCCTTCTTGGCCTTGGAAGCGAAATAGGTGTATTTGTTTCTTGCCTGGGATTCCCCGGCAAATGCGGCTTCCAGATTCTTCTCGGTCTGTGTGCCGGCATACGGATTTGATTTCATGAGAAATACCTCCTTCTCAAAGATGGCACTATTTTATCATTCCGCAGACGGTTTGTCTATGCCCTGCGAAAAAGATTTTCCTTGCATAAAAGAGGAAGGTAGGTTATGATGCAGTATAACTCACAATAAAGGAGATAAGAGAATGGACTTTAAAGGAAAACGGGAAATCTACGTCACGGAAGACGTCAGCCCCTTTTTTGCCAAAGCAGCCAAGATGATTTTCAACGACCTCGGCATCGACTTTGACAGAGCTGTGATCGACTATGCCGACGAGGAATGCATCGACCTGAACATCGACGGCGACGACAAGACACTGTATTATGAGCAGAGCGACAACGGGTTTGCCTACAAGCTGGTGGATACGGACGACTATGACGACCTGACCACCGCCTACGAGGGCTACGACGACGGAGATGAGGATGAAGACGGCTCCGACCTCTTTGACGACGATGACATGGAGGGGAACTTCAACAACCCGTATTTTCAGATCGGCTTGAGCGTGATTCTGAACGCACTTGACATCGATCCCGAGCAGGCAGAGATTGAACTGCTGTATTACGACGAAGAGGAGATCGGCCTGGATATCGACGGGAAGGACGCCGTGATCCATATCGACCTGGATTCGGAGCACCCCTTCGTGCTGCAGTGGCTCAACCATCCGCACGAGGACGACGAAGATGACGGGGACGGACCTGACGACGGGGATTTGCCGGACAACATCATCCCTTTCTCCATCTATACCCTGTTCTGAGGCGCAGAGAGAGATGGAGATCGAGCGGAAGTGGCTGGTGCGGCCGGAGGAGATCCCGTATGATCTCGGCACGCTGCCGGCGCTGGAGATCGAGCAGGCGTATGTGTCCTTCTCGCCGGTGGTGCGTATCAGGCGCATCAACCGCGGAGAGAGGCACATCCTGACCGTCAAGCGCCCGACGGAATACGGCGGGCTCGCCAATGACGAGGGAGAAAAAGAAATCGATGCGGAGCTGTATGCGTTTCTGCTCTCCAATGCTTCCGGGAACGTTATCCGGAAGACGCGGTATCTGCATGCCCTTCCCGGCGGGCTGACAGAGGAGATCGACGTGTTCTCAGGTGCACTGCAGGGGCTGGCCTATCTTGAAATTGAATTCCCGGACGTGGAGAGCGCGGAGAGCTATCCTTCGCCGGCGTGGGTGAAGGCGGATGTGACGCATGATGTGCGGTACAAGAACAGCTCGCTTGCACAGGATGGGATGCCAATATAAAACATCTCTTGTCAACGGGAGTTTTTTAGAGTAAGATACGAATCAGAATAACATTTCAATTCAGGAGGAATTCTCTATGCATTTTACAAGAAAAGTCACCGACGACCTGACATGGGTCGGCGCGGATGACCGCCGCCTTGCCTGCTTCGAGGGCGTTTACGGGGTGCCGGAGGGCGTTTCGTACAACTCCTACCTGCTGCAGGACGAGAAGACCGTGCTGTTCGACACGGTGGACAAAGCCGTGTACCAGACGTTTTTCGAGAACGTGAAGTACACACTGGGCGGCAGGAAGCTGGATTATCTGGTCATCCACCATATGGAGCCTGACCACGCCTACACCATTGAGGCGCTTCTCACCCGGTATCCGGAGGTCACCATCATCTGCAACGCCAAGGTGCAGGCCATGCTCGGGCAGTTCTTTGACCTTGATCTGACGGGAAAGATCCAGATCGTCAAGGAGGGAGACACGTTCTCGTCCGGCAAGCACAGCTTCGCATTTGTGATGGCACCTATGGTGCACTGGCCCGAGGTCATGATGACATACGACACCACCGACAAGGTGCTCTTCTCGGCGGATGCCTTCGGCACCTTCGGTGCGCTCAACGGCCGCCTCTTTGCCGACGAGGGAGACTTCTTCGGTGAGGAGCTGGATGAGGCACGCCGGTACTACACCAACATCGTGGGCAAATACGGCGCACAGGTGCAGGCGGCACTCAAGAAGGCAGCCAAGCTGGATCTCAGCATCGTCTGCCCGCTGCACGGCCCGGTGTGGCGCGCACACTTCGGCGACTTCCTGGAGAAATACCTGCTCTGGAGCTCCTACACGCCGGAGGAAAAGAGCGTATGCCTGGCTTACGCATCGGTCTACGGCCACACGGAGAATGCCGCGAATATCCTGGCCGGCAAGCTGGTGGAGCGCGGTGTGCGGGTGCGGATGTTTGACACGTCCGTCATCCCCGCAAGCTACATCGTGTCCAACGCCTTCCGCTGCAGCCACCTGGTGCTCGCATCCACGACGTACAACGCGGGCATCTTTGTGACGATGGAGAGTCTGATCCACGATCTCGTTGCGCATAACCTCTGCAACAGGAAGATCGCACTGATCGAAAACGGTTCCTGGGCGCCGACCAGCGGCAAGCTCATGCGGGAAGCACTTAGCGTGCTGAAAGGTACGGAGTTTATCAACGATGCCATTACGCTGAAGTCCGCCCTGAAGGAAGACCAGCTGGATGCACTCGACGCGCTGGCAGATGCCATCGCAGCGGACATCCGCCCGAAGACTGCAGCGGCGCCCGCACCGGCTGCGGCAGAAGCCGCTGCCCTGCCCGTGGACGACGGGGCCTTCAAGAAGATGACTTACGGCGTACAGGTACTCACCACGAGAGTGGACGGGAAAGACTACGGCTGCATCATCAACACGGCCTGCCAGGTCGCATCCGGCAACCCGAAGAAGCTGACCATCTCCGTCATCAAAAAGAACTACACCTGTGACATGGTGGCAAAAGCCGGGAAGTTCAACATTTCCATCCTCACGGAAGATGCCCCCTATGCCCTGTTTGAGCACTTCGGCTTCCAGTCAGGCCGGAACGTTGACAAATTCGCCGACCGTCAGGATGATCCCAGAATGGGCAACGGCATCCGCTATATCGGCACGTACACCAATGCGGTGCTGTCCTGCGAGGTCATCGATGTGCGCGACCTGGAGACCCAGACCCTCTACATTGCCAATGTGGTGGAAAGCAAGGTGCTCTCCTCCGGCAAGCCCTGCACCTACGCCTACTACCATGCCCACATCAAGCCCAAGAAGAACCCCGCTCCCGAACAGAAGGAAGGCTGGGTCTGCAAGGTGTGCGGATACTTCCACGAAGGCAGCGAGCTGCCGGATGACTTCACCTGCCCGCTGTGCAACCACGGCAAGGAAGACTTTGAGCACGTTGTGCCGAATGCCCAGCCGAAGCAGAAGGGCTATGTCTGCACCATCTGCGGCCACTTTGAGCCCTGTGACGGCGAGCTGCCGGATGGCTACACCTGCCCGCTGTGCAAGCACGGCAAGGAAGACTTTGAACCTGCGGAGCAGTAAGAGGTTTCATTTACGTCCCTCGTGACCAGTGCATCCAGGCTGCTCGCGAAAGCAACATTGTACTCCGATTTCAGTACTCCGTCGCGAGCTCAAAAAATGAGCGGACGAGGCTGAACAAAAGAATTCGTTATGACAGAAACCCGGTGCAAATGCACCGGGTTTTCTGCTGCGGAAGAGAGAAATATGTTAAAAAGGAGAATCGTGATGAGAGATTTCTGAGATCACGTATTCTTAAAATCGTCAGGATTGTAGAACTCGTCCCCGTCACCGTTGTTGTTTTTGGGGCTGTCGCCCAGAACTTCTTCAAACTTGCCGAGGGAGATCTTGCCTTTCATGTACAGTGCCATCACGAGGATCGCGCCGATGATCACCGCTGCAGCGGCAGCTGCAAGAATATAGGCACCCGTGTAGCTGCGGGCACCGATTCCGCTGGAGGTGTTCAGAATCCCGGAGCCCTGCTGGCCTGTCAGAGAGGTGTATGGAGTGGCGGACACTTCGGGGGTGTCCCCCGTCGTTCTCTGGCCGGAAGTCGGCATCACGGGAGCTGCTCCGCCGGAGGTCACCGTGCCGGTGGGCGAGCCCGTCGTCCCGTTGCCGGAGGCAGGCATTGCAGCCGTCGGCGTCGGTTCCGGAGTGGGCGTGGGGGTAGGTGCCGGGGTCGGAGTGGGAGTAGGTGCCGGCGTCGGCGTGGCTTCCACAGGAACCGTCACTTCCGCTTCGCCGGTAATGGTTCTGCCGAAGTTGTTGGAGAACACCGCATAGAACTTCCAGCCGTTGATGGCATCGGTAAGGTTATTGATAAACAGCTGCTCGGAATGCGTGCCCGTGAAGGTGACGCCCTTGATCTTGTCCCCAATGCTGTCTACCGCAACATGCTCGCCGGAGGCCGGGTCAATCGCCATCCATGCCACTGTGTCATACGGATAGGCACGCGCAATGAAGGAAGTGGATTCGCCCGTCTTTTTCTCTTCGCTGCCCGGGTGCTTGGTAATTTCCGGAGCTACGCTTGCCTCCGGCGCCACAGGCGGGACAAATGCTCCGCCGCCGGTCGTCGCGCTATCAAGCGGGCCGCCGATCATGACGCCCGAGCCGTTATTGCTGTAATTGCCGCCTGAAATGACCGTGTTGTTTTGGCCGTCGAACGTGGTAGCAGGTGCGGGAAGAATGCCTTCCGGCTCTGGCAGAAAGAGCGGCTGCTCGCTTGCAAACGCCGTCAGGGCAATGCAAGACACAAAGAGGACGACAAGGAAAATAGCCATTATTTTGTTCAATTTCATAGCCTGATCCTCCGATCCGGATAGTTAGTATTATGTTAACACATTTCTAAGTAAAGTACAAGAGATTTTTTCAAAAAAAGCAGGAGAGCTCCTGCTTTTTATCGGACAAATTCATCCAGCTCGGCAACCGTCTTAAAATAATGCCGGCAGTTTTGGCGCATGAAAGCTTCG
The DNA here is from genome assembly GCA_045117135.1 of Candidatus Limivicinus sp. Lineage (GTDB taxonomy): Bacteria > Bacillota > Clostridia > Oscillospirales > Oscillospiraceae > Limivicinus. The sequence goes on along the minus strand of JBGUNA010000109.1, from coordinate 46,679 downwards.
ATCTGCGGGATATCGCTGGCCCAGCCCACTGCGGCAAAATCCACATCGGCTTTTCTCGCCATGTCGTATCCCGGCTTGAGATCGTCAATCATCAGAAGGTCTTTCGGCCGAAGGTCAAGCTCCTCCATGATTTTCAGGAGCGGCCAGGCATGGGGTTTGCGGTGCTCCGGCGGTTCCTCCCAGCCGAATACCAGATCCGGCTCCGGCAGCCCGTTCGCCTGGTAATCCCGCAGGATATTCTGCTTCATCGAATGCGAAACCACACAGATCGAGCCGCCTTCCGCCTTATGCCGGTGCATCAGAGCTGCAATCCCCGGATAGGCAGCAGGAATGTGATCTTTCACATAGTTCATCCAGAACTGCACCTCTACCTCCAGGTCGTGCGCGTCCATGCTGTAATCCTTCTCGCACATTTCGATGAAACCCGGTTCAAAATTTTTCAGAAAATACTCTTCGAGCGAGCAGGTCCGACCCGGGAAATACTCCTCCAGAAATTTGCAGAATGCCGGGTGGTGGATGGTGGCTGTGCTGTTCACGGTGGTGTCGTCATGGTCAAAGACCAGGCATTGGTAGCGCATAGAGCTCTCCGTTCAGTAGAATGTGGCAACCTCAGGATCAGGCGCGATGCACGGCTCGTGCGACACATAGGTCAGCACAGGCCCGCGGCGCATATACGCCTTGTGGAAGCGGATGTTGATTTTTGCAGTGAGGGTGATCCATGTATTGTCAACGATTTCCGAGGTCGGGTTCTTCAGCTGGCAGACCAGCGCTGCATACTGAATGTCGGCTGCGCAGCAGGTCATCACATGGCGGCCGATGACAATACAACCTTTGGGGATCTTCTCGCGCTTGAGCGCCAGCCCCTTGAAGCGCACCGTCTTGTTCTCATACTTTTCCGGCTCTTCCGACAGATCGCGGTACCAGAGTGCGTAGTCCTCGTCGCCGATCTCTATAACAGGGGCATTGATATCAAACGGAAGGGGATCTTCAATATCGTCATAGACGACGTTCCCTTTCGGATCCTCATAGGCGATGTCCGCCCTCCGGGAAGCCCCGCGCACGATTTTATGGAACTCCATTTTATCCATCGTCGGCAGGAAGCGGTTGAACACCACAAGCTCCGCACTCTTCATCTTGTCGAAGGTCAGCTGGCGCATGTTGGCATTGTAGGTCAGGAAGGTGTTTGCATCGGCAAACATGAACTCCTGGTAAACCGCCCAGTCGTCCGGCATCGCATTGTAAAGATCGTCCAGCATCCACATGCCGTTGTATTCCACAACGGCACGGTCAGCCTTCACGGCATCCGCCCAGTCCGCAAGGTTTTCTCTTGTGAGCTCGTCCTTGTCCTCCACTACGTGGATAAACACGGTTCTGTCTGCAAACTGGTCCGGTGCATATTCCTCTTCCCCTTCTTCACAGACGAGGAGAAGCGTCCTCTCCCCGTTGCAGAAGCGTTTGTCCTCCAGCGTTTCCTGAATAAAACGGGTTTTGCCCGCCTCCAGGAAGCCTGTAAACAGATAAACGGGAAAATCTTTCGTCTCAGCCAATGTTGAACAGCTCCTTCAAGGCTTTTTCGTTCAGTTTCGAGCCGATGACACAGAAGCGGCCTGTTACGGCAGCTTCTCCGCCGCGAATATTCTTCTCTTCCGGAACATAGTCAAAATAGATCCACTGCCCGTCTTTTCCGTCAACAAAGCCTTTGGCTCTCAGCACAATGCCGTACTTCTCTTCATCACAGAGGGCATCCAGAATGGCAGAAATCTCATCCGGGGTATATTTGCGCGGCGTCTCCATGCCGAAGGAATCAAAGATCTCGTCCGCATGGTGATGGTGGTGGTGATGGTGCTCATGGTCATGGTCGTCATGATCATGGTGATGGTGCTCGTGCTCCTCTTCTTCATCGTCATCATGATGGTGATGATGCTCCTCATCTTCATCATCGGCATGATGGTGATGATGGCAGCACCCACACTCTTCTTCCTCATCATCGTCGTGATGATGGTGATGCTCGTGAGCGAGCTCTTCCATGGCACGCTTCAGGCCGTTTTCTTCCATGGCGGCTTTGATCTGTTCACCGGAAACAGCATCCCACGGTGTGGTGATCAGCCCGCACTCGGCATTGAGAGTGCGCAGCAGTTCCGCTGCGGCAAGTGTTTTGGCTTCATCGATCATCCCCGTACGGCTGAGGACAATCAGGTCGGCGTTCTCAACCTGGTCGTTGAAAAATTCACCGAAGTTGCGCATATAGATTTTGCACTTGCTGGCATCTACCACAGTCACCTTTGTACCGATTTCAATACCGTCCACGGCTTCCACAGCCTTCGCAACATCCGAGAGTTTTCCGACGCCGGAAGGCTCAATGATAATACGGTCAGGTGCAAATTCTTTCACGACCTGTTCAAGAGCTTTACGAAAGTCCCCGACGAGGGTGCAGCAGATGCATCCGGAATTCATCTCCGTGATTTCGATCCCGGCATCTTTTAGGAATGCACCGTCAATGGCAATATCGCCGAATTCGTTTTCAATCAGAACAAGCTTCTCGCCCTTATAGGCTTCCGCAATCAGCTTACGGATCAGGGAAGTCTTCCCCGCTCCCAAAAAGCCACTGAAAATATCTGTTTTTGTCATTTTTGCTTAAATTCCTGTGCTTTCTTATTAATATAATTCTTCTATTTCTCAGCAGAGCTGTGCCCCTGCAGGTACGGAATCATCCAGAATCATCAGATGAAGCTCTTCCTTCCCGTTCACTTCTTTCACGGCGGAGAGCAGCATCCCGTTCGACTCCTGCCCCATCATCTTGCGAGGCGGCAGGTTAAGGATCGCTACAACCGTCTTCCCTACGAGCTGTTCCGGCTCGTAGAATTTGTGGATCCCCGAGAGGATCTGACGCGGTTTTCCGCTGCCGTCATCCAGTGTGAATTTCAGCAGCTTTTCCGACTTTTTCACTGCTTCGCAGGTGAGGACTTTACACACGCGCATATCACACTTGGCAAATTCATCAATCGTCACATCAGGCAGAACCGGCTTGGCAGGCGGCTGGGAAGAAGCACGGTGCATCTCCTCCAGTTCGGCAATCGCCTTTTCCACATCAAGGCGCGGGAAGAGGGTTTCGCCCTTATGCACGGATACTTCGCACGGAAGCACGCCGTAACGGTTTGCATTCTCCCAGGTTCTGTCCTCTGCGCGGGCACCGATCTGTGCAAATGCTTTCTCACAGCTCTCCGGCATGAAGGGCAGCAACATCGTCAGCGCAACGCGAAGGGCTTCCATCAGGTTGTACATCACAGTAGCCAGACGGGCTTTCTTTGCCTCATCCTTTGCAAGCACCCAGGGAGCCGTCTCATCGATATATTTGTTGGCTCTCTGAATCAGCCTGAAGACTTCTTCCAGGGCAAAGTGCGGATGCAAAGCGTCCATATGGGCAGCATATGCATCTCTCGTCGACCGGATCAGAGCGATCAGTTCGTCATCTGCCTCTGTCGCTTCCCGCTCTGCAGGGAGAGATCCGCCAAAGTATTTTTCCACCATGGCCGTCGTGCGCGACACCAGATTACCGAGGTCGTTGGCAAGATCCATGTTGATGGTGTTGATCAGCAGCTCATTGGAGAAGTTGCCGTCAGACCCGAAGGGGAAGGTTCTCATCAGGAAGAAGCGGAGTGCATCAACACCGAACTTCTCCGAGAGCACGTACGGATCTACCACATTACCCTTGGACTTGCTCATTTTTCCGCCGTCGATAACAAGCCAGCCGTGGCCGTAGACCTTCTTAGGAACAGGGAGACCGAGGCTCATGAGGATTGCCGGCCAGATGATGGAGTGGAAACGGACGATTTCCTTCCCCACTACATGCACATCGGCAGGCCAGTACTTTTCAAAATCATCATACTTGTCGTTGAGATAGCCGAGAGCCGTGATATAGTTGGAAAGTGCATCCACCCAGACGTACACGACATGGTTTTCATCAAAGTCAACAGGGATCCCCCATTTAAAGCTGGTTCTGGAGACACAGAGATCCTCCAGGCCCGGCTTGATGAAATTGTTGATCATCTCGTTGACGCGGGAAGCCGGCTCCAGGAACGTGCCAGTTTCCAGCAGGTCCTGCACAGGCTTTGCATACTTGGAGAGGCGGAAGAAATAGGCTTCCTCTTCCGCATAGTGCACTTCACGCCCGCAGTCGGGGCACTTTCCGTCCACCAGCTGGCTCTCTGTCCAGAAGCTCTCGCAGGGTGTGCAGTACATGCCTTTGTAGGCACCCTTGTAGATATCCCCGTTGTCATACATTTTACGGAAAATCCGCTGGATCGACTTGACATGGTAATCATCGGTTGTGCGGATAAAGCGGTCGTTGGAGATATTCATCAGCTTCCACAGATCCAGAATGCCCTTCGGCCCGGTGACGATATTGTCCACAAACTGCTGCGGCGTCATACCGGCTGCTTTGGCTTTTTCTTCAATTTTCTGGCCGTGCTCGTCCGTCCCGGTAAGGAACATGACGTCATAACCGCACAGACGCTTGTAGCGGGCAATCACGTCCGTTGCCACCGTGCAGTAGGCATGGCCGATGTGCAGCTTGTCAGAGGGGTAATAGATCGGGGTGGTGATGTAAAATGTTTTCTTTTCCATGTGTGGCTTCTCCTTCACAACATTAATGATTATAGTAGGTGTCCATTGCGTAACCGGTGGATATCATTGGATTCAGCACTTCATCGAGAACTTTCTCACCCGCACTGTTAAATACTTCGCGGTGAGTAATGGTACGTCTGCCTGCTCCCATTGCATCTTCAAAAGTATAGCGCTCGGTTTCGAACTTGATTTTATATCCTTCCCTGTTGGGATAGGCCGGCTCAATCACGCGGTCATAAATGAGGTCCCAGGTATAGGAAGCCGTGTTGTCAAATTCGACCGGCATATAATCGTTTTCCTCCAGGGTGCCCCAGATTTCAACCGTAAGGGTTTTCAACTCATCGGTCTCTTCGGTGTATGCAACAATTTTGACCGGGTAATTCTTATTATTCCGGAACTTCATATCCATCACGTTTCCACCCTCTTCCGGGATGGTAACGGTAGCGTCAGTCCCGATCTGGATATAGTTCACCGGATAAACATGGGCTGTGCGCTCAACAGTTTCCAGAAATGCAAAAATCGACGCACAATAAGTCGTGGAGGAAACCTGGCAGGCACCTCCGCCGATTTCATCCTTTACGCTGTCCTCCCCGACACCCACATAAGCAGGAGCCGGCAGGAATCCCGCTTCCTCCGTTCTCTTTCCTACAACCTCGTTGTATGAAAAAACATCTCCCGGGTAAAGGATCATGTCATTGATCCTGGAAGCACAGAGCCGAACGTTGCTGCAGCGGTTATCCCCGGAATTGGTATACTTTGTGGTCATGGCACCCAGTAGATCGTGGAAGAGTGTTGCCTCAAGGGAAGCCGCCGTTACAGCTGGAATCTCCTCTTGAACAGGGATCTCAACCGTCTCACCCGTTTCCGCTGCCTGCCAAATGGCTTTAGCACCTTCCACATCAAACCAGCAGCCAACCGTCTCCGGATAGATGGTAAATCTGCCGTCATCCGAGAAGCGGGCCTCTACCGGTTCCACGGCAAGTTCCGCATAAAGAGCATCGAAATCCGGCATAACGGGTTCAGACATCAGAGAAGTAAAATTCAGCTCTTTCTGCCCGTTTTCCAGAGCGAATACAATACTGTTGTACAGTTCCCGCTCATTCAGCCTGGCACTTCCCTGGCCTTTGGTCACCGTTATCTTTTCTCCGGGAATATCTACGGTATACGGTGTGTCACCCAGGGCTTCATTGAATTGGTTTACGACTTCCGTGGCTTTCTCAGCAACATAGTCCGTCCTGATGGCGGTTTCTTCACTGATCACCATACCGTGCATCATCAGGTTTTCCAGATAATGGATCAGATTTCGGAAGATATCCGGCCCTCTGCCGTAGGAAAAAGCAGCATCAGCGGCTTCTTCCGCTGTTATCGCCGCACCGGCAGAAACCGGATCCACTTCCACTCTCACGCCGCCGTAGGTTGTTACAACCATTGGAGATGTCATGGCTTCCTGCCAGCCGTAGGCGTTGAGCGTATCAATGGTCTCCTGCCGGGTCATACCCCCGACTTTAATATCATTGATGGAAAGGTTGGGGAAGTTTCTCGGGCTGTTTGAAACCTTTAATGCAGCATAAATCGTACCGCCTGCAGCAAGAGCCATCAGCAGCAGAAAGATAATCAGAGCAATTTTGCCCTGCCGCCTCCTGTGGTAGGATCTCTTTTTGAGTTCCCGCTTTTCACGTGCTTTTGCGTTTCTGATAGCATCCTTCGCATTAAGCGCTTCTCTGCGCCTTGCCTCTTTTGAGGCTCGGGCAGCTTCTTTTTCGCGCGTTCTGCTTCGCTTTTCTGCTTCTTTTTCCTCTTCCCGTTCCCGTCTGGCAGCCTCAAGGGCAGCTTCTTTTTCTCTGATTTTCTGCCTTTGCTCTTCCGCACGGGCCTGTTCCTCCTGCCGGCGCGCTTCCTCAGCCTCCCTGCGAGCCAGTTCCGCTTCCCGGCGTTCCTGTTCGCGCCGGAGTTTGTCTGCTTCACGTTTCCGCCGGGCAGCCTGGGATGCGGCTTCACGTTCCTCACGTGCTCTTTTCTTTTCACGCGCCTTTACGGCATCGGGATATTTTTCGGGGTCATAATTCCGTTGAACCGGTTCTGCCCGTTCAGGCTCCGGCTCGGGCCAGAAAAAGTCGAACTCATCTTCCTCCGGAGGAAAGCCTTCTTTTCCGCTTTCTGTCTCGTCAGGAAGAGCTCTCTCCGGCTCAGAATCCGTCTCAGGAGCTTCAACCGGCTCAGCGTCTTCCTCAGGTACAGGTGTTTCCGGGACAGACGCCTTTTCTTCCTCTTCCGTACTGATTCCGAACTCTTTTAAAATATCCTCAAAATCAAAATCCATTCAGTAAGCAATCCTTCCGTTATTCTGTCTGGGTTGTTTGCCTATACAATTCTCTGAAAAGTTCCTCCTCACTGGGAGGCATTTCGGTTCTGTCCTCTGCATCAAACAATTCGCTCAGCCAGGGAGTGTTCTCAATGCGCCCGCTGGCCTGCACTTCCATCAGGATGCTGATCAGCTGGTTGGAAACCAGATAACCCGGCACCGTAAAATGCCACCGGTCACCGTTAGCCACCGTCCATCCCTTCTCCTGGAAGATTTTCAGTGTCTTTTCAATCGGTCGCCAGTCTGACTGGCATAGCGTTCTGTAATCGTGCTCCGAAATACCTCTCGCGGTTCTCATCCCAAGCATCAGATATTCCGCTGCGCGCTCCATGGCATCAAGGTTGTTGTATTCGTCCACAAGGCTTGTGCCGCGTTCAACCCCCGTGATGTACCCCTTGAGATCTTTGATATAACTGTAGCGCAGATGTCCGATGCAGGAATGCGCGCCAGGGCCAAAGCCCATATAATCATCCAGTTCCCAGTATTTCAGATTATGGCGGGAGAGAAAACCTGGTGCACAGAAGTTGGAGATCTCATACTGATGATATCCGTATCGGTTGAGCATCTGGGCGGCGTAAGAATACATATCCGCCTGTTCATCATCATCCGGCAGCACAGGAGAACCGTAGTACTCCCGATACATCGGTGTACCCGGCTCCAGCTTCAGTCCGTAAACGGAGATATGCTCCACATGCAAGCCGACCGCTTTGGCAAGCGTTTCTGCCCAGTCCTGTTTTGTCTGAGTCGGAAGGCCGTACATCAGGTCAATGCTGATGTTGTCAAAACCGATTTCTCTTGCGTCCTCAATGGCGTCAACAGCCTGCCGGTATGTATGCCGCCTGCCAATCATGCGCAGCAGATTATCGTCCGTTGCCTGCAGCCCGAGGGAAAGCCGGTTCACTCCCTCTGATTTCATCAGTTTCAGAGCGCGCCAGCTCACGCTGTCCGGGTTGCATTCCACTGTGATTTCCGCATCCGTGCGGACGTTTCCGTTCTGTTTCAGCACATCCAGTATCTCGGCAATACGGTCAGCACCGTAATAGCTCGGGGTTCCGCCGCCGAAATAAATCGTATCCACCTCATAGTTCCGGATCGACTCGGCGGATTCCTCCAGATGGGCAAGTAGTGCCTCATGGTAATCCGGCATCAGATAGTCACATCCGGCAAGAGAATAGAAATCGCAGTATCCGCACTTACTCGCACAGAAAGGGATATGAATGTAGATTCCAAGGAGCCTTCTTGTCATGCTTTAAAACAGCTCCGAAACCTGTCTTGTAAACTCGGCAGGATCTTCAACGTCAACCCCAGCCATCATCTTTGCTAGGGTGCTGAGGATTTTGGCAAACTCTGCAGCCTTTTCCTTCTCTCCGCTTTCATAAGCGGAACGCATGGCTTTCACAGCATTGTTTTCCGGGTTCAGTTCCAGCACACGTGTTGCCTTGATGCTGCGCATCTCTTCACTGGGGCCGCGGCTGAAATATTTCTCCATCTCGAGGGTGATTCCGCCATCCGTCGTCAGGGCACAGGGCTGCGATGCCAGCTTGCCTGACAGCCGCACCTTTGCGACATCTTCTCCCAGAGATTCCTTTACAAAATCAAGGAATTCTTTGCTCTCGGTGTTGCGCTCTTCAGAAGCCTTTTTCTCTTCCTCCGTCTCAAAACCGAGATCATCTGTCACCACATTGCAGAACGTCTTCCCGTCCTGCTCCCGCAACGTCTCTACAACCATCTCATCAAGAGCACTGGTGAGATAGATCAGCTCATACCCTCTGGAGCGCACCTCTTCACACTGCGGCAGGCTCATGGCATGCTTCACATTGTCCGCTGTGGCATAGTAGATTGCTTTCTGGCTCTCCGGCATGTTCTCCACATACTCTTTGAGGGTAATCAGGCGATCCTCCGACGTATAGAATAACAGCAGATCGCGCAGGAAGTCCTTCTTCATGCCGTATTCGTCGCATACTCCGCACTTCAAACTCACGCCGAAGTTTTTAAAGAACTCCTCATACTTCGGCCGGTCTTCCTTCATGAGCTTTTCCAGCTCGCCCTTGACGCGCTTTTCCAGGTTCTGGCCGATGATCTTGAGCTGTCTGTCATGCTGCAGGATCTCACGGGAAATGTTGAGAGAAAGATCAGGGGAGTCAACAATACCCTTTACGAAATCAAAATAGTCGTGCACAAGCTTGTCGCACTTCTCCATAATCATCACCCCGTTGCTGTAAAGGGTGATGCCGTCCTTCTCCTCGCGGAACATATACATGCTGTCGGTCTCTCCGGGCACAAACAGCATTGCTTTGTACGAAACCTGCCCCTCTGCGTTGATGCGGGCAAGTGCGCAGGGATCCTTGGAAGCGTGGTACTTTTCCTTATAGAAGCGGATGCATTCGTCATCCGTCACTTCACTTTTGCTTCTCTGCCAGATGGGGATCATACTGTTGATGGTTTCGTTTTCGGTGACCATCTTATAGTCATACTTCGGGCTTCCGTCCTCATTTTTCTCGCCCGTCTCAAAACGCTCCTGATGCTCCACATCCATACGGATCGGCCAGCGCACATAGTCGGAATACTTTTTGATCAGTGCTTTGACCTTCCATACTTCAAGGAAGGTGCTGTAATTCTCGTCTTCGGTGTCAGGTTTCAGGTGCATAATCACGTCTGTACCGGCAGATTCGCGTTCCGCTTCCGTCACTGTGTAGCCGTCGGCACCTTTGCTTTCCCACCTGGTTGCCTTCTCTTCCCCGTATTTTCTGGTGATGACAGTCACTTCGTCAGACACCATAAAGGCAGAGTAGAATCCCACACCGAACTGGCCGATAATCGAAAGATCCTCGTCCTTCGCATCGCCGAGCTCGCTTTTGAACGTGTAGGAACCGCTTTTTGCAATCACACCGAGATTGTTCTCGGCTTCTTCCAGCGTCATGCCGATACCGTTGTCACTCACGGTGATGGTTCTCGCTTCCTTGTCGAGCACGATATCAATTCTGAAATCGTCCCGATTCAGCCCGACCTGGTCATCCGTCAGTGACTGATAGCAGAGCTTGTCGATGGCATCCGATGCGTTGGAAATAATTTCCCGCAAAAAGATTTCCTTGTTTGTATAAATGGAATTGATCATGAGATCAAGCAGCCGCTTGCTCTCCGCCTTAAACTGTTTCTTCGCCATGGTAAAAAGGGTCAGCCTCCTTATTTGACAGCCGGTTTCCCGGTATGATTTATTATTTTGCGGCCCATGAGCCGTATCGATATATTATAGCCGCCGCAAGCCTAAAATTCAACAGAAATTTCCCAACGTTAACCTTTTATTCATTGATTCTGTCCCTTTTTCCGTCTATAATGCAGGTATCGATCCAAACCACTCCGATAAGGGAGGTGTGCCAAATGAAAACCGGCATCAGGTTTTCAATACTATCTGTTCTTCTTGCTGCTCTTCTTGTTTCCGGCTGCAGCCACAGGCAGATCAACCCTGCCGCCAAAGCCTGGCTGTATGAAGATATACCCAGTGCTTCCCCGCAAACGGATTCCTCCGATCCCACTCAGACAGCAGCTCCTGATATGACAGGTGAAGTGTCTCCCGAAGTCACTCCCTCACCCGTTGTGTGGACACCGGCTCCAACTTCCGCACCTACCCCTGTCCCGACGCTGACTCTGATTCCTTCGCCCGCTCCTACTCCTGTCCCCACCCCGGTGCCGACTCCCTATATCCCTGAAATCACGACGACAGTGAGTAATCCTGGCTGGATCAACGGGAATGAGGTCAACTTCCGGGAGCTTCCCGGAATGGGCGGTGAAATCATCACCTCCTATAACAGAGGCAAAGCTCTCACCATCCTCGGCACAGAAAACGGCTGGAGCAAAGTCGAGATTGACGGGGTTACCGGATATGTCAAAGCGGAGTACATTTCTGATATTCCCGTGCAGGAAACCTACGGTGAAATGTCTGTCTTTACCGACACCACATCAGTTGTCGGGGCCGCGGGTACCAACAATGTCAGTTCCATTCAATCCATGATCATGCGCCTCACCAACGATCAGCGTGCTGCTTACGGTCTCCCCGCGCTGTCCTATGATTACGGTCTTCAGGCAACTGCCGATACGCGTGCTGCCGAGCAGCCGCTCAGCTTCTCCCATACACGGCCCAATGGAAGTGACTGGAGTACCGCCTACCCTGCCAACACTTACTATTTCTCCGGCGAAAATCTCGCTTCCTGTGATGGTATCCTCACTGACGAAAGCTTCGCCTCCTCCTGTGTCAAGTGGTGGATGGAATCCGAAAGCCACCGGGCCAATATTCTCAATCCCAACTACACCGTCATGGCAGTAGGCGTAGCCATCACACAAAACGGCATGTATGCAGTTCAGGAATTTGCCACCCCGTACTGATCTATGGTTTCTGAAGAGACAAAATATAAGAAAATGACCGAGACGCCTGTCTCGACGCTGATCCTCACACTCGCCGTACCGACGATCATCAGCATGATGGTCACTACGATTTATAATACAGCCGACACCTTTTTTGTCAGCAAAATCAGTGTTGCAGCAAGCGGGGCCACCGGAATCGTCTTTTCCCTGATGGCGATTCTGCAGGCTTTCGGCTTCATGCTGGGCCACGGGGCTGGCAGCAATATCAGCCGTCTCCTCGGTGCCCGAAAGGTAGCTAACGCGAGTGTGTTCCTCTCTACAAGTTTTTTTCTGGCCATCGGGACCGGATTCCTGATCGGTCTTTTCGGGCTCCTGTTTCTGGAGCCTTTTCTGCTGCTGCTCGGCAGCACCGAAACCATTCTGCCGGAAGCAAAAGCCTATGCAACCTTCATCCTGCTGGCTGCTCCGGCCATGGTGGTTTCCTGTGTCCTCAACAATGTGCTGCGGTATGAGGGCATCGCCGTATATGCGATGATCGGTCTGGCATCCGGTGGGATCCTGAACATGATGCTCGACCCGATTTTTATTTTTGTTCTGAAACTCGGCGCGGCAGGTGCAGGCCTTGCGACAGCACTTTCGCAGTATATCGGAGTCGTCGTCCTTCTTCTTCCCTTTCTCAGAGGAAAGACTTCGACAAAAATCTCCTTTCGCAGTTTCACCAGATCTCCCGCTGATATCGGCAATATTGTTCTCACCGGTATGCCCAGCATGCTGCGCCAGGGTCTCAACGGGCTTGCTACAACACTCCTCAACATTCAGGCCTCTGCCTACGGAGATGCGGCTATTGCCGCTTTCAGCATTGTGAATCGCTGTACAGGCCTTCTTTTCAGCATTGCGCTCGGTATCGGGCAGGGATTTCAGCCGGTGTCGGCGTTCAATTTCGGGGCGAAAAAATACAGCCGTGTCCGCAAAGCGTTTGCCTTTACGGTATGTTCCGCTATGAGCGTGCTGATTCTGCTCTGTCTCCTCTGCCGATTTAATGCCGAAGCCGTCGTCATGCTTTTTCGCCGTGATACTGACGTTGTCACGATCGGAGCCCAGACGCTACGCTACGCCTGCCTCGGGCTGATCACGCTCCCGCTCTCAGCAATTGGAAGCATGCTTTTTCAGAGTATCGGGAAGAAGGGCCGCGCTATGTTCCTCGCGCTGCTCCAAAGCGGCGGTGTTTTCATTCCGCTTCTGCTGATTCTGCCCCGCTTCTTTGGTCTCACCGGGCTGGAACTGGCCCATCCCGTCGCCTATGCTGTCGCCGGGTTGCTCTCCATTCCCTTTGCACTTATATTCCTCCGTTCGCTGAAGGATAGAGACGGTGCAGATCTTTCAAATTAAAACAGCCCTCTCCCAGCAGGATGAGGGACCAATAAATCAAAAATAAATCTCAAGTATTTCCCGAGGAGTATTCTCTATGAACATCAATCTGCAAATCGCCGAAGAACTCAACCTCAACCCAACGTATGTCGACAATGTAGTGCAGCTGATCGACGAAGGCAATACCATTCCTTTTATTGCACGCTATCGCAAGGAGCTTCACGGCTCGATGGACGATACCACTCTCCGAACGCTCAACGAGCGACTGGAGTATCTGCGCAATCTGGACGACCGCCGGCAGACGATCGTCAACGCCATCACCGAGCAGGGCAAGATGACGGAAGAGCTCGTAGCCGCCATTGAGGAAGCAAAAACGCTGGCTGAACTGGAGGACCTCTACCGCCCTTACAAGCAGAAGCGACGCACCCGCGCCACAGTAGCAAAAGAGAAGGGGCTGGAACCTCTGGCCAATCTGCTCTTTGCACAGGCGTCAGACTGCCCCGCACCGGAAGATGCCGCCGCAGAATATATTGACGAAGAGAAGGGCGTTGCAACCCTGGAAGAGGCATTACAGGGTGCTTCAGACATTATTGCAGAGCTCATCTCGGATGATGCCGAGATCCGCGCTTCCCTTCGCGATTATATCAACGCTACAGCTTCTCTCCGCTCTGTCGCTGCAACGGATGAAGACTCGGTTTACAGCCAATACTATGATTTTTCCGAGAAAGTCAGCAAAATTCCCGGTCACAGGGTGCTTGCCATCAACCGGGGAGAAAAAGAGGGCTTTTTGAAGGTATCCGTAGAGCTTGACCGCGATGCAGCCCTGCAGCGTCTGCGCCGTAAAGTAATTCACCCGGGCAGTGCCGCCATGCAGTTTGTGCGTACTGCAGCCGATGATGCGTATGACCGCCTGATCTTCCCCTCAATGGAGCGTGAATGCCGTTCATCGCTTACAGCTATGGCCTGCGATGGAGCGATAAAAATGTTCGCCCAGAACCTGAAGCCATTGCTGATGCAGCCGCCAGTGAAAGGCAAGGTGACTATGGGCCTCGACCCAGGGTACAAAAACGGATGCAAAGTGGCCGTGGTGGACGGCACCGGAAAAGTTCTTGATACCGCTGTCGTCTATCCTACCTTCAGCGAGGTGAAAAAAGAAGAAGCTATCAGCAAGCTGACAGCGCTCATTAAAAAATACCATGTTGCTCATCTGGCTATCGGCAACGGCACGGCTTCCCGTGAGACTGAACAGATGGCTGCGGAAATGCAGAGGCGCATCGGCGGTGATCAGGCTTATGCAATGGTCAACGAAGCCGGTGCATCCGTCTACTCTGCCTCTCCGCTTGCAGCGGAAGAGTTTCCGGACTATGACGTAAACCTGCGTTCTGCAGTATCCATTGCCCGCCGGCTGCAGGATCCGCTGGCGGAGCTCGTCAAGATAGAACCGATGGCCATCGGTGTCGGCCAGTATCAGCACGACATGCCTGAAAAACAGCTTGCCGAAACGCTGGACGGAGTAGTAGAAGATTGCGTGAATGCCGTGGGTGTGGACATCAACACCGCTTCCATGAGTCTGCTGCAGCGCGTCTCCGGCCTGACAAAGGCAACTGCAAATAACATTGTAAAATACCGTGAGGAGAACGGCATCTTCACCGACCGCAACCAGATTAAGAAAGTGCCGAAACTCGGCCCCAAAGCCTTTGAGCAGTGTGCAGGCTTTCTGAGAGTTCCTGAATCGAAGCAGATTCTTGATAATACAGCCGTACATCCGGAAAGCTACAAAGCCGCCGGAATGCTTTTGGAACTCTGCGGATATACTCTTAACGATGTTAAAAAGGGCGGCCTCAAGGATCTGCGGGCAAAGTTCGAAGCCGCAGGCCCTCAGGCCGTTGCCGAAAAATGCGGGACGGGTGTGCCCACCCTGACAGACATTATTTCAGAGCTGCTCAAGCCGGGACGCGACCCGCGTGAGGATCTCCCTCCTGTTGTTCTCCGGCAGGATGTGCTGGATATCAAGGATCTTCGTGAGGGAATGGAGCTCACCGGAACTGTGCGGAATGTGATCGATTTCGGTGCATTTGTGGATATCGGCGTGCATCAGGACGGGCTTGTGCACATTTCGCAGATCAGCAATAAATACATAAAGCACCCAAGTGAAGTGCTGAGTGTGGGAGATATCGTCAAGGTCAGAGTGCTCTCTGTCGATGAGAAAAAGAACCGTATCAGCCTTACGATGAAGCTGTAATAATGATCGGCTCTCCGGAGGTTTTGAGTATGCCGTTTTGAACCGTTATGGTTTCGCCTGTTATCAGATTACCATAATCACCATCTTTTAGTTTTACGTTTATGTTATTATGTTTACCAAAGAGGCTGAAAACACCGAGTTTTCTGATTTTACCGTCATCCCTGTACAGGATGGCGGTATTTGTTTCATCGTCCGCCACAGCCATAAAATAGTCCCTGCAGGAGAGACAGTTCTTCTTGATTGAGGCGAGGCGCGAAAGAAATGCGCTCTGGTCCCGGGTTTCGTCGCGGAGAAATACTTCTTTTTCAAACAGGCTGGGAAGATGCCGGTTTCGATATTCCTGCCCGGCATACAAAAGCGTGGAACCCTTGAGAAAGTAAAGCATCGCCGTGAGGTTGCGCAGTGCCTTTTCATCTCTCACGAGGGAAGCGATCCTTGGCTGGTCATGATTTTCAAGACAGCGCATTTTAATATAGTTGTCAGGATAGGCCGTTTCCTGCAGATTCAGCGCTTCCAGCCACAGGGAAAGCGGCGCTTCTTCCCGGAGATATCGGTCAAAAACATCCCTGATATCGTAATCGTATTCCATGTCAAAGGCTGTAAACATCTCGCTGTCCGTGCCGGCATAATGCCCCTGAATCCGGTTGAAAATGTTGAAACTGCCGTGCACAGTCTCCGCCAGCCAGATACAGTCCGGGTTAATCTCTGCTACAGCTTCCCTCGCCTGCTTCCAGAAATCCACAGGAACCAGGGATGCCACGTCGCAGCGGAAGCCATCTACAATCCCTGCCCACATCCGAAGTGATTCGATCTGGTAATCCCAGAGCGCGCGGTTACGGTAATCGAGGTCAATCACATCTGTCCACTCTGCTGTCTTGTTACCGAAGCTACCGTCCGGTTTCCTGTAGTAGAATTCGGGATGCTCGGACACAAGCACCGCATCAGGTGATGTGTGATTATAGACTACGTCGATCATGCATTTCATACCATGCTCGTGAATAGCACGCACCAACACCTGAAAATCCTTCATGGTGCCGTAGCATGGGTTGACAGTGCGGTAATCGCGATTGGCATACGGGCAGCCCAGGCTGCCTTTTTTGTTTTTCTCCCCGATCGGGTGGATCGGCATCAGCCAGATGATATCAGTGCCGAGAGCTTTGATCCGGTCAAGGTCGGGTATAACGGACAAAAACGTACCCTCCTCAGTATGGCTGCGTATGTAGATGCTGTATATCACTGCATTGCGGAGGGAAATATCGGTATTGGCTGCCATAAACAATCTCCTTTTTCTTATCATAATATGACTTTTTAAGGCGAGTATACGGCAATCAACCCGGTTTGGCAAGAAAGAAAATCATCATCTTTTTTCTGTTAGCGTTGACAAATAATCAACCTCATTTTATTATTAAGACAGTTAAGGCGAGGCATGCCTTATGCAAACAAAAAAACGAGGGAGAGGTGAAGAAGCTTGAGAGATCTCAAGCACCTGGGCTACTTTGAAAAGCTTCTGGAACAGGCTAATAACAAGTTGATCGAAAAGGCAAAAAAAGAAGGAAAAATCTGTGTAGCCTATACGTGCGAAAATGTCCCTGAGCCGTTGCTGAATCTGGACGGTACATTTTCTATTCGTCTGTCCGCGCCGAACACCGGCTCAATGGACATTGCTACCTATTACATGACAAATCTTCTCTGTGAACCCAGCCGGGCACTATTGGAGCGCGCAATCGAAGGCGGCTTTAATTTTGCCGACTGCGTCATTGCACCGGATGGCTGCACCATGATAAACCGCTGCGTGGAAAACATGGAGCTGCTGCACACTATGGGAGAAGGAAACGACCGGTTTTTCCATGAATACATGGAAATTCCTCTGAAAGCAGATGAAAACGGTGTAAACCTCTGCAAAGTTCAATGCACCAACCACATTCTGAAACCGCTGCACGAGAAATACGGTATCGATATCTCGGAGGAAAAAATCCGCAAAGCTGTGGAAGAGCATAACACGGTGTGCAGGCTGATCCGTGAAATCGGGAATTTCCGCAAGGAAGAAAAACCGAGAATCACCGGTTATGAATTCCATGTCCTGACACTTGCAACCTACGTCTGTCCGAAATACCTTCTGGTCAAAAAGCTCGAGGAAACCTTGGATGAGCTGAAGACCCGGGAACCTGAGGAAAAGCCCTGCCGCGCTCGCCTTTTGCTTGTCGGCTCGGAAGTGGATGACAGCGGCCTTATCAAGCTGATTGAGGAGTGCGGTGCCTTCGTCTGCGCTGACAGGTTCTGTTTTGGCTCCTTCCCAGGCAGAGAGCCGATTGAACTGAATGACGAGGAAGACGCACTTACACAGGTCTGTCGCCACTATACCTATGCCTGCCAGTGCCCTCGCCAGATGAACATGGAAAAGGTATATGGTAGGAAGAAATACGTCAATGATCTCGCCAGAGAATATCGTGCAGACGGTATTGTATACGAGCAGGTTAAATTCTGTGACCCGTGGGCATATGAGAGAATGCTTGGTTCAACCATGCTGAGAGAAGACTACGGCTTTCCTGTTCTTTCGGTTGACAGGCCTTACAATATTGCCTCCTCTGCCGGGCAAATGCGCACCCGTATTCAGGCTTTCGTGGAAAGCATAGAAATCAAGAAGATCAAGAGAGGTGCGAAATGACTACAATAAAAAACCCGATCGAAAAGAAAGGCGAGCATACTCTAGGCGTTCTTTATGATGAGGGAAAGGTCCGCAGGCGGCGCGAGTGGCGCGGTGTGAAAGATACTTTTTATGATTATACAAGATGGCTGTATCTTGTTTCCGTCCTCGCCAAATTCATTGTAAAACCCCGCAATATTAAGGGGATGTTCCGCTATCGCTGGATGGCAAACTATCTTGCCGTCATGCACGGGATGGACAAATTCACCATCGGTCTCCGCGATGAGCCCCTGCGCATCACCCACACAGCGATGAACTTTGTGATTGCGGATGTCACTCAGGCTATAGACAACTGCTTCCGCGGCGATCGCCGCCTTGGTAACGACAAAGCCTTTTCCGACCGCTGTGTTCTGTCTGATGAAAACGCCATGACAGCGTTCATGATGGGCTTCCCGAATGTAAAAGCGATCCTCCGCGAAGTTCCGACGATGTTTGCAGCCAATATCTTCAATCAGTTTTCCACCATGCATTATCTGGACGTTGCTCAGCAGAACGGTCTTCCGGGTGACGTCTGCCCGATGCCGGAAGCTGAAGCAGGCATATCGATTGAAGATGACTTCTGTGTGCTCGGCTGCTGCGCCGTTCAGGTGAACACCACGTGTGACGGTTCCCTTATGGGCAACGGTTTGATTGCCAAGCGCCTGGAGCGCCAGTACGGCATTCCGACCTTCCAGCTTGTTGCCCCGATGCGCCACCGTGAGGAAGACGTACAGGATTACGCAGCTGAAGATATGAAAAAGGCTATCGCTTTTGTGGAAGAGCACACCGGCCAGAAGTGGGATTGGGCGCACTATTTTGAATGTGCCAAGCAGGTAAATGACGCCACGCGTAAACGCCTTGCCCAACTGGAAATCAACAGTACGCCATATCCGCAGTTTTTCGGCTCTGTTTTCTCCCTTTACAATGATACCAACTACATGGGCAACTGCGGGCGTGATCGCAAATTTATCAAAATCGATGCAAAGCTCATGAAGCTTGCAGAGAAAGGGTATCAGCACAAGCGCATGGCCGCGAAAGAATACCGCCACCGCTGCATCATCTGGGGTGTGCAGCCGCAATACTGCATTGACATGCTTTACTGGATGCTTCAGTGCTGGGGTGTCATGCCTCTTACCGATATGCTTTCGATGGTCAACACACGCATGATTGCGGAGGAAGATACCCCTGAAAACCGTAAACAGGCTTATTATGACATGGCATGGCTCAACGAAAACATGATCATGCGCAACCGTACCCATGGCGGTTATAAAGTACTTGTCGATGAATTGTGGGAATTCTGCGAGATGATGCACGCCGATATGGTTATGATGTGGGAGCATATGTCCTGCAAAGCACTGACCGGTATGCATGGTCAGTTTGAAGAGCAGGCAAGAGAACGTGGAATTCACCTTGTCTGGGTCAGTCATGACCTGTGCGATCCGCGCGTTTATACCCGCCAGGCTATCCGTGACCAGTTCAACACGTACATGCGCACCGTCATGCTTGAAGAGCCGCTTGATCCCTCTATAGAGATTCTGCCGGATGACAATGCGTGGTAAGAAAGGAGAAACAATATGACAAAACCTGTAAAATTTCTGCTCATGCTTCTGCTGGCAGTGTTCTCACTGTTTGCTGTCACCTTCACGATTTACTTCTTCAACCTTGATATGAAGCTGACTTCGAAAATCGAGCCGATTTTCCTGAAGCACTACGACAAAATCAAAAGAGATCTTTATCTGTAAACAACAAACTCCTGCCTTTCGGCAGGAGTTTGTTGTTTAGTAACCTTCGATTTCTGTAATTGTCATATCCCGGCCGGAAACCGGGTTAAGCTTCAGGCTGCTGCATGCCGGGCAGACCAGCTTTTCCAGATTTGCCTCAAAGGAGAGGCCGCAGTCCAGGCACTGGGCAATCCCGGGCACTGAACGGATCAGCAGCTTCGTCTCTGCAAAAGGGGTACCATCGATCACAGCTTCCCAGCAGTCTGTCATAAAATTCGGTACGACACCGCTCAGAGTCCCGACGTCCAGCGAGACGGAATTAACCCCTTCCAGTTCATTGTCTTCCGCGATCTGCTTTACTTTTTTCAGAAGCGCATCGCATAATCCAAGCTCATGCATTACTTTGTGACCGCATTCTTAACGATTTTGGGGACCTTCTTCACAATGTCAACCGCTGCATGAATTGGGAGTGTTTCAAACGTACCTGCATGCAAGTCACGAACCTTGTGAAGATGGATTGCATCAAACTTGCAGCGTGTTGTGCAGATTCCGCAACCGACACAGAGATATTCATCCACTTTTGTAGCTCCGCATCCCAGGCAGCGGGCACATTCTTTCCTGACCTGTTCTTCTGTAAAGGTCATACGGGCATCCGAGAAAGTTTTCGCCTTCTCTTTGTTATAACCGTGTACCTGGCGATGGTCCTTGTCGAAGCTTGCAACATCAAGCTGCACATGTTCCTTATCCAAAGCACGGTAAATACGGCGATCACGCCCCATGGTGAGTGTTTGCCCATGGTGGACAAAACGATGGAGCGAAATGGCTGCTTCCTTCCCTGCTGCAATGGCATTGATGGCAAAGCTCGGGCCAGTATAATCGTCTCCGCCGACAAAGATATCCGGTTCAGCAGTCTGATAAGTCAGGGAATCGGCCTCGGCCGTTCCTTTATTTGTTACAATTAGTTTGCCGATATCCAGGCTACCCCAGTCCACTCTCTGGCCGATCGCTCCAATAACGCTATCCACTTTGATGGTGGCAAATTTACCCGTACCCACGGGTTTTCTGCGGCCTTTTTCGTCCGGTTCGCCAAGCTCCATGATTTCTGCACGAAGTGCAGTGACTTTGCCGGACTCTCCCTGGATTTCAACAGGATTGCTGAGGAAGCGGAACTGTACGCCTTCTTCCATTGCTTCCTGGACTTCCTCCGGATCCGCCGGCATTTCTTCCTGGGAACGTCGATAAATAATATAGGTTTCCTTTGCCCCGAGTCTGACGGCTGTGCGGCACACATCCATAGCGACGTTGCCTGCACCGACCACGGCACAACGTTTTCCGATTTTCGGCTTTCCGCCGAGATTAACCTCCCTCAGGAAGTCAACACCGCCGTAAACGCCTTCCAGATCTTCCCCGGGGATTCCGATCGGAGCAGATTTCTGAGCACCGATGGCAAGATAGAAGCCTTTATAACCCTCCTCGCGGAGTTGTTGGATGGTAACGTCTTTACCGACTTCAATACCGCATCTGAATTCAACACCCATTGCGCGGATAATGTCGATCTCTGCATTCAGAACATCTTTCTCCAGACGGAAGTTGGGAATGCCCAATGTCAGCATACCACCGGGAACCGGGTTGCGGTCAAATACCGTAACGGGATAACCACGCTTTGCAAGATAATAGGCACAGCTCAATCCGGCAGGGCCTGAACCGATAATGGCAATCTTCTCGGTAAAGGGTTTGCCGGTCTGATTGACCATTTTGGGAATCCGACGGGTTTCCTGATTCAGGTCATGATCTGCAATAAAGCGCTTCACTTCATCAATAGCAACAGCCTCATCTACTGCTCCGCGGGTACACTCAGCCTCACAGCGTTTATTGCAGATTCGACCGCAGACAGCCGGCAGCGGATTCTCTTCCCGGATCAGATCAAGTGCATCTTCATAGCGGCCCTGCGCAGCGAGCTTCAGATACCCCTGAACAGGGATATGGGCCGGGCATGCAGTTTTACAGGGAGATGTCCCTGTTGGGACAACATCTTCACGGTTTTCACGATAATTCGGGTTCCATGCCTTTTTCGATACGATATGGTCTGCCAGCTTGACATATTGGGGCATGGTCGTGTCCACTGTAGTACAGAGCTTCTGCCCAAGTTTGAGCGCGTTAGCGGGGCATACCTCCACACACTGGGCACACGCCACACACTTCGCTTCATCCACCTCTGCCACATAGTTGGAGCGTATGGCATCTCGTGCACCATACATCAGCCCCACGCGAAGCCCAAAGCAGGCACAGGCACAGCAGTTGCAGATAGCAGCGCTGTCACCTGCTTCCTCTATATTTGGGATATCGTGCATCAAACCGTTTTCTTCGGCGCGCTGAATAATTTCCAGAGCTTCCTCCCGCGTAATGGCGCGGGCACGCCCTGTGCGGATATAGTGCTCAGCTCCCTTCCCCATCTGGATGCACATCTCTTCTGCGAGATGGCCGCACCCGTCATTGATACTGGTACGGGAGGCACGGCAGGAACAGGGAGAAACGCTAAACGTGTCATATTTGTTGAGATAATAGCTCAGCTTTTCAAAATCATTTGCTTCGGGATTATCTTTAATGGCACTCTCCACTGGGACAACGCGCATCAGGCCATAGCCATTTGGGAGAAGAGGAGACATCGTTTCCATACGGATACGAGTATACTCCTCAAAAGCACGGCCTACTTCCGGATGGGTTTCCAGCAGCTCCTGATTGTTCACCAGCATTTCCATAATGCCGGGAGCAAAAATCTGCATGAAATAGCGGTTTTGCTTAGTCACCGGATCAATTGTCCAGCGGAAAACACCGATCCATGCCAGATGCTGGGCAAGGCGGTCCACTTCCTCGAGGCTTTTTCCGGTTTTCTTCGCCAGGTAGGCGGTTGTGCGTTCTTTGCGAAGCCCTGCAGCAATCGCCACATCGGCTTCATCGTCCGTCACAATGCTCGCCAGGCTGTAGTATTCCGGGGCGTTTTCATCGATCTTGTTTACAACACCCGTTAAGCCACCAACAATGTGGCAAAGTTTTACTATTTTCGGTCTTAGTTCTGCCATTCTCTCTTCTCCATCTCTTTTTTACATAATGGGGATCTTCACTTTGACGTCGCTGAGCGGCCAGGCGGAACAAAGGTGATACCACCCCATCTCACGGTCCATGCGGCGGCGGTTTTCCTCATCCGGCAGTGTATAAACGGCACCGGAAAGCACATGTGCACGGCACAGCCCGCACTCACCGTTGCGACAGTGGGTATTCAGCAGAATGCCGGCGCGCTCTATGGCAATCGCTATGGATTCCTCTGCCTTTGCGGGGATTATATCCTCCTGAATACCGCGTACCACGGTTATGTTGAAAGTTTTGCCGATGGCTTCTTCCGGATATCCGGGCACCTTTGTGATGTCAGCCGGGTTGTTGACTACATCATGGCGGAAGCGGCGCTGTTCCACACCGAGCTCTTTCAGTGCTTTGTCGACAAAAAGATACATCGCACGAGGACCGCAGAACATATAGGTGCAGTCCGGTGTGGAATATTTCTCGATGATTTCTTTGGAAATAAAGCCTTTTTCACCTTCCCAGTCCGGGTCATCAGAGAGAACATGGACAATCTTCACATCGCTGCATGCCTTTTCCACTGCAGCCAGTTCATCCTTCAGAACGATATCATCCGACTTTACGGATCCGTACAGCACTGTGAGCCTGCATCCCTTCATCTTACCGTTAGCGACTTCCCTTGCCATGCTCATGAATGGAGTAATACCGGAGCCGCCTGCCAGAGCGACGATTTCCCTGGAATCGCGCAGCGGTTCCCAATAGAAGGTACCGAACGGCAGCGTGCCGTCAAGCACATCACCCTCATGCACATTTTCAAACATGTAATCCGGCACCAGATACGGCACATTACGGCGGATGGTAACCTCAAAGAAAGGCTTTTCGGACCGCGCCTCATAGGGTGCGGAGGAAATGGAATACGGCCTTGAAAGCGTACTCTCTCCGATTTTGAAGCGGAAGTTGACATACTGCCCGCACTGGAACACGGGAATATGCCCGTCAAGGCTTTCAAAGCGGAACGTTTTACTGGTGGGAGAAGCATCCTTCACGGAGATGCACCGAAACTTCATTTCTACCGGGTGCAGTGCATCGGCAAGCTCCCGGATATGATCTTTCGGATCCGGCAGCGGAGAAGCATTGGCATAGCTCTCCCTTCTGAGTTTGGTAACGCGTGTCGCCCCGCCTGCATCTTTGATCAGGCCATGAACAGAAATGCTCATTTCTTTCCCTCCTTTTCTTTCTTCTGGAGATCCTCCCGAACGGCTTTGGCTGCAGCTCGGCCGTTGGTGATCTGCGGACCCATGCCGTCACCGGACATACCATGTGCTCCGGCGAATTCCAGGCCTTCAATAAAATGGTCTTCTTCCTTCATACCGAGCCTTGCAACAGCATGATCCGAAAGCGAATGCAGGTAACCGTAGATCTGGCCTTTCCAGGCACCGACATAGTGGGAAACTGTAACCGGAGTGGAAATCTCAATTTCCACAATGTTCTTCCGAAAGTCAACATGGCCGACCTCTCGGATATACGTCTCCATCATTTCATTTGCGAGACGACGCTTCAGGTCATAGTAATCCTCTTCCTTTACTTCAAGCCAAGGGTCTATCGGAACGAGCACCGTGATAGAGAGCTGTGTATAGCCCTCCGGTGTACAGGAGGGATTTGCATAGTTGAGGCAGATCGTAGTGATGTAGTTATAGGGATCTGTCAGGTTGGAGTAGTTTGCCCAGATTTTGTTGGTATCCATCGTCTCACCGGAGAAGGTGGAGTAATTGGAAACGCCGTTTTCTTCCGGCGTACCTTTGAGGATCAGCATAACGGAAACCGGTGCCAGGGCCAGCTTACGGCCGTTCACCATCTTGATTGCTCCAGCAGGGACCTCACTGAGCGGTTCTATCATCTGGGAATAGACTTTATTCGGATAGGGGCCAGAAATCACGTAGTCACAGGAAATCTCGTCACCGCGTCTGGTTCGCACACCCGTTACCTTGCCGTTCTTTACAAGGATTTTTTCCACTTCCTGATTGAACTCATACTGTGCGCCGTTCTCCTCACATTTTGCCTGCAGCTTCATACTCATTTCATGGGAGAACCCACGGCAGACATAAGAACCCGTAAAATAGTCCGCCATCAGGAATGCATAGATGGTAAAGGGCAGATCGTCCATCCTGTTGCCGACATAAATCCAGTACGGCGTCAGCATCTCCACCACTTTTTGCGGGAAGTTATACGTTGACATCACTTCTGTCGCACTGTAGCCGATGGTTTTAACAAAATCAGGATGCTTCAGCAGCATCTGCACCTTGCTCATGGGATTGACTGAGAGATAGTTCATGCTGTCATAAACACGGCGGCAGAGCTTCATGAAATCCAGCACCTTTTCATACATACCGGGTATCTGTGCATCTATCTCTCTCGCCATGGTTTCATATCCGTCATGCAGCGTGATATCAATATCGGAATTCGGCAGCACGGCACGATAGCACTCCGGCACAGGCAGCCAGTCAATATTCACACCCATGTCATCGAAGAACTGGCCGACTTTCAGCCGTGCTCCCGGCTTACCGATGGACATCATCTCGTGGAGAGTGGCCTCCATTTCAAACCCATCGCGCATATAATCCGTTGCGAGGCCACCAGGCATGTTATGCTTTTCAAGGATCAGAATATCTTTGATGCCCCACGCCTGGAGCTGCAGGCATGCCGACATGCCTGCCAGCGCACCGCCTACAATGACCACCTGATAATGGTCTTTATAAAAGCTCATGTATCGTATTCCTTTCTAAACAAGTTCCAAGGGGCTGTACGCAAAAGAAGCGCACAGTCCCTTATCAAGAAAAACCAAATCAATCAGAAGAATCTCTCCACGAGTTCGCGGGAGTATTCCGCCGTCTCATCCATGTCACCAAAGGACATGATTTCGCCGGCATAGAATGTGTCATACTTATCCTGCATGGCTTCCACTTTGTCATACCAGCCTGCAGCATAGTCATCGGAATAAACATGCGGGAAGTAATAGACGGACCAGGCATTCTCAACCGTTTCGGCGGGATTGTGCATCGTCTTCAGATCTTCCAATACCATTTTGTTGCATTCCTCATAAGAAACTTCCTTCATGTTCTTATGGGTGCGGAGAGCATAGGTAGTGATCATCTGGTCGATATCCTCTTTCCAGCGGCGGTAATAGACCATCAGATGGCCGAGGCGTTCCTTGACCATGTTGTCAAACACATAGTAAGAGATCTCGGGATGATTTTCCGGCTTCGTAGTCACTGCCTGCACAGTGTAACGTTCATAATCGATCTTGGAGAAGAGTTCTTTCTCATCTTCACGGGCATCGGCATAGTCAACAAAACCGTTCGTCTCGCCTCTGTTGCCGTCTCCACAGTAAAGCGGTGCCGTTACAATCAGCTTGTCAAACTCTTCGACTTCACCATTTACCGTAATGAAGACTTTGCCGTCTTTCCGTTCGACCTTCGTAATGTTGCTGTTGAGCTTTGCACTGTGCTTCAGTTTGGCATCGAGGCACTCCCAGATATACTGTGTACCATTCTTCCAAGTCCAGAGGTTGACGTTGACAAAGTTCATCGTTGTCTGGAAGTCAAGGTACTTCAGGACGTAAGCAGCAGGAATTTCATCAAAGTATCCGTAGCCAAAGGAAGTGTAAGGCCCGATCCAGATATCCTGGATAAGCTCACAGCCGTTCTTTTCACAGAAAGTCTTGAACGGGAGAGCAAGATCTTTCAGATTCGGGTTGCTGAACTGAACTCTTTCACGGCCGGGTGTTACCGCATAGCCATCGCATCTGCCTTCGGCAACACCGCGGTGACCGTTCACATCATAGCCTCTGTACTTGGTTTCCAGAATCTCACCGAACTTTTTCACCTGGCTTTTCATTTTGAGCAGGCGGGGAATCTTCAGAACATTCTTTTTGGGTTCAAACGGCTCAATCACATCTCCTGCGCTGTTTTTGTAGTTACGGTTGAGTTTCGGGCCATCATGCGTGATCCCGCAGAACTCTTCCACATCGTGCACAGCATAATAAGACGGTACACCCATGATAGCGCCCATCTCATATCTCTTGCCCCTGTAGGTGGGAGACCAGCATTTACCGCCGACGCGATCGGATTTCTCATAAATCACATAGTTTTCGTACCCTTTTTTTTCAAGATACATGCCTGCGGAAAGGCCTGCCGGGCCTCCGCCGATAATTGCCACGCGTACATTCTTGTCCATTGTTATCATTCCTCCAGATTTTGGTTTTTTATTCTGATTTTTATATGGCATAAAAGTTCAGACTGTGATATATTATAACTGATAGAACCCTAAAAATCTACCATTATCTATTAATATTTTTTAAGGAGTCCCGTGAAATGCGATTTTCCGGTTTTGAAGAGCTGCTCTCCCATTTCGCACTCACTTCTCCCGATGCTCCTGCCCTGATCTATGAAGACAGTGAAATAAAAACCTGTTCCTATTCCATGCTTCATAAGGCGGTGACGGAACGTGTCGAGTCTTTTCGCTCTTCCGGCAACCGCTGTATCGGGATCCTCTCTGACGGAAGTTTTGACTGTGTCTTGACAATTCTTGCCGCAAATATAGCCGGATTGCAGATTGTAATGCTCGATGCCAACGCTCCTCTTTCCTCGCTGAAAGGGAGCATCCCCTACGCGGATATCGACACTTTATGGGGCGATGAAGAACTCTGTGAAGAGCTGTCTCCGCTTCTCACCTCCGGCCCTTCAGGAGAGTATGCTGACAGGATTCTTTTCTTTACTTCCGGCACAACCTCCAGTTCCAAAGCTGTTGTACTGACCGGTCAGAGTCTGATGAGCTCCGCATGGAACGGCTCACAGAAGCTTCCTCTCTCTTCGAGCGACACACTGCTCTGCATGCTGCCCCTCGGCCATGTATTTGGTTTTGTGTGCGGCCTTCTATGGGGGCTGAGCTGCGGAGCTTCCGTTGCTCTCGGCCGCGGTGCCAGACACTATATGGATGACTGCCTTACTTTTCGCCCTACGGCGCTGTCCGTTGTTCCGTCCCTTCTGTCATTCCTGCTCGGTCACGACTGTCTGAATAGTTCTCTGCGTGTGATTCTCGTTGGTGCGGGAGACTGCCCGCCAAGTCTGCTCACAGCAGTTACAGCTACGGGTATCTGCGTCAGCTTCGGCTACGGGTTGACGGAGACAAGTTCCGGAGTTGCCATCAGCACAAAGGGTGACCCATTTGCGATGGAAATCTGCCCGGATGATGAAATCACCATCGCCGACGATGGAGAAATTCTTATCAAAGCACCGACCTGTATCATGCAGGGGTATTATAAAATGCCGGAAGCTACAACGGAAGCTGTCATAGACGGAGTGCTGCATTCCGGTGACCTCGGTTATATCGATCCCCAGGGGCTTCTCCATATTACCGGGCGGAAGAAAGATATCCTCGTTCTGGAAGACGGTACAAAAATCTTCCTTCCGGAATATGAGGCAAAGCTTTCGGCTTCTCTCGGCACTGCCGAGCTCGCTGTAGTGTTAAAAAACAGCAGGCCGGTACTCGTTGTAAGTGACGATACCCTGACAGAAGAGGAAATCCGCCGGAAAATCCGCCCGGTAATCGACGAATATCCGCGTGGTCAGCAGATCACGGAAATCATTCTGCGTTCTGCTCCGATCCCGCGCACCGCTACCGGGAAAATCCAGCGTTACAGAATCAATCTTCAATAAATTTATGGGAGGATCCTGACATGACCAGAGAAGAAGTAAGCGAAAAAATCAAAAAAATAATTCTTGACAGTGTTCCCGATCGTGTGCCCGAAGTAATTGAGGAAGACACCGTTATCAATAACGATATGGCTATCGACTCGATGGGATTTATTCTCGTCATCTGCCGGTGTGAAGCAGAACTCGGTGTAAAAATCCCGGAACGTAAATGGCAAAAACTCAGCACTTTCGGTGAAGTTGTGGACGAGTTTATGCTTCAGATGGCGAAAAAGAACAAATGAGTGTTTTCCAGCAAATCGTCAGAATCCGCGACTGTGATGTCTCCTTTAATCGGAAGTTAAGGCCTTCCTGTCTCTTTTCCCTGATGCAGGAAGCATCGATTGACCACACCGAGCAGCTCGGCGCCGGGCGGGACAAGACGCTGGACCGGGGTTTTCTGTGGGTGCTTACACGCCAGAAGGTACTGCTCAACCGTCTGCCGGAATATGACGAACGGGTACTCTTTGAATCCTGGCCGGGTGAAACGATGCATGTGCTCTTTCCCCGTTATTACCGCATGCTGGATGCCTCCGGGAAGCCGCTTCTTTCTGCCAGCGCTCTCTGGACGCTGATTGATTCCGAAAACCGAGGGTTGATTTTCCCCCAGCAGGAAGGAATACTTGTTCCCGGAGAGGTCACAGGAAATGAGATTCCCCTTCCTTCCGGTATCCGCAGCCTGCCGGCAGCAGAAAAAAAGCATTTTGCCGTTCCCTACAGCCATACTGATATAAATGGGCATATGAACAACATCCGTTATATCGACGAATGTGAAAACATGATCCCGCATGTTGCCGCCGAAAGAAATCTGAAAGAGATTGCTGTTGAATATGCCCATGAAATCCGCCTCGGGGAAGAAATGGATATTTCCCTTGGTGTGCAGGACCATACCTACTTCTTCTCGGGCGACGGATCCTCACACTATTTTTCCCTGCTTCTGCGGTATGACGAATAACCTGAAGGGGTGCCTGTTTTGCTTTGAGCAAACCGGCACCCCCGTCTTTTATTCGTACTTTGCTCTCATTTTCTCCAAAAACCTGTCATCGAAAATGATGCAGCGCTTGTGGATTCCTTCTCCGATTTTTTCCTTTCTTGACCATGCCGAAACGGCAAACGTCAGTACTCTTTTGTCTACGGCAATCAGTTCACTGTCCACCCATACCTTTTCTCCAATCGGTACCGCAGCAAGATGATCTACCTCCAGGCGAATGCCTACCGTCCCCTGTCCTTCTTCCAGATACGGCGCAACAGATTCCTTACATGCCTTCTCCATCAGGGCAATCATACTGGGAGTGGAAAACACATCCAGCAGCCCGCTTCCGACTGAAGAAGCCACATTCGTCTTATCTACCGTCATTTCCGCATGTCCTTTGATTCCGATTTCCATCTTCCTTCTCCTTTCAAAACTGTTTTTTACACTGGATATGATTGTATCAAAACAAGCTGAAAAGATCAACTTGCTGTTTTTCTTTTAATAAGCTATAATAGGTAAAATATTTAAAAGATGGGAAAAGCGGATGGAGGTGAAAAGCAATGAAAAGAATAGCCGTGATGTTTCTGGCGGTGTGTCTGATGCTTTCACTGTCAGTACCATCTTATGCGAAGCTGGACGGAAAGGCTTACGACCTTCTTAGCGATATCATGTATACCTATAAAAAACAGGGACCTCCCTCCTATCTGGAAATCCAGCGTTTGATTGGCGAATTGAAAAAAGTGAATCCGACGCTTGGGGACGCCTGGGGTCAGGTAATGGACATCTGGAACTTTGTCAACACCGATCTGGAAGTCAACTATGACCGTCTCCCGAACGGGCTGCCGCAGGATGACAGCCTATGCATCGTTGCACTCGGTTATCAGCTCAACCCGGACGGGACGATGGCTGAGGAGCTCATCGGCCGCTGCAGCGTCGCACTCAACTGTGCCAAGCAGTATCCGAATGCTTTCATTGCAGTGACCGGCGGGGGCACTGCTTTCAGAAAACCGGAACTCACGGAAGCCGACCAGATGGCTGCATGGCTGAAGGAAAACGGCGTCGAAGAAGAAAGGATTATTGTAGAGAATCTCTCCCAAACGACAGTACAAAATGCACAGTTCACGGGGAAGATCCTGCTGGAACAGTATCCTCAGGTCAAAAGCCTTGCTATTGTAACAAGCGATTACCATGTTCCGCTGGGATGCCTGCTCTTTTCCGAGCAGTTTATTTTCACCTCTTATGCCAGAGGGATCGATCTGATTTCAGTAACGGCAAATGCAGGCTATAAAGCGAAAAATCCCCTTCCCTATAATCCCGCCAATGAAGCCCCTGATGTCTGGGCAGTGTTTGATGCGTTCAGCAATGTACAATAAATAGTTTTAGAAAGAACAGTTCATGAGATACACAAAAAGAAAAAAAGAAAACCGTACAGGCCGCACAGTAATATCGATTCTAATTATGATCGTTCTGCTTGCAGCAGCGGGCGGTCTGGTTTATCTGCGGTGGGAGCGACCGCCGGAAATTGAAATGATTTATGCAGAAGCTGCAGAACCGGAAGCTATATCAGAGCCCACAGAAGAGCCTGTCGAAGTGACTCCCGCTCCAACTCCTGAACCGACGCCTATACCCACACCCACACCTGAACCACTGCCTGACGGAGCTCCGCTTGACCTATCCGGACAGCCAACAGTTATGGAGCGGAAAGCTGGTGTTTACACCATTCTCCTTGTTGGGGTAGACCAAATCAGTGAAAGCACGGATACCATGATGGTGTGCCGGTTCGACACAAGCAACCATACAATTGACTGTGTCAGTATTCCACGTGATACTCTGATAAACGTTGCCTGGGATCTGCGCAAACTGAACGCCGTTTACAGTGCATCTCTTCACAATGGCGGGACAGGCATTGACAGTCTGTGCACGCATATCAAATGTCTGACAGGATTCGACGTTGACTGTTATGCGGTAGTAGACCTGTTGTTGTTCCAGAATATTATCAATGAGATGGGCGGCATCTGGTTTGATGTGCCGATTGAAATGAACTACTGGGACATTCCACAGGAGTTGTTTATCGATATTCATCCTGGTTATCAGCTGCTGGACGGATATCAGAGTATGTGTCTCTGCCGTTTCCGAGAAGATTATTCCAACGGTGACCTTGGTCGCATTGAAATGCAGCAGGCCTTTCTCAAGGCTGCTGCGCAGCAGTTCCTGACACTAGGGAATATCCCACATGCCGGCAAAGTTGTCCGTATGTTGGCAGAAGGGGTCCAGACCAATCTGAATGCAGGAAATATTGCATGGTTCCTCCGCCAGGCATTACAGTGCAAAAGCAGAGATATCCATTTTTATACGATGCCCTGCATCACACGCAATATACGCGGATATAGCTACGCTGTTGTTGAGCCGTATGACTGGGTTAATCTGATCAATGAAGTGTTGAACCCTTATAAAACTGATATCAGCTGGGGAATGCTGAATATTGTATATTACAACGGTGACCGTGTGGAAAGCACTACAGAAGTGCAGGACAGAGGATATTATAATGAGAATCCCTGGGGAGACTGGGGCTTAGACATTGACTGGTATCTGGATGCAGGTGATTTCAGTTTTGATTGGTAACACTATTTATTAAACAAATTCAGGCTTTGCAGTGATTTGCTGCAAGGCCTGAATTTGTTCCTTATAAAATACTGAGACCGGTAAGATACCGACGAATCATATCAAAGATATGGTTGCCAGCCATCCGGCGGACAAAACTGCGCGAGCGCATGGAGCCAAGATGCAGTTCCTTGACAAAGGTTTCATTCTCCGTTGCAAGGGAGACAAACACTGTACCGACCTCATGAACTCCATCGCTATCCGGCCCGGCAAGTCCGGTCACCCCGATTCCGATATCAGCTTTCAGGATCGCACGGATATTCTCTGCCATCTCTGCTGCCACTTCGTAGCTGACTGCCCCTTCGGTATTGATCACGTCCGGATCGATACCGAGAAGCGTGGCCTTCGCTTCGTTGGTGTAGGTGACGACCCCTCCCTTGAAAACCGTGCTGGCTCCAGGGAGATCCGTCAGCCGTTTTGCCGCTTCCCCACCCGTGCAGCTTTCGGCAAAGGCAAGGGTAACCTGTTTCTCTTTCAGAAGCGCAAAGGCACTTTCTTCCAGCGATTCGACATCGATGCCATAGACATATTCCCCCAACCGTTCACAAATATGGTCAATTACCGGCCGGCACAGAGCTTCCGCTTCTGCCTCATTCCCTGCCTTAGCGGTGACCTTCAGAAGGCAGTCGGCCTCCTTGGCATAAGGTGCCAGGGACGGGTTGGTCATTCGGTTCATCTCATCGGCAAAGATGTCATCCACACCGCTCTCCCCGATACCGAAAATCCGCACCGTATGAGAAAGGATCACCTCATCGCTTTTTGTCCGGAGATAAGGGATAACGCTTTCCCGCAGCATTGCCATACATTCTTTGGGCGGACCAGGCAGCATGATTACGGTCTTTCCGTCTTTTTCGAAAGCACAGCCGGGCGCCGTACCGCATGTGTTGTGGAATACGGTGCATCCCTCCGGGAGCATCGCCTGTTTGGTATTATTTTCGGTATACTTATGGCGGACTGAAATATAATTGTAAAGGCTCTGATACTCTGCTTCGTTTCGTATGAGCTGCAAGCCAAAGGATTTTGCAAGCATATCCTTGGTCAGATCATCACAAGTGGGGCCGAGACCTCCGGTGGTAATGATGATGTCCGCCCGCTGCTTTGCAATTTCAATGCAGTTTGCCAGCCTGCCGGGGTTGTCACCCACTACCGTATGGTAAAGCACATTAATGCCGATTTTTGCGAGCTCCTCTGAGACATCCCGTGCGTCTGTGTTGGTGATATGCCCAAGCAGAAGCTCTGTCCCGACAGAAATAATTTCCGTGTTATAGGTTTTCATGATCACTCTCCTACGGGAATCTGCTCAATCCCGTTGAAGGCCTCTTCCACCAAAGCCTCAACATCAAGAGCTGCTTCGACAGCTTCTACGTCCTTCAGTTTCGGTTTGGTACGTGGATGGCGTGGTGTGAAAACCGTACAGCAGTCTTCATACGGGAGAATAGAAGTGCCGAAGGTACCGATCTTCCGGGCAAGGCGGACAATCTCTTCCTTATCAAAACCAATCAGCGGCTGGACGATCGGCAGGGTTGTTACGGCTCTTGTTACTGCCATTGCTTCCATCGTCTGAGAAGCAACCTGACCGAGATTCTCACCCGTAACGATTGCTCCCGCTCCGTAATAAACGGCAATCTTTTCTGCCAAACGCATCATAAAGCGGCGCATGATCAATGTGAAGTACTCTTCCGGGCACTTATCCCGGATTTCTTCCTGAATATGGGTAAACGGCACCACTTCAATGGTCATTTTCCCACAATAGTCAGTCAACAGCGTGGCCAGTTCCACCACTTTTTCTTTTGCCTGTTCTGAAGTGTACGGGAAGGAGAAAAAATGCACCGGAATCAGCCTGACGCCTCTGCGTGCAATCATATAAGTGGAAACGGGGCTGTCGATCCCACCTGAGAGCAGGGTAACCGCCACACCATTGGATCCGACCGGCATACCGCCGGCACCTGGAACCGGATTTGCATGCACATAGGCTGCAAGATCACGTACTTCCACATAAACCGTCAGTTCAGGGTTATGAACGTCAACAGGTGTATCGGGATATGCCTCCTGCAATTCTCCGCCAACGTACTGGCTGAGCTGAATGCTCGTCATGGGGAAGGATTTATCGCTGCGCTTGCTCTCCACCTTAAAGCTCTTTGCATTCTGCATTTCTTCCTTCAGGCAGCGGATGGCAAGCTGTGCTATCGCGTCCTTATCCTTCTCACAGGCTGAGGCACGCGTCATGGAAATGATGCCAAAAATCTTGCCGCAGGCTTCGAAGGCTTCTTCCAGATCACAGGAATCATCCTGCGACTCTACATAAACGGTACTCTGAAGGCAGGAGATTTTAAAATTTCCGATCGGTTTCAAGCGGGCTGCAATGTTATTGAGAAGCTTCCTCTCAAAGGCTTTCCTGTTCAGGCCTTTCAGAACAATCTCTCCCAGCTTCAGAAGAATAATGTCGTTCAATCGTTCAGTCCTCTCCCCAGAGCAATGCACATTTCACCGCCTTGTGCCAGCCATGCACGAGGGCTGTGCGTATCTCCTCGTCCATCTGGCTGGTAAAGACGCGGTCGATGCTCCAGTTATCTTTGATTTCTTCTACACTTTCCCAGTATCCCACCGCCAGCCCGGCAAGATAGGCAGCACCGAGAGCAGTCGTCTCAATGCAGGAAGGCCGGGTTACTTCGCAGTCGAGAATATCACTCTGGAACTGCATTAGGAAATTGTTGGCACACGCTCCCCCATCGACTTTGAGCGACTTGATCGGGATGCCGGAATCATGCTCCATCGCCTTGCAGATATCATAGCTCTGATACGCAAGGGATTCCAGGGTAGCCCGCACCAGATGGGAGCGGTTAAAGCCCCTTGTCAGTCCGACAATCACCCCGCGGGCACGCTGATTCCAGTATGGGGCACCAAGACCTGTAAATGCAGGTACAACATAGCCGCCCGCACTGTCCGGAACTGACTCCGCAAATACCTGGCTTTCGCTGGCCTTTTCAAGGACATTCAGTTCATCGCGAAGCCACTGAATCGCTGCTCCCGCCACAAACACACTGCCTTCCAGCGCATAAAGTACATGATCTTCAAACCCAACGGCAATTGTTGTAACCAGGCCGTTTTTGCTTATAACAGGGGTTTTCCCCGTGTTCATCAGAAGGAAGCATCCTGTTCCGTAGGTATTCTTCATATCTCCCGGGTGGATGCAGCACTGTCCGAACAATGCAGCCTGCTGGTCTCCAGCTGCCCCGGCAACCGGGATTTCTCCGCCATAGAGTTCAAACACTGTCTTCCCGTAGACACAGCTGGACGGTTTCACCTCCGGCAGCATGCATCTCGGGATATCGAGTAGTTGAAGCAGTTCCTCATCCCATTCCAGTGTATGGATGTTAAAAAGCATGGTACGGCTGGCATTGGTGTGATCCGTCACATGGACGGAACCGCCTGTCAGTTTCCAGATCAGCCAGGTGTCAATCGTGCCGAAGAGCAACTCACCCTTTTCTGCACGTTCTCTCGCTCCGGGAACATTATCCAGAAGCCACTTGATCTTGGATCCGGAAAAATAGGCATCCGGCACAAGTCCTGTTTTGGAACGGATGGCATCTGAAACGCCTTTTGCCACAAGATCGTCAATAATATCCGAAGTACGGCGGCACTGCCAGACAATTGCGTTGGCAATAGGCTTACCGGTCACTTTATCCCAGACGACCGTCGTCTCGCGCTGATTTGTGATGCCGATCGCTGCGATGTCTTCCGCGGTCACTCCAAGCTTGCGCATGGCTGTCCGGGAAACTTCCAGCGTAGTGAACCAGATTTCTTCCGCGTCATGCTCGACCCAGCCGGGTTTCGGGAAGATCTGCCGGAATTCTTTCTGGGCAACGGAACAGATGCTTCCAGCCTTGTCAAAGAGGATACAACGTGAACTGGTTGTCCCCTGGTCAAGCGACATAATGTACTGCATAGTAACCCTCCATATCAGTTTCTATTTTTAAATGAAAAATACATTATTTTTTATTAAGAGGGAGAGTGGCGTGAGCCAGAAGGTACTCATACATCGGCATAAGTTTCGTATAAACTTCACACAGGATTTGCGGAAATTCCGGAGAAAGCAACACCCCGCCGAAATCTTCCTCATGGAATACATAGATTGATTTGCGGTTATACCAGGCATTTACAATTTCGCCCTTTTCTCCCTTCGGGCGTTTGTAAAAAGGACCGCCGAGCTTCAGATCCTTATTTTCTGCCACCCGGGACGCGAGCCGTTTAAATGCTGCCGGGTTGGCATCGATACTATTCCTAAACAGCTCCATCTGTTCAGCGCGAGGGCACCAGAAACCCATTCCATAAGAAAAGACCGCCGGCTCTATCTCAAAATAAAAAGAAGGACCTCCCGGGACGTTGGGATTTTCGATTGAAAACCAGAGGTTTTCTTTCAGCGGGCCCCGTCCATATAGCCGCCTGGCATCCCTCCAGATCCTTGACACATGCACTTCAGCTTCCAGCAACGGAAAACGCCGAAGCAGAAGAGCATAGGTTTCCGCAGCAAGCTCTTTCATCGGCGTGCCGATCAACGTATCAAAACGCTCCTTATGGGCATAAAACCATTCCCGCTCGTTGTGGAAGCACAGCTCCCAGAAAAAATCACCGGTTTCCGTCTGAAATCCCTGAAACATCGTTTTCCTTTCTGTATCATCTGTTTCCAAATACTATTATTTAAAAATGATTTTAACATTAATTCATACTTTTTTCAAGGAAAGGTAAAAATCTTTCAAAAAATCTGTTGACAAGCAGTTCTTTGTGTGCTACTGTATTAACCGCTTAATACAGTAGCACAGTTTGCGAGGTGACATATGGATTTTAAATTGAAAGATGCACGGC
This sequence comes from Candidatus Limivicinus sp., assembly GCA_045117135.1. Classification (GTDB taxonomy): domain Bacteria; phylum Bacillota; class Clostridia; order Oscillospirales; family Oscillospiraceae; genus Limivicinus. The sequence goes on along the minus strand of JBGUNA010000109.1, from coordinate 10,002 downwards.
CGATCTGGCAGCAACTGGCCGATCAGATGACTGAAAGCATTGTAACCGGCGAATATCCTCCGGGTGAACGTTTTCCCTCTGTGCGTGAACTGGCTTTACAGGCCGATGTAAATCCCAACACCATGCAGAGAGCGTTGGCCAAGCTTGAAGAAAACGGCTTGCTTATAACCTCCCGCACAGCAGGACGAAACGTTACGGAGGACGAAGAAACACTTCGGACAGTCAAAAAGCAACTCGCTGAAAAAAGAGTTGCCGAATACCTGGAAGACATGGAAAAGCTCGGCTTCAGCAGTGGAATGGCTGCAGATTATGCCAGGCAGTTTCAGAAAGGACAGAAACCATGAATACGAATGAAATCATCCAATGCAGCAATCTGCAGCGTACCTTTGGGAAGACCGTTGCCCTGAACGGAATAGACCTTATGATCGGGCGCGGCAGAATCGTCGGGCTCGCTGCTCCGAATGCGGCGGGAAAAACCACCCTGATCAAAATTCTTGCGGGGCTTCTGCAGCCGACAGCCGGGTTCGCCACAATCGACGGCGAACTGCCCGGAACTTATACGAAGTCCATCACAGCTTATTTACCGGACAGACCCTGTTTTCCAGACTGGATGACCGTGCAGGACAGTATTGATGTCTACCAGGATTTCTTTGCTGACTTCGATTCTCTGAAAGCCGGTGACATCTGCCACACTCTCCATCTGGATCGTAGCGCGAGAATTCGGACGCTTTCCAAAGGGACAAAGGAGAAACTCCACCTGATGCTTGTCATGAGCCGCAAAGCTCAGCTCTACCTGCTGGACGAACCACTGGCCGGTATAGATCCGGCAGCGCGGGATTTTATGCTGCATACCATTGTGGCCGGATATAACGAAACAGGAACCGTCCTGATCTCTACCCATCTGATCACGGATGTGGAAAAACTGCTTGATGAAGTGATCTTCCTGAAAGAAGGAAAGGTCGTACTCCATCGGGCAGCGGATGAGATCCGAGAGGCGGAAGGCAAGTCTGTAGACGAACTGTTCCGTGAGATGTTCCGTTTTGAAGCATAGAAAGGAGTTTACGAAAATGTTTGGGAAACTGATGAAATACGAACTTCGGGGATGCATGCGCGTGTTTCTCCCCCTGTGGGGTGCAACGCTTGCGCTAGCTCTGATTAACGGGTTGACAAACGGATTTCAGCCTTCCATATCCGCCCCGCTGCTTAGATTCTTTCTCCAGGTTTTACCCGCACTGCTGTTGTTCGGATTGAGTTTCGGAATGTTTGTAATGGCATTCGTCCTGATCATCCGGCGCTTCTTTTCCGGACTGCTGGGAGACGGTGGATATCTTGCCTTCTCCCTCCCGGCAACCTATTCTCAGCATATAGCATCCAAGCTGCTCACGGCACTGATCATGCTGGCAGGCTGCCTGATTACAGGGCTTCTTGCCACCGTCCTTATTATAATGATCAGGGGATACGGAGATAGCGTAAAGCATTTTATTACCGAGGCATGGAACATACTCTCATCTTATCCGAAGCTTGGTCTTATTATTTTCGAAGCCATCACCGCCGCGCTGCTCTCTGCCTCCTATACGGTCCTGCGGTTGTATTCCGGTATGGCAGTCGGCCATCTGTTCGGCAGCCACAGAGCACTCTGGTCTCTTGGTTCTGTAATCGGGATCGGATGGATTTTAAACCTGATCTTTATTAAAGCAGGCCAGCTCTTCTTCACACATCTGGAAAAAACATCGTCTCAGATTCAGATCTCCATTAATACTTTCCAGGAAGCGCTGGACTTCCTCCCGGGATTCTTCGGCATTATGATTGCTTTCTTTCTTGTCGGTAATGTCATCCTGTGGCTTGCCACATGGCTGATCCTCAGGAAAAAACTGAACATTCTCTGATTGCAGCATTCTTCCTGACGACAGAATACTCGCCGCATACTCAAAGATCATGATAGGAGTATGCGGCGAGTTCTTTTGGTAAACAGATCAGGTTTTATTCCTGTCAGATCCCTGCCACTGCATGGTAAATTCAGCCTTCGCGAAAATCATGAGTGCGGTACTGGATGGCCTCGGCAATATGATCTTCCGAGATCTTCTCCTCTCCGGCAAGGTCTGCTATAGTGCGGGCTACACGAAGAATGCGGTCATAGCTTCTCGCCGTCAGCCCCATCGCATCAAAAGCCATATGCATCAGTTCTTCACAGCTTTCCGAAAGTGCACAGTAGATTCGAAGTTCCTTCGGTCCGATAAAAGCATTGCACATGCTGCTTTCTCTGTAGCGGCTGCGCTGCACCGCCCGCGCTGCATCGACGCGTTTTTTAATTGCAGCTGAGCTCTCCCCCGGTTTTCTGCTGCGCAGTTCCTCGAACTCCAGGGACGGCACCTGAACAATCAGATCAATCCGATCCAGCAGCGGACCGGAAATTCTGCTGTGGTATCGTTTAATATCCAGCGGAGAGCATTTGCAGCGGCCGGACGGGTGTCCGAACCAGCCGCATTTGCAGGGATTCATGGCACATACGAGCATGAACCTGCTGGGATACTTTACTGTGCCGGAGACGCGGGAGACCGTGACCTCGCCGTCTTCCAGCGGTTGCCTTAGCACCTCCAACACATCGCTACGAAATTCCGGCAGTTCATCCAGAAAAAGGACTCCATTATGCGCTAGGCTGATTTCTCCCGGGCGGGGAACAGAGCCTCCGCCTGCCAACCCTGCAGCTGAAATCGTATGATGCGGGGCACGGAAGGGCCGCGATGCAATTACCGGATGAGAACGAGACGTCAGGCCGGCTACCGAATAGATCTCCGTGCAGCTGATCATCTCTTCCCGGGTCATGTCCGGCATAATCGTCGGCAGCCGTTTTGCCATCATCGATTTGCCTGCTCCCGGTGAACCCACCACCAGAATATTATGCCCTCCTGCTGCCGCAATTTCAAAGGCACGTTTGATATTCTCCTGCCCTTTCACATCGGAAAAATCCAACAGTGTATCTGACCAGGCTGTGATATCCGGCTCGGTAGCAGGGGCGATCGGTTTCTCTCCGCGCAAATGGGCAATCAGTTCATTGACATGGCTTACCGGGTAAATATTTACCTGATCGGCAAATGCTGCCTCTGCCGCATTTTCTGCCGGTACAAACAGGTGCCTGATTCCATTTCTTCTGGCAGCAATCGCCATGGGGAGAGCCCCAAGAACCGGCCGCACTTCACCGTCAAGCGAGAGCTCGCCGATAAAAGCCATATCTTCAGGAGGAATCTCGATTACCCGTTCTGCCCTGCTTTTGTTGCTCCCCTGCGCAGCAAGGATCCCGATCAGAACAGGCAGATCGTATACCGTGCCGATTTTTCTTTTGTCTGCAGGCGCAAGATTCACTGTCAGCCTGCTGGGTGGGAAACTGTAGCCGCAGTTTTTGATGGCGGCACGGACGCGTTCTCTCGACTCCTTAACTGCTGCATCCGGTAAACCTACTATTTCGAATGCAGGAAGACCGCCGGAAATATTCACCTCAACCGTAACGGGATATCCTCCGATCCCGTCAACTCCAAAACTTTTCACACTTGCAAACATTGCATTTCCCTCTTTCAGGATCTTTCTTTTATTTATCATATCATAAACAGGCGCTGCGTTTCAAGTATTGCTGTGAATTGGGGGAGTAATCTTTATGGTAATTATATTTAGTAAATTATATTATGTTTATTGTATTGTGCTAATAGTATTATGTTTATTTTTTTATGTTTCTTCTTTTGCTCAAAGTTAACAAATCAGTAACAACTATTGCATGCAGAACGTCTACAATGCTCAGGTAAAACCAAATAAAAGGCGGTATTGTTATAATGAATATAAAAAAGTTTTGTATTTTTACTTTTGTTCTACTTTTGATTATGAGTTTGAGCGTGGCTGCAATGGCAGAAAATCCACCTTTGGTAATTCCGGAAACCCTTGCAGACACTACTTCTGGAACAGACCCATTTGCAGGTTTTATTCCAGATGGGAGCAGCGGTTTTGAGGGTGCTGTCACCATTACTACTCCCATTCCGGATCCGACTCAGGCTCCTGTCGTTAACCCGACTCCTGCACCCGTGGATCCTGTGGTAGATCCCACAACACCAACGCAGGCACCTGTTTTGACCCCTGATCCTCTCACACCGATTGCTCCCCAGACTCCGATCCCGACTGCAAATGTTGCCGGAGAGTATAAAATTACGAAACATCCATTCAGTGAAAACATTGAGGTAGGAACTTCCACCTCCTTTGTTGTAAAAGCGCAGAACGCAGCAAGTGTCAGCTGGACTGTACAGGATGGCAACGGAAACGTTGTAGACCCATCCCAGTGGGCAGCCCACGGCATCTCCGTAGCATCTTCCGATCCGGCAAATGCAAAGATCGTTATTTCCAAGGCAGCTATTGATCTGAACAACTGGAGATTTTATGCAACCTTTACCGGTCTGAACGGTGTTTACATGAGAACCGAGGAAGCTCGGCTGAACGTACACTATCCTCAGAACACAGCAACTCCCAGACCGGTTCAGACTCCGGTTCCAACTGCAAGACCCACTACCGCTCCTACACCTGTTCCCACTCCGGTTCCAACTCCTGTCCCCACTGTTGTCCCTACACAGACTCCCGCTCCGATCCCGACCCCGGCGCCTACTATTGTGCCGACAATGACACCCGCACCCACTCCTGAGGTAACCGAACGTAGCAGCCTTGGAACCATCGGTCTCATAATCGGCGGCGGTGCAGTTCTTGCAGTTGCAGCTGTAGTCGGGATACTTGCAGCAACCGGTAGCTTCTCCCGCCGGGGACGCAGAAGATAAATAATAGAGGCCTTATTTACCTCTTCTTCACGGAGGTGTTCTATGCATAACACCACGCGTCGCATCGCAACCGATGCAATGCTTGCCGCAATGTTTGTGTGCCTCAGCTTTGTCTCCATCCGCATCGGAAATTCCATGAAGATCTCGGTCGATTCCCTTCCGATTCTGGTAGCCGCCCTGTTACTGGGCCCGTTGGACGGACTCGCTGTTGGCCTGATCGGGAGTTTTCTCAATCAGTTGCTGACATACGGGCTGAGCATAACAACAGTGCTCTGGATACTCCCTGCAGGGTTTCGTGGTCTGCTTGTCGGGCTGTATGCAAAAAATCATGGCTTTGATCTGTGCCGCCGACAACTTATATGGATCACAACAGCTACGGCACTGCTCGTAACTGCACTCAACACGCTGGTAATGTATCTTGACAGCCTGATCATCGGATATCCTTTTGCTGCCACATTGCCAACCGTGCTGCTGCGCATTGTAAGCGGGATTCTCATTGCCATTGTATTTTCCATGATTTTACCTCCGATCCTAAATGCACTACACAAATTAACTTCCGGGAATTAACCGGAAGTTTTTCGTTTCCCCGCTCTTGCTTCCTTGCGGAAAGAGGGCTATAATAAATGTGTAGTCCATTATTCTCAAGGGTGGGTTATCATGGAACGCTATATACCTCGCCCCCGCGAACTTGCGCTGGAGCGACTGAAAGCATATATTCTGGAACATCATCTGCAGCCGGGTGACTACCTGCCGCCGGAACGTGAACTGTGCCGTTCCTGGGGTGTTAACCGCACTACACTTCGCAGTGCGATAGCCCGTCTGGAAGCATCCGGCCTGCTCTATGCCGTTCAGGGTAGCGGAACCCGCATCGGGCACCGTTTCCGTATCTCTCTGGATCACCTCAGCAGCTTTTCCGAAGCAGCCGTTGCCTGTGGGTTTCAGCCGGAAACAAAACTTCTGTCGTTCACAACCGTTTCACGCGACGAATATCTCGAGCGCATTTTTTATTGGGCGAAAGCTGATTTGTTTTATAAATTCTCGTGTCTCCGGCTGCTGAATCAAGACCCTGTTATGATTAACACAGCCTATTTCCCTGCCGATCTGGCTCCAGGCCTTATGGAAGATGATCTGGTGAATGGTTCTCTTTTTCAAACCCTGGAACAGTCATGCCGTGTTAAACTGAAATATGGTGCTGCCAAAATTTCTCTTAAACACGTTACTACAGAAGAAGCAGGAATCCTGAATCTTGCTCCCGGAGCCTCTGCTTTCCAGATTATCACCGAGATCAACACTGACGATAGCGCTCCGATGGGATATGTCCACTCAGTGGGAAGGGCGGATAAAATTGAGATGGTCAGTTCCATGCGATGGGAAAGAGAAAAGGAGAATATGCCATGAAGCCAAGAAAAGGCTCTCTTCCCCTCTATAAGCAGCTTCGTGAAGCAGTGCGGAAAAAAATAGAAACAGGTGAATACGTACCCGGATCAGCCATTCCATCGGAAAAACAGCTATCAGATGCCTATGGTATGCATCGCCTCTCTGTCAGAATCGCTTTAAACGGTTTGATTCGGGAGGGGCTGCTCAAAAGTGTGCAGGGAAAGGGCATTTTTGTGTGTGGCCCAAAAAAGCAGGAGACAACTTACGGGCTACAACCAAACCCGGAAGAACTCAAAACACTCGACGGCCCTCGCGTACTGGTCAAGGCCGTTCGTGAAGCCGGTCCTTATTATTCCACACTGCTGAGTCTTGCCCCGGAAGATCCTGTATGGTATATCCGCCGAATTCTTTCGCAAAACGGCGAACCCGTCGCCCTGAAAGATACGATAATCCCCTGTGACAAATTACCCAGCCTCGAAGAAATCGATCTTCAGTTGTTTTCTCTCTACGATGCACTGAACTGGTCTTCTGTTCATCTCCATTCCGGCGACCAGGTTCTTCGAACAACTTACCTGGATCCTGCCATGGCAAGGCTCCTCTGTCTCTCTCCGGAACAGACGGTGATGGAAGTCAGCTGTATTGTACGCACCTCCGATGAGGAGCCCGCAGCGTATTCTTGCTGTTATATTCGAAGCGATAAAGCAAATTTTCTTTTACACTGTCAGGGCAAAAATCCAGTTGCATAATATAAATGGATATATCAATGGCAAGCCTCCGGGTTCCATTTCGGTTTTCGGAGGCTTGTCTGATGTCTGGCTGGATGTTTGTTGGGTATACCGTGATATAATTTTTTTAGGCATAAAGGCTATCTGCTTTTCTCACAAAACCCTGTCAATTCAAAAGATTACCGTACACATTTATATTAGAAAGGAAAATTATGTATGACTTCCGGAAAACCTATCAGGCGAGCGGGAAAAGTGCTCCTTCTAATGTTGCTGGCTCTTGTCGTGCTGCTGCAAAACGGCGCACCCTCTCTTGCTGAAAATGTAACTGACGGCACGCTTATTGTGAGAGATGGAATGCTGCAGCCAATGCTGCAGTACTCCGATCCCCGTGCCTCCGACTATTCTAATGCAGAGAGTGAAATTTTGCGTTACTGCGTTTATGTGGAGACAGACCATGACACTGATGACGACGGCCTTGCAGATCTTGTCAAGGTCATGGTGCAGGTTCCGAGGCCGGCAGCGGAAGGAAAATACAAAGCAGCGACCATCTATGATCCTACCCCTTATAGTGCAGGAACCTGTGAAGAATATGCGGAAGAAACCTATTCCATGTATGTGGAAGCTGGATTTGACTATTCCCGGCTCTACCAACCCGGCGAAAAGCGCACCCCGGAAGGCGAAAGCTCCACCCTGGAAGCCGCTCTCTCTGCTCGCCCGAAGAAGGACTGGAACTATACTGTACCATACAGTGGTGAAACAGGATATTTCACACTTCAGGATTATGACTATTATCTTGTACGCGGTTTTGCCGTAGTGCTTGCCTGTGGTATCGGCACCTATGGGTCAGAAGGTTTTGAACTCTGCGGCATGGATCTGGAGCGTGACAGCCACAAATGTGTTGTAGAATGGCTGGCTGGTGACCGTATTGCCTATACTGATAAAACCCATAATATTGCCATTGAAGCAGACTGGTCTAACGGCAATATAGCTATGACAGGGTGTTCCTATGGTGGAACACTCCCTTACGAAGTTGCCACCACCGGTGTGAAGGGGCTGAAAACTATCATTCCTTTTGCAGGTATCGCCAGTTGGTATGATTATACCAATTCCCAGGGTGTACCGACACGTTTTGATGTCAATTATGCCGATTATCTTGCCGCATTTAACTGCGGTGGAACCTTTCTGGATAACGACTGGACAGTTCCCAATGAGGATTACGGCTCATGGCTCTGGCAGATTGCACAGGATCAGGATGCCACGAACGGAGACTATGCGCCTGTCTGGGCGGAATCCGATTATTCCGATGACTATGAAAATATAAACTGCTCTGCTCTTGTCGTTCAGGGGTTGAATGACTTCAACGTCACCACCAAACAGGCAGATCTCATGATGCAGGCTTTTGCAAAAGCAGGCATGCCTGCCAAACTTGTACTCCACCAGGACGGCCACAACATATTGGATGGTAAAATTGTAAACGGTAAGCTCTGGCAGGAAACTATGAACAAATGGCTGTCCCATTATCTATATGGTGTTGAAAACGGGATTGAAGATATGGCCGCTGTAACAGTTCAGAGTAATCTGGACGGGCAATTCACAACTTATAATGCCTGGCGGGCATTCCCTCAGCAAGAAATGCCTGTATACGCTGAGACATCCCACACAACGGTCACCACGAAGGGGCTGGCAGAATATTCAATTCAGTTCCTCAATGGAGAAAATCCGGAATTGGTCGGTCTGAAAGGTCAGGAACTGTATTATGCCACGCTGGATGCACCATTCGCAGGGATCTATGCCATTGATATCCCGGAAGGATCGACAATTCTAGGTGTGCCGGAGGTCCATGTAAGGATGTCGACCGATGTGACGGACAAAGATGGCCTCATGATCACGGCGGTTCTGGTTGATTACCAGGAGGATGGAACGCCCTTCAAAGCTTTTATGACAAAAGACCGGCTTTCCTCGACCCTTCCCGTCAAGACCGTCGGCAGCTATGAATTTGGCGGTGGACTGGATGAAAGAGATATCCTCCAGTTTGTGCAAAGCAGCACTCCCAGCAAGTGTGTAACCTTCGGTTGGACGGATCTGTGCAATCCGGGGTTGGGTTACGATTCCAGTGAATACACAAGTTCAACCGATCTGGAATCCGGTAAAGTATATGATTATACTTTTTACATGCTTCCGACTGCCTATACCGTGGCCCCAGGCCACCGCCTGCAGCTCGTACTCACTGCATGGGACCCCTATCGTGCTTTTCTGGATGAGGATTATGTCCTCGATCCGACTCTTCCCTCCGAATATTCCGAGTTTAACTATTCTTTTGTCATTGATAACTCCTCTGTTCACGTCCTTATGCCTGTAGCCTGATTATTCACTTTGTGTGACAGTTGTGTGATGATTCGTGTGCTATCATGAACTCACAAAAAACAAAGGAGAAAACAAAAATGAAAAAAACAATCGCAATCCTGTTGGCACTTATGATGCTCTCTTCCCTCGCTGTCGCTGCTTTTGCAGAGGCCGCCGAATCATCCGACTCAACTACCGTCCAGATTGACTATATTGAGTTGAGTAAGGATGAATATAATTATGAAGATGGTGTTGAAGCTACTGTCAGTGACGTCGGCCTCAAGATCTGGCTGCCGCAGTACCTGGTTGATGGAAACCAGGAACTGACCGAAGAGGATGACAGCAAGGGATTTCTGCTGAAGATGCAGGATGTACAGGGCGGCCCTCTCGCATTCTCTGTAGCAACACTTGGTACAGACCAGGTTGAGTCACTCGAACAATGGGTAGCATATCTTCTGACACACGACGGATACAGTGCCGTACAGATGATAAACGTCAACGGGATTGACGCTGTTGCCTACTACATTCCAAGTATGGATACAGAGACCATTTCCTTCCACATGACCAACAATGATATCCTTGAGTTTTATTTCTCCCCCTACACAGATGAAGACTGGCATGATATGATCCGCGCATTGATCTGCTCCATCGAAGCTGCTGAAGACTAAATAATTAGTGTCTACTGCACAAGCAGCAGAATATTCGATTCAAAATAAAATCTGAAAATAACGCGCAAAAGGAGGCAGAGCCTC
>JBGUNA010000108.1:0-11018 GCA_045117135.1 Candidatus Limivicinus sp. | reverse complement strand
TCATCCCTATTTGCTTTTTTCATGTTCTCGTTTCACTCAGAACACAATAGTCGCAATACATTCACAAAGCTCTTGATGAAACAATTCTATGCAAATCATTTTGTAAAGGCCACTATTATCATTCACGGCTTCCAGAAACGCCGCACTTACCGGATACACCTGACCACCTCCCTCCGGACATAAAAAGAGAGCCGTTGTCACACGACTCTCCGAATAATTGATTTTTAAATCAGTTTATATGCTTTCTTTTTTATGCATCAGATGGATCCCTATATGCCCCATGCCAAGAATAATCACAGCAACACCTAATATCGCATTTCGTCCATATATTGCCAAAAGCATAAACGCCAATACAGGAAGAGTTGCACCTGCTACTGGAACCCCCAGCATACTGCTGTAAAAATCCTTCATAGTCTTTTCACTTTTAAAATAGCGAATCCAATAAACCTCATATAAAACCATCATTGCGAAAGCTGCAATCAGCCACCAGTTCCACAGCGACCATGGTTTCACGTTAAAATCACTGAAGATCAAAACCAAACACGATACCAATACTTCTCCAACTCTCTCAAATGCCAGCAGTATCTTGTTCTCATTTACCGCATACTTTTCGTAATCCTTAGGCTGGTTCTTTGTCCATATCAGGTTTGGAACCATGAGTAATGTTAAAAAAATCAGACCTACATATGAAAAACCAAAATGCACTCTATTACCTCCATCGAAGCTTGTATTTTAAAACATTTTTCGGACAGGCATCAATACATGCTCCACACTGAATGCATTCGGTGCATTTCTCATTTATCCTTTCCGAAGTCATTGACTTTACATCTAATCCCATAGGACAAGACTTATTACATTGTCCACAAGAAATGCACGCATCCTTATCAGCTTCAACATGCAACTGAGGAAGATGAAGCCATCGCCCTAATGTACTTCCGATAACCATAAACGGAGCCATCCAACAAATATAATGGCATGAAGCTCTTCGGCCATGGAACAAAGCTGGTAACACCAAAATCAAGATAACCCCATAGTAAATCACATAGTTGTAAATATCCGCTATTGAGATTCCATGATCCGTCATATAAAACGGATCGATCGTCACATCATTTTTCCCTAGGACGAATGTTACGATTATTGCAATTATCCATATTATCCAGATCACATACTTTATCTTGTTTCGCCATCCTTGTTTCGCAGGTTTCGGATTGCACATGAAAAGGCACTCCTGAAGCCCTCCCGCCGGACAAAGATACCCGCACCAAGCCCTACCAAAAAACATGGAAAGAACAAGCATTGCGACAAACACAATAAAGCTCCCGTTCATGATATGTTCGGAAGCCGCCTGGATAATAAGATATGGAGAAAAATACCATATGGTGATTGGAAACAAAAGAAAAGAAATCACCAATATTGTTTTCCTTACTCTCTGCCTCATACACCTTGGGCCTCCTTGCTATTCAGTATTTTCTTAGCCTTGTCACACCATTTTAGATATGCCTCATAGGTATCGACTCCGAAAGATGCCGTCAGATAATAATAAACATGATCTTCTTCATCCATAACCTTTTCTAAGGTATCGCAATAAGATTTCAGCAATTTCAAATCTGCTTCTATTTGTTCTTCAAAAATCTCAATATTGCGTATAGACACCGACTTGCTATCCGCACCGCCAAAAAACAGTTTCAACAGTGTTTCATACTTCAACTCATTACTTGCCTGTTCTTCTTGCAGCCAGTTTTTGAGTGCTTCTTTTCCAGCCTCTGTAATGTGATAAGTAAGTTTTTCGCGCCCACCCACAGATGTATCACTCTTTGTAATCAGACTGCCACTTTCCATATCCTTCAAAGCCGGATATATGTTTCCGAAACTTCCCTTCCAGAAGAAACTGATGGCTCCGTCAATTCGCTTTTTTATATCATATCCGGATAAATCCTCATGACTGAGAAGTCCCAGTATTACCATATCGATTTTTCTTTCCCGTGCCATATCAATCTCCTTATGTATCTATATGATATATCTATTTGATATAATAGCGACATTTAAGAGAAAAATCAAGCACATTTTTAGAATTCTTTCAGCGTGAAGCTTACCTCCCACAAGCTTCCATAGCTTGTATCGCTGACCAGCTTCACCTGATATCCGTCAAGTATTTGAAGAAACATCAGGGAATGCTTACGCTGGTTAATTGGTAGACAATGCAAGAGATAAGTGTTCGATGTACGACCAGGAAGATCGGCGGAAAAGTGGCTTAATATTATCTGGCAAAAGAATCAATAGTAATCTATCTGGATCGGCCTTATGACACAACGTCCAATTGGATGTATTCAGCAAAAAAGAAAGGCGCAAGATGGTTTACATAACTCAATTTGCACCCACCTTGCACCCACCTCTCTTTGGAGGTAAGAAACGCCGAATTGTATGATTACCGGTGTCCTAACGCATAATAGGATTGCTATTTTAACAAGATAGCAATCCTGCTTTTTGCCAAAAAGTTCCAAGAAAACCTTGAAATATGGCTATTCATGGCACTTTTCCACTATAAGATTAAAAAGGAATCCTGAACCGGGTTTGTGCCGGATCAGGATTCTTACTTTTATGGCTTGATTGCCATGTTTGCTCCGCCTATCTTATTTCATCTATGCTTTGCTGACGTTCCTATTTATGTGGGCATCAATTCCCGACTTGAAGCCTACGGTATTTCAACCGTCCAATCAAAAATGCTGCCATGATAATCACAGCGTATATTAAAGGCGCCGCCTGAAAGTTCAAAAACAATCTGCCCGCCAGATGTATCAGCCGGTAGTTGGTAAATCCTGTATTCATCAAAACCGCATTCGGCCGGAGAAGCCATATTCTCTGTATGATGCCGAAGCGATCCGGAAGATTCGCAAACAGATCAACGATCAGATATCCCAACAATCCGCAGGTCACAGCGGGCTGATTCTGCGTAATCACAGACAGCAGCATGGTCACAGCGGCAAAAAGGACCGCTGCAAGAAGGTAAATCCCTACGTACACCCCCAGCATTTGTCCGAGCGTATACGGAAGCATGGACCACGGCTTTACCAGCTGCAGCATTTCCCCCATCCCTTCCATCCCGTAAACAAGGGAATAAGGGGTGAATATCGCAAGAAGCAAAAGGAATGCCGCTGCCAGAATCCAAGTAAGGCCAGCAGCAAATTTGATCAGATACAGTTCTTTCTTCCCGTATCGGCTGCACAACAGAAGCTGATTCATGTTATCTGCCGTTTCTCTTGCATAGACGCCCGACAGCCCGACAGTAGACAGGAGAAAGATAAAGAATCCAAGTACCTGAAAGGCTTTGAGCAGGTTTGCAGGCCCGCTGTGATAATGATAAACAAAAGGTTTGGAAACCTGCGCCTCCTGACTGCGCCAGAATTCCTTGTCTGTTTCTGAGAGCCCCTGTTTTTCGATTCGCTGCTTCAGTTCCTGCTCACGCAAGGCATAAAACTCTGACCCATCAAAGCGGGTAAGATCACGGTAATAACCGGTCACGGAAGTGATCACCTCCATAACAGGAACATATTTTTCAGACTCCGTAGTAATCTCCATAAGCGTAGATCCGTTTTCAAACCTCATAGCAGGTTTCATTTCCTCTATCAGTTCTTCGTCAATGGTCCTGCCGTCCAGTTCTTTGGCCGCTTCCCGAGATACAGGTTGGACCTCCGAAATGGAGAATATCACCAGGAACAAGAGCATAAGGACTGCTCCTGCAAGCGCAATCAAATTTACCCTTGCACGAAACAGCTTTTTCAGTTCATACAAATATATCGTCCGAAGCATCCCGCAAATTCACCTCTTTTCCCCAATCTGAGAGATATAGAATGCCTCCAGATCTTCTCCCCCGGCAGACCGGTTTCCCTGCCAGCGCAGTTGCCCGTCCTTCATAATCATCAGCCGGTCTGCGATATGCTCCAGATCCGATACGATGTGTGTGGAGAGCAGAACGATTTTATTCTTTCCCAATCCTGAGATCAGCTCGCGAAAGCGGATTCTCTCCTGTGGATCAAGACCCGCTGTCGGTTCATCCATAATCAGAATCTGCGGATCATTTAAGAGAGCCTGCGCGATCCCAAGCCTCTGCCTCATCCCACCGGAATACGTACGTACCTTTTTTCCGGCGGAATCTCCCAGCCCGACCAGCTCGATCAGTTCCTTTGTTTTTTGAATGGCGTCTTTTTTTGTCAGGCCCTTTACAGCGGACATATAGAGCAGGAAATCCTTTCCGGAGAATTCCGGATAGAAACCGAAGTCCTGGGGAAGATACCCCAAAATATCTCGATATTCCTCTGTCCCCACACTCATTCCGTCACAGGAGACGGTTCCGCTGTCGGGAGCGAGAATCCCGCATAGCAGCCGCATCAGGGTTGTTTTTCCCGCTCCGTTTGCACCCAGAAGTCCCGTTACTCCCTTTGTCAAGGTAAATGACATACGGTCAACCGCAATCTTGTTTTTATACTGTTTGGTGATTCTGTCTGCTATTAGTTCCATACCGCTTCCTCCAACTCACAAATCCATCTGCGCATGCTGACGACAAGACTGAAAACAAGCAGGATAAACACCACTGTCCAGATGACAGTAAACCTTTCCTCATATAAGCTGCTCAGGTAATATGGTGCCGCCGCAAAAAGTCCTGATGACAAGAAGCAGATTATTATGCTTCCCCAGTTATTGTCCGACCTGTTTTTCCTCTCATATACCGAGCCTAACAGTGAGGCTGCCAGATACGGCACCATCATATATAGAAATACTCTGATCAGAGAATACGAAAACCAAGGTCGCACCACCCAAATAACAACCAGAAGTCCTGCCGTCTCTACGATACCAACCAGAAACATCCTTGCAAGCATTACGCTCCTTAATGAAAATCTGGCAGTATACTCCAATTCAGCCATTTTCCACCTGAAAGATCTTCCTGTCTCAACAAGGATTCCTACTGCCAGAAGAGGAGTTAAGGCAAAAGGATAGTTTCCTGTGTTGCCGTAACAGATTCCTGTAATGCACAACAATGAGACGGCCGATAGCAGCCATATCCATTTGCCAACATATAAAAACTGTCTCAGGAGAAAGTCCCCATGATTTATGACTACAGGTCGTCTGGATATCAGGCCCCGATCTTCTAATCCTTGAAAGAAAGCCTTCTTCTCTTCAGGCTCCGAAGTCGAGCAGATTTCTTTCATATGCTTGATAATCCGTTCATTATCCATTTTCTCCCTCCATTTCATCCTTGACCTTTTTCAATATCCCTTTCAGCCTTCTGTATACGGCAAACCTTGATATATTGTATAGACGGCTTATCACGGGAACAGGGACGTCGTTAACATACCGCAAAAGCAGCATTTCCCGCTCCTCCAGAGAGAGCTTCTGGAGAGCATCTATCAGGCTGATACGCTCTAACAATGACTGTTCCGATTCCTCCAGCTGCGGGATATCCAGCGCTTCATCAATGTTAAAAACAATCATCTTGTCTCTGTAATACTGACTGCACAGATTGCGTGCAATCGTATACAGGTACTGTAGCTGTCGGTTCTCGTCCTGATACGTCCTGCTTCCAATAAACCGAAGGAAGGTTTCCTGCGTCAGGTCTTCCGCTGTATGTTGGTCATGAAGGCGGAAATACAGATATTTATAGATCCGATCATATTGCTCTTCCAGATTCAACGAACGACCTCCTTCCTCAGTGTAATCTTCAATATGTATAACGGAATTAAACCCTGTTTGTGCGCCATTCTAAATAATTTTTCTTACTTGACATTTGTTTCTCCGATCACCGCCAAGCGGCATAATGACTCTACCGAGCCACGAAAATTGCTCCACAGTCTGCCACCACCTGACAATAGTTGTTCAGCCCCATCCTTGCATTTTCCAGCGAAAAGTACTATTGACAGAATAGCAAAAAAGGAATCCCGGGAAACCACCTCATCAAGGTGAAATCCTCGGAATCCCTTTTTTCATGCTTTCTAAGCTTTATTATTCACGTAGTGTTTCATGGTGTTAACCTCTGTTGACAAATAAATGCTCTTCCATTATAGCATGGTGCTTCCACGTATCCAAGAGTATTTAGTTTTTTCATTTCTCAATCCAACTTCATACATGAAGGCTTGTCCTTTTGTTGTTTCACTTTTCTATCTTGAAGATCTTGGCCGTCAGATTGGAAACCAATACGGAAAGAACAATGCCAATAGCGAGGACAACAGGAAGAGTCCATATCGGATTGCCGACATAAGGGCATCCGCATACCCTACAGGCATTTCTTTGACAGCACACTTGTAGGTATATGCCCGATTGTACCAAATCTGACCGTAATATCCAAAAGTTGAGAAGCTCATGATGATGGTACAGAATACATCACCGGGCCAGTTGTAATTCGATACCGCACGAACGACTTCTGCCAGAAAAACTGTAATGATCAGTGGAATAGCGTGTCATGGTACTTCACAGAAACATGTTGCTCCGAGCTATAAGAGGAAGAGGTAAAGAGGTTTGAGGTGCCTTCTGAGCTTTAATTGTATTATCATGAGTAAAACTAGGACAGGTGAAAGTGTAGGAGGGGATCGCTGTGAATGGGGAAAATAGAACGACTAAGGTTTAATAAATATACTATATATGTAGAATTTAGAGGGTTAAGTGAACAACAAACTAAATGTTGCGGAGAATGGAGAAAATGGGGGAAACTATATATTGTAGTTATATGTTTACATAATCACGGAATGCCGAAAAAGTGCCCAAAAACTGCCGGTGAAATGACGGGAAAACAGGGGCAAACAAAACAGCGTTTTGTGCGGGGTGCTGAAAATGAAATGGGCGAAAATTGAAAAGTGGGATGCGATTTGCTTCAAGTGCGCATCGGAGGTGCACAGGGGTAAGGGAATTGTGCATCCGGCATCACTTTTTGAGGGTAAACACAAGAGGCCTGTTCCAGGGAGCGTATTATTTTGGGGGCTTGAAAATCAATTTTGTCCGTGCTATAGTTTAATCACAGGCAATGAGGGATAGGTATCCCAATAAATTATCAGGAATCCCAAATAGAAAGGAAATACAGCATGAGAGAGAGCAGCCGTCTGGATATGGAGGTCATCCGGAATACCATTGAGTCGTACCTGGAAACGTTCGGGGAAATGCCGACTGTCAGTGAAGTCTCCAATGCTACAAAGCTTTCCCGTTCCGCCGTCGGCAGATATATGAAGCTCATGAAGGACCAGGGGGAGTTCATGAGCCGGGGTGTAAAGGGATATATGAGTTATGAGGAGCAGGTGCAGCGCTCTATGTGCCAGATCCCTATTATCGGGGAGGTGTCCTGCGGGCTGCGGAGGCTCGCCGTGCAGGATATCACCGGATATGTCGCCCTGCCGAGGGAGTATCTCGGCGGAGGAAAGTATTATGTGCTGATAGCCGACGGGGAATCGATGAAGAACATCGGCATTCATACCGGCGATCTGGTTCTGATCAGGGATCAGGACTATGCCGATCCCGGGCAGGTGATTGTTGCCCTGGATGACAATGATGAAGCGACGCTGAAGCGCTACTACCCGCATCTGACGCAGGGCTATGTGGATCTGGTGCCGGAGAACGATGCAATGCCGGTGCAGAAGATTGATTTCAGCGCAGGGGACAGGCTCACCATCCTGGGGGTGGCCGTAAAGGTGATAAAGGATATCCTATGAAAGAGACAGATCAGGTTTATATGCATATTCCGCTCTGGGTGCAGACCTATGAGAATGAGGACGGGCGGATGGTCCCATCGGTGGTGCATTTCAATAAGGAGAGCTATAAGGTGATGGGGCCTCCGCTCTCTGTCCACAGGATTCAGGGGCTTGAACCGCTGGGGATGGACTATGTGGAATATACGGTGATGATTGCCGTAAAGCCGGGCAGCAGGGCGGCCCGAAGAAAGAGGCTGATTTACAATGCCAAAAACAAGACCTGGTTTTCCATTAAGCCGGTTTCGCGCCTGAAGGCCAGGCAGATCCGTGAGGATCGGGAGAATCATTATCCTGTGGAATACTACAGGAGCTTTATTTCCGAGCATCAGTTCCTGACGAGCATGTGACGGATGTTGTTTTATGGTTGTGCATTTTCCCTGGAGGTGAAAAATGAAGAATGAACCGCTTTATACGAAGAGGAATCGTGTTAGATACGGAGATCGGCGGATGGTTGGTGATACGCCGGTTGCATTGATCAAAACCGGTAAGAAGTCGGATTTCATGACGGCGGAAGAGATCGTCGAGGATATCTACCAGCGTCCGGTTGACCATATCGTATTCAAGGATCATGAAGCATCCTGAAGAGGATTCCCAGCCGTCAGCAAAGCTAGGCCGGCACTGCAGGTAGCCGGTCAGGTGCAGGCGGTACAACCGAATAACTGCTATTCGAGCGTAGCCTGAAATAGGACGAAGCCGGAGCAGGATGAAGGATTTCAATCTGAAAAAGATTGGTTTCTTTCATTTTGCTCCGGCTTTTTTTATCGCCGCAGGGAGATTTCCCCGAGGCGAACCGTAATCAATTGAATCAAAAATAAATATTTGTTTCCCCGAGTGTACATCAGGGGCAGCGGATCATAAGGGTTTTTCACGGCGGTGCAACCCGCCTGAGAGACCCGGCAGAACCGGTGCTTAGCTTTCGTGCGCTCTTTTTCGGGAATCGCATTAGCCGGTAGTCTGCCAGGAACAGATTACCGGCTTTTTTTATTGCTCTGCTGCCCCTTCCTGTCTCCGGGGAGGAAAGGAAAGAGCAATGAAATACCGTTATGCATTTACCACGGGCGAAGAGGGAGTGGAGATTCCGGAAGAATGGGCTGCCGTTCTGGAGGAGATGGACCATGAAGAGCAGCTCAGCAACAGGAGAGAGACCAGGAGGCATCAGTCTCTGGATGATCTGCTGTACGAGGGGCTGGATTTTGCATCGGATGGCGATGCGGAATCGCCTCTGCTGGAAAAGGAGTTTACCGCAGAGCTGGCGGACGCTCTTGAGAAGCTGACGGAGATCCAGCGGAGAAGGCTGCTGATGCACTGCGAGGGGATGACTGTGAGGGAAATCGCTTCCAGGGAAAAAGCTTCCGCTATGGCATGTGAGGAGTCAATTCAGGGAGCAGTCAAAAAAATGAAAAAATTTTTTTTGAGGTACCCTTACAAACGGCCATTCCCGTGGCTATACAGTGAAGGGCATAAACAGATCCCTGACCGCGAGGAGGTACAAGGCTCACGGAAAGAGCATGAATCACTATTAATTTTATGAAAGGTATTAATGAAAATGTCTGAAAAAATGAATTCCAACCGTGTTGTTTTAAAGGGAATTGCCAACTGGCCGAATCTTGCACAGCCGAAGGGGATCAACGGTTCCCCAGCAAAATATTCTCTCTGTCTGATTATCCCGAAAGATGATGTCGAGACCCTGAATAAGTATCAGGCTGCTCTGGAAGCGGCCTACGCATTGGGTGAAAAGAAGCTTGCTTCCGGCAAGAGTATGCCGAAACTCTCGGCGATCCGCTGCCCGCTGCATGACGGAGATGTGGAAAAGCCCGGTCAGGAGGCTTACGCGAACAGCTACTATCTCAATGCTTCCGGCAGGGAGAGGCCTGACGTAGTGGATCGGGATCGGGAGGCGATTGACCCGGCCGAGGTTTACAGCGGCTGCACCGTGAATGTGAGTGTAACGCTGTATGCCTACAATGCCGGCGGGGTGTCAAAAGGCATTGCAGCCGGGCTGAACGGGGTACAGCTGGTGAAAAAGGGAGAGCGTTTCGGCTTTAGTCAGCGGGCGAGGGATGACTTCCAGGTGCTCCCGGACGAGGACGACGAGGATGATCTCCCGTTCTGAAAGGGGAAGCGATGAAGAATCTTTATCTTGACATAGAGACCTCCTCTTCGGTTGATCTGGCGGCTGCCGGTGTTTACAAGTATGCAGAGGCGAGGGATTTCAAAATCCTTCTCCTCGCATACAGTGTGGACGGAGGCCCGGTTGAAATCGCGGATATCGCACACTATGAGCTGATCCCGCTGGAGGTCCTCCGGGCACTGACGGACAGGAAGGTCACGAAGTGGGCCTACAACTGCAATTTTGAGAGGGTCTGCCTGTCGAAGTTCTTGGGCTACCCGGCCAATACATTTATTGAACCGGAGCAGTTCAAATGCGTTATGACGTGGGGTGCATACCTGGGTCTGCCTATGAGCCTCGAGAAGGTCAGCGAGGTGATGCACCTGCAGCAGGGAAAGCTGGATACCGGCAAAAGCCTGATCCGCAAGTTCTGCAAATCCTCATCCTTCCTACCGATGCGATCTGATCCGGAATGGCAGATGTTCTGCGAATACTGTAAGCGGGATGTGGAAGCGGAGATCGAGATCTGTGAAAAGCTTTCACCCTGGCCGGTGCCGGAGTTTGTCTGGCAGGAGTTTTGGGATTCCGAGAGGATCAATGACAGGGGGATTGCCGTTGATCGGCAGCTTGTCAGAAACGCAATCCGGCTCAATGAAGCAGCAACGCAGGAGCTGACGGAAGCACTTGAAAAGCTCACAGGGCTGCAAAACCCGAATTCCGTTTCACAGCTCAAATGGTGGCTGCAGGAGCAGGGACTGACGGTTGACTCCCTCGGGAAGAAGGAAGTGGAAAAGCTTCTGAAAGGGGAGCTGTCGGATGTGGTTCGTCAGACCCTTCTGATCAGGCAGCAGCTTTCCAAATCCTCTGTCAAGAAGTATCAGGCGATGCAGGCATCCGTGAATGCCGACGGCCAGGTGAGAGGGCTCTTCCAGTTTTATGGAGCAAACAGGACAGGTCGGTTTGCCTCCAAGCGGATCCAGCTTCAGAATCTGCCGAAGAACCATATGGAGGATCTGGATGAAGCAAGAAAACTATTGAAGGCAGGGGATTTCAAGGCGCTGACGGCAAAATACTCGGATGTGCAGGATGTGCTCTCGCAGCTTGTAAGAACTGCTTTTGTGCCGGGGCAACGCTCTGAGTGCATACCTCCGGCTCGGAAGGAAACATTTGCCAACGCTCCT
>JBGUNA010000107.1:0-4112 GCA_045117135.1 Candidatus Limivicinus sp. | reverse complement strand
GTATCAGGATGTCCAGCGGCTGAGAGACCGGGGCCTGATCCGGGAGGATGTCGATCCTATGGGCGGTATTGTGCCGGATGAAAAGCTCGGTGCCGGGGATATGAAGAATATCCAGGTCGTAGGTGAAATCCATTGCGGTGAAGCCAATGATGCCATTGAGAATATCACGGAGAGTTATCTGCTCCCGGTGAGCCTGGTGGGCAATAGTGAGCATATTATGCTCCGGGCAAGGGGCTGCAGCATGACAAAGCGCGGGATCTTTCCGGATGATCTGCTGATCATCCGTCCGGTGGAGGCATACGAGCCGCGGGTGAATGAAGTAGTGGCGGTTTCCATCGGCGGGGAAGAGGCGTGTGCCAAGGTGATCCGAAAGAAGGAGGACGGACAGCTTTATTACTGTGCCGATTCCGACGAGACGGATGAATACGGCCGGGAGTTCCCCGATTACCGGCTGGAAGACGGTGTCGTATTCGGCGTGATTGACTATGTCTTTCACGATCCCATGGCTTATTAAAAAGTGTGTTTTTGACGAAAAGGGGTGAAAATGCATGACAGGGGATCAGCTCAGGATTCCGGAGAATTTCCGCTATAAGGAAGCGCTCCTGAAGGGGCCTCCGCAGCATGAGCCGTATGATGATTTCCGGATAAAGCATCCGCCTATGCCGCTCAGTAAGCGCGCGAAGATTTTTTCGCCTTTTGCTGCGCTCAGGGGCTTTGATAGGGAGATTGTGGCAAAACAGGTGGAATATGAAGAGAAGCATATCCTTTCCGAAGGGGAGATTGAGGAGCTCAACCGCAGGCTGTCCATTCTCCGGAACCTGACATGGAACAGCCGCCTGGTCAGGGAGAATCCGATCCGGGTTTCCGTCACCTGGTTCAGGCCGTGTGAGGACAGGCATCATGAGGCTTACGGAGTCGGCGGCCGGTATGTCACGGATACCGGCATCGTCCGGCTGGTGAATCAGGAATACATCCGCATCGATGATTTAAAGATCGATCTGAAGGATATTCTGGTTCTGGAGAGCGATGCTGTGGTTGACGGGCATGAGCTCTTCGCCGAACCGCGGAAGTCAGAATGGGCATAAGCTCGTATGAAAAAGAGTTTATCTCCCGGTACAGCAAAAAAAGGAAGGGATGAGAATGAAGTATGAATCTTATCAGGATGATGTAAAGCAGCCGTCATCAAGTGTTTTTGTGCGTTATCCTGAACGTAAAATATGTTGCTGCTGTAAGGAATGCGGTTGTTTTTTCGGGCATATCAGTTCCGTAAACGGTTATCTCGATGGGAGGTGTAAAAGATGCAGTGCCTTTGAAGTTTTTATTTCCGATGAAGTCGGGAGTCTCATTGTGATCACGGAGGAGGCCTCCGCATAAGCAAACTCTGATCTTATTCGTTTATACAATTCAGCTCAGCTGTGAAGATAGCGATGTATTTGGCTGGAACCATCAGGATCGCCGCATAGTCTGTTAAAGTTTGTCGTAACAGATTGTACTCGCCATAGAAGCGTTAGGAATCCGGCAGATAGTTTCTTATCCTGTTTTGGATAAGTCTATCTGCCGGTTTTTTGTTTTTTATTACATTATGTTAACTATCAGGATCGACGGATCCTGGTGCAAAAATTCAATAGTCCCTGAGTGCGCATGAAGGGGCAGCGGATCATAAGGGTTTTTCACGGCGGTGTAAACCGCCTGAGAGATCCGGCAGAACCGGTGCTTTGCTTTCATGCGCTCTTTTTCGGGAATCGCTTTAGCCGGTAGTCTGCCAGGAACAGATTACCGGCTTTTTTTATTGCTCTGCTGCCCCTTCCTGCCTCCGGGGAGGAAAGGAAAAAGCAATGAAATACCGTTATGCATTTACCTCGGGCGAAGAGGCAGTGGAGATTCCGGAAGAATGGGCTGCCGTCCTGGAGGAGATGGACCACGAAGAGCAGCTCAGCAACAGGAGAGAGACCAGGAGGCATCAGTCCCTGGATGATCTGCTGTATGAGGGTCTGGATTTTGCATCGGATGGCGATGCGGAATCGCCTTTGCTGGAAAAAGAGTTTACCGCAGAGCTGGCGGAAGCTCTTGAGAAGCTGACGGAGATCCAGCGGAGGAGGCTGCTGATGCACTGCGAGGGGATGACACTCATGGATATCGCAAAGAAAGAAAATGTGCATTTCACAAAGATTGCCAAGTCTTTGGAGCAGGCAAAGAAAAATCTGAAAAATTTTTTTGAGTGATGGGGGTAAAAATGCCCTTCTCCGTGGCTATACAGTGAAGGGCATAAACAGATCCCTGACCGCGAGGAGGTACAAGGCTCACGGAAAGAGCATGAATCACTAAATTTTTTATGAAAGGTATAAATGAAAATGTCTGAAAAAATAAATTCCAACCGTGTTGTTTTAAAGGGAATTGCCAACTGGCCGAATCTTGCGCAGCCGAAGGGGATCAACGGTTCCCCGGCAAAGTATTCTCTGTGTCTGATCATCCCGAAGGATGACATCGAGACACTGAACAAGTACCAGGCTGCTCTGGAAGCGGCTTACGCCCTGGGTGAAAAGAAGCTTGCTACCGGCAAGAGCATGCCGAAGCTCAATGCGATCCGTTGCCCGCTGCATGATGGGGACGTGGAAAAGCCCGGTCAGGAGGCTTACGCAAACAGCTACTATCTCAATGCTTCCGGCAGGGAGAGGCCTGACGTAGTGGATCGGGATCGGGAGGCTATTGACCCGGCCGAGGTTTACAGCGGCTGCACCGTGAATGTCAGCGTGACGCTGTATGCCTACAATGCCGGCGGGGTGTCAAAAGGCATTGCGGCAGGGCTGAACGGGGTACAGCTAGTGAAAAAGGGAGAGCGCTTCGGCTTTAGTCAGCGGGCGAGGGATGACTTCCAGGTGCTCCCGGACGAGGATGAAATTGATCTGCCCTTCTGAGGGCAGGTCACGGAGAAAGGCGGAAAAGTTATGAAGGATTTGTTTATCGATCTGGAGACTGCGTCTTCGGTTGATCTGGCAGCTGCCGGTGTTTACAAGTATGCGGAGGCGAGGGATTTCAAAATCCTTCTCCTCGCATACAGTGTGGACGGAGGTCCGGTTGAAATCGCGGATATCGCACACTATGAGCTGATCCCGCTGGAGGTCCTCCGGGCACTGACGGACAGAAAGGTCACGAAGTGGGCCTACAACTGCAATTTTGAGAGGGTCTGCCTGTCGAAGTTCCTGGGCTACCCGGCTAATACGTTTATTGAACCGGAGCAGTTCAAATGCGTCATGACCTGGGGTGCTTATCTGGGGCTGTCCATGAGCCTTGAGAAGGTCAGTGAGGTGATGCACCTGCAGCAGGGAAAGCTGGAAACCGGCAAAGCCCTGATCCGCAAATTCTGCAAATCCTCATCCTTCCTGCCGATGCGATCTGATCCGGAATGGCAGATGTTCTGCGAATACTGCAAGCGGGATGTGGAGGCAGAGATCGAGATCTGTGAAAAGCTCTCGCCCTGGCCGGTGCCGGAGTTTGTCTGGCAGGAGTTTTGGGATTCCGAGAGGATCAACGACAGAGGGATTGCCGTTGACAGGCAGCTTGTCAGAAACGCAATCCGGCTCAATGAGGCGGCTACGCAGGAGCTGACGGAAGAACTTGAAAAGCTCACCGGGCTGCAAAACCCGAATTCCGTTTCCCAACTCAAGTGGTGGCTGCAGGAGCAGAGGGTGACGGTTAACTCCCTCGGGAAGAAGGAAGTGGAAAAGCTCCTGAAAGGGGAGTTGTCGGACGTGGTTCGTCAGGCGCTTCTGATCAGACAGCAGCTTTCCAAATCCTCCGTCAAGAAGTATCAGGCTATGCAGGCATCCGTGAATGCCGACGGCCGGGTGAGAGGGCTCTTCCAGTTTTACGGCGCCAACCGGACAGGCCGGTTTGCCTCCAAGCGGATACAGCTTCAGAATCTGCCGAAGAATCATATGGAGAATCTTGATGAAGCAAGACGGCTTCTGAAAGCAGGGGAGTTCGAGACGCTGACAGCAAGATACCATGATGTGCAGGATGTGCTATCGCAGCTTGTAAGAACTGCTTTTGTGCCGGGGCAACGCTCTGAGTGCATACCTCCGGCTCGGAAGGAAACATTTGCCAACGCTCCT
>JBGUNA010000106.1:0-3442 GCA_045117135.1 Candidatus Limivicinus sp. | reverse complement strand
ATCATATCAATTACTCCGCATACTTTCAGAACACTCTTGCTGGTTTCGATTTTCATTTTTATTTATCTCCTTTATTTTTGATTGTGGCGCAAGTATAGCACAGGGTTTATCACACAACTGTCACATAAAAAGAGAAAAATAAAAATAATTTTAAAGACAAAGGGATGCCTGTGTCCTGAGGGGTAACCATGTTCATCTTCTGCAGAGAACAGCAAGACAAAAGAACCGTGTCTGTGTCTTAAAGTAATTGAGCAGTTCCTCAAGACAAGAGAACCGTGTCTGTGTCTTCCTCCGTATATTATTGACATGATAATGTTATATGTTAAAATGGTCTCAACTCTGGATGTTACTGTTTTTTCAGATGTCCATGATACTTCCAGCAAGTATGAAAAAGACGGAAAACCGTATCCGTATTACGGCCACTGGTCATGGATCTATTTTTTCAACAATGAATGCGTCGATGAAAACTTGTCTGTGTGGCAATGGCTTTCCGAGCAGAGAAAACAACCCATGTGATTTTTCCATTGATTTCAGTGCGGAAAAACCAGTAAAAGGATATAGATTATGAAAAAGAATACCATTCTGTTTTTTGCTGCCATTCTGTTTCTCCTTACCGGATGCGCTTCACGCGATCAAGTGATGGATGGCGATGGCATGCTCAACAGCTATAAGCAAATATCGCAGGAACAGGCCAAAGAAATGATGGAAAAGGATGACGGGCATGTTGTCGTGGATGTGCGCAGGCAGGATGAATATGATGCCGGACATATTCCGGGGGCGATCCTGATTCCCAATGAAAGCATCAATAAAGATCAGCCGGAGGAGCTCCCGGATCTGAATCAGATTATTCTGGTCTACTGCCGGAGCGGAAACCGCAGCAAGCAGGCAGCACAGAAACTGTTCGACATGGGTTACACGAACATCTATGAGTTCGGAGGCATAACAGACTGGACCGGGGAGATCGTTACTGAGTAATCCAAAAATCAAAGACGGAGAATTCTCTAAAAAAATGTACAGACAGTGATCATCATTCTGACCACTGTCCGTACAATCAAAAACAGGATTTATCGGCAGATGCCGGTATCAGCATTTTCCACGGCGCGTGAGATGCTCCGGCGAGGTCGGATTGTCCTGCTGCGTGGGCTTTTTATCTGCGAAGATTTGCCTCAGAACCTCTTCCAAATCGGCGAAGAAGTTTCCGCCGGCAACCTTTGCCATTTCCATATCGTTGAGTGCCTTTACATTTTCAAGATTTTTCATTTTTTTATCTCCTTTTTTTCATTTTTTATTTTAGCCTCTTGGGCTGATTTGTTTTTCTCTTGATTACGGGCACAGTATAACACGCTGTCTATCACACAACTGTCACACAGATAAAGAAGATTTTTGACTTATTTTTCACCCTTGAAAGAAGCGAATACAAAAAGGCTTGTGACGGACATCTTCTTAAAGGCACAGGGAAGAATGGAATGTAAAGAATAACGTAAGGACTTGACAAGCGACCTTTCGTTCACTATAATTAGTGATCGTAAGGTCACTCTTCTGTATATGGACGTAATCAGGGCAAACAATATGAATGACTAGCAAACGGGTGCTGCGGCAGAAAGGAAATAACAATGCTGTTTAAGGGGATCGGCAGGACTTTTTCCACGGAAAACGATCAGCAATACGAAATGATCGGGGCATTCTGGGATGAGCTTGCGGCGAAGTATGGCCGGGTGAACCTGCAGGGGCTCGGTTATGGCTGGAAGGAACGATCTATTGAGTATGTCATTGGCTTAATCGACGGGGAGGTCGGCGGAGCGGACCGGACCGTGACACTGCCGGATATGGGCTGGATTACGGTTCAGGGACGGACAGCGGATCTTGGGAAGATATATGAAAAGATTTATCAGGAAGGCAGATTGGCATATGAGATCGAGCGCTTTACCGACAGTGGTGACTGTGAGATCATGTATTGCCGATCAACCGACCGGGACAAGTAAGGAGGCCTGAAAGGAATGTTCATTGCGGATATGATTGCCCCATGCGGGCTGGACTGCAGCATCTGCAAGCGTGCACTGGTTGAGACCGGCCGCTGTGCCGGATGCCGTGGCCCAAACGACAATAAGCCGGAGTTTTGTTCAGAGAGATGCGGCATCATTCTGTGCGAAAAGAGAAAGGCGAACGGGTATTCGTTCTGCGATGAGTGCCCGGATTTTCCCTGCGCCGACGTCATGGAAAAGGAGACCCGGTACGGATCGCAGTACCCGCTCCGCGAATCCCCGCTGGAGAATCTGCGGTTCATCCGGGAGGCGGGGATGGCCGCTTTTCTGGAGCGCGAGCAGAAGCAGTGGACCTGTTCTGCCTGCGGTGGCCTCATTTGTGTCCACACAGGTATGTGCAGCGGTTGTGGCCGGCAGTACGCCGGTTCAAAGGAAGGAACACAAGACTTATGAGACAGGCGCGTCAGTATATTGGTATTCTGGCGGCAGCAGCAGCCTATTATTCTGTTCACGAAGGAGCTCATTTGCTATGCGCAGTTCTCTTAGGCGCATTCAGGCAAATTCGTTTTATGGGAATCGGCATGCAGATTGATGTTTACGCAGAACGGATGACCGATGGGCAAATGGCTCTTTTCTGCATTGCAGGAGCAACAGCAACCTTATTTGCAGGAATTGTGCTTGCAGCACTGACGGGAAGAATAAGCCGCAAAAAAAGCAAGCTTTTCCGGGCGGTCATGTACTACATTACCATAGCTCTTTTGCTGCTTGATCCGCTGTATTTAAGCATACTGTGCGGTTTCTTCGGGGGAGGCGATATGAACGGAATCAGCCTTCTCTGCCCCGAATGGATCGCCAGAAGTGTTTTTGCCGTGTTGCTCATTATAAATGGGTGGATCTTTTGGAAACGTGTTCTGCCGGTATATCGGGAATCCTTTTCGAACGAGCCTGAGATTTAACAGCATAAAGCTGATACAGCTCAGATTTGTTTTCTTAAAAGCTTTTATGTAAATTGCTATATGTCTACTCTTTTTACAGTAAAACAAGGTATCCAATATCCTCTTATTTCATACTACCACATACGGTATAAATTACCCGGAATACTTAACATAATTTTGGATATCTTTTAAGAAATGAAATTCGACTGAGATAAATGAAATTCCAATAAAAAAACCTACAGGCCTGTGATCGTCGTGTTATCACTGCCTGTAGGTTCATGGAAGCCGGACCATTTAACCGGATTCCTTATTATTTTATTGTTTCAGTCCTGGAGGAACCACATATTACCGTCGAGATCGGTAAGCATGCCTTCGTCATTCGTTACTCCGGTGAAGATGGGGTCGCCGTCTTTATACACAATCAGTTCCCCGTTTTCGCCGACGCTGTAATCAAAGTAATAGCCAACTCTGAGATTGTCATTGTATCTTACCAATACTGTGCCGTCGTTGTTTACATAGAACGCA
>JBGUNA010000105.1:0-5519 GCA_045117135.1 Candidatus Limivicinus sp. | reverse complement strand
TGCGCGAGGCGGGACTTGAACCCGCACGTCCGGAGTGGACACTAGAACCTGAATCTAGCGAGTCTGCCAATTCCACCACTCGCGCATGTCGAATGCTCGAATAATATACCACCGGGGACTCGCATTTGTCAAGAAAAATATGAAAGAAATCGAAAAGTTTCTGCTGAATCAGGAAGAATGGGAGGCTTCCATATCAAGCACAAGGCGGAATTGCGTTTCGTATAGTTCCTTATATATTCCACCGAGGGCAAGAAGTTCCTCGTGTGTACCCTGCTCTGCAATGACGCCACCACTGACAACAAGAATCCGATCTGCTTTGAGGATTGTGGAAAGCCGGTGAGCGATTACAATACTGGTACGGCCTTCCATCAGGTGGTCAAGAGCATCCTGAATAGCATTTTCAGAAATCGAGTCGAGCGCAGAAGTTGCCTCATCCAGGATCAGGATCTTCGGATTCCTCAGAATGACACGAGCGATGGAGAGACGCTGCTTTTCACCGCCGGAGAGCTTCAAACCACGATTGCCCACTTCGGTATCATAGCCGTTTGGCTGGTTGACGATAAAGTCATGAATGCTGGCGATCTTGCAGGCGTTCTCAATCTCTTCCTCGGTGGCATCTTCCCTGGCATAAAGTAGGTTCTGGCGGATGGTCCCGTTGAAAAGATATGTTTCCTGGGTTACCATGCCAATGCAGTCGCGCAGGTATTCCAAATCTATTGTTTTGACATTGTATTTCCCGATTCGTACAGCTCCGCCATTAACGTCATACAGCCTCGGCAGGAGATTTACGATTGAGGATTTTCCCGAGCCCGACGGACCCACGATCGCATACATTTTCCCGTGAGGAACGGTAAAGTCGATATCCGTGAGGAGAGGCTTCTCCGGATCGTAGGAAAAAGAGACATGCACGTAGTTGATATCAAGATTCTCCACATCCGGTTTATACCCGTTTTTCGGATTGACAATGGGATTGATCATATCGAAATAGTCGAAGATGCGGGTGAAGAGGGCGAGAGAACGGGTAAAATTAACCTGGATATTAAGGAGTGATTCCACCGGCCTGTACAAGCGGTTGACAAGTGCGACTGTGGCAGTTATGGTACCGATTTTAAGAGTCGGATCAAGCCCTTTGATAATGAAAACACCACCGGCGAAATAGATGAGAAGCGGCCCAACCTGTGTGAACATCCCCATGATGACACGGAACCACTGGCCGCTTCGCTGCTCTCGCATGGCAATCTGCGTGGCCTCTTCGTTGACACTGACAAATTTGTCGTATTCCTCTTTTTCACGGGTAAACAACTTGACCAGAAGGGAACCGCTGACGCTCAGGGTTTCATTGATCAGCTGGTTCATCTCATCATTTTTCTCCTGGCTCTCCGTAAGCAGCTGAAAACGCGTCCGTCCGACAGCTCTCGAAGGGAGAACAAGGAGCGGGATGACGATAATGCCGATGATTGCCAGCCGCCAACTCATTGTAAAGAGTGCGACAAGCGTAGTAACAACGGTTGCGACATTGCTGACAATACTGGAAAGGGTGTTGGAAATAACAGTGCTGACACCGCTGATATCGGTATTCATGCGGGTAATGATATCACCCTGCTTTTCCCCCGTAAAGAAAGCATGCGGCATGTGCTGAAGATGATCAAACATCTGGTTCTTCATATCGAAGATGATCCGCTGAGAAATCCAGGCGTTTATGTAGTTTTCAAGGACACCGATGATCTGTGAAACGGTGAGAGTTGCAAATGCGAGAAGAATCAGCTGAATCAAATAGCGCAGCGTAGTACTGTCAGATCCGAGTGCATCGACGATTTTACCGGTAATGATAGAAGGGTAAAGACCGATGACTGCGGAGAGCAGAATAGAGACAAAAACGAACAGGAACTGCAGCCAGTACGGTTTCAGATACCCGAGAATCCGACTGAGCAGACCCCATGTAACTTTGGGCATATTGGCTTTTTCCTCTTCCGTAAGGAAGCCTCGGGCACCCCTCGGGCCAAGGCCGGGTCCAGGACCGGGCATAGCACATCCCTCCCAAAAAAATCTGATGTGATTATAATGGATTGTCGGATTAAAATCAAATAAAAAATGTGCCTGGACAGATTTACACTCTTGTCATAATCCGGAAGTGATGGTAAAATAAAACCAGAGTCTGTAAACAGACAAAATATAGAAAGGATAGAAAAGACATGAAAAAAATTCTTGCACTTGCCCTTGCACTCTGCCTCGTTTTTGCGCTGGCAGCTGCTGCATCCGCTGATTGGGCACCGAACGGCCCGGTTTCCATTATCGTTTCCTACAAAGCCGGTTCCGGTACCGACAACACAGCACGTATCCTCGCAAAATATGCAGAAAAATACGTAGGCCAGACACTTGTTATCGAGAATATTGAAGGCGGTTCCGGATCCATTGGCTGGTCCAATCTGGCATCAGCAGACCCCGATGGCCAGACAATCGGCTTCGTCAATCTGCCTAACTTCAGCAGCTCTATCGTTAATGAGATGGGAACCTATACGGTTGACAGCTTTGCAGCTATCTGCAACCATGTCACCGAGACTTCCATTGTTATCGTACGTGCAGGCGATGACCGCTTCACGGATCTCCAGTCTCTTGTAGACTATGCCAAGGAAGAAGACTTCAGAGTTAAGGCTTCCACCAACGGTCCGCAGGCTTCCAACCACATTGGTGCGCAGGCTTTTGCAAATTCTGCTGACTTCACTTACATCGACATTCCTCAGGGCGGCACAGCTGACCAGCTTCTGAGCCTTCGCGGTGCTGAGGCGGACTTTGCCGTTGTAAAACTTGCAGATATTGCGGGTCAGGAATCCGAATACAGCATCCTCGCTGTATTCAACGATGAGCGTCTCCCCGAGCTCCCCGATGTTCCGACGCTGAAAGAGCTCGGCTACTATGACAGCTGGCTCGGCTCTTCCCGCTGCCTTGTTGCACCTGCCGGCGTGAGCGAAGAAGTTGTCGCATTCTATGAGGCTGCTTTCAAAGCCGCTATGGAAGATCCTGAGTATCTGGAAGCTGCCGAGCAGGCCGGTATGGCCACTGATTTCAAAGATGCCGAAGCAACGGCCGCTTTGATTGCCCAGCAGCAGGAGTTTGCTGAGAGCCTTGCAGAAGGCTTCTGGTATGAGGATTATTAATCTCTCACATAACAGTTTTTATCGGTTACTTAACACAAATTTTCAGAAAGGGCAGGGTTTTTTCCTGCCCTTTCCTTGAAATGCAGGCGATGAAAGGAGGGGTTATCCCTTGAAAATGAAAAAAACAGACATAGGCGTCGTAGTTTTCATGTACGCCGTCTGTGGCTTTTTCTATTATCATATGACCAAGCTGAAAGCATCCAGCCAGACCTACCCGCGATTCACCATCATTCTGCTCTTTGGCCTGACCACACTCTATCTGATCCAGATGCTGGTCGCGGCGAAAAAATACGGCGTTGAGAGCGGAGTCAATGAAGTCTTTAAGGATTTTCAAGCGGCTCAGTTCTTTGTATGCCTGATTGCGACAATCCTTTATCTGGTGGCGATACACTTCTTTGGCTTCTATATTCCGACAGTTGTCTTTATGGCGGCGGTGCTGCTCTATCTAAAGGTTCCGCCTCTCTACGCAGCCGTCGCGATAGTTGTGATTGTCGGTCTGATCTACTTCGCTTTCCAGAAGTTCCTTGGCGTAAAGCTTCCTGTCGGCACGGTCATGAAAGCCCTGAACAAGTGATGGGAGGAATTGAGAATTATGCTTGAAACATTATCTTTGATGGGCGGAGGCTTTCTCAATGCCCTGAGTCCGATCAACCTATTGATGATGGCCGGCGGTGTTGCTATGGGTATCGTCATCGGCTGTATGCCAGGCCTCTCTGCAGCAATGGGCGTTGCATTGATGCTCCCCATGACGTTTACCATGAAGCCTGAAACCGGGCTGATTGTCCTCGGTGCCATTTACTGCGGCGCCATCTTCGGCGGATCGATTTCTGCGATCCTGATCCACACACCAGGCACTCCGGCGTCTGCGGCCACCGCGATTGAAGGCTACCAGATGACACAGCGCGGCCAGGCGGGCAAAGCGCTCTTCACAGCGTGCTATGCCTCTTTCTGGGGCGGCCTTCTGAGCTGTATTTCACTGTACTTTTTTGCTCCGCTGCTGGCAAAACTGACGCTGAAGTTCATGTCGGCGGAATACTTCTGGCTGAGCATTTTCGGCCTGACGATTATTGCAGGTGTTTCATCCAAGTCCGTTATCAAAGGATTGATGTCCGGTGCACTGGGCCTGCTGATCTCCACCATAGGTCTGGACCCGATCTCCGGCGTTAAGCGCTTCATGCCGAGCAGCTATTTTGCCGAGGGCATCAACACAACCTGTGCACTGATCGGCCTCTTCTCCATGAGCCAGGTGTTTATCCTTGCAGAGAAGAAGATAAAAGAGCGTGCACAGGCGACGAAGTTCACCGACAAGATGAGCCTGACCCGTGAGGAACGGCGTATCCTACGGCCTACTATTTTCCGTTCCTGGATTATCGGTAACCTGATCGGCATTCTGCCCGGTGCAGGTGCCTCGATTGCCTGCTTCCTGGGGTATAACACGTCCAGACAGTTCAGCAAGCATAAGGAAATGTTCGGTAAAGGCTCTATCGAAGGAGTGGCGGGCTCTGAAGCAGCAAACAACGCCGTTACAGGCGGCTCCCTGATCCCAACGCTGACACTTGGTATTCCGGGCGAGTCTGTCACGGCAGTGCTGATGGGCGGCCTCATTATCCAGGGCCTGACCCCCGGCCCGGAGCTCTTCGGCAAGTATGCTACAATGACCTATACGTTCTTTGCGGGCTTTGTGCTGGTCCAGTTCTTTATGCTGGGTATCGGCCTTCTTGGCTGCCGCGGCTTTGCACAGATCTCCCGCTTGAGTGATGCCATCCTGATCCCGTGCGTAACGGTGCTTTGCTTTGTCGGTTCCTACGCTATCCACAAGAATATTATGGACATCGTTGTTATGCTGTCGTTTGGTATTCTGGGTTACCTGATGCGCAAGTTTGACCTGAACACTGCTGCTGTGGTGCTTGCTCTGATCCTTGGGCCAATCGGCGAAAAGGGCCTCAGAAATGCGCTTCGAACTTCCCGCGGTGATGTCAAGGTTCTCTTCTCCTCCGTTGTTTGTTGGGTGCTGATCGGTTTGTGCATTGTTGGTATCCTTTCTCCGATTTTCATGAACAAGCTGGAAAAGAAGGCAGAACAAGAAGCTGTTGCCGGTACCGGAGAAGATATCGAGAAGCTTACGGAAGAAGATTCCGTCTGACAGAAATTTCCGAAGAATCCTATTTAAATAGTATCCTATGTTCAACAGGCAGCTTCGGCTGCCTGTTGTGCACTATTTGAAACTCCGGCAATTCTACAGCCGGAGTATTCTTATGCCTGAATCGAATAAATATCTTAGTGTCTACTGCACAAGCAGCAGAATATTCGATTCAAAATAAAATCTGAAAATAACGCGCAAAAGGAGGCAGAGCCTCTTCTGCA
>JBGUNA010000104.1:0-9558 GCA_045117135.1 Candidatus Limivicinus sp. | reverse complement strand
TGAGGCAACCTGGGGGTATAGCTCAGCTGGGAGAGCGCTTGAATGGCATTCAAGAGGTCAGCGGTTCGATCCCGCTTATCTCCACCACAAGAAAAGTTCCAAGACTCAATGTCTTGGAATTTTTTCTTTTAGGGATATTCTGTTGACATCGCAGCGAGAAGTGGGTAAAATAATAACACCACAATACCAATCGACTGCTATTCTCAGGAAAGGAGATAAAAATGAAAAAGATCTTACGGTTTTTTTATGTTTTGCTGGCTCTTTTCTTTTCCATCTGCCTGCTCTCTCCGCTGAAAGTGCAAATACCGTCCATTCCAATCCCAGGGTTGTCTCTCCTGTTTACAACTGCAACGCCGGAACCTACCCCTGCGCCTACACCCGTTCCGACGCCCGAGCCAACCCCGACTCCGACTCCTGTGCCGACTCCGGAGCCCACTCCTGCTCCGACGCCCGAGCCAACCCCGGCTCCGACTCCTGAACCTACCCCTGAACCGACGCCCGAACCCACTCCGGATCCCAGTAAATATTCACCGCTCTGGAATGGGTCAAACGGAGAATCCGTGAAGGCCCTTCAGCAGAGGCTGATAGATCTTGGCTACCTGACAAACGACAAGGCTGACGGTGTATACGGGGATAATACCGTGGCAGCTGTGACTAAATTCCAGAATAAGGTCGGCGTATCAGTTACCGGTGTAGCAGATGAAATGACGCAGGCGATGCTCTTTATGGAGAACGCTCCGAGAGCCTGATCTGTGATATGCTTTCTGAAGAATAACCAATACAGGGTTGTTTGTTCTAGCTGACTACTGTACGATCTGATAAAATACCCTGTAGAAAATGAAAAAATGGAGCCGTCAATATGGATTACGGATATGCAGTGCTGATGTTCAGTGTTGCAGGAGCATTGCTGCTATACAGCTTGATTCTAGTTAAAACAAAGAATTTCTCCCTGATTGTTCAAGCAGATAAAGCCAGAATTCAGGATAAAGAAGCCTACGCTGCCCGTTATGGTAAGGCAGTTGCGGTTCTCGCTCTGGCACCTGTTGTGAGTGGCATTTTCTGGCTGACAGGCGCTGTCCGGCGTTCTGTCGCATTTCTCGTGCTGGTTTTTATTCTTTGCGTGTGGGAAGCGACGGAGATCATGAGAAAAGTCAAATAGGCATCATATTTTCTGACAAATGATCCATGCACCGATTGCCCCTTTGAGTTTACGTTTATTTACGATAATTCTGCTTATTCAAGAAATAGCGCGGAAGGACCTGTACCCGTGAGGTACGCAGTTTCCTTCCGCGCCATTTCTTTATACCACAAACGAAACGCTACAACGTGCTTATTTCTTTGCCGCTTCTCTCCCGGCCCGGTATGCTTTCAGATTCAGCTCCACATATTTCTCAGGCACGGTCTCCCGGATAACCTCTTCCCAGTCAATTCCGTTGAGCTCAGCTTCGAGTGCCTCTGTCATCGCGCCAAAAAGCACGATGTTTGCACATTTCACATTACCAAGCTCCAGGGCAATCTGCTCGGCATCAAGTGTAGAGCACCTGAAAGCCGCTTCCATCGCCTCCAGGCACCCGTCCGGATACACCTCCAGCCCGGCAGCAACTGTCGAGGATGGCATTGCATAGTCATTAATCACTGCAACACCGTCCCGTTTCAGAAAGCGTGCATACCGCACGGCTTCCATCTTCTCAAAGGCGACCATCAGATCTGCCGCACCCTCACCGATGACAGGGGAGTACACCTTGTCACCCCAGTGTACCTGTGTCGAGACGCTTCCGCCTCGCTGGCTCATTCCGTGCACTTCCGACATCTTAACATCGTATCCGGCTTTCATCAGCCCGTTCACAAAAACCTTAGCAGTCAGGATGGCACCCTGTCCGCCTACTCCCACAAGGATTGCGCTTCTGGTTTTCATCTGCTTTTACTCCTTTCTGCTGATGGCGCCGACCGGGCATACCTGTGCACACACCGTGCAGCCTACACACTGTGTCGCATCGATACGCGACTTTCTGTCCTTCACCATCACGGCAGGACAGCCTACTGTCAGGCACTTCCGGCAGCCGATGCACTTGTCCTCGTCCACCACACAGAGGCCTCTGTCATGCTTTATCCTTTTGATCAGCAGACAGGGCCGCCGTGTGATGATAGCTGCCGGTATGGTTGAGGCCAGAGCGTCATCTACGGCTTTCTGCATCGCGGTAAGATCCTGCGGGTCAACGATGATGACATTCTCATAGCCGTAGGCGTGCAGCACATCTTCAATTTTAATCGCGTCTGCCAGTTCGCCCTGCAGCGTATATCCGCTTCCCGGGTTGTCCTGGTGACCTGTCATGCCTGTGATATGGTTGTCCAAAACCACAGGAATGACGTTGCCTTTGTTGTATAATATCTCTGCTGCACCGGTCATCCCGCTGTGGAAGAAGGTAGAATCACCCAGTACGCCGAATACCTTTTTCTTCTGCCCGGTGGCTTCAAAGGCTTTGCTCATGCCCATCGCCAGGGAAAAGCCTCCGCCCATGCAGATGCAGGTGTCCATGGCGCTGAGAGGCGCTGCCGCGCCCAGTGTATAGCAGCCGATATCCCCGGCAATCACAAAATCCTTCCCCTTTGACATCGTGTAGAAGAAGCCTCTGTGAGGGCATCCGGGACAGAGAGCAGGCGGGCGGCTCACCGGTTTCACCGGCAGCTCCTTCACTTCCGGCTTCTCTCCGAAAAGCATCTCCCGCAGCCGCTGCGGATTGAGCTCATACAGATTGCTCACGAGCTCCTTGCCGGTGCAGTCGATACCTGCTGCTTTGATCTGCTCTTCCATGAAGCCCTCGAGCTCTTCAATCACATAGAGCTTCTCCACGCTTGCTGCAAATTCCCTGATCAGCTTCATCGGCAGGGGATTCGTCAGCCCCAGCTTCAGAAAGGACGTATCTTCCGGGAATACATCCTTTGCATACTGATATGCAATCCCGGCAGTAATCACACCAACCTTTGTGTCCCGCATCTCCATGCGGTTCAGCGGGCATTCATTGCTGTATTCTACCAGTGCGGCGAGATTCTTCTCCACTTTGGGGTGATTCCGGTAGGCGTTGGCAGGGGCACAGTTGTATTTCGGCACGTTGCGCGTATAAGTAAACGGTTCCGCCTCTTCTCGCTCTCCAAAGGTCACCAGGCTCTTCGAATGAGAAATCCGCGTCGTTGTGCGGAAGAGCACAGGCATGTCGAAACGCTCAGAAATGGCATAAGCCTCTTTCATAAAGTCTTTGCACTCCTGGGAGTCCGACGGTTCTATAAGCCCCACTTTGGCCATTTTTGCATAATAACGGTTATCCTGCTCGTTCTGGGAGGAATGCATGCTCGGGTCATCTGCCGTCACAATCACAAACCCTCTGTTAACGCCGCTGTAGGCTGCCGAGAAGAGCGGATCTGCCGCTACATTCAGCCCCACGTGCTTCATGGCGCACAGACTCCTCACCCCACCGATGGCAGCCCCGTAGGCTACCTCCGTCGCAACTTTTTCATTCGGCGCCCACTCACAGTACAGCGCATCTTTGTACTGGGGCAGGTTTTCAAAGATTTCAGTGCTCGGCGTTCCGGGGTATGCGGAACATACCTTTACCCCGGCCTCATAGGCACCTCTTGCAATCGCCTCATTGCCGGACATCAAGTGCTTTTCCATACTCTCACCCTCCGTCTCGCGTATTGTTGGATTTGGAATACCAATATTCTACCGTATTTGTTGCAATACCGGAAATAGAATGCTATAATAAGGATATAAGTT
The DNA here is from genome assembly GCA_045117135.1 of Candidatus Limivicinus sp. Taxonomy (GTDB): domain Bacteria; phylum Bacillota; class Clostridia; order Oscillospirales; family Oscillospiraceae; genus Limivicinus. Next base: position 5,786 of record JBGUNA010000104.1, on the reverse strand, counting down.
TTCCTTATATCTCAAGAGGGGGTGAGAAAATCATGACCATCGCCCAGGTTCAGTATGTATGTGAAATTGCAAAACGCGGCAGCATATCGCGTGCGGCGGAACAGTTCTTTATCTCACAGCCCGCCCTTTCCGAGCAGATCAAAGCGCTCGAGACCGAGCTTGGCTGCGTCCTTTTCCGGCGCACGGCACGTGGTACTGAACTTACTGAGGCAGGGGAGCAGTTCTGCCGTTATGCCGAGCCGGTTGTAAAAGCCTGGCGTAAGCTGCAGCAGAACAGTGCCGAGCTGAAGAATCTGCAATATCGCAGCATTCGCATCGGGTTCGGTGTGCGTGCACGTTCGAACAGCCTGTTTGAACCGGTGGTAAGCTTCTTTGACGGATATCCCGATGTCAGCTTCAGTGTCATTACCGATATGAATGAAAACTTCCCCGAGGCAATTGAATCCCACCGGGCTGACATCGCTATCGGCCGCCTTTATGAAAATCAGATTGCTTCCCTCGCGGAAGAGATAGCTGTTTTTCCGTTGATGACGGAACCGCAGTGCATCCTCATGTCAAGGCTGGACCCTCTCAGCGCTGCACCTCATCTTCCGTTTCAGGTGCTCGACGGAGAGACGGCTGTTTGCGGTCCCATCGGTTCAGGAGACGACATGGAGATGAAACGTATGTGTGAGGAAAACCGGGTGCAGGTCTCGCGGGTTCTGCGGGCAGATGATATAAACGCCGTTATGGCACTCGTGCAGCGAAGGAAGGGTTATGCCCTGGGGCCGGTGTCGTTTGCGGAATACTTCGGGGTCGCAGCAGTCCCATTGGAACCGGAATTCCAGGTTGCCCTGAATCTCCTCTGCCGCAAAGAAGACCAGGCGTCCGCCCTGATCACCAATCTCCGCAGGTATCTTGAATCCAGTCTGGCATCACTCCGCTGAATAGGGAAGAGCATTTTCTGGCCTCTGCCTGCAATTTTTCCTTGACAAGGCTACCCTGTTGTGGTATCTTATTCGAGCGGCTTGCAGTAGTACCCAAGAGGCCGAAGGGGCTCCCCTGCTAAGGGAGTAGGTGTGTAAAAAGCACGCGAGAGTTCAAATCTCTCCTACTGCGCCAAAGTACTCAGAATTGCTTAATAATGAGCAAATCTGAGTACTTTTTTGTTCTGAAAATACTGAAAAGCGCCGCTTTTTCCTCTCTGAAAAAGGGAAAACGAAAAGTGTGACGGCAGGAATAAGGAATTATTCCTTTTTTACTTACTGTCACACATCCTGGTAATACCGGCACTTTTTTCCGATATCGCAGGTAAGTAAACATTGCATTATAAATATTGATATGATAGAATAAAATATCTTTATTTCAAAAATTTAAAACAAATGGAGGTATCTTTTAGATGAAGAAACTGATTTCATTCCTGCTTTGTGTTGTTTTGCTTGCAGCGCTGTCATTACCGGGAGCCGGTGCGGCAGGGAAGTTTGATAAATCTGTTTTCCAGAACAGTACAAAGTACACGCAGGATTCTTTTAGCGACTGGAATCTTCAGGGCCATTACATCAAGCAGTATTCCAATGCCAGAATTATGATTTATTCCCTTCTCTTCAGTAACTATGTTGATGAAGGCTGGGGGCCGGAGTTAAGAGTTTATTATTATGATCCTGCGACGCGCGAGAATTTTCAGGTGACCGGTTTCCGGGCAGATATTAACGGGACGAAATACTGCTTTGACAATCTCGGCTGGGGAAATAACGGAGCCGGATATGTCTTCGGCGGAACTGTGCAGGAAGCATTTTTCAAAGCTCTCCTGAATGTAAAAACGGCATCTTTTGAATTTGAGTATATTGACCTTGCCGGGAACCATATGACAGGCTGGGACACTCATATTCACACAGGAGAACTTTCTGACCTGATTGACATGGGCAAATATCTGATCAAATCAAATGCCTTTTCTATTGACCCCAATCCCAAATCTTCTGACTCTGATTACAGTGCATATATTAAGTAATGCAGGCATAAAGTCGTACCCGTATTCTTCACTCCACCGCTGCAAATGAGTGGGCTGCAGTTCTCCGAGCAATAGTGCTGACCCTGCCAGGTAAGGCACTATTTTTCCGTACAATCTCATATTATTGCTCGGACGGATATGTGTTTGCAAAGTACAACGTTCCTTTCCAAGCAAAAGCATTTACCACCTACCAGCGTATAAGGAGAAACACTATGAAAAAAATGATCATTCTGATCCTTGTCCTGTCTCTGCTGCTCAGCTCTGCAGCAGCCTTCGCCGAGGAGGAGAAGACCTACACCATGGGCTGGTTTACCTTCGGGTTTGAAGGGGACTATTCGGAGATAACCGTGGAAGAGAACAGAATTATGGCCCGTAAAAATGACGGAATCAGCATTATCTCCCTGGGAGATCTGGCTGCTCTCGACCCCCCTGTGGATTCCGAAAAGGCGGGGGAGATGGAAACCCTTATTATGATGCTGGATACCACTGTGCCTTATATGGACGATGTTGAACCGTTTGATTTTGGTGAAATCGACGGCGCAGCCTATCTCATCACTTCCGGGACGCTGGACACCGGAGACTCTGCAACTAAAATTGCCCTGGCCGGCGTGATGAGAAAGAACATCATGCTGCTCGGCATGTTTGAAAACCCGGATTTTTCCGTCAGTAAGGAGGATGCCTTCGCTTTTATCAAAAGCCTGAAAGTGAATGCTGAGCTCCCCGCACCGATGGATCCTGCCACAGTCCTTGAAGCCTACGGCAGCGTCATTGAAAAGTATAAAACTGCTGTGGCAGATGGCGGGTTTTATCGCGGGCCGACTTATGAAGACAGAATCACGGAGTGGCTGTACGCCTATGACCATGTCGGCTATGCCCTGATTGATTTTGACGGAGACGGGGTGGAAGAAATCCTCGTCGCCGGCATTGACCCGTCGAGCTCCTATCCTCCCGACTTCCCGCCCATGGTGTTTGAAATCGACACTCTTGTCGACGGCAAACCTGTTCTGCTTTTTGTAAGTGAAGCAAGAGTCCGCTATTTCCTGATGAAGGATAACCGCCTTTTCCGAATGGGATCAAACGGCGCTTCCGATACGAGCTATGAAATGCTGAAGGTGCACGGAGGGCAGCTTGACTTTGTGGAAGGCCTCCGCTCCGGGAACAGCAGCGACCGCTCCGGCCAGACTCTCTACCATACAACGGATTCCCGCAGAAGCCCTGACGGGAGAACGGTATACGGCAACTTCGATAATCCGGACAGTTCCATCCCCAATACCGGCGTAAAAGATTTCCTCAACGGGATATACGGCGAGTGCTACATGCCCGACCTGACCCCGATCGCCTGAAATCCTGTACGAATAAAAAAAGGTATGGCTTAAAAACCATATCTCGTTTTTATGCTTCGCTTCCCACGCAGACAGGGGAGCAGGATTTACTGTAAAAAACTGAAGCTTACCAGATCTACACCTGCTCAAATGCAGGTGATTTTTACATTTTTCTCCTGATTTCGTCTGTATTAGCTGCGATCTCCTGCAGTTTTATAATGATTTCACCGAGCCCCCATACGCAGCACCCCAGAAGGATACTCGCCACCGCTCCGGCTATGAAGATCATCACGCTGTCACTGCTGGGGCTGGAACGATAATAGCTGGAATGGTTGTTGTAATCATATTCCGCTGCTAAAACCAGCGACCCCAAAATCCCTAAAATGATAAAAATAATGCCAAGCACCTTCAAAAACTTTCCCATAAGAATCTCCTTTTCTCTGATTAGAAAATATATCTCCACAGACGGAAGATACATTTATTTTGTATTCTATCGCTAAGCCCCTTAAATTTCAACCCTTTCCTGCCTCTACACTCCGCATATCACCTCTACAAAACATGAGTATTGTTTTCACAATCCTCCCCGCGTAAACAACACACCTTCCTCGCATACCACCGGTTTTTCCGTATTGATTTTTAGCGCAAAGAACGTATACTGTTATTCATAATTCATCACTCTCTTCGTTAAAGGAGGATATTAACAATGAAACGAAATCTCCTTCACACCCTTTCTCTCTTCCTCGCGCTTCTGCTGCTCTCCTCCGCAGTGCTGCCGTCCTTTGCCACGGCGTCCGCTGCTCCGGAGAAAGCGCTCTTCTGCTCCGCCTGCGGCAGAGAGATCCCACCGGAAAGCAAATTCTGTTTTTACTGCGGCAATAAAGTCACCGAGCCAGTCAACACGCCCCGCACCTTTACTTCCGGCTCTGATATGGACGTGGGTGACATCCTGGTCCTCGGTTCTCTGGAACTGGACGGGTATTACAACGGGGGAGAAGCGCTGGAATGGCTTATCCTCGAAAAAGAAGGCACTCGTCTCCTGCTGGTCAGTCGATACGCCCTGTCTTTCCGTCCTTTTCGTGATGAAACTTCCGAAGGCTGGACCTGGGAAGACTGCAGTCTCCGCGCCTGGCTGAACGGGGAGTTTCTGGAAAGTGCCTTTTCGGAAAAGGAACAGGCAATGATTCTGCCTGCTACGGTTTCAGCGGACAAAAACCCGTTTTATGACTCAGACCCCGGCAATCCCACCGAAGACCGGGTTTTCCTCCTCTCTGCCGACGAAGCAAACCATTATTTCCCCTCTGCAAAAGCGAGAATCTGTGAAGCCTGGGGCGATCCGTCCGGGAATTCCGGTCACCACCGTCCAAACGGCAGATGTGTCTGGTGGCTGCGGACGCAGGGTCTCTATACCGGCTATCCTACAACGGTCGACAGTTCTGGCGTCGTCTCCTGGAATGGCGCTAACAATGCCAATGAAAACGTTGCGGTACGTCCCGCGTTGTGGGTTGACCTTGCATCCGAAGCATGGCAAACCATCAGCGCCGAAAATGCCAAACGGGATCGGGTCTTTTCCGATAGGATCCGGTCTATGGGGCTGCACGATGTTCAGGACCTTCTGGCTGCCGCTCAGGCAGTTGAAAAACCTGGTGACGGGGATTTCCCCCATGCGGATCGCTCCAGCATAGATGCCCAGATTCAGCTGATCCTGGACAACCGTGACCTCTGGTATGTCGAGAGCAGTGTCCATCCGGTTCTCTTTACCGTTACGGATTTCGACCATAACGGCAGGCTTGAGGTGATCTATGCGGAGAATTACGGAAGCGGAAACCGCACTACCCTCGGCATCTGGGAAGTCAATTCCGGCTTTACCGGCCTGAACAGCCTCGGCAACGGGATCACCTCTTCCTTCATGATGACTTATTCGGACTCCGATAGTTATCAGGATGCAGCCACGCCGGATCTCATCCCGGAATCGGCTTTCAGAGACTGGGGAGATCTTGTTACCCAGATAAATGCCTATTATCTGGACCCCTCAGGCACCACATATTATGCTCTCCGTAATATTACCGGCAGTATGGAAAGCGCCGAGGAGCTCGGCGAATGCCTTGTCCTGGAAGACGGGAAACTCCGTATTTTCCCCGTAGCATGGAGATACAGAGATCAGTTCTGGCGTTCCTCATACTATGATTATCAGGGTAATCCGATCGGCTCCGGATCGTTTGCCAACTGGGAGTCTGTTTTTAAAGGATATAATACCCGCCCGGTTCGCCTTCATTGGATAAGCCCCGGCTTCTGCGCCTTCCAAACCCTGCGCGACGCCTACGAAGCCTTTTGTAATCTGTAATTCCCCGCATGCACCCATAAATAAAAATGACGAAGCAATAGCTTCGTCATTTCAGATTGTCGACAAACCCGCTTTTGGTTAAGCCAAGAGCGGGTTTGCTTCGTAGATATTGAAAGGAAAAGCGAAGGAGACCAAA